>NZ_JBFRGR010000001.1:0-653079 GCF_052115445.1 Paenibacillus sp. 2RAB27
GAGTAAGGCTTTCAGTTTCCCAACTGTCCCCTTTGTTTGTTTGGCCGCCTCCAAGGACGCTGAGCTTATTTTACGGACTACCGCGTATTCCATCGACTCCAAATTCAAAGCCTGAATTTCTTTCCCCTCAGCCGATTTCACTTTCTTATAAAAGCCTTGCCCCTGTTTCTCACCTATCCAGCCTTTGGCAACCATTTCTTTCAATATAACAGGGGTATCGAAGACATCCTTCTGGGCAGGATCTGTCACGAGATCAAACACATTGTTCGCCACATGCACGAATGTATCGAGACCAACAAGGTCCAGCGTGCGGAATGTCGCGCTTTTCGGCCGTCCCATGGCAGGTCCTGTCACCGCATCGACTTCTTCAACCGTATAACCTTTGGCCAGCATTTCTCGTAGAGTAATCAGCAACCCGTAAGTACCAATCCGATTACTTATAAAATTAGGTGTATCTTTCGCTTGCACAACACCCTTACCAAGCTTCTTCTCACAAAAATCACTCATACTCGCGATAATGGCTGGATCCGTTTGCTCATTCGGAATAATTTCCAATAATTTCATGTAGCGCGGAGGATTAAAGAAATGCGTCCCAAGGAAATGTTTCTTGAATGCTGCCCCAGCGTTCTCTACCATGGCATTTATCGAAATCCCTGATGTATTCGACGAAACGATCGTGCCGGGCTTCCACACCTTTTCAATCCGAGCGATAAGCTCTTGTTTCGCCTGTAGATTTTCGATAATAACCTCGACAATCCAATCCACTTGGCTCAGCTTAGCCAAATCATCTTCGATATTCCCTGGTGTGATCCGTGAGGCAAAAGTTTCACTATACAAAGGAGCCGGGTTTGTCTTGCCGAGCTTTTCCATGGCACTTACTGCGAAACGATTCCGCACTTTAGGGTGATCGAGTGTAAGCCCTGCTGCTTCCTCCTGTGGTGTTAACTGTTCAGGCACACGATCGAGCAATAAAACAGGAATACCTACATTGGCCAAATGCGCAGCAATTCCGGAACCMATTACACCCGAACCGATTACCGCTGCCGTACGAATAGTTGTCATGAGATCATCTCCTTTAAGTTTTCGTTAGAAAACTGGCTTCGAAAGCACTACTTTAGTTTTTCGATAGACCAAACACCGATTGTGCCAGAATTTCCGCAATATCCCGTGCTTTCACCTGCTCTTCTACTTCTTTCAGCTTCGTGCCATCCTCCACCATCGTCAAACAATAAGGACACGCCGAGGAGATCACCGTTGGCTTGACACTCAGCAGTTGCTCCGTACGCGCCACATTTACACGAGTACCTGCTGTTTCCTCCATCCACATCATGCCTCCGCCCGCCCCACAGCACATGCTGTTCTCACGAGAACGCGCTTGTTCCACAAGTTCCACGCCAGGAATTGCCCGCAACACATTACGGGGCTCTTCATACACCTCGTTATAACGACCTAAGTAACAAGAATCGTGGTATGTTATGCGTTCTTTGACCTCATATTGCGGAGTCAAGCGTCCTTCTTTCACCCACTGATCCAGCAATTCTGTATGATGAAAAACCTCTGCAAGTAAGCCAAATTCGGGATACTCATTTTTGAACGTGTGATACGTATGCGGGCACGTCGTGACGATCTTCTTTACCTTGTACTTTTGAAACGTAGCGATATTGTCCGCACACAGCTGTTGGAACAAGAATTCATTCCCCATCCGACGCGGAGTGTCACCAGAATTTTTCTCCTCATTTCCTAATATGGCAAAAGAGATACCAGCCTCCTTCATTAATTTCACGAATGCATGTGTTATTTTACGACTGCGATTATCATAGGCACCCATCGAGCCCAAAAAGAACAAATACTCGAAGGTTGGATTTTCCTTTACAGTTCGCACTTGAAGTTCGTCTTCCGGGTCAACCTCTTTGACCCATTTCACTCGATCATTGCGGGAAATTCCCCAAGGATTGCCTTGTCTTTCGATATTCTGCAGTGCGCGTTGCCCGTCATGCGGCATACTGCCTTGCGTCAGCACCAAGTGCCTGCGCATATCGATGATTTTATCCACATGCTCATTCGCAACTGGACATTGATCTTCACAGTTTCGACAGGTTGTACAAGCCCACAGCTCTTCCTCGGTGATCACACCTCCAATGAGTTCCACTTCGAGCGCGTTCCCTTGCGATTCTGGTGCGAATACCATGGCAGGTACCCAAGGCGACTTTGAGGTAATGGCTGCACCTTTCTCCGTCAAATGATCGCGCAGCTTTGTAATGAGGTGCATCGGCGACAGCAGCTTCCCTGTCGTATTAGCGGGACACACGCTCGTACAACGACCACATTCCACACAGGAGTAGAAATCCAGCATCTGCTTTTGCGTAAAATCCTCAATCTTTCCAACCCCGAATGTCTCGGCGTCTTCATCCTCCAAATTCAGAGATGCGAGCTTACCTGTCGGCTCCGTGCGTCGCAAAAGTATATTAATCGGAGCGGTAATAATGTGAAAATGCTTGGACTGCGGCACATAGATAAGGAAAGATAACAGAATCAACAAGTGCATCCACCAGCCTGCATAGAAGCCCACCGTCGCCGCTGATGTTGAGATCCCATCGAATAAGGCCGCCCAAACCGATGTCAGCGGAGCGAAGCCTGATGCTGGAAGCCCCTCACGAATACGTTCAAACCCACCGCTTATAACGACAGACAGCATCAAGAACATGATAAAAAACACGACAATACTTGGCTTCCAGCCTCGTTTAAGGCGTTTGAGCTTCTCGATATAGCGTCGATAGGTCGCGTAACCCATGGCTAGCACGATCAACCCGACCGTCACTTCCTGCATGAGGGTGAAATAGCCATAACCTGGGACAGGTAACCCTCGGTCAATTAATCCTTTTAAAATAAGGTCCAAAGCACCTAGCTGTAGAATAATGAAGCCGTAAAAAATGACGATATGCATGATACCGCTCTTTTTATCCTTCAATAACTTCGTCTGGCCAAACACTTGAACCGCAAATCCCTTGAGCCTTAAGCTAGCTTCCTTCTTCAAATCCACCGATTTCCCCAACTGGATATATAAATATCGGTGATACACTACCCGGCCGAACCCGTAGAGTGCCAAACCCGTAACCGCCAGAAAAAGGAGAAACTGAATCAGCGTACCGGTCATGGAAGACCCTCCTTTTATTAAATTTGTTAACGCTTACATTCGCGGATCGCAAAAAAGCAAATTCCATGAGTCCCTTTTTGAATAAGAGTAGAAACCTGCTTCCATGTGAAGAGTAAGCCGACAAACCTCCCTACTGCTTGGTTAAGCGGAATAAGTCGTTGACAAGGCGTACTACGTATTTTATGATGAAATTACGAAAATGAATGAGTATTCATTCACCGATATTTGTATTCTAACACCGAGGTGATCTCCTTGACAAGTGGCAAAAAACCAGACAAGTATTATGCGATTCTCGAAGGCGCGATGAAAGTATTTGCGGAAAACGGGTTTCATAAATCCCAAGTTTCGCGCATTGCCAAAGAAGCCGGCGTCGCGGATGGCACCATTTATCTGTACTTCAAGAAGAAGGAGGATATCTTAACTAGTCTTTTCCAAGAGAAATTAGGCGAGCTTGTCGAGAAATTCAACGCAGCTGTCCGAGAAAGCACGAGCCCGAAGGATGCGTTGCGCAAAATCTGTGAGATTCATTTTAGCGAGCTGGAAAATAACATTCATATGGCCTACCTCACCCAAATCGAGCTTCGTCAAAGTGATTTGGAGCTTCGTAAAGAGATTGGTCTTGCTCTAAAGAGATATATTATCCTCATTGAAAATATATTAGAAAAAGGAAAGAATGACGGCAGCTTCCGTGCGGATCTGGATGTGAAGCTGGTGAGACTTCTTATTTTTGGAGGTATGGATGAAGTCGTCACCTCTTGGCTGATTTCCGGGCAAAAGTATTCATTAACTGCACAGGTTGGTCCTACGCTTGATTTTTTCATTAAAGGCATTGAGTCATAATTCAAGCGTTCAGCAAGCGAGAAAGTGTCTCTATTTCATGTATATTCAGGAGGGAGCTTGACTATGGACATTTTTGTATTATTGAAGCAAACGTTTGATACAGAGGAGAAAATCGTCTTGCAAAATGGCGTTGTTCAAGAGGATGGCGCGAAGTTCGTCATCAATCCGTACGACGAGTATGCGGTAGAGCAAGCGATACAACTGCGAGATGAGCATGGCGGTAAAGTGACACTGCTATCGATCGGACCTGATCGCACAGCGGAAGCACTGCGAACCGCTCTCGCGATGGGTGCTGACGAGGCTGTTTTGATAACCGATGATCGAATCCTCGGGGACGAATTCGAAATTGCTGAAATTTTGGCAGCGTATTTACGCAGCCAGACTGTCGACCTCCTGCTAGGCGGTAACTTCTCCGTTGATAACGGTGCAGGTCAAGTAGCCATTCGTCTTGCTAATCTACTTGGATTGCCTCATGTCGCTTCGATTACTAAGCTGGAAATTACAGGAGAAACAGCGCATGTTCACCGCGATGCCGAAGGCGATATCGAAGTGATCGAGGTACCACTCCCTGCACTATTTACAGCCCAACAAGGCCTAAATGAACCTAGATATCMCTCCCTTCCTGGGATTATGAAAGCAAAGAAAAAGCCTTTCCAACATTTAACCCTTGATGATATTTCTGGTGCGGATGCCATTCTTGCCAAAACGACTCGACTGGCGTTATCCCTCCCGCCCGAGCGTCAAGCTGGCCGCATCCTCAAAGGTGAGCTTGCCCACCAAGTAACTGAGCTCGTTCAAGCACTACGTAACGAATCCAAAGTGATCTAAATGCAGCCGAAACTATAATAACTTAGGAGGCTATATCGATGGCTAAACAATTTCTTGTAGTTGCTGAAGCTCGCAGTGGCAAGCTTCGTCAAGTATCCTTTGAGGCCCTACGTTCGGCACAGCTTTCTGCTGCTGATGGTGATACACTTGCTGCCGTTATGTTCGGTGGCGCTGGCACCAAGGCGTTAGCTGGTGAGCTCGCTGCTTATGGCGCAGACACCGTCTACGTTGTCGAGGATCCTCAGCTTGAGAGTTATAGCTCGGATGCCTATCTCAGTGCCTTGTTGGCCGTGACCGCTGTTGCCGGACCAAACGCGATTTATTTCGGCCATACGGCGATGGGCCGAGACCTTGCCCCATTGGCTGCCGCTTCGCTTGCAGCCGGCCAAATCTCTGACGTTACCGCCATTGAACGCAGCGGCGATAACGTCTTGTTCACCCGACCGCTTTACGCTGGCAAAGCTGTCGAGAAGAAAGCGTTTACCGACCCGGCTGCGCCTTGGGTCGTCACGGTAAGACCCAACAACATCGCAGCCGCAGAGCCTGACGCTTCGCGTCAATCTGTGATCATCGATGTTGCCTACCCCGCTCCCTCCCTGCGCAGCATCATCCGGGAGGTCGTGCGTAAAACGTCCGGCGCCATCGACTTGGCTGAAGCCAAGATCGTCGTCTCCGGAGGTCGGGGCGTGCGCAGCGCCGATGGGTTCCAGCCGCTCGAAGAGCTGGCTGCCGTCTTAGGCGGCGCTGTTGGAGCTTCCCGCGGGGCTTGCGACGCGGGGTACTGCGAATACGCGATGCAGATCGGCCAGACCGGCAAGGTCGTGACGCCGGAAATTTACATCGCGTGCGGCATTAGCGGCGCCATTCAACATTTGGCGGGGATGAGCTCATCGCGCGTCATCATCGCGATTAACAAGGATGCGGAGGCGCCGATCTTTAAAGTTGCCGACTACGGTATCGTCGGCGATCTGTTCGAGGTCGTGCCGCTGCTGACCGCGGAGTTTAAGAAGCTGCTGGCGTAACGCCAGCAGCAACAAGCAGCCCCCTTCGCATTGCGTGAAGGGGACTGCTTATTCATTACTTTCTCCATTTTCGCCGCCGAACTAAGAAAAAGGTCGTACCTAGCACAACAAATCCAACTATCGCAACCCTGATAGCGGGTTGGATCCGTGACAGTTCACCTTCAAGTTGAACTTGTTCCGTAGGAATTTTCCCCTCACCTAATACAGCCAGATCCTCTTGCGCTTGATTTAAAGCAACCGTCCTGTCACAAATAATGGTAACAAGCAACTCTTTACCTCCATACATCGATGATGGCGCAGCATAAACCAAATATTCTTTGCCTTTTTCAAAATTAATTCCACAATCCCCGCCACCGCTTCCCGTATGAATAATAATTTGAGATTCAGTGCCGCCTTTCCATATACGACTTACGTCGAATAGCGCAGCTTTGGTCATACTTCCGTTTACGTTTTTTTGCTCCTTCACTTCAAGCACTTTCCCAGAAAAAACAGCTTCCGATCGACTAAATTGATCTTTCACAGCTTGAGGCTGAGCACAAGAGCAAGCATATACATTTGAAGAATGGAAGACCATCATGAAGCTTAATCCTAGAACCGACATCAGTATTATACTTATTACTCTTCTCACTACAGCTCCCCCTTCTAACCCCAAAAGCATCAACAACTCACACAACTCTTAAACGGACCATCGTTCCCAAATGTTTCAAGCAAATTGTAAATTAATTCCTACTAGCTGATCCATTTTGGTTTTCGAGACCATGTATTCGTTGTGCTCGCTGAAGGAATTGCCTATGTTATGAATTGGATTTCGTGGGTCTGGTCGTCTACCGCTGCAAATTTCAACAGGTTAGCCCCCTCAAATGCTATTTCATCTTGTTCCTGAGAAGATAACCTCCTGAAGGGTTCAATGGTGAGTGTTGCTATTCCGCTCCCCCGCTTGAGATTCCATAACCCACCAACAAAGCCGTCTATGAGGATAACTGATCGAATAATGCCATTCTTTGTGAATACCCGATTTCGATAAGTGTCATCAATAATTCGCGACCGATCCGCATGCGACAATAGGATATTATCAAACTCGCCCAAAAATCGTGCTGGGGCCGCAATGTCAGGGTCGGGTCGCGGAGCATCTTGCAGGTCGAACAGTTCACTCCCCTGCTCGTCACGAAAGCAGATGAGATCAGGTCGAAGCTTCTCGATTACCTCGCGCAGGCTAGTTAGTCCCGACCATGCCTGCATATCCTTGACTGAAGCTGGGCCAAAGGCAGACAAATAGCGTTGGATCATTAACGCAATCTTCGGTTCGGAAGTGAGGGACGATCCTAACCAGAGTTCTACTGACGTATGCAATGCTTGGCCGCTTTGACCCCAAAGTCCGCGTGGCGGTACTTGAACAAGTGGCACCAAAGTCCGGATGGCAGCTGCGAGAGCATCCGGATCCCGGTCATGCCACTCTTCATTTAGCTGCTTGCCGAGTTCGCTAAATGTCATCGGCTTTGCTTCGACAAGTGCTCTCCCTGCGGCAGCTAGCGCCTGTGCATCTAAACCGTCGAGACTCTTGCCGTAAGCACCGCCAAAACCTCGATCGTGGACTGATTGTACCAAGGGTCGCAACTCCAAACAATCACGAGCCGACACCAAGTGAATCGTAGAGCGCATCATCGCGATGCGCACCACCTTCCTTTCTTCAAGTAACCGGCTAAGTTCTTCCTGTCGAAATCCTTCAAGCCGTGTCCACAAACCATAATACGGAGGATTCGGTGCTTGGGCCTGCAAACCAACTAAATGTTCAATCGCAGCCAGCGCTGGTAGATGAACTCGCCCCAGCAGCAATTGTCTCTCAAGCAAAGCTCGGTTCAAGGCGCGTTTTCCAAGAACTGGAGCCGTTTCTCGGTTTGC
This sequence comes from Paenibacillus sp. 2RAB27, assembly GCF_052115445.1. Taxonomy (NCBI): domain Bacteria; kingdom Bacillati; phylum Bacillota; class Bacilli; order Caryophanales; family Paenibacillaceae; genus Paenibacillus; species Paenibacillus sp. 2RAB27. The sequence goes on from NZ_JBFRGR010000001.1 coordinate 7,744, forward strand.
TTCGGTATTGGCCACCTTCTTCTTACTTGTGTTCACGCACAAGCCCCCCTATATAAATGATGGATCATAATGAGAAGTTAATGAGATGCAAGTTTTCATCTCTGCTTTCGAGTTTTACTATTATTTTCAATATAATCATAAAAAGAACCTTGAGATCAAATTCAAGGTTCTTTTTATATTTAATMTGCATATTAAACTATCAAAAAATAGTAGGTACCATCCCCCCATCCATACGGATCGGAGAACCTTTAAATGCGGAAGCATAAGGGCTACATACGAACGCAGCTAGTCTTCCTATTTCAATAGGATTGATAAATCGTTGGATTTCTGATTGCGGTAAGATTGTAGACATCAATTGTTTCTCTTTTTCTGAAAAAGTCATATCTTCATTCGGATACATACTTTCAATTATTTGATGCACATTTTCAGAGAGTGTTGGTCCTGGCATGATCGAATTGACGGTAACTTCTGTTCCTCTTGTTAATTTAGATAAGCTTTTTGACAATGATAATAGCATTGATTTCGTCATACAATACTGTGGCATTTGTCCAGACGGCATCATTGCTTCTTCACTCGCGATAAAAATAATGCGACCAAAATCATTTTTCAACATTTTAGGTAAATAAAACTTAGATAACCCATTTGCAGCTAGAACATTGGTACGGAAGTACTTCTCCCATATTTCATCGTCAAGGTCCTCATATTGCATCATTTCATATATCCCCATATTATTCACTAAGATATCAATGTCGGGGTATTTTTTAAATAGAGCCTCACGTTGCATAGTATCCACAATATCGGCAGTCGCATTTTGAGGTGAGGTAGCTGGAAATTCCGACTTCATTTCTTGAACAATACGCTCAACCTCTTCAAAGTTCCGTCCATTAATGAGGACATTCACACCTTCTTTGGCAAGTTCAATGGCTATCGCTCTACCAATCCCCTTTGTAGATCCTGTAACTAAAGCTGTTTTATTGTTTAATCCCATATCCATTATGCTTGTCTCCTTTTATATGAAATACTGGGCCCGGATAGGGATAATATTACTTGGTCTGGATTGTTCCGTAACTAGCCTATTGCGCCTAAGTTCTTGCATAACACGCCAAATTATAAAAAATGCACCTATTAGTTCTTAGCAGCAAAGGTTACGTTGGCCGCACGCCAATTGGAAGGAGTCTCCCCTTCCCACATCCGGAAGGCACGGTAGAATGAATTCTGGTCTTCATATCCGATCAAGAAAGCCACTTCTTTAATTTCGAACGAGGGGTCTGCCAAGTACTCCCTGGCCTGTTCATGTCTAACTTGAGTCAATAGTTGCTGGAAGCTCGTATTTTCATCTGTTAGCCGACGCTGTAATGTTCGATCACTCATACCTAATTCCTTCGAGACAGTATGAATGTCGGGACATCCTGCTGTTAGACTACGCTTCAAGATCCATTTGACCATCTCAGTAATAGAGCGTCTAAGCTGCTGCTCATCCAAGGATTGATCAAGAACAGGAGTCAGCATCTCCAGCAATTCTTCGTTGTACGAAACAAAGGGGCGCTCCAAATCCCTTCGATGTAATGTCAAACGGTTACTTTGCGAACCAACCCCGACGCGGCAACCAAAGTATGCTTCAAGTACTTGTAAATCGCCCATGGGAAGTGCAAATTCGACGAATCTCGCCGTTAAAGGTTGACCAGTACCTCGGCGCCCGAGTTCCAGTAGATATGCCAGTGTAATACCGACCAATACTGGAGGACCGGCTTGCTCTGTCGTCAGCCAATTTAGTTCGATTACACAGTTCTCTCCCTCCTCGGTGATATGTAAGCTTTCAGGCGGGCAYATTTGCTTATAACGAACCATTCGGTTTAATGCGTCGCGATAGTCACGAGCGTGGTAAGTCGCTAAGACGGACGGTGGGTATTTGGCTGTTTCAAAGGCAGTCACAAGCTTGATAATTCCTTGAGCATTGTCGCCAATAAGATCGGAATAAGCCTGCCAGATCGCGAAATATTGGCTAGTGCTGACTTCTGGTTCCGTAATAATGGTTAGTGGCAATTGCGCTTGGCGAGCTATATCGTGAGGGGAAATCCCCAATTCACGTAAAGCAGACCAGAATCCTAGCGGGATTTTAACTCGATCTGAGGTAAGATGCTTCATAAATTGGAGCCTCCTTCATCTCTATATATAGGTTGTGCATAAAATCCAAATTTGATGGCGTACTTGACGCACTTATAGTAGTTTAACACACTACCTTTGAAAGTTACCTGACTCATGGCATTCTCATAGGCCGCTTGCACTTCCACCTGCAATACCCTATACTTTTCTACCAGTCACTCATATTTCATACTAAGGAGCTACCCCTATGTCTTTATCGTCAAGAGACGTCGTGCAACAATTTTTCCAACTCGTCCGCTCTGGACAGCAGCCTGATGCAGCCCATGATTATATGGCCGACCAGGTTCTAGCCCATCAGATGACAGCTGAAAACGAAACAACCGTCCATCGGACCCCGATGAATTACGCTGATCATGTTCGAGAAATGCTTGACGCTTACGGCACTTTTCATTTAGAAGTTCAGGAGCTCCTCGCCCAAAAAGATCGTGTCTATGTACGCTGGAAGCAAACGGGTATACATATTGGAGAAGTTGATGGCTTTCTGCCGACTGGAAAACCAATCATCGAAATCGCTAGTGCTGTTTATCGCGTAGAGCATGGCAAAATCATAGAATACTGGATACAAATCGATCGTGAAGGCATTCGTGCACAACTCGTACGGAACGCGAAATAGCAACTAGTGAACACATTCTGTGACTTTTCCCCACCAACACCAAAAAAGCTGTTCCCATAAGCCATCAGGCCGATAAGGAACAGCATATTTCACTTTGCGATCCAACAATCTAATCTAGCAACAATATCTTGCATGACCTCTTCGCGGTTAATCTCATTCAACATCTCGTGCCTGCCACCTGGATATAACTTATAACTGATATCATGTATCCCCAGCTTCTCATAGGTCTTAATTAAGCTGCGAACTCCCTTCCCTTGCCCGCCAACTGGATCTTCCTCACCCGAGAAAATATAAATTGGAATCTCCTTACGAATACGAGCCAAATGGTGAAATTTATGTATTTCCACTAAACCTTTGAAGAAATCCCTAAAGTATCCCGATGTAAAAATGCTACCGCAATACGGATCATTTATGTAAGCATCGACCTCTCGCTCATCTCGACTCAACCAATCAAACGGTGTACGATTCGGCTTGAACTTCGTATTAAACGATCMGAAAGATAGTGCTGTCAACAGTACACTGCGAAAATGATCTCCTCTTAAAGCTGCTTCCAACGTTGCAATCCCAATTCCAACTTGTAGGACTGGGCCTTCTTTTCCATTCGAACCAGACAATAGAATCCCTTGAACATGTGTAGGGTATCGCTCCAAATAAGATCCCATGTAGTACTGCGTTAAAAATGACCCCATGCTATGCCCTAACATAAATAATGGTAGGTTAGACTCTTCATACCGCGTACGAATTTGTGATGTAATTTCCCCCATTGTATCAGCCATGGCATGAAAGCTATCCTTGCCAAACTTACCCAGGGCTTCTAGAGAACCCGCTGTTTGGCCATGTCCCAAGTGATCATTCGCATAGACAGCGTATCCGTTCTCAGTCAAAACTTGAGCTAACCGCACATATCTAGCGGCCGTTTCTGCCATCCCGTGTGCGATCTGCACAATCCCCTTGAATCCCACGTCTTCCGAAGGTAGCCACTCGTACACATAGTGTTTGATTCCCTGCGCATCTTCCCAAATAAAGTGACCTTTACGCATAAGATTCTCCTTCCAAATCTCGCTCCTACTCCTCCTTAGTATACGTCTTCTGACGAATGAAAACAGCCCCCATTCCAATGAATGAGGGCTAATGGATAAGTGCAATATCATAGCTAAACTTTACTCTTTTGTTTGGTCGTCGATTTCACAGCTTGTAATGTAGCTTGAGCTTGTGGAACAGCAGTCGTCTCAAATCTTTTTCTTTCTGTTTTATCAATCTGTGTAATCTTGCCATCATGAACMACAATTTGTACAGAACCATATTCTAGTCCATCTAAAATTTGTTTAATTCGCTCTACCCAAATTTCATCTAATTCCAGTGGTTTCGCCATCGCCATGCCTCCAACTCATTTATATTGTCCAATCATTCCACTCTTTGTTTCGTTTGTACGTATAGTTCAGCCAATTTTCCGTTTTCTCCAGCAATTCAGTCGTTGATTGTGTCGTCGAGTACGTGTGATTTGCTTGATACACGAGCTCCAGGTCACATTGACCTTCTTTGCGCAGCCAGAACATCTTCTGATATAACGGCGCATAATCGACAGGTATGGTTTCGTCTGCAGTTCCATGAACGACAAATACATCGCCAGTAAATTTACGTAATTGTTCAAACGGTTGATGCTGCGATAATGATTCGAAGAATCGACTTGTTAGTTTGTAGCCATGATGATCGATCGTACCACCTAGCGGCAGTTTCTCGTATTCGTTCTTGCCGACGATTCGCATAATATCGTTGTGTGGATGGGCTACAGCCGACCAAAGGAATAGCGTTTTCACGCGATGATCCTTCGCTGCTGTTAACACTGCCGCGGCACCGCCTAAGCTATGTCCAAGTAGTATAACTCTGCTCAGATCCACACAATCAATTGAAACACCATAATCAATAACTCGTCTAGTCTGTTCAATGAGTACATCTAACCCACCTGCGCCATAATCCCCTGTACTCTCGCCACAGCCTCCATAATCAAAACGAAGTACAAAATAGCCTTGTGCACTGAAAGAGCGAGCTGCCTTTACAAAAAGCCGGTCAACACCGATTCGACTCCCAATAAATCCGTGACAAATGATAATCAAGGGCCAACGCTGACAATCTGCTTGAACCGCTGTAGGTTGCTGTGTAGGGTAATGTAAAGTTGCAGCTATTTCGACATTGTCGCTTTGAATCGTGATGGCATGCTCCATGATGGTAACTCCCTTTCCTTACTCATATTAATCTTATCTACTTACTCGGAATTAAAATGTAAACTAATCTTAGCACGGGATGGTACTTGTGTCAACGTATGTTTTACTTATTTACCCAAACTTTTCTCATAAAAATTGTTAATTACTTTCTTATCGATCCCTTTTCACTTTCGGAAAATGTCTTTGTACTATTATATGCAAAAATAAAGACTTAACATCAGTCATTTTACCGAAAAATACGTATTGACAGAATAATCCTGTCGCTGTTATAGTCATTTTAATAAAACCAAGTAAGTTGGTATGTTTTATGAGAATAGGTGGTGTTCCATGCGTAACAAGGTTTTCAAAGCGACGGTTCGATCCGTGCTTATAGGCTACTTAATTGTGCTTCTTCTTATCCCCATTGCCACCATCTACGTCAAAGGCTTTTCGCTAGGCTGGGAACCTTTTTGGAAAGAAGTCACAGGACCTTTAGCATGGAAATCAATTGTCTTAACAGTCAAGTTAAGTATTATTGCAACGGTTATTCAAGCAGTGGTGGGAACGATCATCGCTTATGTCCTTGTCCGATATCGATTCCGAGGACAGAGCATTCTGAACAGCATGGTCGATCTCCCCTTCTCACTTCCTACTTCCGTTGCAGGCTTAATGTTCCTCACCCTACTAGGACCACAAAGTCCACTAGGAGCTTGGTTAGACTCGGTAGGAATCAAACTGCTCTATAATCAAACTGCCATTGTTATTGGTCTAGTCTTTGTCACTTTCCCATTCGTAGTACGTACAGTTCAACCACTATTGGAGCAGATTGATCCAGCAGAAGAACAGGCGAGTTTCACACTTGGTGCAAACAGATTCTATACGTTTTACCGCATCGTATTGCCAGCGCTATTACCTGGTACGATTGCTGGTAGTATGCTCGCTTTCTCCCGATCACTTGCAGAATTTGGTGCCATCTCCCTAATCTCCGGTAATTTACYCGGTAAAACGATGGTCGCCTCAGTCTATATATATGGTGAAACACAGAACTACAATCCTGAAGGTGCAGCTGCTATCTCACTAGTCCTCCTGACGCTCTCCGTCCTGATTTTATGGGGAATCCATTTATGGACTCGCGGAAAGGGGCGGCTAGCATGAGAAAATTATTGATTGGCATTTCTTTTTCGGTCATATTCCTACTAATCATATTGCCTTTCTTAGGAATTTCCTTTGGTGCATTCGAAGATGGCCCTGGCGCATTCTTTGATGCCCTTGTTCGTCCAGAAGCCCTGCACGCTTTGAAAATTTCTTTGATAATCGTCAGTATCGTTACCGTGCTTAATGCCATTATCGGAATTTATATTTCCATAGAAATTGTAAGAGGTTCCTGGATTTCACGTTGGATGAAACCGATCATTAATGCCCTGATCGACCTGCCATTTGCGGTGTCACCTGTCATTGTAGGTTTAATGGTGATCTTGATCTTCGGACCCAACACGGCACTCGGTGCATTTCTCGAAGATCATAATATGAAAATCGTTTATGCGATTCCAGGGATGGTCATTGCCACTATGTTTATCACCTTTCCTCTAATGGTACGTGAGGTAGTCCCCTTACTCGAGGAGATCGGAACACAGTCCGAAGAAGCTTCTGCAACCTTAGGCGCAGGACCTGTCCGTACTTTCTTCCAGGTGACATGGCCGAGTATCCGATGGGGTGTCATGTATGGCTTGATTTTGACAATCGCTCGGTCGCTTGGTGAATTCGGCTCCATTCTTGTCGTATCAGGCAACATCATTAATCAAACACAAACAGCAACGACACTCGTCTATCAAGATGCTGAACAATTTCAGCTCGTAGCAGCCAATAGCGTGGCCTTCGTATTAGGTCTCATCTCCATAACGATTTTATTAACGCTAGAGTGGCTGAAACGAAGAAGCGAAGCAACAAGAAATCATGGAGGAGGATCCCCACATGCACATTGAAGTAACCAATCTTAATAAACATTTCGGAGACTTTCATGCGATCAAAGATGTTAATTTCAAAATTAAAGAAGGGAATCTTGTCGGTTTGATTGGACCGAGCGGCGGTGGTAAAACCTCCATCCTTCGGATGCTATCTGGACTCGAATCCCCAACAAGCGGTGATATTTATTTTGATGGGAAGCTTGCTACTCACCTTCCAGTTCAAGAAAGAGGTATTGGCTTCGTTTTTCAAAGTTATGCACTTTTTAAACATATGACGGTGTTTGACAACGTCGCTTATGGATTGAAAGTGCTCAAAAAGTCGAAGGCTGAGATTCAGGATCGCGTCACGTATCTGTTGAACTTAATGGGTCTTGCAGGTCATGAGCGAAAATATCCTCATCAACTATCAGGCGGACAACGCCAGCGGGTAGCTTTCGCTAGAGCCCTAGCACCTGAACCAAGGCTGCTTCTACTCGATGAGCCTTTTGCCGCGATTGATGCCAAAATCCGTAAAGAGCTTCGCGTTTGGCTGCGAAATTTGATCAACGAATTCAAAGTAACGACCCTTTTCGTAACGCATGATCAGGATGAGGCGATCGAGGTTGCCGATGAAATCATCTTGGTCCAAGGTGGCAAAATCGAACAACAAGGAAGTCCATGGGAAATTTATACGAAACCTGCTTCATCCTTCGCAGCTTCCTTCATTGGAGAATCCAATGTTCTTCCCTCCTATTCGCCGCTTGTTGGATTCCCTACGCTTGCTGATCTTCAACAAGATGGCAAATGGCTACCTGATGTAAATGTACTAATTCGTCCTGAGAACATCGAAGTTCGTCCGCACAATGTCAGTCATTTGGCCACAGCTGGAGAAAAAGGCAAAGTAACACATGTTCACTTCCGCGGAGATTCCTGGTATCTAGAAATGGATACGGGTCATATCAAGCTTTTTGCCTATCAGTCCGTGAAAGAACGCATTTATCAAGTTGGCGATGAAGTGAATATTCTTATCCATCAGATTTCTGTATTTACCCAATCAGGTACAACCTGGATTGATAATCAGGCCAAACAAGATCCACAGCCTGTCTTCATATAACCTAATACCAAATAAGCTTTAGAAAAGAAGGGGAGTTGTTAACCATGAAAAATGTTAAAACGCTTGGCCTAGTTACTGCAGCCTTATTCACAGCAAGTATTACCCTTACAGCGTGCGGATCCGGTACGACCAAAACAGCTAGCACCAGTGCTCCATCTGCCGCTGCAACGACAGCTGCAACAGCTGCTGCAAGTACGACACCGAAAGCTGATGGCGGTAAAGTCACGATTACGGTCGGTGCTTACTCCATTTTGAAAGAATCCTTTGATGTAATCCTGCCAAAATTCAAAGAAGAATATAAAAAGAAAACCGGTACAACCGTTGAATTCCAAGAATCTTATGTCGCTTCCGGCTCACAAGCTACGGCTATCATTCAAGGCTTTGAAGCGGATATCGCTCCACTCTCTCTTGAAGGTGATATTCAAAAAATCGTGGAAAAAGGTCTAATTACACACGACTGGAAAAACACGCCACAAAAAGGTTTCGTAACAACTTCTATCGCCGCTATTGGTGTGCGTGAAGGGAATCCAAAAGGAATTAAGGATTGGTCCGATCTAACAAAACCAGGCGTTGAAGTCCTCATTCCAAACCCAAGTAGTTCTGGTGGTGCTAAATGGGATATCAATGCTGTCTACGGTGCTGGACTCAAAATTTCCGAAGCTGCTGGTAAGCAAGACCCTGCTGTAGCCAAAGATCTCGTAGCTAAAATATACAAAAACATTAAAGTTCTCGATAAGAGTGGCGCCGACTCCCTAGCGACCTTCGATAAAGGTGTAGGCGATGCGATCATTACGTATGAGAATGAACTTGTCGCTCGTATTCAATCCGGTAAGAAATACGTTGAAGTTATTCCACAATACACGACTTCCATTGAAAATCCCGTTGCTATTATTGATAAATACGTTGATAAGCATGGTAATCGTGCAGCTGTTCAAGCGTTCTATGACTACTTGTTCTCTGCTGATGCTCAGAAAGTATTCGCTGACAAAGGCTTCCGCTCAGTTCTTCCAGAAGTCGCTAAGCAATATGAGAAAAACTACACAACGCCTCCAGGCCTATTCAATATCGAATACCTAGGTGGTTGGGATAAAGTGAACAAAGAACTATATGGTAAAGGTGCGATTTGGGAAACGATCCTTGCTGAAGGTGGAGCGAAGTAAACGAATTGCAAAAAGAACCCCCAGAGGCTACGAGCTTCCGGGGGTTTCGCTATTTCATGCACCTTTAACTTGCTTTGGATATTTGATACGCTTCAATTCTGCTACGATGATGATCGTAATAATGACCAACATAAACCATGAACTAATTTTCCCCCAATGAACAATCCGCCACGAAATTTCTTGATCTGGATAGCGCCAAGCTCCAAGAAATGTTGAAATATTTTCAGCCAGCCAAATAAATAAAGCAACTAACATGAAGGATAAGACCGTATGCATGCGATAGGTTTGGGTCGTTACGGTGAATAGAATATGAGATTTGTAAAACAGAATCACGATCAAGGCAATGAGAATCCACCTGATATCAACCATAAAATGATGGGTAAAAAAATTAGCATATATACCTATCGATACCAGGATCGCCATGTATTTGCTTGGCCAGTTAATGAGATACAAATCAAATCGTTTCCACGCCTGACACACATAACTGGAGACACTGGCATACATAAAACCGCTATACAGCGGGACTCCGGCTATTTTCGTCAAGCCTTCCTCTGGATAAGACCACGAACCCATGTGTACTTTATACAACTCAAGAGCAAGTCCAATAATGTGAAATACCGTGATAACCTTCAGCTCATCAACACTCTCTAACTTCGTCCATACCAATATCAGTTGCGCAAGAATACACACAAGTAAAATGAAATCATAGCGATGCATGAATGGCAGCGGTACTGCTTTGGATACAGCCAAAGTCATAAAGATGATAACAGGAAACATACAGCATAAGGCTTGTTTCCAACCGAAAATGAGAAAATCCTTCACATATTCACTCTTCATTCGTTCTCCTGAGTTCCGTTAGATTTCATATACTTGACCTCTGCGTGATTCACGTTAACCAACTCTTCATCCACGATAGAATCATCTTGCTTACTTACTTTTTGCCGCCAAATTTCGTTCCCCCTGAACCACTTGTTTGAAGTTTCGTAGAATGAATGGTTCTTCTCTTTCACTCGATAATCATATAGCAATTCTGTATCGCAGCTTATCGCACCTTCTAAATACGCTTCCGTGACCTCCAGATGAAATTGAAACCGATTCGAAGTTGGATTGTAAAATTGTAAATCTACGTAATTATAAAATACACTCGTTCCCGTACCAAAGGGGATTACTCTTCGGTCGTCTGGAAATAGATCGAAGCTGTGATGGTGTCTTTCTTTGATCACAAGCGGCGTATGTAACGCAAGCCAATATAACATATTCGCTAACTGACACAAACCACCGCCGGTACCTACACGAACTTCGCCATGAGAGAGCATGAGACCCTCGATATAACCCTTTTCTTTACTAGTCACACCAATTAGCTTCCAAAAGGAAAACGTCTCACCGGGATGAATTACGATCCCATCCACATGCTTCAGCGCGATTTTCAAATTCACGATCTTGTTTTCTTGTAAAATAGGATCTGTATTTCCGAGCACCMGCCGAAGTATAGATTTGTGCTTCTTTGCAGTATAAGTAAATGGCTGAGAACTTCTAACATAAGCATATTTAATTTTGGGATTTAAATTCATGATGCGTCGCTGTACGATCAGCTGCTGGACGCGGAGCCTATATAAGAAAGGAAATCGCTTGCCTATCCGTTGTTTCATGTCAATAAGTCCCATTGATTCTTCATCCTTATCTGTAAAAATAATATGGAGGCATGGTTTTTCTCTTTATTTGACTTCCTAAACACTTAAAAAGTTGTGTACTAGGATGAGTTTCCTCTACTTTGGATTAACGGATACAATCCAGAACCTGCCCGTCTTTTCATCAAAGTTTAATTTCACAGTTCCTGATTGATTTTTCTCTAATCGTTGATACCCCGTTCCCATCCCTGTAATACTTCGTCCAGGCATAAACGGAATTGGAGACAAATACCTATTTGAAAGAAGATCATAGCGTTCATAAGCTATAATTTCTTCACCTTGTGTCAGATTCATGCCTTCTTTCATGGTGAGCACGTTTTTGATAACAATCCTAGTAGAAACTAGCTTATCGCTAATATGTTGCTTACCTGTTCCCATGACTTCCGCTTCTGCATCAATTGGAATTGTAAAGAAATCATATTCCCCGTACGTTTGGTCTCGTTTATCTAAAATAAGATACTGATCTGTAAGGCGATATGTTATGGCGGCGACTACTAATACGATGACATTTGTAAGCAAAATCTTTATGACTCTTGTCTTCATTCGGACGCCTTTCTTGGAACAAAAGTGGGTTACAAGATTTCATCTATTCCTAACTATTCAATAACCATCCAGATACCCCTTCCTTTACCAATAAAAAAAAGCAGTTCCCTCATAGGGAACTGCTGGCTGAATCAGGAAACCGGAAAGCTTATAGTCGTGCTTCCTTACGAAGCTTTCGTGCTGTAAACCGTGCTTCCGCGGATTCGAAGAGCTTCTTCTCTTCATCCGTTTCCGCAATAATGCCTGGGACTGGACACGGCTGGCCCGCGTCATCTAAGGCAACAAACGTCAGAAACGACGTGGCTGTATGTTTTTTTTCACCGGTCAGAAGATTCTCGGACTCAATTTTCACATAAACCTCCATCGAACTCCGATGCGTCCACGTAACAAATGCTTCCAATTGAATCGCCTCGCCAAGCTTAACCGGTGCGAAAAAATCCAAGCTATCACTCGAAGCTGTTACCACACTCTTACGACAATGGCGCATGGAGGCAATCGTGGCAACTTTATCAATATATTGCATTACGCGACCACCAAAGACGGTGTTATGGTAGTTCGTGTCCGCTGGCAAAATAATTTCTGTCAACACGGTTCGAGACAGTCTTGCTGCTTTAGGTTCCATAGTGCTTGCCTCCGGATGATGACTTCAGACAGGGATTAGCGTTCTTCAGTCATTCAGTTTAGTTGTAATTCAAAGCGAGCTTAGCTGCTGCTTCTTTAGCTAGGCTGCGTGCTTCCTCCACAGTTTCCCCAGAACTCAGGGCAACAGCCATACGGCGACCTACTTTGGTTTCAGGCTTGCCAAATACTCTTACTTGCGTATTCGGTACAGATAGTGCCTCGTCAATGCCGCTAATTGTATATTCGACTTGCTCGCGATCAGCTTTCAGCGTGTAGCTGGCACCTGGCGTCAATAAGCGAACGCCCGTTATCGGGAATCCAAGAATTGCTCTTGCATGCAGCGCGAACTCACTGAGATCTTGTGTAGCCATCGTAACCATACCTGTATCATGCGGACGCGGGGACACTTCACTGAAGTATACGCCATCTGCGGTTAGGAATAATTCAACGCCATATAGACCATGACCACCAAGTGCATCGGTAATCGTTTTTGCCATTTGCTGCGCATCCACAATTTGCTGCTCAGACATGGTATGCGGCTGCCAAGATTCGATATAATCACCGTCTTTTTGAATGTGACCAATTGGCTCACAGTAGGTTGTTCCTGAAACAGAACGAACCGTCAACAACGTAATTTCGGATTCAAAATGGATAAATTCTTCGACGATCACACGCGCGTTCTTAGCACGTCCGCCTTCCATCGCAATGTTCCATGAAGCTTCTACACCCTCAGCCGTTCGGCAAACACTTTGCCCTTTTCCAGATGAGCTCATGATCGGTTTGATCACACAAGGTGTGCCGATTACAGCTACAGCAGCGTGCAATTCTTCAAGACTATTAGCAAATTCATATTTGGCTGTGCGTAGTCCCAGTGTTTCCGAGGCAAGTCGGCGAATCCCTTCTCTATCCATTGTTAAACGGGATGCTGTCGCTGTCGGAATAACACGGAAACCTTCTTTTTCTAGTTCAACAAGAACAGACGTCGCAATCGCTTCGATTTCTGGCACAATGAGATCTGGGCGTTCTTTCTCGATAATCGCACGAAGCTGCTCGCCATCCAGCATCGAAATAACGTGGCTGCGATGCGCAACCTGCATGGCTGGTGCATTCGCATAACGATCCACAGCAATCGTCTCAATACCGAGTCGTTGTGCTTCAATAATAACTTCTTTACCTAGCTCACCAGAGCCAAGCAGCATAATTTTCTTGGATTTGTTGGATAATGGTGCTCCGTACATGAGATGAAATGCCCCCTAAATGAAAGATGAGTACAAGCTATGAATGATGTTACGTATGTAATTCATCCGATTTGTGTCGGAGTTTGGCGAATTTTACCTAGAATGATCCTGATCTATTGTACTGGATTTTGAGGTTAAAAGATAGATGAGATCTTCAGATTAAGCTCTTGGAATTTACACTACCCGTAACATTGCATGTGGCTCAACTAGGGTAATAAAATATTGAAAGTTATCCAGTTAATTCTAAGTATTTAGGGAATACATCTTGAAAATCCCGAAAATAACTGGAGTTTATGTAGGTAATGACAAGCGAATGAACTAATTATGACTGGATCGATTTCAGCAATAGCTTACGTAAAATCGGAACAAGTTGTTCATGTAGTCCTTCCACATTCGGAACAACGATACTGCTTCGCCCGTACATATTACGCATCGCGTTTCGCTGTGTTTCATGCACGGTGCCATTTGCTAGAAATACGCTAATCACCTCGACACCCATGCGTCTAGCTTGTAGAACGGCTTCGTGTGTATCCAGGATGCCGACATCGTTGTAGTTGGCTGCCGAAGGCTCCCCATCCGAGAACACGAGGAGGATGCGCTGCCGCTCTGTGCGCCGCAGCAGCCGCTTCATCATCTCGCGAATAGCGAAGCCATCGCGATTGTCCTGCTGCGGCTCCAGCTGCATCAGAGCCGCGCCACTCCCGACCGCGAGACAGGAGCCGAAATCCACCGCAACCTGGAACAGATTCGGTGCCTCCTGCTCGGTTACGCGGTCCGCGTCCTCCCAGAATCCCACAATTTCATGCGGGATTCGGAGGTTTTGGAGGGTCTCGTGGAATAGCACGAGACCGAGTTTGGTTTCGTCCATTTTGTCATACATGGACGCCGAGCAGTCGACGAGCAGCGCGAACGCTGCGTCGAGCTGGGGTACAGGGGCGCGCTTCTTATAGAAGAGGCGCGGCATCTCTTGCGTGATGGCTCGCGTAAGCCGCTTGTCGAGCCGCCCGAACAGCCGATCGCCGCGCGGGGCGATCCGCCTCTGCTCCAGCGTGCGCCGTATCGCACGCTGCAAGGGCTTCGCGAGCGGCGCTGCGCGCTCGCTCAAGCGCCTGAACCCGTCCTCCTGCGCAGCAGTAGGACGTTCAGGCAAGAGCCAGGTCGCCGTCGCATACGCGGCGACCTCGCCCTCCCCGTGACCCGCGGCAGCGGGCACGGAAGGCCCTTGGCGCCGCCCAGCGGCGGCGCCGGTGCGCTGGGCGCGCTGCGAGCGCCCCTGGGTGATGGCGAGCGCCTGGTCGGCGGCATCGCCCTCACGGGGCGCAGAGCCCTGCGCGGCGGTGCGAGCGCCGCGCTCCAGCTCGAACCGCAGCAGCCCTGGGCTGCGGTCGCTGCTCTCACGATGCCAAGTCGGCATCCGCTCTTGGCCGGGCAATTGATGCTCCCCCTCTTGGTCGGGGAGCACATCATCGTTAGCGAGCCTCTTCGCGCGCTTTAGCTCGCCTTTATAGTCCGCAGGCAGCGGATCTGCAATACCGCTTCCTTGCTGTGTCCAGAAGTAACTAGACACAGCATCACGCTCCAACCACGGGGACAGCGTCTCCAATATGTCTTTACACAATGCCGCAACTTGAGCCGTATAACTTGCTTCCTCCACTTGCTCTAGCATCGCATAGAGTCCCCCCAAACGGCCCGTTAACTCGCTGCCAAGCGCAGAGAACGACTCACCTTGCCACGACTTTCCAGTGAACCATCCATATACGATCAACAGTAACGCATCCGCCAACTCACCTTTGCTCACATGCGTTCGTAGCTTATGTTGGAAGTATCCGCCTAAGATATGATGCCGATGTGCAAAGACAGCTCCCATTCCAGGACGTTGACTGCGGCAAATGCGCTCCAAACGCATATCCTCACATAGTGCAAATAAGCTATTCGCCAGCTTCGGAAACTTGACACTCGAACAGTAATGAAGGTAGTCGGTCACTGCCACCTTACCTGTAAACCAAGCGCTGCCAAGGCAACGCAGATACACATCGCTTTTCATACCCGCTGTTTTGTCACGAAGCGGATAATCCCACCAAAACTGACTCACCGTCATTTGCAGGGCAGTTTCATCATAATGCGCGTGAAATCCAGCCTCGACTTCCAGCTTTCCACGTTTCGTAAATAAACGAGCCAAATCCACCAACTGCATATGGAGCAGCGCATCGATTTTATCATCCAATCGGCTAAGGCTTCCTACGAACATGGTTTTACAGTAACGTTTCAGCCGTATTCATCACAGCTGCACGTTCCCTTTCATCCTCTAGCTTGTCCGCAATCGCCCGCGTAACTGCCCGCATCGGCGGTATATAAGCTGCCAAATCACATGCATCTAACAGTGCTCTAATCGAACCGGCTTCATCGGGTAGTTGACCCATTTCAATCAGGGAAAGCAAATCAGCGGATAGTTGAACGAAGGTGCGTAACAGCTTATCATCCCGCAACACGGAACGACTTTTTAACAAATGAAACAATAATTCACCTTGCAAATAAGGCACTTCCACCGTGACAAAACGATTTTTCAGTGCTTCATTTAACGGGACAGTACCAATGTAGCCTTCATTAATCGCTGCGACAACTCTGAAATTCGGATGGGCAGTTATTACTTCGCCTGTAAAAGGGTTTGTTATTGATCTGCGGTGATCCAGCACGCCATTGATAAGAGGCAGCGTTTCTGGCTTGGCCATATTAATCTCGTCAATATAGAGAAAGTGCCCCTTGGTCATCGCTTTCATAATTGGACCAGGGATAAAAGCAATTTGACTACGCCCTTGCTCATCATGTCTGAGCGTTTTGAAGCCAAGTAGCGCCTCTGCATCCAAATCCGTGGAACAATTCACGCTGTGCATGGGCTGATTAAAGACAGCGGATACGTGCTCAGCAAGCTTCGTTTTGCCAGAGCCTGTCGGGCCCTTTAGGAGTACATTTTTGCCTAGAAAAAGTGACAAAATCGCATCTGTGAGCAGCTCTTCTGTGGGAGCTTCATATGCCGCAATACCGATTAACTTACTGTCCTCGGCGGTATGAAGGATTTGCTTGTGCTCCTCCAAACGTACTCGAACCTCTGGTGGCCATGCATCTATTTTCAAAAAATCTGTCATCATCGCGTCGGTATTCCTTTCCTGATTGCATTATTCTCTAACTATTATCAGGAAAGCGCGAATTGTCAAGCTTCATCAGGTTAACCAAGGCTCCTCAATGACGGAGTGAGCATAGAAAGCCATAGCTTCTCCACAAGAAGGGCAGCTTGGTTTGGAAGAAAATTCGTTGTATACTTCCGCCAAACTAAAAGCCGTCTCATAATTAATCGCGATCATCACATCTTCTTTGTGGACATATTCACATATTCTCGAGCTGCAGTAGGCACGAACCTTGTATTTATTACTCATTTGGGACTATTGAATGTATATTGCACCATCGTATTAAACTCGTGCAAGTACATATCCATGCGTTTGTTTTTTCGTTGCTGCATGTCGTAGTACATCATCCGGTTTACGAACAAAGCATTCGACGAAATGAAAATATGGGAATCAGGATAAATACGCGTTAAGACATGACGAATCGCATTGAGACTGTCACTAGGTAAAGGCTTCGCAGATACCCAATCCATATGAGCGCCCATGCCTGAACCGAATAATCCCGCTTCCGTCGCTGAATCGTTATACTTGCTTAATCGCTTAACTTGATCAATCATACCTGGATCTTGAAACTCTCCCGTATCAACAGCTACGTAGATATTCGAATCCGTCATTGCGATTGAAGTCGTGCCCAAACGCGCCTCTTGCATCACTTGATCAGCTACTTCGCGGTTCATGGAAAGATATGTATTGTGATGTGGATCCTCTTCCTCTATGCGTGTTTGATCTACCTTTCTGGCAGGTGCAGCGACTTTCATAGGGTCTCGAAGCTTCGCATCTCCAGAATCTGAAAGTCCGACACTTTGAATTGACAGCGATGCCTTTTCTAGTTTGTTTGAGTGAGTTGCTGAACACCCCGTCAAACCGACGAAGGCAGCCGTCATGATGACTGACATTTTCACAGCTTTCATCGTCATTCCCCCTATTTCTCTCTATATTTCACTTACTTGAAAGCCCATCCGCTTCCTTGGTATACGCAATTAGCGCAATTTCGTACCCTAGTTCCTCTTTCATGCGAGTTTCTAGATTGCGAAGATCTTGCATTAATTCCTCATGAATACCTAAATTTGCAAAATGATACGATTCCATTTCCATGTTCAAATCCCCCCTTTCTACTCTTCAATCAACACTAGTGTTAATATGGTCTATTTCCATTATTTTTACTAACCACCTAGGTGAAAATTTGACAACTCTTCTCCTGACAACCCTGGCTCCATTTAGAAAATGTAAAACTGCACTTATTCTTAGGCGCGGCCCAAAAGGCTACTCGTGTAAGTAACGCTATGCCATAACGTTATTCAGATGAAATCCTCATTTTCCCATGATATAGGGTGATAGCATAACGTTATATTCTCCAACGTTTCACATACGATGGTTAGGTGAATCACAAAAAAACCTCTATCGCCGCCACTCAGGTTGAGTGGCGGCGATAGAGGTTCATTTCGCTTTCAATCTAATCTTCTTTCTTCCTGGTCTCATCCATATCTTCTAACAGCTTGCGAACAGCTTCCGGATCTACATTTCCTTGATCATGAAAAGCTCTAAGCTTCTGAAGGAGATCGGCCGCAATGGCCTCATCCTCGGATTGTTCTGCTTCATGTGAAGGATCAAACCAGATGTAGAAACCTTCTGGTCCATTTCTTAAGAAGGAAGCATTCCAATGCTCTGGATAGGCATACCCTTGCTCGCCAAAAATCATGCCAAGCACATCATCATTCTCAATTGGCATTAAGTAATGAAAGGACTCCGGCTCACCTGTATTGGTGAAATCTCGGTGCATATAAGCGTAATGCAAGTAATGTTCACCAGTCTCTGAATCCTTCGATATTTCATACAGATCCAACTCCGTTTGCAACAATTCCTTTACGGAAATAATACGAGTCGCAATTGTTTCAGCTGATATTTTCTGTTGCTGTGTTAAAGATGCTTTCATTTGACTCTCCTCCTATCTCCAAGCGATTACCCTGCAGGTGAATTGGACTACGAATCCGATCTTCGTGTGGATTCCACTAAAGTATCACGCAAAGAGCGTTTCGGCAGCTTCCATTTGTAGTTAACTGAGAACATACGCAAAATGATGATAAGTGCAAAAAGAATGGCTAACTGCCATGTACCCTGTGACCAACCAAGCCCAACTAACGCTCCCGCTAGCATACCCCAGACCGCATAAATTTCATCTTTGAGCACCAATGGTTTCCTACCTGCTAGTACATCACGGACCATACCTCCGCCAATCCCAGTGAGTACCGCGGCAACGATAATGGCACTTAATGGATGGCCCATATTCGTCGCATAGAGTGCCCCTTGGATGGCGAATGCCGCTAAGCCAATGGCATCGAAGAAGGCTTCCCAGGTTTTCCACATTCGAATATATTTCACTGGCATAAGGAAGACAGCTGTCATCGCAAATAAAGCGATTTGAAAGTACATCCCTTGCTCCCACAGAAGTACAATCGGTTTTCCGATAAGCATATTGCGAATAATCCCACCGCCAAACGCGGTAACAAGCCCAAGTACATACACACCTAAGATGTCATATTCTTCTTCCATCGCAACGATCGCACCACTAACTGCGAAGGCGATCGTCCCGATGATACTAAATAACTCCCAGTTCACTTGCTTGCAGCTCCTGTCTACTCGATGTCCCAGTTCAATTTCACTTCATTGCCCGTTTGCGATGAACGGTAAATCGCATCTAGGATCAAATTATTCGTGTAGCCTGACATGACAGAAGTTAACGGCTCAGAACCACTCGCGATACTAGACAAGAAATGCTGCACCATGCGTGCACGTGGATCATCATTCGCTGCAGGAGCCGAAAGTTCCGTTTCCACGATCCGATCGAATTTTTCAGCAAAAAGCTTTCCTTTCGCACCTTTCAAATAGGCACCGCCTTCAGAACCAAGCAGCTGCACAACAGGCAAGTTATCCGTTTCGAGCAAGCCTGCCCAGCTGACATCCAAGGAGAGTGTTGCCCCATTTTCAAATTTAATCAAGGCTGTCGCTAAATCCTCAACATCAAATTTCCCTTCCCAGTTCGGAGCTCCCCATGTGCCAATCCCTTGTTTGCGTGGTCCGAACTCGGCATAGGTTGATCCATACACCGAAACTGGCTTTGGATTCCCCATCAAATACATGGTTAGATCTAACATATGTACGCCAAGATCGATTAAGGGACCTCCGCCTGATTTATCCATTTGGGTGAACCAAGTTCCCCAGCCTGGAATGCCCTTACGTCTCAGATAGCTCGCTTTCGCATGATAAATGTGACCAAGCGCACCTTTCTCCACTTGCTCCTTCACTGCTATGGACGCTGCTTCCCAACGCATTTGGTGCGGAATCATGAGAATCTTGCCCGATTTGCGCTCTGCTTCAACAATTTGACGAGCAGATGCTAAATCGATCGCCATCGGCTTTTCCAGCATGACATGCTTGCCAGCCTCTAACGCCTTTACCGCAATTGGTGCATGCCACTCATTCGAAACCGCAATGACAACGGCATCAATGGTAGGATCCTCTAACAATTTATCTGAATTTGCATATACCTGTTCAATGTTATGATCTTTCGCTCTCATTTCAGCAAGCGGCAAATAGACATCTGTCACACCTGCAAGCTGCGCCCATGGTATCGTTTTGAACGTTTCCATGTGTACATTTCCGATATTTCCGGCGCCAATAATCCCAATGCGAGTTGGTTTTGTTACTGTCATTTCTGTGACMCTCCAGAACCTGTTAGAATACAATCTTATCTATTATAAATGGGGATAACCCTCCCCGCAACCACGAATCTGGCCCTCTAAAATTTATCTTAGCGGAACTAGCCCTGTAGCGCTATTATTCACATATAATAAATTGCTAAAACTTTTTTAATAGTTGCACGCAAACATATTTAACATTTGAAATGTATCCTAAATAGTGTAAGGCAGCAACAAAGCAGCATTTACAGTGTAAAGGAGGGCTTTAAACATGCAAGCAAACACAATCCGTTTCAAGAATAAATCGATCCCTGTGATGAATTTTACTCATAAACGTTCCCAGATGGAGTTACTCTCAACTAAATTGAAGGAATACGAACTCCATTTTGAATTTCGCAGAAAATTAAAAATGATCTCGATGATCGAGATCATTGGTGATGTCGCTATTTTCAAATACAATGATGGTACCAAGTTGTACTTAGAAGTTTCCTAATTGGATGGTGGAAAATATTCTTTACTCAGCTGATCAAGCTCCTGCAGAGAGCGTCGGGCCCATGCTTCCATGTCCGACAGCTTATCGATCTGAGCCAATAACGCTCTCTTCAGCGACACTTGGTAATCCGGCACCTCGCCCGCATAAGGACGAATTGTTGCAATCGGCATTAACGCAATCTCTTGATGGGATAATGCCCTTCTTTGATGAAAAAAAGCTACGCTTGGATCCATCGGATTATGTAAATCTCCCTGTGTTGGGTGATCCTTCACGGCAAGAATACGGACAGCCGCCTTCATGCTAGAGGACATCTCTACAACCTCACCATAATAAACCCCTGTTTTATACTCAGCGATAACGCGGTCTCCGATTTGAAAGCTCATCGTATACTTCACTCCTATTCTYGTTCTCCTAATGGCATTAGTCTGCGGTATAGCTCATCCACGGATTGCATCCGATATATATATTGTTTCTCTTTCCCTGGTTCGATAACGACAACACAGGGGACACTTGCAATTCGCCATTCTTGACTGATCTGAGGCAAAAAATTAATGTTACATTTCACTAAGGGCATGTTCGGCTTCATCGTCAGTATAATGTCCAGCATGCGTTCTGTTACTTTGCAGGTACCGCATAGCGGCGTGTACATAAATACTGCAAAGGACTTGTCCTTATCTTGATTTACTTTGAATTGCAATTCTTGTTGAGACAATTCCTGCATCGCTATGCCCCTCTTTCATCCAGCCAGACTAGGCTTTCAAACGCATAGGCGATCAAATCAGAAAAGTCATCGAGGTGGCTCTCATCAATTTTTCGGCCAAAGGATAACGTAATGAGATTGAGGTACTCCTCTGGTTGTTCTCCAAACAAATACGAAATTTGCTGGGTAATACGAGGTCGTTGTTCCCAAATGGCGTTCAATTGCGCTTCTATCAATGGGCAATCTAATTCAGGATCGAACACAAAGGTGTGAAGCTTAATTAACAGCGTGCAACCCGGCTTAGCCGTAGGATTTTCTAGAATCTCAGCTGCCAAATCACTCAAATGCACATGTAAGTGAATTTCCGCTTTATTCGGTAATCCTACTTGTCTAGCAAACTCAATAGCAAATGTGCGAGACATCGAGGACAAGTCAATTCTATCTTCTCTTCGTGTTATGATGATTTTACCCTCCAAATCCAAATCATAGACGGCCCCTTCGAGTACAACTTTGATATTGTCATAGATCGTCGGATCAAACATCCCCACACACCTTCTTTCATCTTTTCTTTGATTCGATTATACTATGGATATACCACGTAAAGAAGGTGTTCTTATGTCAGACAAGCCTCAAGATCAGCAAGCCGACCAGGTCGAGCCACAAGGTGTCAAAAAAGTCAGTTTAGCCGACGCGATCAAAGCCAAACTAGCACAGAAACAAGCGGATCAAGCCGCAGCGCGCGCTAACCCGAAAGCAGCAGGAAATGCGAATCAAACTGCGAAAAGCCAAATGACCAAAAAAGTAAATAACCAACGCCGTCGCACCGGCGGCAGCTAGACAACACTTTGTGTAGCTAAAAGCGCCCTGAAAGTAACACTTCAGGGCGCTTTTTAGTTTATTCTTACGCGTAATGAATTTCGCGCTGTTTTTTCACATCTTCGCTTTCCAAATACTCATCATACGTAAACATTTTATCGATGAGACCTTTTGGCGTAAGCTCCATAACGCGATTAGCAATCGTTTGGATGAACTGATGGTCATGGGATACGAATAGGATCGTACAGTCCGTATCAACAAGCCCATTGTTCAGCGCCGTAATAGACTCCAAATCCAAATGGTTGGTCGGCTCATCAAGGATCAATACGTTGGCTCCGCTTAGCATCATTTTGGAGAACATACAACGCACTTTCTCTCCTCCGGAAAGCACATTCGCTTTCTTCAATGCTTCTTCACCAGAGAACAACATGCGCCCTAGGAATCCGCGAAGGAATGACTCATCTTGATCCTTGGAGTACTGACGAAGCCAGTCTACCAATGTCAGATCAGAGTTGAAATAATCTTGGCTGTCTTTCGGGAAGTAAGCTTGAGAAGTCGTGATCCCCCATGAGAAAGTACCGCTGTCTGCTTCCATTTCGCCCATCAAAATTTTGAACAGCGTCGTTTTCGCAATGCCATCAATGCCAACAAAAGCAACTTTATCGCCTTTATTAATCGTAAAGGTTACGTTATTTAATACTTGAACACCATCAATTGTTTTGGAAATTCCCTMAACAGCGAGCAACTGCTTGCCTGCTTCACGCTCACCTTTGAAGTGAATGAACGGATATTTACGGCTGGAAGGACGAATATCCTCAAGTGTAAGTTTCTCCAACTGCTTTTTACGGGAAGTCGCTTGCTTCGATTTGGAGGCATTCGCACTAAAGCGCGCGATAAAGGCTTCCAATTCTTTACGTTTTTCTTCGGTTTTCTTATTCGCATCACGTGTTAAACGAAGTGCCAATTGGCTGGACTCATACCACCAGTCATAGTTACCAACGTACATTTGGATTTTACCAAAGTCGATATCTGCGATATGGGTACACACTTGGTTCAGGAAGTGACGGTCATGTGATACGACGATTACAGTGCCTTCGAAACGGGACAAGAAGTGCTCCAGCCAACGAATGGACTCTAAGTTTAAATGGTTGGTAGGCTCATCGAGTAAAAGAATGTTCGGGTTACCGAATAGCGCTTGTGCCAAGAGCACGCGAACTTTTTCGTTACCATCAAGATCCTTCATTTTCGTGTCATGCATGGACGTTGGAATACCTAGACCAATCAAAAGCTCTGCTGCATCGGACTCTGCTTGCCAGCCGTCAAGATCTTGGAATTCGCCTTCAAGCTCAGCAGCTCTCATGCCATCTTCTTCGGAGAAATCAGCTTTCGCATACAAAGCGTCCTTCTCTTCCATGATTTTGAACAAACGGGAATGCCCCATAACAACAGTTTTTAAAACTTCGATTTCATCAAACTCGTAATGGTTCTGTTTCAGAACAGCCATACGCTCGCCTGGTGTGATGTTAACTTCACCTGTGTTAGGCTCGATCTCACCGGAAAGAATTTTGAGGAAAGTCGATTTACCTGCACCATTTGCTCCGATCAAGCCGTAGCAATTTCCTGGTGTGAATTTAATATTGGCGTCTTCGAACAGGGCTCTCTTGCCGTAACGAAGCGTCACGTTATTTACACTAATCATGGAGTATATATACCTACCTTTATGTTATTTTCTTTTAATAAATGTTCAAAAAGTCGGGTTTTCAGCACCGAGAAGGTTGCGAGAACCTGAAGAAGGAGGAGCGGAATGTAGGCAAACCTACATGAGCACCAGACTTCAAAGGTGAACGCAAGATTCGATGTCGATTAGACTTCTTGGCTTACTTCGTGATCAAAACACGGCTTTTTGAACTACCTCTACTATCATAACTTATTTCGTTCTATTTCTTCTACTATCTCTGATAAATAAGTCCATCTTTCCATAGCAGCTTCAAGTTCCGCAGTGGTTTGCAGCTCTTGTTCATATAGATCACGAGCGAGATCGAAGTTACTTCCAGAGCTTTCGATCTGCTTTTTCAAGCTGTCGACTTTGTCCTCCAGGGTAGCAATGAGATCTTCGATTTCGTTCCATGCCTTCTGGTCTTTAAATGATAGTTTCTTCGGACGATTCGTTGACGGAGCTGTGCCTGCACTTGAAGGCGTAGCAGCAGGACTGCCGCTAGTCGTCTTCGAGTTCGCTTGGCGCACGATTTCTTTACGAGCTTGCTCCGCCTCTTCTTGTTCCCGTTTATCTTCCAAATAGTCGGAATACGTTCCGATGAACGGCTCGATCCCACCATTTCCATCGAAGGCAAATAGATGTGTCACGGTTCGATCCAAAAAGTAGCGATCATGAGAAACCGTAATAACAGCCCCTGAGAATTGATCCAGATAATCTTCCAGTATCGTCAAAGTTTGGATGTCCAAGTCATTGGTCGGCTCATCGAGGAGCAGAACATTCGGTTCACCCATAAGCGTACGCAATAAATAAAGTCTACGACGTTCTCCGCCTGAGAGCTTGCCAATTGGCGACCATTGCAAATTAGGAGAGAATAAAAAGCGCTCAAGCATCTGTGCGGCCGAAATGGTTTCACCATCCGACGTGCGAATCTGCTCTGCAGCTTCCTTAATATATTCAATCACACGCATCTTCTCGTCCATCTCGACGTTCTCTTGTGTGTAATAGGCTAACTTGACGGTTGTGCCGGTCTCGATCGTACCACTGTCGGGCTGGATGCGCCCGGCGAGCATGTTCAGCAGCGTCGACTTGCCGCTGCCGTTCGGACCAATGATGCCGAGACGATCCTTCGGCATCACGATGTAGCTGAAGCCGTTGAGCAGCTGCTTCCCGCTGTTGAAAGACTTGGTGATGGCGTCCAGCTCCATCACCTTTTTGCCAAGGCGGCTGCCGGCCAGCGCCATGTCGAGCTTGTCAGCGGGACCGTCTACTTTGCGGTCCCGAAGATCCTCGGCGCGGTTAATACGCGCCTTCTGTTTCGTCGTGCGCGCCTTCGCGCCGCGACGGAGCCATGCCAGCTCGCGGCGCAGGAGGTTCTGCCGCTTATCTTCACTAGCGGCTTCGGAATCCATCCGCTCCGCCTTTTTCTCGAGGAACCACTCGTAGTTCCCCTCATAGCTGTAGATCTTGCCCCGGTCCAGCTCCAGGATGCGGGTGGTGACCCGCTCTAGGAAGTACCGGTCATGGGTAACGAGCAGCAAAGCGCCGCGCCATTTGCTGAGAAACTCCTCGAGCCAGATGGCCGTCTCGTTATCAATATGGTTCGTCGGCTCATCCAGGATGAGCAGATCGGCGGGTTGAATGAGCACGCGCGCCATGGCGACGCGTTTGCGCTGACCGCCGGACAGCTGGCCGACGGGCTTGTCGAACTCGCTGATGCCGAGCTTCATCAGCACGGTTTTGGCCAAGGTGCTGGCTTCCCAGGCACCTTGCTCATCCATGCGCGCCTGGGCAGAGAACAGGCGCGCTTGTTTCTTCTCGTTGGAGGAATCCAGCTCCAACTCTGCAAGGGCCAGCTCATAGTCGCGCAGCGTCTTCATGAGCGGTGAATCTCCGTGGAATACTTGCTCAAGCACCGTGGAGTTCGGATCGAACTCTGGGTTTTGCGGCAAGTATTCCACGCGGAAATGGTTCGCGTGCACAAGCTTGCCGCGATCCGGGGATTCCAGACCCGCCAGCATCTTCAGCAGCGTGGACTTGCCTGTGCCGTTCACGCCGATGAGGCCAATGCGCTGCTTCTCGTTCAGTGTGAACGAGATATCATCGAAGAGCACTTTGTCTCCGTAGGTTTTGGTAATATCGACTGCGCTTAGAATATTCATCCTTGCACCGGCTCCTGGATGTACGCGGCAAGCAGAGCTGCTGTATTCACTACAGCATCCATATGCGTACGCTCCATGCTATGTGACGCATGAACTCCTGGCCCAATTAGCGCCGCCCGAATGTCGCGGCCACCTCTAAGCGCTGCGGATGCATCCGATCCATAGCGCGGATAAATATCAACAGCGTAGCCGATTTCCAGCTTCTCGGCATGTTCAATCATTTTCGACGTCATCGCATAGTCGTAAGGACCTGACGAATCTTTTGCACAAATGGAAACATCGCGCTCGCTGCCGCTCAAATCATCACCAAGCGCACCCATATCAACCGCGATAAAGTCTGTAATATCCTCAGGAATAAATGCGGAACCATGACCAACCTCTTCATAATTGGAGAAGAACAGCTTGATCGTATAGAAAGGTTGGATGCCTTGTTCTTTCAACAATTTAAGAAGACCAAACAGGGATGCCACGCTCGCTTTATCATCCAAATGGCGAGATTTCACATACCCATTTTCCTTTACCTGTACACGCGGATCGAAAGAGATAAAATCACCGACACGAATACCAAGTGCTTGCACATCTTTTTTGGAGTTCACATGTTCATCAATCCGTACTTCCATATTCGCTTCATCGCGTTTGTACTCTCTCGCATCCTCATATACGTGCACGGATGGTCTTGACGTAAGAATCGTACCATCGTAAATACGCTCATCACGGGTATGAATTTGCACGTACTCATTCTCGATTGCRCCCATCATAAACCCGCCAAGTGACGTAATTTTCAATGTGCCATTCTCTTTAATTGAACGAACCATAGCACCAAGTGTGTCCACGTGTGCAGAAATGCCGATTACGCGATCAGAACTCGTGCCTGGAATAGTCACGATGCCGCAGCCTTTATTCGTATAAGAAAGCTCAAAGCCAAGCTTACTCACTTCTAGCTCAACTTTTTGCATAATGTGATGCGTATACCCTGTTGGACTAGGAGTCCGCAGCAGCATTTCTAGAACTTCTGTCATGTAAGCTCTATTTAAATTGGACTTCACTTGGATTCCTCTCCCATGTCTATGTAATTTTGCACCTGCGCTAAACACACAAAAAACAGTGCAGCCTAAGAATTTTCGCTCGTCCCTGACAACGTCAAGAACGAGCCTCTTCTAAGGATACTACACTGTTCTCTTATGTTTTTCAAACATGGGTTAGCTTACAAAATCAACACAGATGGACGTTCCATCAAGAACTGTTTTCATATGAGCTTTGACTTGTTCGTGCACAGGGTGCGTATCGTAAACCTTCAAATCGTCTAGAGAATCAAATTTCGTAATAAGTGCGATATCGTATGAACGCTCTAGATGTAAAATATCTGTTCCAACCTCAATGTGCCTTAAAACTGGGATTTTACCCTCCATATTCGTAAGAACGGCTTTGGTTACTTCTATGGCTTCTGGACTACGATCTTTGAGTTTAAAAAACACGACATGCGTTAACATCGTTATCTCCTCCGATTTGAATAAATTAATTGGTTACCTTTGCGGACCATTCTTCAACGTCCCATACACGAGTTACCCAGCCTTCATAGAATTCAGGCTCATGACAAACAAGTAGAACAGTACCCTTATACTCTTTCAGAGCACGCTGAAGCTCTTCTTTGGCTACTACGTCCAAATGGTTCGTCGGCTCATCGAATAACAGCCAATTGCTTTCCTGCATAAGCAGTTTGCACAAACGTACTTTCGCTTGTTCGCCACCACTTAACATGCTCATCGCTCGCGTGATATGCTCATTCTTAAGCCCGACTCGCGCAAGCGCTCCTCTGACTTCATTCTGAGTCATGGAAGAAAAAGAATTCCATACATCATCAATCGGAGTCATGCTTGGTGCTTTGACCTCTTGTTCAAAGTACGCAGGATTCAAATAATCACCGCGATACGTCTTACCGCTGAATGGCTCTATTTTGCCAAGAATCGTCTTCAATAAAGTGGATTTACCAACCCCGTTGCAGCCGACGATCGCAATTTTCTCACCGCGTTCAATCGTCACATTCATTCTTGGAAGCAAGGCACGATCATAGCCGATCTCCAAATTTTCAGCTTCAAATACAATTCTACCACTTGAACGCGATTCTTTGAATACGAAGGTAGGTTTCATTGCCGTTTCAGGGCGCTCAATGCGGTCAATTCGATCCAACTGCTTCTCACGGCTCTTCGCACGAGTTGAAGTTGAAGCTCGTGCTTTGTTACGTGCGATGAAATCTTCCTGCTTCTTGATATACTCCTGCTGTTTCTCATAAGCATCGATATGCTGCGCTTTATTCATTTCAGCCATATCAAGAAATTTCTCATAATTCGCCGTATACCTCGTCAACTTGGAAAACTCCAAATGATAGACAACATTGACGACTTCGTTCATAAATTCCGTGTCATGTGAAATCAACATGAACGCATAGGGGTAATCCTTCAAGTACATTTTCAACCACTCAATGTGCTCCACATCCAAATAGTTGGTAGGCTCATCGAGCAATAGTACGGTTGGTTTTTCTAGCAAAAGCTTAGCTAGGAGAACCTTCGTTCTTTGTCCACCACTAAGAGACGTTACATCACGATCTAATCCAATCGCATTTAAACCAAGACCATTACCCATCTCTTCGATTTTCACATCAAGCAGATAGAAATCACCGATCTCCAAACGTTCTTGAATTTCACCCATTTCCTCAAGAAGCACTTCAAGCTCCTCAGGCGTGGCATCTCCCATTTTATCCGTAATGGCCATCATTCTTTTTTCTTCTTCATACAATGGCAAGAATGCATCACGCAAAATATCACGGATTGTACGACCCGCGGCCAACACAGAGTGTTGATCCAAATATCCGTAGTGGACTCTCGGGGTCCATTCCACCTTGCCTGTATCCTTCAAAAGCTTGCCTGTTAATATATTCATCAACGTGGATTTCCCCACGCCATTAGCTCCTACGATGCCAACGCGTTCACCAGCAAGCAAGCGGAACGAAACATTTTTGAACAATGTACGATCGCCAAAGCTGTGGCTTAAATCTTCAATTGTTAAAAGACTCATTTTGCAAAACCAAACCCCTGTCTAGTTCCATAATAAACGGCTGCGCCGTCCTCTAAGGACGAGTGCGTTTATAGAGAAATATAGCCGACTTATTATGTGAAACATATAGATTCTATATTTTAAGATAATCACGTATTTTACTCGCGACTTCTTATTATACCACTGCTAAGGGCAGACAGGAAGTAGAACTATTTGTATTAGAGCCGAAAAGTCAGTTCTTGTCGAATAATTCGCACAATATCCCCATCTTTTAACGGATATCCTTGATAGGTAACGAGAGGGAATTCATTCAGAAACGTGCCATTCGTAGAGCCAGCATCTCGAAGTTGAAAGCCGTTGCTAGTTTGAACAATTTCCGCATGGATTCTGGAAACACCTACATCTTCCACTACATAATCGACTCTGCTGCTTGAATCCCCCCTTCCAATTGTAAATACCTCACTTTTAATAGAAACCGTTTGGCTAACTCCTTCAATTTGAATCTCCAATCGTGGACCAACTTGATCACGCTTGGGAGATTTCCCAAGAAATACAGTTGCATTCGAATGTGACGGACTGAGCAAGGTTGTATGTAAGGAAAGATTTTGATAGTAGTGTTGGATATCCAGTGGATCCGTCGCCTCACTCGAAGCGTCATCACGCATGACTTCCTTATCGGGATTATATATGTTATGAGCGATGGAGGAACTTTTCTGATTTTGAATTTTTCGACTAGAGAAATCAGGACGACCTAAGAATAGTAGAACGAAGCCCACATCGCCTGTTAACAGCGTGATTCCAGCCATTATTTGCAGCAAGCTCGCCCCAGGGTGAGCCAAATATTGCTGCCACAGAAAAGCAAATAGAATGATGATAAGAGCTATTGTCATCCATCGCCCCTGTTGTTTTAGAGGAATGAAGGATAGTGGGATCAGTTCCCGTTTAGACAAGATGGAATTTTCAGTTTTTGGTTGGATGTGTTTCGCTTCATCACGGTTCCAATGTGCTTTGGGTAATCCTAGTTCTGGTAATGGGGATTCGATAGGCTCGGAATGTGGTGCAGCAATTGTTTCTCGTGTAAGAATCGGCTCGTCCATCAACTTTAATAACGCTTCCTTATAGGCGTGAAAACTTTTTCTAGCTACATGTGTTCGCATCCACGCTTGTAGTTGAACCTGTTCCTCTTCACCAAGATGTAAAATAAGCTTATGGAGAAGTGCATCTATCGCAGGAAAGCTCTCATCGACATCATGAGCTATATCTAGTGGCGCATACGTTAGGTAAACATCCGACCAATCTTGTCCTATGAAAATAAAATTTTCTTTCAATACGAAATTCATTTCACTCAGCATATAATTTTTGCTTTCATCCAGTGTACAAACGATCGCGTACATCAACTTGGCAAGTAAACGGATCGAGAGATGCTCTACCTTCAAAACATGTGACAGCATTCGTTTGGAGGACAATCTATACAGTAGTCGAATGTTTGAATCCACCTCATGAATGTCGAGAGGCAGCAGCCTCGGAACTTGATTGGCTTCTAACATGCGCACCTGCAAATTCGAAAGCTCACTTGCTTCTAGACCTCCTTCCTTGAACAACTCCATAAGGTGTCCATGTCGATAAACAAATTCATAACGAAGTCCGAATACTTCTTGTGTCATACTAACACCTCATTCAAAGCAAAGAATAGTAAATCGTAACAGCAACAGCTGGAAAAACCGCGTACATAAAGGGGAATTTGATGTTTTTTTGTTGCTTAAGTTCAAAAAAAGATTCAAACTTTTTGAGCGCCAATATAGAGAACAACCAACCTGCAAGCTTACGACTCGTTGTTCTTATTTTTCTTTGAATAAGTAGAAGGAATAGTCCGATTAAACCTGCCCATAAAATCGCATAAACAAGTGTTTGCATAACAAACATAACACCCATTATTGCTCCGATAGCAGCGAAAAGTTTGACATCACCAGCTCCCAAAGCACCAATTACATACAATACAAATACAATTAGAAAACCTGTACATGCACCAATGAGGGAAAAAAGCAACCCATCCCAGCCTTCTGACCATGAGTGGAACGATAATCCGAATATCGTTCCACTCAAAGTCAACTTATTGGGGAGCTTTGAATAACGCACATCAATGATTAAAGCCACCGTGATAAAAATAATAAATAAACCAAGACATACAAGAATAAGGATACTCCTCCCTTCCAATTAAGCTCCTACCCAAGCCCGCTCATAAGCCCTTTTTTTCAAAACAATCGTCTGGCTCATAATAGGGATAGGCAATTTATAGATCAGTTGAGCTTCAATTCCAAAAAACGCCTCTCCGTCTTGTTTCAAACTCGGTATCGTTACGGAGATAACTTTAAAATTCCTCTTATCAACGATCTTTGCATCACAAAATGCGAACACAATTGGTGTAAAGACAGCCAGCATCCGCGGCATAACGTGCGTATTATAAAATCCAGTCAACTCTTCTTGTGCCATACCTTCGCCTAACTCTCGCTTCTCTTTTTCCCAGCGTACGAGCGCTAACAGCGAATCTGGTATGTAAGCCGCGTATTCATCAGCGATATCCTCTGTACTCATTACGTGGTTCCTTGCCGATTGGACTTGATCAACGACAGCGTTAAGCATCTCCGCGGCACGACTTTGATCATATTTCGATTGGGCTTCTTGAACTAGTATCCTCACGGGGTACAGTTGACCTGCAATGGACTTCGTTGCCTCGGATACGCCGGCCTGCAACGCCATTTCCACCAAAGCAATTTGAATGAAAAGAACAAGACCTACTACGAAAGCAAGAAACAATGGCAGAATAAGCGAAGCCTCCAGGACGATGCCGCCTTCTTGCTCTTTGTGCAATTTGAGAAGCAAATCCATATCTCCTTCCTCAATACGAAACGACGGCAGCGCGATTCATTTGACATTGTGTTCCAACAACTTTACACCCTAAGAGTCCTGTCCCATCCAGCAACTTCATGACTTGAGGAATAAACCAAAGCCTTATTTCACTCGTAGCATTTGCTTGGATATAGGTGGTTAGTTGATTGAGATCTTTCCCCGTCTCTAATTCGTGCAGTGCCTGCATTCGGGACATCAGCTTGGAGTTGTTGCTATGCAACATAAGAAATAAACGGAGATAATCTTTATACGTCAATTTGAGTGCTGATGAGATGAGCTTTGACGATAATTCAACAGCATCTCCTTTCACCAAAACGTTCATGTCGACGAATGCCTCTGCTGCACCTTGAGCCGCGGCAGCCAGAAAAACGAGTAACGGGGAGCCTATTTGGAGAAGTTCTTTTTTAGGATCTAATAGCGCTTCAACAGTACGAATCGCTAAGCGTAAAGAAAACATTTCTGCATAGGCCGAAGACATATTAGCCGCGCAGGAAGAGAAACCATACAACAAATATTCAACCTCTTGATTTACTAAAGCGTGTGTCCCAGGATCAACTAGCTCATTCGACAATTTCGGGTTACCATTTGGATCTTTCTCTAATCCATAGGTTCGGAAGTTAAATTTCGTTAGCGCATATTCATTTACGTAAAGTTCATCTCGGAGAACTTCCGCCGCGTTATTTAATACGCCAAGCATATCCATTGCCCTCATGCTAGCAGGTTCTGCTTTCTCCATATCATAGGCGACATCGTTCCCGATCATTGTATCTTGCGCATTCGCTTGACGGTATTTCTGATAGTAACCTGATTCACCTTGGAGCTTATTATAAGAAACCGAATCACTAGACTGCGTACTCGTCGGGCTGCAACCACCTATAGCTTGCTTGGCCTTATCCATAATGGCTTGGATTTTATTCTTTTGTGTCTGCTTATTCGTCGTTGTAGCTTCATTTGTATTCATTCTGGATTTTTCTAACAGACTTTGTTTGGCATGAAAATCATTTGCGACTGCTAAGTAGCTGTCGTTAGCTCGATTAACCTCACTTGTATGTACGGAAGTATACACAATGACACCCTCGACAGCAGAACGAAATGATGTAAATAGAGCAGCGATTGCTGCGATTGACGTTTGATATTGGTAAAAATAATCATCCCCAATTAATGACACATGTTTAAATACATCATAAGCAGTTGTTTTTCCCTGCGCAGATGAACCCGAGACTCCTGTCAGTTTTGAGCGTATCTCGTCATTTTTCTGTTTGGCTTGTCGCAAGATTGGCTCAATCACCTGCTGGAGTTGTTGAATCACTTTTTCATCTGCAGCCACCTCAAGTTTCGTAGAGATGACAAGAGCTGTGTAAGTCATAATTTTCTGAACTAAAGTTTCCAGCTCATTTAACTTTTGCGAAAGCATTCCAGCCTGCTCCTCAAGCCTGCTTTTGGCTTCGGCAAGTGATCGGATACTTGCTGCAGCTTCAGGACCTGCTTGTACAAGTGATGCTAATGAAAGATCCATATTCCTTATGCTCGCTGTAAGTGAACGCAAATTCTCTTGAACTTGACTGATTTCGCTGCGAACTTCGTCAACTGTATGAAGGCCGATTTCAGCAGCTAATTTGTCCAATTCAGCAACTCTGGTTCTATAATAACTATGAAATTCAGTAGTTCTGGCAAAGAGCTCCTCCGCGCTCCTCCATGCATCATCTAGTGAGTCTTCGCGTTGTTCGATCAACTTTTCAAGTTCTGACGCTTCCTTGGCAAATTGCGAACCCATCTGAAAAGGCTCACGGACGCCGCTCTTTTGAAACTTGTCAACAATTTCGAGCGTGTATTCAATCGGTGCTTTTAATTTCATATCCTCTAAGAGCTGCCCCTCAAATATGACATGACTAGCCAGTGTATACACAGGTGTGACACGCAGCGCTCCATCGACAGCTTTGGTATTAATAAAGTGAAAAGCATTCGCGGAGACTCCGCCCGATAAGTTTTGGATAAAAACATCGTTAAGTAATTTTTCTGACGCCTCGTAAGAGAGACCCATGCCATAAAGCCCTCTCTTCTGCAGCTCGAGATCAAAGGAGGACATTACTGATCGTGCAGCTGCATGTAAGGCAGATTCCGTTTCTTTCTCCGCTACTTTTATTCTTGCGAAATCAATGAGTACCGCTTGAAATAAAAAAATCGGCACAATAACAAGAATCAAATAGACGGATACTGTGCCGTTTTCTGCTTGTAAGAATCTTTTCAATAGCTCCCCTCTTTCTAATTATGAATAACGACTACGATMCCTTTACGTTCGAGTTCTTTGCGAAAAGAGTCTGTGGGCATCCCTTTGCCGCTGGCATCCTTCTTAAAAAAATGCCAAACGATGCCTCTCACAGTTGGATCATGCTGGAGCAGTTCAACATCCTTCGGGAGTTGCTCAGTGMGTAGCTGAGCTTCCGTCATACTATAAAAGGCTTGATGACCAATGCCTCTTGCGTCTAAAGCATCAATTTTTCTGCTTTTACCAGACGCAGTCGTCCGCACAACCTCTGTCCCTCCCACAAGTGACCTTAAGTAGGAAGATGCCTGACGTTCAGATTGAATAGTGACGCTTGGCCCAGACAAATCGCTTTTGACCGGATCTACAAGTGCCGCTTTCGCTTTCTCGGAAGATATCCGACCTACTAAAGTTGGCAAATAGGTGCGTGTCAGATCTGTGGTTCTGATCAACTCTATAGAATCAATAACATGTACGACAGCTTTACTTTCCGTTTTCGTTGCATGCATCCACCGATTAAGTATTGAAGGCGTGATAAAAGACTTGTTCACAGTTACCTCAACGCGATGATCTACTAAATAATTCGTATATGACGCTGTGCCAGTAACGCCATCCGGAAGTAATCCCCCGGCTTTGGCCAGTTTTTTCTCGACTAAACTCTTAGCTTGATTGGTGGGAAGTATGACACTAGCCCCTGAGTTACCTTGTAACAAGCCAAATAAGTCGCTTACATTGTCTTGCGTCAGACGCCAATACAAGCCGTCCGTTTCCTGCGGATGATAACTTCCTGTACTTATCTCTTTATAGCTGTTCGTCCAAGTAAATGCTAACTTTTCAGCTGCGGAACGAGCTAGTTGCCCTATGTAGACATTTTGATAGGCAAACATGCCTACAAACAACAATGTCACTGTGCAAATTAAAATCACCGGAAATACCAGCGAGGCTTCTAACGTAAAGGTACCCAGGTCATTGTTAATGAACTGACGAAGTCGACTACGGCGCACAACTCGTGGTCGGGCTCGGCGCACAGGGGGCAACCGCACTGTTATCCTTCAGGTCGGAGTTGGCATCACCGATCAACTTCTGAAACCATGAAACAATCCACTTTCTGAAAATAATCGCTATCGCAACCAACACTGCTACAATCAATAAAATTTCTAATGTGCCTAGTCCTTCTTCCTCTTTCCATACACGCTTAAATGTTTCAAGTATTGTATTCATTTCAACATTCCTCTCCTATTGGTTCATCATGAGTATCGCAGGTGCAGCAACAATCACCATCACCACAACAAAAATTAATACCATTGGGAATACAAGCTTAGAAGATGCTTCCTCCCCTAATGTCCGCGATACACTCTTTCTCCGCTGCCACAGCTCCAGCGAAAGAGAATGCAGTGAAACAGCAAAGTCATTGCCGCCTCTTCTATAGTTCAAACCTAACGTTGATGCAAATAATGACACTTCATGTAACGCGCAGCGTTTACTAAAGTCCTCTAATACTTTCGTGAAGGAGATGTTCATCTCCAGCTCATGCACAGCTACATGCAGCTCTTTGTAAAGCGGGGAATCCGACATATTTGGCTTTGCTTGAACACAACGTATCCAAGCACGGTTGACAGTCTCTCCAGCATTTACTAAAAGCACGATTGTACTCAAAAATTCAGGCAGCTCAAGGATCATCCTTTGCTGTTTTTTACGTATTTTGCTGTCCAAATCACGAACCATCATCACGGGTGTCGCTATTGCAGCAACCACACCAAAAGCAAGCAACGAACTATCTTCACCTGCTAGAATGGCAAGTACAGTAACGACGAATAGGCACACCATGCCAGCGGAAATAAGTTCTGCCATGAACCATTTACTGCCTTGCGAAGATAAGCTTCTTCCATACAAGGTCATACATTTATGATGGATTTTTGAAGTGAAATCGGGGAACCTCTCTAACAATTGGAGCTTATCAATCACATAATAGCTAGTCGGTAAGAGCATTTTCATCCGAAAGGGGTACGTTTGTATCTGAAGCTGACTACCGTATTTCTTCCTTCCGATCACCTGTAGTGACATACAAAACGCAATTTGCGCTAAGCCAAATAACCATATCCACATCCTACACCTTGATATTCATTATTTTTTGAGTGAGTACATAACAAGCGCCAAGAAATAACAAGCAGACAGTCATGATGAGAATCCCGCTCCCACGATATAGGGGAACCATATAATCAGGCGAGGAAAACGCCAATACAGCAACAATGAGGATGGGAGCAACAACAAGTACTCTCGATTCAAAACGTTTTTGAGCGACCATGACTGAAATTTCCTGGGTTATGTCTAACTTCTCGGAAATGACCGTTGCTGTACGTTTCATCACCTCAACTAGATTGCCTCCTGTACGTTTACAGGTCAGAAAAACATCAGAAAAGCTCAGAATATCTTCCAAATGACTGCGATCTGCAAAATGTCTAAGTGCTGTTTCAATCGGTTCACCGTTTTCGACCTTACGGCAAATCAAGCCAAACTCAACGACGATCAAACAAGCTGGATCAGGATAAAGCAGCTTCAGATCCTCCCATGCCTCTCGAAATGCCGATTCAATGGATTTCCCCACCGTCATAGAGGAAGAAAGACAGCTGAGAGCCTGCTTAAATTGTACATAAAGCATATTCTTTCGTTTTTGAATTAATTGCTGCCGACGATAGCGAGGAAACAGAAAACCCGTAGATGCTAAAGCGGCGGCGAGGATAACATTTTGGTAGAAAATATAACCGATCATGAATGCTGGTAAACCTAGCATGATTATGGCTGCTATTCTCTCTTTGGAGGACAAGTGATACTCGTTATAATCGATGAATACAACCGGGAGGATTGGCGGTGACTTGTGTGTTTGGGGGCTCTCGCTTTCTTTACGAGGCGATTTTCGTCTTTCAAGAAATAGTAATAGAAGCCAACTCGTGCCACCCATGAAAATGAGCATCAACCACACACTCATCCCACATCACCTCCTACACTGCAAATAAACCAACTAGGCAGTTGCTTACCTGCCATTTGAAGTTTGTACTTATTAGCAAGTGTCTGACCCGTATATCGGAGTGTTCCAAGAAGCTTCCCATCTGGCGACTCTCCGCTCTCCTCGAAGAGAAACAGCGGTTGCAGCTGAACTTCCCCATCCTCCATGCCAACAACTTGATGAATCTCGGTCACTTTGCGTGATCGATCCCTCATCCTGGAAATATGTACAATGACATCAAGTGCTGAGGCGATCTGCTTACGTATGACTTCAATGGGAAGTGGAGCCGCACTGAGTACCATCGTCTCCAGTCTACTGAGCATATCCTGCGAGGTGTTCGCATGCCCGGTACTTAAGCTACCATCATGCCCAGTGTTCATTGCAGCAAGCATATCTAAAGCTTCAGCTCCACGTACTTCACCTACAATAATGCGATTAGGACGCATCCGCAGGGAAGATCGAATTAATTCTCGCATCGTGATCGCTCCCTTCCCTTCCGTATTCGCATTTCTCGTTTCCAATCGTACTAAATTAGGTACAGTTTGGATCTGAAGTTCAGCTGAGTCTTCGATTGTAATTACTCGTTCATGTTCAGGAATCCAAGCACTCAAAGCATTGAGAAACGTCGTTTTACCAGACCCCGTTCCACCGCCAACGAATATATTAAACCCCGATTCAACCATGATCCGAAGCATCTCCGCCGCTTCACCAGAAATACTTTCCATACGAATCAAATCCGACATATCCAATGGCTTTGCAGGAAACTTTCGGATCGTTAAGGTTGGACCACTAAGAGAGGCTGGTGGAAGCACGATATTTACACGCGAACCGTCTTTTAACCTTGCATCCACAATTGGAGTCGCTTGATTAACAATCCGATTCACCTTGGAAACAATCATTTGGATTAAGTCTTCAAGCTTCTCTGAGCTTTCTAGCTCATATGGGTAACGTTCAACTGCACCCATCCGTTCGAAGAAAATACAGCTATGACCATTAACCATGATCTCTGTCACCGATGGATCGTCGATTAACGGTTGGAGAATATCTAACCCCCTAAAGCTATCGAAAATACGCTTAACACCGATGTGCATATCACTTGAAGTCCAGCTATGCGCACTTGCAGCGCGAAAAATGGTTTCTTCGATGTGCCCCAATAACTGTGCATCACTAACCTCATGTGTGAGATCGAGATTTTCTTTAATCTCCTGCTTTAATTCGTTAAACAGCGCTTGATTCAAGATAAGAATGCGCTCCTTCCTTAGAATTTCCCTCAGTCTCATTGCTTACAGCTTGCAACATGACATACACCTGTTCTGAAAATATATCCGATTGCCAGACTTGTTCTGCTGAACTCATCACCTTCCAATCAGGAATATAGGGAAGTTTGAATGTTATTTCTTTACCTAGAAAATCATATGAATTGGTTTGAGTCCCCCTAAAACTCGTCATGACAAAGTGGATTTGAGGATATGCACACATTTGTTTTAATAGTGTTTTGGTTCGGAAAGCATCCTTCCAATCATCTCGGATTAGCCAAATGATCGCATCGCTAAGCTCTAAACTCTTGACGATTCTGGGATGAACGGACGTTTCAAGATCCAGGATGAGGGTATCGTAGACGGACAGGCCAACTATGGACGCAATGAGTTTTTTTACGTGCTCACCACTCATTTCTTGCATCTCCCGCATTTGCTCAAGTGGTGTTAAATAATCGAACCTTCGAGTGGCATCATGTGATTTCAAAAGCGCCAACTTAGGTCCGATCGATTCCGATGAATCTTTCAAATAATAAAGGAGCTGTGATAATCGACCCGATTCTCCCTGCAACCACTGAGAAGCAACACTAATGGACTCCAAGCTCAGATACAAGACACGTTCCCCACGAAATGCCAACTGTTTCGCCATATGAACAGCTGTTATCGATTTACCGGCATTGCCACTGCTGCTATACACAGATATCACACGTGTGCGATTAACTTGTGTTCGACCAGAACCGGATGGAGATCTATCCGTGTATATGACATGAATGTGTGAGATCAAATCGTGAAGTGGTTGAAAGCGGAATAAGAAAGGATGGACAGTTTGAGGCGAATCGGAATTTCTGATATGTTGACTCAAAAAAATTTTACTTAATGACGTACGATGATGCTGCAATAACGGATAAAAAGCATCAGATATTAATAGCACACCACTAAGGTTAGGTTCCTCTAACACCTGCAGTAGGAGCTCAACTTGCGAAAAAAGCTTTACTTGCATACGTTCAGCGAACTCCGTCGCTCGGATGAATATGGCTAACCGTTCGGCATAAATCATGTCGTCATCTAAGACAAACAATTGAAGCTTCTTCATTGCAGCACCCCTCTCACAAACATTCGCTATCCAGCAAATTTCGCGTACATACCATTGCCAATGAGTACACAACCCATAACAGCGAGCACGATGGCTATTCGCGTTATCGTTTCCGCCCTCATATTCCCCCTCCTGTCTGCTTCGGAAAAACAAAAAAAGCACGCGCTGACAATAGAGATTATTCCTCTACGATCAGCGGTGCTTCCGCTTGTCCGACTTTCAATTACCCAAATTGTACCACATTCCCCTAATAAATCAATCCCTTATTCCCAAGGATATTTCATCGTGAAGAAACTAGCCAGCTTCTTACTTTCCACGCGGCGAATACGTCTCATCTCAGCGCGGTGTGGAGCGGATTCGTGGAGTTTCTTCTCTTCTTCCGTTTCGGGAATGACATCTGGCACTTCCACTGGCACCTTATTTTCATCTAAAGCGACAAAAGTTAGGAAAGAGGTGGCTGCAATTTTTCTCTCCCCAGACTTCAGATCCTCGGTAACGACCTTAACGAATACCTCCATCGAGCTTTTACCTGTCCAGGTCACGAAAGACTCTAAACAGACGGAGTCCGACGTATGAATCGGTGACAAAAAGTCAACAGAATCCGTTGATGCCGTCACAACTGACCTCCGACAATGCTTATGAGCCGCTATGGAAGCAATGTCATCGATATAAGACATCAATTTTCCACCAAAAAGCGTATTATGGTTATTTACATCAGTTGGAAAAATACGTGATGTTTTGAAACATCTAGATTCTCTGGAAAATCGTTGCTCCATGTCTGTTTCCCCCTCTTTATCTCATRCAAAATATGACTCATCATATCATACTTTTGGCTGGATTTGGTTATAACTTATCCCAAGCGTGTAATATAGTAATACAAGCTGAAATAAATAGGAGGTGTTTGCATGTGTTTACGTTTATCATTGTGTTCTTGATTACCTATTCACTATTTTCGATTTCAGGCGTACTGTTCCCAACAGATCTGACCTATTATAACTCTCTGAAAAAACCAAGCTGGAATCCACCAGCTAAGTTATTCGGAATTGCTTGGGCGATCTTATATGCATTAATTTCTGCATCTGTCGCCATTGTTTACACGAAAACCGATGGCTTTCAAGAAGCGGGGGGCAGCTATGTTTTGATATTAATGGTAAATTACCTGGCTAACCAAGCCTTCACTTTTTTTGAATTCAAATTAAAAAACTTACGTCATGCTTTCCTTGACTCTGCTATTGTTGCTATCACCACGTTTTTATTAATATACGCAACAATTCCTTATTCCAAGCTAGCTGCTTGGCTATTGGTTCCTTATTTACTATGGTCTTGTTTCGCTACCCTACTAGCTTGGACAATTTATCAGTTAAATAAAAACACTAACCGCGCTTATTGAAACGGGAAAATATCGATTTTTTGGGTTGTAGAGCGAATTGATTGAGGCTTTCGTCCGGGACAATCTCGCTGAGGAATGGTTTCAATGCTTCGTAAAAAACGTCCAAATACTGCGGCTGATCTTGAATACAATCACCTTTCCACACAGCTTGCACGACTTCGGATCTTGCAATTAAGGGCATGGTACATAATGGTTTAGTTGGAAATGAGTCCTGCCACTCCAATCGATAATGCGATGGCAAAGCACCATTCGCGATGTAATGCACTTTCTTTCCTCGCTGCTGGTAAGATGTGAATTGCGCTATTCGCTGGCGCGAACGTGGGCGATCACATTTGCCAGGCAAACTATCTACAATAACGATTATTTCATCTGCACTATAACAAAGTTCCTGTACAGCAGGATGCTCCCACTCAGTCGATACATCCCATAGGATGATCGGCTTTTTGAGCATGTGCAGAAGCTTGAATGCATGAGAGGCCTGCCAATTACCTTGAAAACCATCAGGATTAATGGGTGCCCAAGTAGTAAAACCATTGATCCATGGTGTAGTGAAAGTAGAAGATGCGTCACATATGTGATCAGAGGGAAACATATAGGGGCTTGGTGCATGGCGATCTCCATACAATAACATATATAAATCAGGTTCAATCGTCGGCTGTTCAACAAGCGCGTTGGGGATTTGGAGAGCATGCAATAATCTGGCTAGTGTAATAGCTGTGAAAGTCGCACCGACACCTGCAAATAATCCGCCAATGACGATTAATTTATCGGACGTATTTGATTGTTGTGAGGTGACTTGGAGCCCAGATTCGATAACAAGTTGATCGGCTTCAGGGGTTAAGGAACGAAGTCTTAGCTTCACTTCCATGGCGGTTTGACAGCGGTTCTGAGGTTGATCTTGCAGGAGAAAATGAATTGTTTTGCGCAAAGTTTCAGGGATCTCATCATGCCGTAGTTCCAGAGGCTTGGCCTTGCTATATACATAGTGACCGCCTGACAACAAATAATATAACATAGAACCAAGTGTATAAAGATCCGTTCGGGCGTCTGTTTGCAGCCCTAGATATTGTTCCGGAGCAGCGAACCCGATCGTTCCCATCTGCATGGTATCGGAAGTTTGTCCTTGTTTAAATTGTCTAGCTACTCCAAAATCAATTAATCGGACTTGATTATGTTGGTTAATCATGACGTTGGACGGCTTAAGATCGCGGTATATGATGGGTCGGGGCTGAAGTGTGTGTAAGTAGTGGAAAATATCAAGTAACTGAAAGGCAATTTGAACGATTAGCTTAATTGGAAGTTCACGTTGGCTTTTTTCGAATAAATCCTGTAGTGTTGGACCCTCGATATAGTCCATAACCAGATATCCATATCCACCCTCGGTAATAAAATAATCCACTAACTGCGGGAGCTGTGCATGCCCTAGCTTGGCGAGCATTTCCGCTTCTTCCAAGAAAGCAGTCTCATCGGAACCTACGCACTCAACCTCTTTCACTGCCCAGCGCTTGCCCTTTAATTTCTTATCCCTAGCGAGATATACCTGGCTCATGCCGCCTTGTCCAAGCATGGACACGAGTTCGTATCTCCCTCCTACAATTGACCCTTGCCACTGTGGTCTAGGCTTCACAATTAGTAAAAACCCCCTCTTATATCCAAGTTATATTGCTCTTGATTATAAGGGAGGGCTATTGGAAAATCTAGCTATTTTTCCGTTTTTATATTTTTTGCAAATAAAGTGTCAATTCTTCCCGATTATGAAACAACTGCTTCGCCTTCAAGAGGAAAAGTGAGTCTTCGAAAATGCGCAGAATATCGCGAACCGTTTGGAACGGTTTTTTATGCATAAGCTTCACGGTAATGATGGCTGTTCCGCCACTTTGCAGAGAGAAAAGCAAATCCGACACAAGATGTCCCATCTGCCGCGGATCCCAGCTCATATCACAGACTAGTAAATCAAACTCATTCTCACGCAGCTTCACATCATTCGCATTTTTCTTCAGGAACGTCAGCAATGGATTGCCTAGTAGACGTGGGTTCATCGCAGCCGGGTCGATCGCCGTAACTTTCAAACCGCGCTCTAGCAGCAAAGACGTCCATCCGCCAGGCGCAGCTCCAATATCAATCGCTTTACGAGCGATACTGAAATCAATCCCGAACCGTTGCTCAGCTTCCAAAAGCTTAAATTTGGCACGTGAAATTTGATCCTCTTCTTTCATGAAAC
Organism: Paenibacillus sp. 2RAB27; assembly: GCF_052115445.1. NCBI lineage: Bacteria > Bacillati > Bacillota > Bacilli > Caryophanales > Paenibacillaceae > Paenibacillus > Paenibacillus sp. 2RAB27. The sequence continues at coordinate 50,972 of NZ_JBFRGR010000001.1, forward strand.
GGATCGCACCACCTGACCAATCTGATAAGTTATCACTTGGTTTTGAAATACCGATATAGACCTTTTTGGCGCTTATGTACACCGATATAATATGATCCGCATAACGAACAACAGGTTCGCCACCACATTCAGCAGTGAGGATTTCATCTATGGCTGCCTTAATAGCAAAAGGTGCATAAGGAACATCTGCCCGCTCTTCCTTCCGAATTTGCGTGGCAATTTTCTCTCCGTAACCAAATAAACCAGTGGCATAAGCTTCACGAAGCCAAGCTGTCAAATGCGCAATGTCAGCATCCGTACGGCTAAGCTCCCATTCTTGATGAACAGGTTGAACATGTCGTAGAAAGATAGGTTCATTCTCTTGCATGGTAGAAATGACATCTGTCGTATCTTCAGGCACCTGGAAATAGAACACTTCTGTCGGTACCAGTAAAGTAAATTTGGTGAGTGGAAATAACTTCCGAAGTTCGTCTTGCGCATATTGTGCGAACCCATGATTCGAGGTTCCAATATAGGTCGTTAATTGTGTCATAGCCGCATCCTTTTAGTAATCTACATTCTTTTTAGGCTAACTTACTAAATAAGCCTATTTGTCCGCAATAACCTTGATCCATGGGCGATCTTGGAACCATTCCAAGGCAACATGAATTCCGAAAGCCTTATGAATATTCTCAGGTGTCAATACATCTTCCTTGCGTCCGGAGGCAATTAATTCACCTTGCTCAATTATCGCAACATGCGTAAATAAAGGCATGATTTCTTCGATATGGTGGGTGACATATACAACCGTTACATCCTGTTTACTAAGCTCATTTACGTCAGATAAGAACCGCTCGCGCTCAAACAAATCCAAGCCCGCAGCAGGCTCATCCATAACGAGGATCGCTGGCTTACTCATCAAGGATCGTGCAAGCATGACCTTCTTACGTTCCCCTTGTGAAAGGCTTCCCAGAGGCTGATCTGCCAGATGTGGAATGCGTACACGAGTAAGCATCTCCAGTGCTCGGTCTTTCACTTCCTGTGGAATTTCTTGGTAGAACCTCAGATAAGCGTACTCACCTGTTGCAACGACCTCAAGGACTGGATCAATTAAGCTTAATTTTTCGAAAAGAGATTGAGAAATATAACCGATCTTCTTGCGAACTTCCCGTACATCACATTGACCGTACCGGTTTCCGAGCACATCGACTGTGCCACGGCTTGGAAATTCATAGCCATTCATCATTTCAAGCAGCGTTGTTTTGCCAGAGCCATTTCGGCCCAGCAATACCCAGTGTTCACCGGATTCGATATGTACATTCACATCGTTTAAAATATGGCGTTCTCCACGTATAAAATGAATACCGGATAAATGGATCATAAGTTCGTTTCCTTTCACATTACGGTTTACTTGGATAGTCTTTTTGTGCAACCCTCATCAATACTTCATCAGGCATACGATGCGCGTAAAGCCCCATTTCATCTGGCTTGACAGCATCAAGCATCTGATACATCTGCGTGCATGTGGAAGGACTAGAGGTATGAATATAAATCGTTCTTGGAAATTTACGCTGCTGGGTCAACCAAATGACAACATCCATGCCCGTTTGCTTCGACATCCAACCCAAATCATGATCCAGAGATAAGATGTCTACTTCACATTCCTGAAGCAATACAATACATTCTTGCGCATCTTTGGCCAAAACAAATCCCTGGGGACAAGGACGCGAATCATCTAAGTATACATGAATCATCCTCACATTTCCTTTCCAATAACGAATTTACGAACGCAATCTCTTCCCGATGCGTGCCATCACGCCCGGTACCTGTCTCAAGTACAATTGGAATGTCTCGTAAATAGGGGGAGTGTAATAGGCTTTGAAAATTCGAAATACCAATATGACCCGCTCCAATGTTGGCGTGCCGATCACGGCGCGATCCCATTGGATACACCGAATCATTCAAATGAATAGCTTTCAGATGAGGTAGATAATCTAGCTGATCTCCCTTCGACTCCAGTTCTGCCCAATCCGTCCCTTGCCAAAGTCGACTAGCAAAAGCATGACACGTATCTAAGCAAAAGCCAATTTTCTCAGGTGAATCGCATAGCTTACGAACTTGCACCATTTCTTCAAAAGTCAGACCCAGTTGGGAACCTTCACCTGCTTGATTTTCAAGCAATATGAAAGAAGCTCCCGTGTAACCCTCCGAAGCACTATTCAAACATTGTATTATATTTTTGTAACCTTGTAACGGGTCTTTTCCCGTGTATTTACCAAAATGCACCACAAGTCCAACGGAACCGCAGGCATTTGTAATGTCCAAGCCATTTTTTAGCAAGTTAACCATGATCTCACGTTCAGGCTCATCTGCTGCGGGATTTAAAGCATACGGAGCATGTCCGATGGAGAGAATGCCATGTTCCTCACATAATTGAGCACATGCGTTCGCGTCATTAAGATTGATAACTTTCGTAGCCAAACTCCGCGGATTCATCGGAAAATATTGAAAGGCTTTTGCACCAATTGAAATGGCGGTTTTGGCTGCATTCAAATAACCGCCTCGCGTTTTTACATGGGCGCCGATAAACATGTTCAATCCGACCTTTCACTTCTGGCAATGGGCACAATAAAAACATTTACGGCTTGAGACTTCCGTTTGAATGATAGGATTCCCACATCGCAAACAGGGCTCATCTTTACGATCATAGACACGACATTTCGGATTATATTGTCCTGTTAGACGATCTCCCACGAAAAGAGGTTCTTCCATATAGCCACCGACCGCAATCGCTTCACGAAGCAAAGTCTGCATAGCTTGGAAGAGCTGTTGTTGATCAATTTCGGTAAGAGAGGATATCTTCCGCAAAGGGAGAATACCCGCTTCAAAACAAATTTCATCCGAGTAACAATTCCCTATACCAGAAAGAAAGGTTTGATCCACAAACGTTACTTTAAGATTTCCCCGCTTAGGCCGCATTACGTTTCGAAATTGTACGAAGTTAAGCTCGAGCGGTTCTGGTCCAAGCTTTTGTAAGAGCTTATAGGTTACCTCTGGTGTATGAAGATGCAAGTAACCCAAACGCAATCCAATAAAGGACAGACTCTTGATCCCGAAATGAATCTCCACTTGAATCGTTCGATCTGGCTTCTCTTCTTGGGTACCAAAGAATATCCATCCGCCAAGCATGAGATGCAAAAGCAGTATCTCACCTGTGGCCAAATGAAACAGTAGGTGTTTGGCTCTGCGCTCAATCCGCACAATCCGATTACCAATAAGCTTCCCCGTAAATTCTTCAGGATCTACATTCAACGACTTCGGACGTGTCACATCGACTCCTGTAATCGGTACTCCTATGATAAATCGTGTCAACTGCTGACGATACGTTTCCATTTCCGGAAGCTCAGGCACGAGAATCACTCCTTGCCATTTTTATACCTTGTATAACCAATTGGCGGATTGTGTAAACGCGAACCCTAGGGAGAATGGATGAGATGTGATGACTAGATGACTATTCATTAAATTAATCCTTCGCTCACGTAAGTGGGTTTTGGTGCCTTTTTGCTTCTTTTTGTTATTACCATTTTATCTGAAGATGATGGATACGAATCTGCTAGCGCTCGTAAACTCATCTCTTTCTTTCGCATTTTCTGCTTCAGACGTGCAATCCGCTTTTCCCAGGCTTCTTCAATCTCATTAATCTTCCGATCACCTCGATGAAGCGCACGTCGCCGCCAAAGCCTCGCCCACGCTTCCTCTGCATAAAAGACGGCTTGACCCAAGTCCTTCTCACGGTGTTCATAGTACATCGCAAGCTCTAAATACGGTTCTAGCTGCAACGAAATGCTTGCAGGTTTAAGTAAAATAGCCTGCTTCCATAGCTCGATCGCCAGGTTATATTGACCAATTTTCTTATAGTAGCCTGCTAATTGTAGCAAGACTGTTTCTTGTTCAGCTGACTGGGCAGCAGACTCGTTATTCATTAGTTTCTCGAATAAAACATTGAAATATTGCTCCGCCTTGGTAGGCCTTGCCATTTTGTCGAGCCAAAGTCCGGTCCGAAAAAGTTCTTCGGAGTCAAGGTTGGAAATGAGCTCTGGATTAGGATTAGAAATGAGATCGAGATCATTCTCATCTGGACGCAGTAGCTTGCCAAAATGGATCGTCAACGCGGCCAATGTCACGATATCGTGCTCGTTATGAATAAACACGCCCTGAAGAACAGCAGGGTCTTTCTCAGCCAAATATTGAAAGTACAACGCTGGCGCCATAGATCCTGGCACATCATCTATGCGTTCAAAACCTAGTCTGCTCTCCTCTACCTTGCTCAACCGACAGGAGGGCAGCGTATTACGCCACAGACTTCGTGAAGCATAGAGAAGATCGAGCTGAAGCAGCTTCGAGTCATCTAGTTTAAGACGATTCAGCACGAAGCGATTCTTGAGAATCGGCCAATCGAACGTACGGCCGTTATAAGAGACGATATGCGTGTATCGTCCTAACAGTTCTTGTAAGTACACCAGCATCGCATGCTCTTCTGCCGGGTTGCGTATCATGAGCTGTTCAACCGTGAACAGCTCGCCCGTGTAGTAGCCGATGCCTACCATGAACGGCACGTTGCCAGCACCGACGCCGAGTCCGGTAGTCTCCGTATCGAAGAAKAGCAACTCTTCGAGCCGGACGACGGCGTCTCCGTCGTGAAAGCTGGACAGCTGCGCAGCCACATCGGCGAGCTCACGCAGCCGATAGATGCCGTGCACGCTGTCCGCGCCGTACTGGCGGCGCCGCATGACGAACGAGCCCGCTGGGCTCGTCGCAATATGGGCGCCGAGCTGCGCCCACTCGCCCCCTGCCTCCGGCGGGGGCGGCGGTGTTACCCCAGCCGCTGCGGATCCCCGCAGGCGGCCGAGCCTTTCGCGGAGCCCGCTCATCGGGCACCGCCATCGAGCTCTGCGAGCAGCTCCAGCGCGAGCTTCTTGCCCAGCAGGCCGACCTCTTCGATCGGCCCTACACAGGCTGGGCAGCCGCTGATGCAACCGCAGCTCTTGATCAGGCTGCGCGCCTGATCCATCAGCTGTCCGTGGACCTCGTACAGCCGATCACTAAGACCCACGCCGCCAGGGTAGCGGTCGTAGAAGAATACGGTCGGCAGCTTGCTATGCACTGCCTTCACTTGCGGAACGACCCGGATATCCATCGGGTCGCACATCAAATACAGCGGCGCTAGATGCGCCAGGACGTTAGCGATGCCAAGCAGCGCATGCTGCATGTCATTTGCCGATCGTCCTGCCGCCATCGCCTCGTCGAAAGTGAACCAATAGGAGCTCGTATGCAGCTCCTCTTCTGGCAATCGAATCGGCCCCGAGCCGATATTCTCGTGTGTCCGCAAACGGATTTTCTTGAAAATCGTTGGCTGCGCGTTAACAGTCACTTCACCTAATTGACGAAGTAGACCGCCAACACGACCTTCCCGATTCACGTGAAGCACCTTGAGCTGTACAGCCATACTCGCATCCGTGAAGTAGTCTACATTTACTTGCCTCACGAACGCTTTCTTCTCTTCATAATCCAACTTTTCAACTTGGAATTGTATGCCTTCATGGATATAAATAGCTTCTTCATGAATCAAGGTTGGCGCACTGAAACGATCACATTCCCCAATCACGCGATGACCATTGGTCATATCAATAATGATGAAATTCTCTTGCGCCGCAGAGCGCAATGAAATGTTATGAGCAGGGAACGACTGCTCCATCCAATACCAGCGATCATTGACTTGGTGCAGCACCTGCTCTTCAGTCAAGTACTCCAGAACATCGGTGAGCGACTCCTCACCGAACTTCTCATTCGCTTCGAAAGGCAGCTCATAGGCCGCACACTTCACATGATCCACGAGGATGATCAGGTTATCTGGATGAATGCGCGCCTGCTCTGGCGGACGCTCGAAGAAATAGCGCGGATTCTGGATCAAATACTGATCCAGCGGATTACTGCTCGCGACGAGAATCGTCAGCGAGGTTTCCTGCCGCCGTCCGGCACGCCCGGACTGCTGCCAAGTGCTGGCTATCGTGCCGGGATAGCCATTAAGCACGCAAGCTTGCAGCTGGCCAATGTCGATGCCCAGCTCCAGCGCGTTCGTGCTCACAACCCCGCGGATTTCCCCGCTACGTAGACCTTTTTCAATCTCCCTGCGCAGCTTAGGGAGATATCCGCCGCGATAGCCGCGGATCGACTTGCTGCCCAGCTCGTGACTCACGAGCTCTTGCAAATAGGTCAGCAAGATCTCCACACGCACGCGGCTGCGGGCAAACACAATCGTCTGGATCCCACTCCGCAGCAGCTTGCCTGCTAGCGTACGTGTTTCCAAGACGGAACTTTTACGAATCCCTAACTGTTGATTCACAACAGGCGGGTTATAGAATACAAAGTGCTTCTCGCCTGCCGGCGCACCGTTATTATCGATCAACGCAACGGTTTCACCGATCAGACGCTCAGCATGCTCCTTCGGATTATCGATCGTCGCCGAAGCACATATAAATTGCGGATTGGAACCGTAGAAGCGGCAAATCCGTTTCAACCTGCGAATCACATTCGCGACATGACTGCCGAATACACCCCGATAGGAATGTACTTCATCAATCACAATGTAGTTTAAATTCTCGAACAGCTTCACCCATTTGGTATGATGCGGCAAAATCGCGGAATGCAGCATATCTGGGTTCGTGACAACAATATGTCCTGCGTTTCGTATCGCTTGCCGAACTGTAGGCGGTGTGTCGCCGTCATACGTATGCGTCTTAATATCCACATCCATAAATTCAATCATTTCCTGCAACTCTGCAACCTGATCTTGTGCCAGTGCTTTAGTAGGAAATAGATAGAGTGCTCGCGAAGCGTCGTTTTCCAAGATCTTCTGAAGAACTGGCAGGTTGTAGCAAAGCGTCTTCCCAGACGCCGTCGGAGTCACAGTAACAACGTGATTGCCTGCCGTCACTTGGCGAAACGATTCCGCCTGATGCGTATATAATTGCCCGATGTTTTTATGTCGAAGCGCAACACAAATACCCTCATGCAATCCTTCTGGAAAATCAGCCAGCTTCGGATCTCTTGGGGGTATCGTATGCCAGTATGTAACTTGTTGCATGATTTCAGGCGATTTGCGCAACCCGTCAATCATCTCTATCATTGAAGAAACCTTACCTGTGAAAGGATTCATAAACTGAATCTCCTTACCCATTTCGTTTCTTCCATTTTACAGAATATACGTTCGTATGTCTACATCAAATCAGCTGAATCATCATAATCGTATCGTAGGCCATCATGGTCACTAGTGATCTGAGCTGTGACCGACAGCGCTTGGTTGGCACTCTCTTGCATTTTGAACAAAACTTCTTGATAGTCTCTCGACCGGTGCTCTTCTCGATCATGTTTCATGGCAGTTCTTAAAGCTCTTTCAATAATAATGACATCATGACTCGTGAATTTCACGGTTTTCGCACCTCTTCTTGGTCCATCATGTTCATATCAACTAGCTTTGCCAAATTGCACCAATGACATACAAGATAACAAAAAAATGAGAAATTCGTAATCAAAGTTATAATAAGGTAAAATTAGGATGAGATCCACAATAAGGAGGAATAACTTATGTCCACATCTTTACCCAATGAAATTGAAGATCACCGCCAACCTGATCATGAAATTAATCCACAGTTTCTTGAGCGTTGGTCCCCTCGTTCCTTCTCGAATCAAGAAGTATCGGAAGACGTATTGTTAAGTCTATTTGAAGCAGCACGTTGGGCACCATCTGGAAGTAATAATCAGCCTTGGCGTTTCATCGTTGCCCATACACCTGAGCAACTTGCTAAATTCCATACATTTATTAATCCATTTAACCTTGTATGGTGTGAAAAAGCTCCTGTACTTACACTCGTTATTTCGCACACCAAAAGTCCAAGAGGTACAGACAATCCTAGCCATGCATTCGATGCAGGCGCAGCGTGGGGATATTTAGCGCTTGAAGCGAATAATCAAGGGCTAATCACACATGCGATGGGTGGTTTCGAACGTGAACAAGCACGCGAAGCACTCCAAATTCCTGCTGACTACGAACTTCATGCAGTTATTGCCATCGGGTACCGTGGTCCTGCAGATGCCCTCCCTGAAAATCTGCAAGAACGCGAAGTCCCATCMGGCAGACACCCGATAAACGAAATCGTATTCACAGGTGAATTTGGTCAAAATTTGTCGAAGTAATTTGAGCTAGTATAGTGCTTAAGCACTATACTAGCCTTTTTTTATTCGATATAATAGGAGATATGTAATCCACGAAAAAGGAGAGTTCATCATGAAATTTCTTATTCCACTCCAAAGTGAAAGAGGAAATGTGCTTACCTACGTGCTTCTAATTCTCCTTGTCCTGATGATCGCAACACCTGTTATACTTGTTTCGTCTTCAACGAATCAACTTGCCAATAGCCAAACTGACTATGAGAAAAAGGCTACTGATCTAGCTGTTAGCGGCATGGAAGCTTTTATTACTTATCTGAAAAGTTACGATACCTATGCAAACGGAATGGACCGAAGAACCTACTTCAATATGTACGGCGGTGGTTCGGGAACGCACGGATTAGGTTGGGTCGCACGAAACATTACAACTCCAGAGGGCATTGCAACGACTTACGAGCAATATGTTGAAGTGGCTGCCACCAATACTAGAATCACTGGTCCCGTTACTGCTGACAATGTGTATAATGTTTTTTTCAAAGCTACCGTCAATAATGCACATAGTAAATTAATCAAATTTCAAATATCTGCATTTAACGCAATCGTAGTAACAACACCAACACCTGGCCCTCCCCCCAATACATCGACCCACATTGAACCGGGGCAAACCGTGCCTATTCCAGCKGGAGTTGGTGTCTTGTACGGGAATAGTTCCAATGTTAACGCAGGAAAAAACACAACGCTTGCACCGGCAATTACCAGCTATATGTCCAGTATCAAATCTAGCGTATCATCAGCCATAGACGACTATTTGAATGTGACAAAGACACCTGGTCTAATCACTTGCACATCGTGCAGCATAAGTCAAGTAAAATCGAATATTAGTGCAAGTTCAACCAATCCTGTTGTTATCTATGTGCCAGGTACACTAAGTGTCTCCAGCACTGAAACTATTGGTTCCAGTACAAAGCCTGTCATTCTAATCGCAGATAATTATTCAATTAATAATTCAAATCTAGAAGTGTATGGTAATCTAATAGCAAACCAAACTACGTCTAATCCAACTACAACTGGAAAAATTACTGGAAGTAATCAACTTGATATAACAATTAAGAGCGGCAATGGCGGCACCTACGGCAACTTGTGGAGCGAAAACAGCTTTATTACAGGCACGCAGACTACATTGAAAATTGATAATAACCTCTATGCTGGAAGTATGACACTTAGCAATGGAGGTACCGTAACGACTAAACAAATGACAATCGATGACACATTTAAAATTGAAACCCAAACCACCTTGAATATCTCAAACGGTAATCTAGCTTCTGGAAATATTTACGTTAAAAATAATGCTGAGTTTAAAGTTACTTCAGGAGATATCTTTGTATCAGGAGATTTTACTTCTGGGACTCAAATTAACCTTACTACAGGGGGCATTATTGCTGTTGCAGGGAAAATTGACTTTAGTAACAATAAAACAATTACAACTGGAACATCCAATCCGCCTGTAACGTCCTTACAATTAAGTGGGACTTCATCCGCTACACCGACACCATCTTCACCAACATCAACATCACCAACTCCTTCACCACCACCTGATTGGAATCCGATTAGAAAATAAAAATAAGCCCAAATGCTAGGGACAAATCCCCCTAAGCATTTCGGGCTTTTTTTCAGTTTAATATTGAAGCAGTTTAAATCCTGTTTCTCTCTTCACATTGTAATTCTCAAACCCACCGAACATCTTTGAACGCTGAAATGTAAAAGTCATAACCATCCTGAATGCTGAACCGCCAATCAAATTCCMAAATAGTGGTGTATTCCCTACAGTAGGCAAATACTGTAGCCCTGTAACATGAGAGGTTAGTACTCTTTGATTCGTATAGATTCCAGGAGTTGCTAAAGTTACACTGTCTTGAATAGTCGAAGAATTAAAGTCATACATCGATAACGTTTTCGCAGCAGCATCATAATACAGCGATTTCACTTGTCTAGTGCCTGATACATAAGTCACATAACGAAAGTCATTCGTTGCTGCATAAGCATGATTTGAATCACTGATCTCTTTCGCAATCGTATCCATCGTTTTACGAATCTCCGCATCAACATTGTATTTCTCTCCACTTGATTTGGATTGAAGGCTTGTCGAGGATAGCAGCATAAAAACTACCCCCAACAATACAGTGCTTATGGTCAGCGTCGCTAATACCTCAATTAAGGTAAGACCGCGTTCATTCTTCAATTCGTCGCCCCCCAGTAAACCGTTACCGTCAAAATGCGCGGAACTAGCGTAGCAGGAGTTGTGCTTACATCTCGGAATAAGACGATACTTTGAAGTGAAACTAATTTCCTGTTCGTAAACACAGCTGGTGAAAATGGGGGATTTTGCAAGCTGGATTGTTGAACATATACCCCATAAGGTATAGCTGGATCTAATGCGGGATTAAGATCTGCCCAATTTTGTAAAACGGGTACGGCAGTAGTGTAAGTGCTCCTATATTCATTTAACTTCTGCTCTGCTAAATGTAAGGCATTCACGCGCAAATCATCATTTTTATTTGACATCATAGAAAAGGATGAAATATTAAGAAACATTAACACGACAAGACTTAAAATAACTGTCGCAGCCAGCACTTCCAGTAAGGTAAGCCCTCTCTCATTTCTTATCATTTGCATCCCTTCTCTCTTCAATCAGCTTCATTTTTTTATAGACTTGTCAATTAGTTCATAGTGATACGACTCTGATAATTTCGTTGTTAGATCCTTGTTCAAAATGTCAGCATTCTTACTGTATATCGTCCAAGCCAGCATATAGTCATCCGTATTTTTCTTCTCCCAACCGGTTTGTAATAAAATGATGGCAGCTTTCATTTTATCGATGGTTTGGGACATCGTGAGATCATCGATGTCTTTCGCGATTTTGCTGATCTCTGCATAGCGCTCAACGATACTTTTCAGATCGTTGAATTCTGTGTTTTTAAACATAGGAATTAAATCTTTGGTAATTTGATTATTTCGAATAGCCACATATTGAACCATTTTTTTCTGCGAAGCTGTGAAGAGCTCATTCCTATTATCATGGATAAAATCAAGTGCTACGCTCCTATTGTCACTATCCCAACCAACCTGTGCGCCTAGCATTTCGGATAAACTACGTAAAGGCACGTACACGGATCCATCATACAATATTGAGTCTTTCGTGAGGGTATTTTGTTGACCGTTAATGGTTACATTTATTCTTTGGAAAAACACTTCAACGTTTCGGAATTGATCTTCCGCCCATGCCGAACCACTCATCGTGAATAAGCCAATGATCCCAATTGAAAGAATCAGTTTGTACTTCCTAATCATTCAATTATCCCCTTTTACATTAATTAGCTGGCTTAGAAGCTTGTAATTGCTGGAGTTGTTTAAAATACTCTTCATCTGTTTGAACCGGATTCGTTCGCTTACTTGGTTCATTTACCGGTAAAGCAGGCAGCTCTTTCAATTTCCCAGCAAAAGATGGCGCATAATAAAAGGAGCATTCCAAAGTAACTTGAAGTTTCGACTCTTGGTCCTCTGTCTGATTTGGTATTGTGATGCTCACTGCTGGAAGTACATTCGAAATGTCTGTTTGCTCTGTATGACTGCTTTTTACTGCAGCTGTTTGCCAGCTCCATTTTTGAATCGAAATAAAACGCTCACTACGTTGAACCTTATTCATAAAGTCAATAATTTGTGGATACGTACCCGATGCTTGAATTGTAAATGATTCTTCCATGATGACCGTTTGCGTCTGATTCTGCTGAGTAGCACCAGCTGTTGGACTTGATGATGGAGCTGTTTGTTGAAAGCCATTCGAGTTTGTCGTATATCCCTGCGTAATGTTCGCTTGCCCGTTCGCATTTATTAAACTATCTGCCGAGCTGCTCGCTGGCCCTTGGTCACCGAATTTTATCGAAAGAATTGATAACCCAACTTGCTGCTCTAGCTCTCTGATACCAAGTAATAAACGCGGTAACTCTTCTTTCGTTGGTACTTGATACAATGCTTGCTGAATCTCATTTTCTTCCACTTTTTTGGGAATAGGTCGCTGCAGAATTCGTTTTTTTTCTTGCTCAACTTTACTCAGTTGCATTTGAAGTGTTAAATGCTGCTTCGAGGGTGGAAGCACATCACTCACAACAATATATCCATTGATCAAGCATCCTACAAGTATTACGAGAAACAAAATGGTTGCCGGGGATCTTAATCGACCTATGAGATGATGCCATTGTTCTTTATTCATAAGCCCCCCCTTATTTACTAGTAACAGGATTTCTCAGTGTAATTTCAATAACTACTTCATATACGTTATATTTTTGTGCAGTTGAAGCTTGGTTTGCGGTAGAAGGAGTCTTGGCTTCGGCTTCAGTCGATTTTTCAGACTTCATTTTCATTTCACTAAGCGTTTTACGTGCATCCTCAAAATCCGCATCCGTTAAAGCTGAAGTATCATCCTGGTCAATTTGCGTATTTGTTTCATTATTAAATTTTTTGTCTGGCAGTTTTAATCCGTATTCTTGTTTTGCGATTTGCTGATTCATTGTCCATTTAAGTTCGTTTAGGAGCTTATCTCCTTCATTACCGCCTTCAGTAAGCGTGTCTTCAAAAACTTTTTTTATATTTTCAACTGTTTGTCCCGATGCAGCTTGTGTATTCGTAGTAACTGGACTTGGTGAACTCGCAACAGCTGTACTAAACGTTTTTTCCGTTTTAACCGCCGATAGGATGGAAATGGAATTAAACATTGATGAGCTTTGCAGTAAAGAAATATAATCAGCTACTGATGATAAAGCTGCGAACTCAAGCTTCAAATTTACGAGAACCGGAGTAGTTTGAGAAACAGCAGAATTAGATCCATTATTTTGTTCTTTATTCTCATCCTTAGGAATTTCCGCAGACAAAATTCGCCCAGTTGCCGGAAGCTTAGCGGAGATCGTCTCTAAAACAGGAATCCAATCGATTCGTTTATTTTTTAGTTTATCAATTTCGGCATGCAAGTTTTGATAGTTGATTGATTGTTCATCCAATTGACGCTGTTGGGTTAACGTTTGAATGGAGGCATTCGTTAAAGCGATTTGATCTTCAACATGTTGCATGTTGTTCTTAAAGTAGTGACCTGCATACAGAAGTGATGATGAAAGGATTAGAAAAAATAAAACTGATAACACCAGTAGGGGTAAAAATATCCGCTTAGATCTGGGTGCCTTAGGCAGCAAATTTATATTTTTCATGATTCAGCCCCCCTTAGAGCTAAACCCAAAGTAACAGCATACATGGATAGATCATCTTTGAAAGCCGAATTACGACTAAAATAACTGGCAGATTGAAACAATTGTACTGGAATCGGGAGCCGCTCGGTCAAAAATGATACGATTTCAGGCATTCTTTTCAAATCACCGGAGATGACCACACCTGCAAATTCTTGATTCCGATTATTTAGCGTATAACGATAAAAGTTCATCAATCTTTCAAGCTCATGTGCCAAATCATTACAATGATTTCGAAAATCAGCATCGCCGTCCAAAAACTCTGAGAAGAGATGATCCGCACTCGTTCTCACATCTGTATTCCCCTGCGGCTTTGCTGAGAAACTAAGTGGAATACTACGAGTAATCTTGAGATTCTCACCCTGAAAAATGCTAAGATCGCCAGTAGTTTCGTTCAAATCAACGATCAAGTAGGTGTCCTTTAACTTAGTCAACGATGTGCTTTGCAGCAAACGAAATAAAGAGAGTGCTTTAATCTCAATACTCGTAAGTTTAATCCCTGCGGAAGCCAAAACTTCAAGATATTGATCCATCATTTCTTTAGGAGCCGCAACCAGCATAACATCGCATTGCATAGCAGTATCTGCTCTGGATTCTTCCTCCTGGAAATCATCAAACAACCCTTTGCCCCCGCCTAGATCCGCTTTACCAGCAGCAGCCTCCAAGATATAATCGTTCCCCTTGGGAGCATCAGCTTCTTTTATTAACTTATTTGCAGTTTTTCTTTTTTTATGGGCAGTTCCATTCATTTTCACAAAATCATAAAGCGGATTCTCGAAAGGTAAATGTATATTGTGTTTTATCTCAAAATCAACTAGCTTAGCCAAGTCCTTCTCTGGGATATCCGGTAGCTTTAAAAATCTTACCATCACAAGCTGGCTAGGAAACACCAGATGTACACGCTTTGGTTTTGCCTCTAATCGCGTCATCATGGTTTGCAACGTTTGTATCAAGCGAAGGGGTTCTTTAATTCGACCTTCTTCCATAACATGAGGTGGAAGCTCCTCTATTATATTCATCTGAATCAACGGTTCATTATTTTTTCTTATCAATACTTTGCTCATTTTTATGGTTGAATCAGAAATTTCAATTCCCAAGGAAGTTTGTCCTGGTTTCAGCACTTTAAAAATATTAAATGATGATGTTAGCATGTCCAGACTCACTCCTTTGTTGAATTTCTGAGATGTATGCATCGTTATGAACGCTTAATTAAAGTGAATTAAGCTTAAGTACCAGTTAATCACGGGCTCTCCCCAAAAGTAACTAAAGAAGGCACCTGCAGCTATGAAAGGACCAAATGGAATGCCTTGATCTTCTTGCGACGATTTCTTTCGTATTTGTACAAGTCCATACATAGTTCCTACTAAACTAGCAGCAAAAAGGGTAAATAAGGTTAATTTGATCCCGGCAATGAGGCCAATATATGCGAATAATTTGATATCACCGCCGCCCATACCTTCTTTTTTCATGATTAACATGGATGAAAGTGCGATCAGATAAAGTAATCCGCCACCAACGAAAAACGCTGCTACGTAGTTCCAAAAGGGTAATGGATGTATCCAAATGCGAAGGATGAAAGCAAAACCCATGCCTGAGAAAACAACGACATCTGGGATGATCCTGTATCTGCTATCCGCAATGGAGCAAATCATTAATATAGAAACAAATACAAGTCCTACGATCAATTCTAAAGAAGGCCCAATCTGCCAAGTAGTGACGGCAAAGGCAACAGCAGTTAGGAGTTCACCAATGGGATAAATCGGAGAAATTTTAGCTCGGCAATACCTACAAGCTCCTCGTAATCCTATATAGCTTAGTACAGGAATTAGATCTAGTGGTTTAAGTTCATGATTGCAGTGAACACAATGTGAAGGCGGGTATGCGATGGATTCCTTTTTTACAACCCTAATCCCTACTACGTTAAAAAAGCTTCCAAAAACGAGTCCGAATAGTGCAGCTGTTATTGTGTAAAGGAGAGTTAGAGAGTCCATAGTAGCTCCATTCGGGTAGGATTGAGGGATTCAATAAAGGTAACTCGTGAGAGTTACCTTTATTGGAGGTATAAATTCCTTACTTTAAGCACTTATGGAGTTGATGGTGATGTTGCTGTAGCCTTCCAACCAGCTGCTGCGGTATATTCGACTGTAACACTAGTGTATACAGGCGTGTCTGTACCTGACTGTTGTTTAGGAGCTTCCTTTAAATAGTTTGCTGCAACTAAAGCAGCAATTGTCACAGAAGTAACATTACCAGTACCTGATGGGTTAGTATTTGTTAAATAATGCACCGCAGTATCTTTCAACAATAACTCAGTTTGCTTATCCGCATTAACCTTAGAATTATTAATAATTCCCCCAATAGCCGGAACCGCAATCGCAGCAACAACCCCCAAAATTACGATAACAGCCAACAACTCGACAAGCGTTAACCCTTTTTGATTTTTAAGCAGTCTAAGCTTTGTGTTCATCATTTTTTTAAACATAGTACCCTCTCCTTCGAATAATCAAATTATATTTAATGAATACCGCCCATCAGTTTAAACGTTGGGAGCATAACTGCTAAGACAATGCCTCCAACGATTCCTGAAAGAAGTAATATCATTAGCGGTTCTAATAGCGATTTCAATCGATCAGCCATCGTATCCACATCAGCCTCGTAGAAATCAGCTACCTTTTCCAACATACTATCCAGAGCACCTGTCTTCTCACCAATCGCGAGCATTTGAACAACCATTGGCGGAAATAGCCATGAATCTTTGAACGGATCGGCAAGTGCTCTTCCGCTCCTGAGTCCTTCTCGTGATTCCAAAATCAGCTTTCCTATGACTTCATTGCCTACTACATTTGAAACGATAGTCATGGCTTGAAGCATTGGAATTGCCGCTGCGTACAATGAACTGAAGGTCCGACTGAAGCGTGCGATGGATTGTTTATGCGCTAGCTTACCAAAGACGGGAATCTTGAGTCTAAAATAATCCCAGTAATAATTCCCTTTCTTAGAACGCTTCATTGCTTGAATAATAAAACTTGGCGCGACCACGAAGATTGGTATAAAGAACCAGTAAGAATTCAGAAGATCGCTCATCTTGATGACAATCCTAGTTGGTAGCGGCAACTCCAATCCCATTGACTTGAAATTTTCCACATATCTTGGAATTACGAATGTCATCATAAGCGTGACGACTGCTATCGTAACGACACCCATAATGATCGGATAGATCATGGCAGACTTTACTTTTTCCTTGGTGTAATGCTCTTTCTCGTAAAATACAGCTAAGCGATCCAACATGTCGTCTAAATTCCCGCTTGCCTCTCCAGCTCGGATCATATTGACGAAAACGGTGGAAAATACGGTTGGAAACTGAGCGGAAGCGACTGAAAGCTGCGTACCTCGCTGCATGTCCTCGGCAACTTCTTTCAAAATCTTTTTAAACACTTTGCTCTCTGTTTGCTCACTTAAGATACGAACAGACTCAACCATATTGACACCGGATTTATATAACGTTGAAAGTTGTCGACAGAACACGGTGAAATGCTCCATTTTGACCTTCGGGCCACCGAAAGTAATTTCTCGATACAAGATGCTCTTACCTTGGTCAAAGCAATCGAGAATCCATAGACCTTTTCCCTTCAACTCATCTGTTGCTGATTGAAATGAAGCAGCTTCGAGTACCCCTTTATAGTAATGACCATGATTGTCAACAGCTTGATACCTGAACTTTGGCACTCGAGCTCATCTCCTTACTTACAGCTCCCTTATTGCAGTTCTGCGAAACCAAAGAGCGCTTCTTTCGCCGTATCCACAGTGATTATGCGCTGCTGAAGCAATTCGCGAAGCGCCATTTCCATGGTCTGCATGCCTTGAGCTTTGCCAGTTTGCATGACAGAACGGATCTGATGTACCTTCTCCGAACGAATAAGGTTCGCTACCGCTGGGGTATTAACCAACACTTCGATCGCTGCTACACGACCGCTGCCATCTGTGGTTGGTAAAAGTCTCTGCGCCATAACGCCTAACATAACGGATGCGAGTTGTACGCGAACTTGTTGCTGCGCTTCCGATGGAAAGACATCAATGATTCTGTCAATGGTTTGAGGAGCATCCGCCGTATGTAAAGTTCCAAAAACCAAATGACCTGTTTCAGCAGCGGTAATCGCGATACTAATCGTTTCCAAATCGCGCATTTCACCCACCAGAATTATGTCTGGATCTTGCCTTAGTGCTGCTCGAAGGCCTGAAGAAAACGAATGGGTATCAACGCCAATTTCCCTCTGATTGACAATACAAGATTTATGCGGGTGAACAAACTCAATGGGATCTTCTAGTGTGATAATGTGGTCACTTCTTGTACGATTGATAAAATCTAAGATTGCTGCTAATGTCGTTGATTTCCCGCTTCCTGTAGGTCCTGTGACGAGCACGAGACCTTGCGGCTTTTTGGCAAAATCTTGTGCAATCGATGGTAATCCTAACACTTCCATTGCCGGTATTTTTGTAGGAATAAGACGAATGGTCAGACTAACGTTTCCTTTTTGTTTATAAACATTGACCCTATATCTGGAAACATCTGCAATACCATAAGACAGGTCTAGATCCCCTCTTTCTAAAAAATATTCATATTGTTCGTTTGTCATTAATTCTTTCGCCATCTCTAACGTTGCAGAAGGGATCAGAATTTGATCGTTAACTGGCTTAAGCACGCCATGAATACGAAACATAGCTGGTGAATTAACGGTAATATGTATGTCAGAAGCTTTAAGGTCATGAGCAAGCTTCATCAACTCTACCATGCTCACAAGAATCCCTCCGTTCTACATTAATAGGTATATATACTCATATATACATAGTACTATAGAACTGTTAGGTAAGTGTTAGAATATTAATCGACATTTTTTTCATAAATTAAGTAAAAAAAATAATCAACCATTGCCCGTAACACGGAACACTTCCGCAAGTGTCGTTTGACCAGCGATCACTTTGCTAATACCATCTTTAATCATCGGTACCAACCCATGTTCAGTTGCGTAATTCTGATAATCGTTATCTGAACGTTTTTGCAAAATCATAGTCCGAAGTGTATCATCAATTGCCAGAATTTCATGAATCGCAAGTCGCCCCTTGTATCCACTTCTCCCGCATTCTCCGCATCCATTGCCTCTACGCAGTATCTCAACTGTATACCCATGGCCTTCCAGCAACACCGTTTCTTCTTGCGAAGGGATATAGGAAGTTGAACAACCAGGACAAATTTTACGTACAAGTCGCTGTGCAATAATGCAGTTTACTGCGGATGAAATCAGGAAAGGCTCAACTCCCATATCAATAAGACGAGTAATCGAACTCGCTGCGCTATTTGTATGCAATGTACTGAGCACGAGATGTCCAGTCATGGCTGCGCGAATGGCAATCTCAGCTGTCTCTACATCCCTGATTTCTCCAACCATCACGATGTTTGGATCTTGACGCAGAATCGTACGGAGCCCTTTCGCGAATGTCAGTCCAGTTACCGAATTAACTTGTACTTGATTAATACCCTGAAGTTGATATTCTACGGGATCTTCAACGGTGATAATGTTAACTTCCTCATTATTCAATCTGGATAAAGCGGAATACAGGGTTGTTGTTTTACCGCTGCCAGTCGGTCCTGTGATAAGAACTACGCCATGAGCATTGTTTATTCCTTTTTGAAATAACATAAGGTTGTGTTCAGAGAGTCCTAATTTCTCAATTTCGGTAAGCGTGCTCCCCAGATCGAGAATTCGCATGACGACTTTCTCTCCATGAATCGTAGGAAGAGATGAGATTCGGATATCTACCTTTCGGAATTCAATATCCATCTCAACACGACCATCTTGCGGTAATCTTCTTTCTGCCACGTTCATATTGGCCATGATTTTGATCCTAGCAATAATAACACTCTGCATGTGAGGAGGTAATGT
Organism: Paenibacillus sp. 2RAB27; assembly: GCF_052115445.1. Classification (NCBI taxonomy): domain Bacteria; kingdom Bacillati; phylum Bacillota; class Bacilli; order Caryophanales; family Paenibacillaceae; genus Paenibacillus; species Paenibacillus sp. 2RAB27. The sequence goes on from NZ_JBFRGR010000001.1 coordinate 70,407, forward strand.
CCTCTCCGTGCGCATGACGCCATCCACACGATATCGAATACGCAAGCTATCTTCCTGTGGATCAATATGAATATCACTTGCTCCAATTTGGATCGCTTGGATAATGATTTGATTAACCGTCTTGACGACTGGTGAATCTTCATCTTCCACTACTGGCTTCGCTTCTTCCGATTCACGAATCGTTAAGTTCTGCATGATCTGCTCAACAGATTCCTGCAATCCATAATAGCGCTTAATCGCCCGCTGGAGTTCATCTTTCGAAGCAATCGTAGGCTCAATACGGAAACCAGTCGTCATACGAAGCTCATCAATTGCAAAATAATCCAGCGGGTCAGCCATCGCCAAAATAAGTTTATTGCCTTCAGTCCGAATGGGTAAAACCTGATGTTGTTCAGCGAGCCGCTGAGGGATTATATTAATAATTTTTGTTTCAATTTTTTGACGGTAAAGCTGGATATGCGGAATTCCCAATTGGAACTCAAGAACTTCAATTAACTGCTGTTCTGTGATGTAGTTACGGGTGATTAGCACATCGCCGAGCCTCATATTCAGCTCTTTTTGCTCTCTGAGGGCATTTTTCAATTGTTCTTCCGAGATCAGGCCAGATTCAACCAAAAGATCTCCGATTCTTTTACGAGGAGCCATAACTCCATTCACCCCCATCGATTTCAAAAAAAAAGGCCAGTTGCTTAATTCGCACCTGACTCATTTGCGCCTATGACAAGAGGTCAACCTATTATTAGAGGCACAAAATGGATATATGCTTTTATTTAAACATATCGTGAAATCTTTGGTCAATGTCAGTTTCATCCAAATCGCCAAATCCTTGCAATCACAGTGTAAGACACAACAAGATCACACAAATGGCGGATCCCAAGCTTTTTTGTCCATACCAATCCGATCACTCACAACATTCATATCCTGATCCAGATGCACATCGACTCCGAAGCTCAGCTTGCGTTTATGCCAGAAACGCATATCCCGCCACTGTACTTCATATCCACCATTCTTCTCTTTCCAACACACATAAATGTGCTGAGCAAATTGTAAAAAAGCGCGCACACCATCTGTCCCCATCGTTGCTTTCACAATTGGATGTGATTGCTGTTGATTGTAATCCTTCTTACTATACTGCTCAAGAACGACCACCTGACCATGACGAAGCTCTCCTAAATAAAAGCTGGTATCACTTTCAAAGACAAACTGCCAATAGAACCAACTTAAACTCGGTACAAGACGACATACACCTGTAGGAATTTTCAACTCACTATGCACAAGCTTAATGAGCTTATTTCTTTGAGATTTTTGGAACCACACATAGATAAGCGATGCTGCAAAAATAAGAGCAAACATCTCCCCGATATGACTTCCGGCCATGCCTCCCCATACGGCAAACCACAGGATCACCCCGCCAGCATGGAGCGTGAACAAGAATGGATCATACAGACACAGCGTATCCAAATGCACCCATTTTTTCGTAAAAGGCCGTAAGCATTGCACACCGTATACATTGAAGGCATCCAGCCCCACATGGCATACAACAGCTAGGAACGTCCATAGGAATAGATGAAGGAAATTCTCCCAAACGCCGAACACAGCTGCGAGCGGTAAACTTATCACTAGTGGCCAGATCAATAGCGCTGGTATTGAATGCGTCACACCTCGATGTAATCGAACATAACTCGCATACCCCCGTAATCGGGCTAATGTATCTAGATCCGGTGCATGGGATCCAATCAACGTTCCAGCGAGAATAGCGTGACTTAATGCGGGTTGCTCCGAAACCACCGTTTCTAAACAAGCTAATCCTGCAAGGCTAACCCCAAACAATAAGTGGCTTGCTGTATCCATTTATCGATTCCCCCCGTCCTTATGTCCATTATGCTTCCTGAAGACCGTTTTCCCAACGTTCATGAACGTTAAACCAGTAAAACCAAGAAGCAGGCTGCTCCCGAATAACCTGCTCTACGAAGCTATTCAATATCAGATTGGTTTCAACCCTTGCAGCTCGACCACCACTATTATCGTTGGCGTGTACAGAAAGCGGCTCACCCACCACAAGCCGGTGCTTGAAGCCATGGGAACGGAATCCATAGAAAGGTACGATTGGAATTTGCAGCTCAAGCGCCAACATCGCCGTACCTTCAGGAGTACGAGTCACCCTGCCGAATAATTTCGACAATGGAAAGGAAGGCCGCCAGAAATCGCCAAGCAAGAAAACGACGCCTCCGGATTGTATATGTCTTTTTAAGCTGCGATATAATTCCAGTGGGGGAACGCTGTCATAATCTAAGCCTTTGCAACCTAATGCCGCGAACTTATCATATAAGGGCTTCAGTTCAGGGCTCCCCGCTGATGCGACTGTAAGACAATCAAACCTTCTCGTGAAGTACCAATAGTAATTGAAAAAATTCCCTACATGTGGTGTGTAAATAATAAACCCTTTCCCACTGGCTAACTGTTGCGCGGCATGCAAATGCTCCTCACCTTGCAACTTGAATTCACTCGTAGGCAAGCGATCCGATTGGAAACAAATTTCGAATAGCGAAAACACAACATTTCGTACATAATCCCTTGTAAGAGATCTGACTTTACGTTCCGACATCGGTCCTAAAACATCTGTCAGATTGTGTCTCACATTCTTTAGAAACCCGTTTCGTGAAATTAGATACCATATTGAAGCTATTCCCCAACAAAGGAACGACAACATCCACAATGGAACAATGGGTAACACTCGCACCAGAAGACTTCGTTCTCCTTCACCTGAGGTTAACTTGGCGATCCATTCATACAAGGCAAGCCCACCTCATCTCACTCAGCATTGAGAAAATGACGTTTATATCGACGCGCCACCTTATCTTTTTGCAATATGATAAAAAAATCTATCGTCCCAAACAGCTCATCATACGCAGGATCCCCACCAATTTCAGCTCCAAGCCACTGATATCCTTTCATCAAAGGCGGCAGTTTGCGAAACATTTCTTTCTCATTACAAGAGAGATCAATTTGAGCGAGGCCAGCAATCCGATGTGTTTCAAGGGGTTTAATCCCAAATCGATCCGTCAACACCTGTTTCTGCTTCAGCAGCGAATAAATTTCATTTAAATCCTCAATCGTTGAAAAGTGTACACTCGCACATCCGATTAAATGAGTGAAATTGCGTTCACTAATATAGCTCGCAATCCCTTCCCATAACATTTGTATAGTCCTTCCGCCGCGATAAGCTGGAGCAATGCAACTGCGACCCAGTTCCAAAGATTGTTGTCTCAGTTCTGACATTGCGCTTAAATTAAATTCGGTTTCGGAATAAAATCCAATCCCCTCGCTTGCCCGATCACCTGGCAAAAGTCGATAAGTACCGATCACTTGATCGGTTTCAAGGTCTTTGACAATTAAGTGATCACAATATGGATCATAAGCATCACATTCCAGCTTTTGTTCATTCATCAACCGTAAATTTTTCTCTTCCTCCACAAATACTTGATATCGCAGTTGCATGGCTTGCTCAATTTCTTGTTCATGCTTAGCAAGCTTCACGATCAGCTTAGCAGGTTGTGGCGCCGCCAACAGAGGTACTCCATTCATTTTTCCTCACGCCCCTCGACTAGAGTTTACAATTTCAGATTAACAAAGCTTTATTTTCTGTTGATTTGCTGGTTGTGAAGGTTTTGTAAGCATCATGACATTTGCTGAGAAAAATGAAAAAAAACACAATTCCCCAAAGGAGAATTGTGTTTATAGGACTCATCAATTGATAAATTGTAAATAGATTAACAACCGTTTCAGCATGACAGCCGCTTGCGCTCGAGTCGCGAAGGCATTGGGATTAAGCTGTGTCTCCGTGACTCCTTGGATTAACCCTGTTTGCAGGGTAAACGCCATTGCTTGCCTAGCCCAGTTGTCGATGGCATGTTGATCTATAAATGGATTAAGAACTGTATCTTGTGCATAGCTTACTTGCTGGCTGCCTGTGACCTGAATCGTTCTATTGATCATTGCAGCCATCTGCTCACGTGTCACTTGCAGTAGCGGTCGAAAGGTTCCGTCTTCAAAGCCTTCGATTAGTCCTGCTTTAGCCGCTGTGTTGACCATGTGCGAATACCAGTCATTGTCCTTAATATCCTTAAAACCAGAGGTTCCAGGAACGGTTTCGTTAGCTTCCATGCCTAGGGCACGGATGAGCAATGTAGCGAATTCTGCACGAGATATTTCCTTCTCTGGTTCGAAATTTTGTTCATCTACCCCAGAAATGATCCTTTTGGAAGCAAGTTTTTCTACATCCTCACGTGCCCAATGCGTCCTCATATCTTCAAAATGCTTATCTTTCTGAATGATCGTGTATAACCCACCATATTGGTCTTTAATGACCATCTTCCAAGCTCCATCACCACCGGTTAGGAGAGATGGAACGAAGGCGATCTCACCGGACTCCGCATTTAATCTTACAGCGGTCACATTGGTCGTGTAGGAAGTGCCAGGAAGAGCAATTGATCTCTCCACGGGCATGTTTTCATAATGACGAATCGCAACACCGCCTGCTTGGATTTCAAACTCGATTGGATTGGTCAGGAGCAAAGCAGTTTGTTCGGCGCTTGCTTTTTCTTTCAATGTTTCTGCAAGTTGACTTGGTTCATGTCGGATAATCACGGAGAAGAGTCCATTGGAACCTTCGGCTTCACTTACATGATTTTTGAAAAGACGCAATGGAATTGTAAACTGAATCGCGTTCATATCCAGTTGAATACTCCCATTCATATCMTGTAAATCATTAAAGACGTTGGATGCGAATTCGACGACTGTCGTATCGTGATCATCTTTAATTTGTAAAAGCAAAGATGAGGCGGAACCCTCATTTATTGCGTTGAAAGCTTCCTTGAGCTCACCTTCATCAGCATGGAATTTGGAGAGCATCATACCGTCAGGTGCCGCTTCACGGACACGCTGACTCGAAATTAGGAGAGCCTGAGAACCTGTTGACTTCAAAGCACCTGTTAACGTGTAAGTTACGACGGGTCCAGTAGAGGACCAATTGTTTGCTACATCTCCCGCTTCCACTTTAAAACTCATGTTTATGCCAGCAGCTAAGCCTGATAATTGCGTAGTAAGCTCACTAGCCCTCACCGTAGTCAGCAGTTCTGAATCTTTATATATCCGGTAGGAAGTGACCCCAACGTTGTCCGTTGCTGCCGACCAGGTTAAAGTGACAGAAGAACCGGAGCCTGGTGTTACCGTTACATTGGCACCATAGTTCCAGGTAGGAGCTAATATGTCTTTGAACCCTACTGTGACATAAATCGTTGTCGAGATTCCATTATAAGTCGCGGTAATGATTGCACTCCCTGCGCTGACTGCTGTGATATAGCCGTAACTACTTACAGTAACGACAGAAGAATTTGAACTTGTGAAGCTCGTATTCGAGGTTACGTCATTGACATTAAACTGCGAATCATACGCATTGATTGTAAGATACTGTGTCCCATTTATCTCCAAGGAAACTGTACTTTCATCTGCTTCTATTCGACTAACCGTGGTTGTCACACTCGCTGATGCTGTGAAACTACCATAATATGTTGTAATCGTCGTTACACCAGGCGAAATGCCAGTCACCAAGCCACTTGAATTTACACTTGCCACTGCTGGATTTGAACTCGTGAAGGTCAGGCCAGTTGTCAACGTTTGTGTGCTGCTGTTATTTTTATAGCCAATCACGTAGGGAGACCGTGTTGAGCCAGACTGAAGTGAATACGAATAGGAGTCGAAAGCTATCCGATTCAAATTCCCCAAAGTAGAAGATATCGTAATGCTGGCAGAAGTGGATTGGCCGTTATAGGTTACTGTTAAAGTTGTTGAACCTGCAGCAACTCCCGAGATAACGCCATTCGCATTGACTGTTGCCACAGCTGTATTTGCGATTCTGTAGCTAGCTCCAGATTGGATAGTAAATGTATTGCCATTCGCATAAACCCCTGTTAAGTAACTGGCTATCGTTCCAGTTGGTTGCAGGTTATAACCTTCATCATCCAAATACACGCGAGTAAGCGTTTGGCCATTGGGATTATTGTTTAAACCACCATCCGGACCATAGATTTGAAACTCTGCAACGCTAGCATACCCTCCTGAGGCGACGCGCGTAGTTGTTAATCGAAAGTATCGTGCCGTGACATTCCCTTCATCCACATAACGCGGATCTCCCACCTGCATACTCCCTGTTCGATCGGTAAAGGTATACCAGATGATACCATCTATTGAAAAATCAATTTTATAACCATATATATCCTGGATATTGGAATACGTCGTCTCAAAACGCTGCACATTGCGGAGTTGCCCCAGGTCCACAACCAGCCATTGCGGTAATGATGTGCTACTGGGTGCCCAACTGGATAACAATTGACCATCCACAGCCTTATCAGAGCCCCAAGAACCCGAAAAACTTGATAGTGCAGCCGTTGTCTTATTTTGTGAGAGAAGTGTCAGAGCCTCACTCGTTGAATATACGCGAAAATCAAACACGCTGGCTTGATCTCCTGGTGAGCCAACGCCTACTACTAGTAATCTGACGAATCTTGCTAGAACATCCCCACTGTCCGAATAAAAAGGGTAGTTAATGGCAGTATTCGCAGAACGATCTGCAAAAAGGCTCCAATTGATACCATCAATCGAGGATTCAATCTTGTAAGCATACGAGCTATTCGCATGCTCAAACACAGTTTCAACACGTGAAACAAGAACGTTTTGCGAAAGGTCTACGGTTAACCATTGTGGAAGTTGTGAATTAGTTGCTAACCATTTGGTATGAATGAAACCGTCCACTGCTTTACTTGCACTATATGTAGCTCCTGTAACAGATGACGCCATAGCAGATTTCCCCTGAGAAACTGGTATTTCAGAGGCATAGGCATCTCTTGATAGACATAAAATCCCAATAATGACACAGACAGAAATGAGTAACGCAAAATGGTATACAGTCACTCTGTAAACCGGATACGTCATGTCCACCCCCCAGTTATGAAGCGTTTACAACTATTTTATCAGAAGCCCTATCAGTGCGTATAGGGCTTTAGATCTAATCTTCGAACTATTCTGAATCTTTGTACGACTTTCTAATTTCCTTAATCATAATGAAAAATATCGAGGATATAAAGATAGAAAGTAGCACTTCACCGAGTGTAATTCCCATACCTTCACCTCGATTTCCGTTGGTTTTGTTTAGTGTATGAGGTGAATGCAAGAAATTGACGTTGGATACAAAAATAAGCTTCTCCCAATAGAAATAAATGGGAGAAGCTTATTTATTTTACACTTTGCGAGGTATATCAAAGCTCCAGAAATCCCTTGCTAAGTGACTATTCGCGTGAATTTGTTGTGCCTGGTGAAGCAGTTCAGTTACACTATCCCCTTGATACCGCGAGCTAAGATGTGTCATGATCAGCTCATTCGCACCAGCCTCCTGCGCGGTTCGTGCCGCATCGGTCGATGTCGCATGATCGAAGGCATAGGCTAGCTCCTGCTTATCCATGGCAAAGGTCGCTTCATGAACGAGAACATCGGCACCTCGAGCAAGGCGTTTAGCTCCATCGCAGTAGCGCGTGTCACCCAGGATAACAACCACACGACCTGGAACAGGCGCACCTAAGAAATCTTTCCCATGTATCGTTCGGCCATCCTCAAGCTGTACCGTGTGCCCTAGCTTTAATTGGCCATAGATCGGACCTGCCGGTATTCCGAGTTCCTTCAGCTTTTCATTTAGAAGCTTGCCGGGTTGATCCTTCTCCACGATGCGAAAACCAAAACATTCAATACGATGCTCTAATCGAGCCGTTTCCACAAGAAAGCTTTCGTCTTCGAAAATAATACCCTCTTCATCAAGCTCGACAAGGTGCAGTGTATAACTCAGATGTGCTCCGCTGATTTCCAGCGCAGTTTCTACGAATTGTTTGAGCCCCCGCGGACCATATAAGGTCAAAGGTGTATCTCCACCCAAGTAGGAGCGACTCGTTAATAATCCCGGAAGCCCATACAGGTGATCACCATGTAAATGCGTGATGAAAATTTTCTCCGTTCGTCCCAACTTCACCGGCGAGTTCAAAATCTGCTGCTGCGTTCCCTCACCACAATCAAACATCCAGTATGTTCCCCGTTCGTCTAATAAATTCAAGGCTATTGAGGTTACATTTCGTTGCTTGGAGGGCATGCCTGCCCCCGTTCCTAGAAAATACAAGTCCACAAGCCAAACCCCATTCTATCTCAATATCACATCGGCAAAACGGAAAGCGAGGATGCCGCGGAACAGGATCGTTCACACTCGCTACCTCGCTCTCGCAATCTTATCCTACGTTAAAATAACGTGCTTCTTTATGGGCAAATACAATCGCAGATACGGAAGCTTCCGGCTCCATCATAAATGACTCCGTAAGCTCAACGCCGATATCCTCAGGTTTCAGCAAATTAAACAGCTTCGCTTGATCTTCGAGATTAGGGCAGGCTGGATAACCGAACGAGAACCGTTGTCCGATATATTTGGCTCCAAATCTTTCTTGCATCGTCATATCAACACGATCTGCAATACCAACAACATCGCGCATAATGTGATGAACGCGTTCTGCAAAACCTTCGGCTACTTCAAGCGCTGTCGCTTGCAACGCATGGGATTTCAAATAATCCCCTTTGTCACGCCATTCTTTTGCCAATTCATTAATATCATGTCCAGCTGTCACGAGTAGGAAACCAACATAGTCCATTACGCCGCTTTCTACGGATTTCAAATAGTCGGCCAAGCAGAGGTACGGCTCTTTATCTTGACGAGGGAATGTAAATGTCTCAAGCACCTTGCTCGTATCCGCTGGATCATACACGATGATATCATTCCCGTTCGATTGTGCAGGGAAGAACCGATACATACCGTGAGCCTTAATGATACCGTTATGCTGCGCAGCATATAGGATTGAATCTACTGTGTCTTTCAGCTGAAGTGCTTTGGAATCCTTATCACTCAATAACTGCTCTACTTTACCCTTTAAACCAAGGTGATGACCTAGCAACATCTGCATGTTTACATAAGGCATCAGATGACTAATCGGGTAATCGCGTAAAATATGACGATCGGTGTCTTGTGGTACCTGAACAGGCAAATCTTTAGAAACTGCAGAAGAACTCACACGCGTAAGCTGTGGCATCTTCTCTTCTTTTTTTCCTGTGTCCATGACATCGGATTCCAGGCTATCACGTAGCTCTTGAATCAACCGTTTACGCTGCTCAGGGTCACTCAACTTGTTCGCGATATCCAGACCATCCATCGCATCCTTTGCATAAAGAACAACACCTTCATATTCTGGTTGAATACGTGTCTTGGTGAATTTCCGTGTAAGTGCAGCTCCACCGACGAGAATCGGTACATCCACGCCTGCAGTCCGTAAATCCTGCGCTGTGATAACCATTTGTTGCGCGGATTTAACTAACAATCCAGACAGCCCGATCGCATCTGCTTGCTCTTTGCGATAAGCTTCAATGATTTGCTCCGGCGGTACTTTAATCCCTAAGTTGATAATCTTGTATCCGTTATTGGATAGGATGATTTCAACGAGGTTTTTCCCAATATCGTGAACGTCCCCTTTAACGGTTGCCAAAATAATTTTACCTTTCACCGCAGTCTCGGATTTCTCCATGAACGGCTCTAGGAAATTAACGGATGCTTTCATGACCTCCGCGCTTTGAAGCACCTCAGCCACGATTAGTTCGTTGCCATTGAACAGACGCCCAACTTCCTCCATTCCCTTCATAAGTGGCCCATTGATGACCTCTAGCGGTGAATAAGTTTGAAGTGCAATCTCCAAATCCGGTATTAAGCCTTCCTTCGTACCTTCAACAACATAAGAGCCCAGTCTTTCTTCCAGAGATAAGTTCGAAATCTTCTCCTTCTTCTCAACCTTCTTCTCACGGAAATGGGCAACGAACTTCGCCAAGGTATCATCGTTCGTATTATAAATGAGTTCCTCTGCCAGTTGACGCTCTGTATCAGGAATCGACGCATACCGTTCTAGTTTCTCCGTATTTACGATGGCATAATCAAGTCCCGCCTTCGTACAATGGTACAAATAAACAGAGTTCAGAACCTCACGACCCGCATCCGGTAAACCGAATGAGATGTTACTTAGTCCTAGAATCGTTTTGGCGAGAGGATACTTTTCCTTGATCAGCTTAATCCCCTCAATTGTTTCTACGGCAGAGCCAATGTACTGCGGATCTCCTGACCCAACGGGGAACATATTCGGATCAAAAATGATATCCTCTGGATTCATGCCATATTTGCCAGTAAGAAGTTCATACGAACGTGTTGCTACTTCGATTTTGGCTTGACGGGAAACCGCCTGCCCACGCTCATCAATGAGAATACAAACAACCGAAGCCCCGTAGCGATGAATCAGAGGTAAAATCCCTTCGAATTTGCTCTCTCCATCTTCCAAGTTAATCGAGTTAATAATCGCTTTACCTTGCGAATATTTGAGTCCAAGCTCGATAATGTGATCATAAGTCGAGTCAATCATTAACGGAACTTTGACCTTTTTTACAACTTCTTGCATGAATTCTTCTACCGCGTATGCTTCATCAATGTCTGTATCCTGTAGATTAATGTCGATAACATGAGCGCCATTTTTCACCTGGTTACGCGCAATTTCAGAGCCCTCTTCAAATTTTCCTTCTTTAATTAGGCGCTTAAACTTCCTAGATCCGGAGATATTCGTCCGTTCTCCAACCATGATTGGTCGATTTTCCGGCTCGATATAGACAGTCTCAATACCTGAAATTGCAGGTGGATGAGAACCGTATTCCCCTCTTGGTTTATAATTCGCTAGTGTTTCAGCCATTGCCCGAATGTGTTCAGGCGTCGTTCCGCAGCAACCACCAGCAATATTGAGCCAACCTTGCTCAGCAAAACCTGCCATCTTTTTGGCCAAAGACTCCGGAGATTCATGATAATGCCCGTTCTCATCCGGCAACCCTGCATTCGGATAACAACTGATGGCTGTATCTGCGATGCCAGAGAGTGTACGAATATGATCCCGCATAAATTCAGGGCCAGTCGCACAGTTCAAGCCCATCGAAATTGGCTTCAAATGCTCCAGGGAAATATAAAAGGATTCAATATTTTGACCAGCTAGCGTTGTCCCCATCGGTTCAATTGTACCCGAGATCATAATCGGAAGCTCTACACCTAATGTTTCAAAAGCTCTGCGAATCCCGATACTGCCCGCTTTTACGTTCAGCGTATCCTGAGATGTTTCGAGAAGCATCGCATCAACGCCTGTTTCGACAAGCGCAAGTGCTTGCTGATAGTAGCTTTCTTCTAGTTGTTCAAAAGTCACGCCACCTGTGACAGATAAGGTTTTGGTCGTCGGTCCCATAGCACCTACAACGTAACGTGGCCACTCCGGTGTCGAATATTTCTCAGCGGCTGCAATCGCCAATTTCGCAGCGGCGATGTTCAACTCCCGGTGACGGTCTTGTAAATCGTATTCCGCCAGTACGACACTCGTCGTCCCGAACGTATTCGTTTCTATCATATCAGCGCCAGCGGCGAAATAAGCTTCATGAATTTTTTGAATAACATCTGGGCGTGTTACACATAGAATTTCATTACACCCATCGAGGTCGTCACTTCCGAAATCATCAGCAGTCAAGTCCTCTTGCTGAATCATCGTACCCATGGCACCATCTAGGATCATAATCTTCTTCTTAAGCTGTTCTTGAATCGGTGGTTTCTTCATGGCAAGGCTCCCTTTCAACTTTTCCTAAATCAGGATTAAAAAAAACGACAAATTATGTTAAGATTTAGTGTAACAGAATACGGCTTCTATGAAAAGATTTTGAATTATGATTAATCCCTATAGGTTTTATCGGAAAAACTTATATCCTTCCATCGACAGTAAGCTTGATATCCTCTATAATATGGTTATATTTATTAATGAAAGAGGGATGTAACGTGGCACAAATTAGAATTCGAAATACCAATGAACGTATCGAGGGCGAAGCAGAAGTTAAAGCCTTCTTAGATAGTCAAGAAGTCGTATACGAGCATTGGGATGCGAACAAGCTTCCTGTAGCACTTCGCGAGAAATTCATTCTTAGCGATGATGAAAAAGCAGAGATCATTTCCACTTATGAAGCTGAGATTAAAGATCTAGCTGCTAGACGCGGCTATGAAATTTGGGATGTCATCTCCTTATCTGATGTTACCCCGAATATTGAAGAGCTTCTGAAAAAATTCGAACAAGTGCACACGCACACCGAAGATGAAATCCGAGCTATCGTTTCTGGAAAAGGAATTTTCATCATCAAATCCGAAGAACTTGGCTATTTCGATGTTGAACTTGAGCCAGGTGATGTGATCTCTGTTCCTGAGAACACGAATCATTTCTTCACCTTGATGGATAATCGTGAAATCGTTGCTGTTCGCCTTTTCATCGAAAAAGATGGCTGGGTAGCTTACAACATTGATGATCCTGACTTTATTAAAGCTTAATTGTTAAGTTAACACAATAAGCCCAATAGCACTTCAGACCATTGTGTCCAAAGTAGCTGTTGGGCTTTATTTTTTATTCAAAAATTAACCGTTATTGATGATGGGTAAAATTTCTTGAAGACGCGTCACTTCATAAGCAGGTACGATCTCATCGCCACTTTGAAGCCMATGATGATTAATCCAAATGTTACGCATACCAATGCTTCCTGACCCCAAAATATCTGTCGTCAGTTTGTCCCCGATCATAATACCTTCATCCACACTAATCTCAAGCAGACCCAATGCATAATTGAAGATAGCCGCTGCTGGCTTCCCTTGTCCAAATTCTCCAGAAATCACGATGTGATCAAAGTAAGAAGCAATCTCAGGAACCCCTGCTAATTTCTCTTTCTGCAAATCCGGCGAGCCATTCGTTAAAAGAAGAAGCTTGTATTTGCCTTTCAACTCGTCTAGTACGCGGAATGTTTCTTCATATACATAGGGACGACTGCGGCGTTCGGCTGCAAACAATTCACCTAGCTTGAACCCTAACTCACGATCTTCGATCCCTAGTCCTGCAAGTCCTCTAGTCCATGATTCTGTGCGATAGCCAGGTGCTAGCTTCTCTAATTTACGGAAGTTTTCGTCCTCACCTTGCGTGAAATTGGCCCACAGTCCTTCAAACGGGTTAATCCCAATCATTTTGGTAAATGGGAACGTCTCGAATGATTCATATAAACTCCTTGCTTCCTTTCGAACAGATGCTTCTAATTCCTCTGGGTTCAACCCATTGACTTGCTTCGCTGCTTCTGCGCATGTTGCAGCAAAAGCTTCCTCCACACTACGATCGTCCCATAACAGCGTATCATCCAAATCAAATAGCACAGCTTTCAACGTCATCATTCATTTCCCCTTTGAATGTAGTATCTATGTGTGTAGGCTTATTTCTCTTCGTCAGTAAACTTAATGGAATCTAGTTGAACCTTTAGGTTCCCCCTGAAGGCATTAATATAGATTTTCCTTAGCTCATTTCGCTCATCAATCTCTGCATCCGTTAGGCCAACTGTCTTCGCCTTTCGAGCTAGTTCATTGATTCGCTCAATCGTCTTATCCATGCTGTCACTCATTGTAATCCTCCCAGTCAAAATTTCAATATGAGTATTACTTTGCCATCACCGAATAGGATTGTCAAGGATACAAAGCAAAGAGACATAGCAACAGACGGCTATGTCTTAAACAAACATCTATATAGTGAACTAAGAATTATTTCATTAAGGTAGTAATAGAACTTGCCCCTCTTGCAGTGAACTGTTCGTTAAGTGATTAAATGCTTTCAATTTTTCGACGTAGGAACGCGTGTTCTCACCCTTCTTTTTGTGAGTTTCTGCAATTCCCCATAGCGTATCACCACTTTGAATAACAACTTTCTCGTTTTGAGTATCTTTCGCTAATGGTTGCGCGGAAGTGATTGGTGTAGACACGGTAACAGTACCATCACCTGCATAGGCTTGTACGATCGCACCGAACGACAACACTGTTCCAAGAATTACTGCTATCAGTATGAAACGAAGAAGTAGCTTCGCATAACCGCGTTTAATCGTCATCCCTTTGGATGCATGAGCAGTACCCCGAAGTGTTGTTGTTCCGTTAGATTGTGAATAAGCCATATACATAAAATTCATCCCCCAAACATTTGTTCTGATATTAGAATAACACGAACACATGTTTGAGTCAACCGTTTTTCGAACTTATGTTTGTACGAACTCGGGTTCTATGTTATACTTTGGGTAATGATTCCCAGTATTGGAGTGATATCTTATGAGTAAAATTTCGCAGCGTCAACAAGCAATAATGGAATTCATTAAGAACGAAGTGAAAGATAAAGGTTACCCGCCTTCCGTTCGAGAAATCGGCGAAGCAGTTGGACTAGCCTCTAGTTCTACTGTGCATGGCCATTTGGAACGTCTTGAGAAAAAAGGCATGATTCGTCGAGATCCAACCAAACCGCGTGCAATTGAAATTCTAGGGCTTGATGGTGCTGAATCCCAATTCGCCGTCTCCGTCGCTCGTGTTCCCCTTGTTGGTAAAGTAACGGCTGGTGTTCCTATTACTGCCACTGAGAATATCGAAGATTATTTCCCTCTTCCTTCAAGCATGGTTGGTGATAACAACGTGTTCATGCTTAGCATTATGGGTGACAGTATGATTGAAGCTGGTATTCATAATGGCGACTATGTCATCGTTAAACAGCAACAAACAGCGAATAACGGTGATATCGTTGTCGCAATGACAGAAGATGATGAAGCTACAGTTAAGCGTTTCTACAAGGAGAAGGATCATATTCGCCTACAACCGGAGAACTCCGCTTTACAACCAATTTTATTGAAAAATGTAACGATCCTTGGTCGTGTCATTGGTTTATTCCGAGATATGTAAGAACGGCAGACACCACAAAAAAGCAAGGCTCCCAAAGTGGATTTACACTTGAGAGCCTTGCTTTTTGCATTTAAAACGTCAATACCCAGTTCCCCGCACGGAAGATCGGTTCGATCGTCCCATCTGCAAGTTCACCATCGATTTCAAGCTCAGCAGAACCAATCATGAAATCCACATGAATCAAGGAGCTATTCCCTCCGCGAGCCTTCAACTCTTCATTCGATAACTTGGTGCCATCCTTCAAATTAATCGGATAGCAGCTACCCAGCGCTAAGTGACAGGAAGCATTCTCGTCGATGCCTGTGTTGTAGAAAATACGATTTAAATTGGAAATCGGGGAATCAAACGGCACGAGTGCAACCTCACCTAAATACCTCGCGCCTTCATCCATATCAAGTAATCGTGCCAAATGGTCATAACCAACTTCCGCTTGGAAGTCCACAACCTTGCCCGCTTCGAATGTAAAGGTAAACCGGTCCACTAAGGCACCATTAATATTCAAAGGCATTGTACTCGCTACCGTACCACTAACACCTGTTCGGTTTGGGATGGTGAACACTTCCTCCGTTGGCATATTCGCTACATAACGGATACCGCGAGCGTTCACATTATCCCCACCTAGCCAAATGTGTCCTTCTGGCAGTTCAACACGCAAATCCGTACCCGTTGCTCGATAACGTAGAGCTTTATAGCTTCTTTCATTCAATAAGCTATGTGTGGCCTTCAGCGTATCCAAATGGGACTGCCAAGCTGCTACGGGGTTCTCTTCATATACACGGTTAATTTGGAAAATAGCATCCCACATCGCAGGAATACGCTGCTCCTCTGGCAAATCCGCATACACAATCGAAGCCCAAGCTTCAGTTGGTGCTTTAATTAAACACCAGCTAAATTCACCCGTACGCACATAGTGCTGATACTTGGCTCTTGCCGTTGATGCGGCTTTGGAAGCTCTTGAAATCAGACTGGCATCAATGCCATCGTACAGATTCGGATTCGGTACCTTAATGTTCAATAAGGCCCCTCCGTTTTCAACAAAACGTTCAAGCATCGTCGTATACCACTCCGGGTAGTAGTCCATTGAATCTTCTGATGCATAATCAAATTTATTTCGCGTAACGACATCATCCTGCCAATGCACATGGACAAAGTTTGCGCCAGCCTCATACGCCTTCTGAACGATTAATCTTGTTAAATCCAATGTTTCTATGGGAGCTTCAACCAACAAATCTTGGCCTTTATTCAAGTTAACCCCGATTCGAATCACTAACTCTGCATACTTTTCTAAATTTCGATTGAAATTGTCCATAGTTCAATTAGTCTCCTTCGCGTTAAAAAGCCCATCAGTTCATTCTATGCGTGACCGACGGGCGTTAAGTATCTAGTTGTCCTTCTTATCATACAATACCCCCTTAGAGGTTGGCAATGTAGCATGAACAGCATTCGATAAGGAGATTTAAGGAGATTTCTGTCAAAGCCGCTCGTGGATACGTGTTATGAACTTCGGGAATGTCAACATTCTTTGTGGAAGAGAGTGGTACGAACGCGTATTCTCGTCACACAGTCGTTTTTAGCAGAGGTGTAGCTTAGATTGGCTAGTGTAATGCTGCACAAACTTGAATTAACTGGAAAATATACAGTTATTATCGATGAATTTCCTCGAAAACTCGTTTTAGATGGAAAACATGTAGGTAATTCTGCCACTTTTGTTCAAATCGAGTAATATGGTTAAAATAAACTGTAGGTAATCCATCTATTCTGGATTTGATCGTAAAATCCAGAATTTTAACTGTAGAAAATCCATTTATTTGCCGGAACACGAGATAATTACGAAACTCGCTCCCCCGCAACTCTACTCGCAACCAACCTACCACACAGCACCACGCCCAATGGGGAAGCATCGCTCACCTCAAGCAGTGTCAAAAAGTAAAACCCTCAACGCTTTCAGCGCCGAGGGTTTCAATCATTTTAGTACAGAGACAGATATTGATCTCTCTCCCATTGGTGAACCTGAGTACGATACATATCCCACTCAATTTCTTTCAATTCGTAGAAATGCGCTAGCGCATGCTCACCAAGTGTGTCGCAAACGACATCGTCACGAAGCAACTCGTCTAGTGCTTGTTTCAAGTTAAGAGGCAAGCTAGGAATGCCTTCAGCTTCACGCTCTTCTTCCGTCATCACATAAATGTTGCGATCTGTTGGCGGAGGAAGCTGCATTTTGTTCTTAATGCCATCCAAACCTGCTGCAAGCATAACCGCAAGTGCAAGGTAAGGATTTGCCGCTGGATCCGGGTTACGAACTTCAACACGCGTGCTTAGACCGCGGGAAGCTGGAATCCGAATCATTGGGCTGCGGTTACTTGCAGACCAAGCTACATAGCAAGGCGCTTCATAACCAGGAACTAGACGTTTATATGAGTTAACCGTTGGGTTCGTAATCGCAGCGAAAGAACGCGCGTGACGAAGTACACCAGCCATATATTGTCTTGCAACCGTGCTCAAGCCTAATTTGTCGCTCTCATCGTAGAATGCATTCGTCTCACCTTTGAACAAGGATTGGTGACAATGCATACCAGATCCATTCATTCCGAACAATGGCTTCGGCATAAATGTAGCATGCAAACCATGCTGTCTAGCTACCGTTTTCACAACTAGTTTGAACGTTTGGATTTGGTCAGCAGCTTTAATCGCATCTGCATATTTAAAGTCGATTTCGTGCTGGCCTGGCGCTACTTCATGGTGAGAAGCTTCGATTTCAAAGCCCATTTCTTCCAGCGTTAGCACGATATCACGACGGCAGTTTTCCCCAAGATCCATCGGTGCCAAATCGAAGTATCCACCTTGGTCATTCAATTCCGTTGTTGGATTACCTTTATCATCTGTTTTGAACAAGAAGAATTCCGGCTCAGGTCCAACGTTCATTGCTGTGTAGCCCATTTCTTCTGCTTGCTTCAACGCATTTTTCAAAATGGCGCGTGGATCTCCAGCGAACGGCGTACCGTCCGGCATATAGATATCGCAGATCAAACGAGCAACTTTGCTCTCCGTTACCCATGGGAAAATAACCCATGTATCTAGATCGGGATACAAATACATATCCGATTCTTCAATTCGCACATACCCTTCGATGGAAGATCCATCGAACATCATTTTATTATCAAGCGCTTTCTCAAGCTGGCTCAAAGGAATTTCAACGTTCTTAATACTTCCCATCAAGTCTGTGAATTGCAAACGGATAAAGCGAACGTTTTCAGCTTTGGCAATGCGAAGAATATCTTCTTTGGAATAGTTAATGTTGTAGCTCACGTGTGCATTCTCCTCTCAACTGTTAAGCGTTTTGACAACCGATTTTACTTGTAGAATCTGGACAACTGTCCCTGAATTAAGGAAACCTGATCCGGGCGTTTACCTCCGCCAATCAATTGTTGCTTCAGCATTTTGTGCAATTGAGAGTCGGTTAATTCTTTCCGCTTCACTTCAGTGTGCTCGTTTAGAATCGTTGCATCCTCTGAATCCTTATCCACAGGGATAAGAACTTGCTTGATACCCGCAATGTTCACACCTTTTTCAATCAAATCTTTAATCTCAAGAAGACGTTCCACGTCATTAAACGAATAGAGCCGTTGATTTCCAGCTGTTCTAGCTGGGATGATTAATTCGTGTTGCTCATAGTAACGAATTTGTCTTGCTGTTAGATCTGTCAGCTTCATGACGATCCCAATGGGGAATAACGCCATATTTCTACGTATTTCATCACTCATGCTAATCACTCCTGGTCAGTAAGTACCTCACTCTCATTGTACCTTTCTAACAAAAACGTGTCAAGGAGTGTCAGGTTTGTTCACAGTTTGAATTTTCACAGCAATCCCTTGTCTTCCATATGTTGGATAGCGGTTAGTACACCTAACTTGCAATGTGAGTAGGTCAAGCCGCCTTGCATATAAGCGATAAAAGGTTCACGAATCGGAGCATCCGCTGACAGCTCTAAGCTGCCACCTTGGATGAACGTCCCTGCTGCCATGATAACAGGATGCTCATACCCAGGCATGTCCCAAGGCTCGGGTACGACATGCGAATCGACAGCAGATGCCTTCTGAATGCMTTGCACGAACGTAATCAAATGTTCCGCGGACGTGAAGCGGATCGCTTGAATTAAGTCCGTTCGCTGCGCATCCCAGCGCGGTGAGCTGACAAATCCGAGGTCTTCGAATATCGCTGCCGCGAAGACCGAGCCCTTGACGGCTTGCCCCACCAAATGCGGGGCAAGGAATAGCCCTTGAAACATGGCTCGAGTAGCGCCGAGCATGGCCCCAACCTCGCCCCCAATGCCGGGGGCGGTCAATCTGTACGCGGCGAGCTCCACAAGGTCGCGTCGCCCGGCGATATAGCCGCCGGAAGGGGCGATGCCGCCGCCGGGGTTCTTGATCAGTGAGCCGGCTATCAGATCGACGCCAACCTGCGTCGGCTCCTGCGGCTCTGTGAATTCACCATAGCAATTGTCCACGAAGACAATGAGCTCTGGGTTGATTTCTTTGACAAATCGGACCATCTCGCCGATTTGCTCAATCGTGAACGACGGCCGCCAGGAGTAGCCGCGTGAACGCTGGATGCCGATCACCTTCGTGTTCGGCTGTATGGCTGCCGTGATTGCCGACCAATCCGGCGAGCCGTCTTCCAATAGCTCGACTTCACCGTAGCCGATGCCGAAGTCTTGCAATGAGCCTGTGCCATCACCAGGCTTTCCAATGACCTTGTGCAACGTATCATAGGGCTTACCTGTGATGTAAAGTAGTTGTTCGCCAGGACGCAGTACACCGAACAAAGCTGTACCGATCGTATGTGTCCCCGATACAAAATGTGGGCGAACTAGTGCTGCTTCTGCTCCCATTGCATCTGCATAGACGAGGTCAAGCACTTCCCTGCCTCGATCATTGTAGCCATAACCTGTTGAAGAAGCAAAATGATAATCACTTACTTTATGTGTTTGGAAAGCACGTATGACCTTCCATTGATTGAGATCGATAGTTTTCTCAATTTGACGAAAAGCGCTCTCTACACGCTGCTCCGCCCTTTCCATTCTGGCCATAACTTTTTCCCCGAAATGCATCTTAGTTGCTCTCTCCCTCGTTCTCATCCTGCACTTGCTTCGATACTGATTGATCATAATCTACCAGTAAATGAGCTTGTTTCACATAATCCTCCGTGTTCACTCTTACCTTGAAGACCATGTCTTCCCCATCCACATCCGTCTCCAGCACCTCGCCAATACGGTACATGAGGGCGATAATATCCCCTTTGTTGGCTGGAATGCGGAACTCTTTGCTATCTCCCATCAGCTTATCTTCAATCGTAAAACGAAGACGTTCTAAATCCTCAGGTGCGTAAGCACTCACCTTCATGAACTCGCCTTGGTCAGACAGCAATTCCCGCTCTTCTTTTGAGATAAGATCAATTTTGTTGAAGACAGTAATCTGTTCCTTTTGATGGGCTCCTAACTGCTCTAGTACCTCTCCAACAAC
The DNA here is from genome assembly GCF_052115445.1 of Paenibacillus sp. 2RAB27. Taxonomy (NCBI): domain Bacteria; kingdom Bacillati; phylum Bacillota; class Bacilli; order Caryophanales; family Paenibacillaceae; genus Paenibacillus; species Paenibacillus sp. 2RAB27. The sequence continues at coordinate 90,861 of NZ_JBFRGR010000001.1, forward strand.
ACGCATTTGTTCGTTACGCATATCCGTAGAGCTATCCACCACATGCAGAATCAAATCTGCCTCATTCGCCTCTTCTAACGTGGCGCGGAACGAAGCGACTAGATCATGGGGTAGATTTTGAATAAAACCTACTGTATCTGTGAGGACGATTTCCTTGCCGCTTGGCAATACCATTGTCCGAGACGTCGGATCTAAAGTAGCGAATAGTTGGTTCTCAATATAGACGTCTGCTTGTGTTAATTGTTTCAATAACGTAGACTTCCCTGCATTGGTGTACCCAACTAAAGCAACTTGAAATACACCGCTTTTCTTACGACGTTCACGATGCAGAGTACGATGACGCACAACTTCTTCCAKCTGCGCTTTCAGTTCGTCAATACGTCCCCGGATATGCCGGCGATCCGTTTCCAGCTTCGATTCACCGGGACCTCTTGTCCCGATACCGCCACCTAAACGCGACAAGTTTTTGCCTTGTCCAGACAGTCTAGGCAAGAGATAGCTTAACTGCGCTAATTCTACCTGGATAATGCCTTCACGTGTTTTGGCACGCTGTGCGAAAATATCCAAAATGAGCTGTGTACGATCGATAATTTTCACATCAAGTGCTGCTTCCAGGTTACGAACCTGTGCACCCGATAGTTCCTGATCGAAGATCGCCGTATTCCCGCCAAGCTCTTCCAACATCAGCTTTAACTCTTCAACTTTCCCTTTCCCAATAAACCACTTGGTATCCTTAGCTTCTTTGTTCTGTGTCATCGTGTCCAGCACTTGAACGCCAGCCGTTTCTGCCAGTTTTACAAGTTCTTGCAACGAATATTCTGCCAGCAGCTCATTTTTCTTCTGCTTCTGTGTAATCAAACTGACGAGCACCGCTCTGTCGTCGATTTCTTTTTCTACCATATGTGAAGTTGTTTTCATAGTCGTCTCCTTTACTTCCCGCAAATTGCTTAAAATGACGGAAATAAGGCCTAATTGGCCTATACCTTCATCATTGTGGAGGAAATGATTAGGAAAGTCAATTTGAGACACAGGAAAATTCGATTATAACGATCTTGCTAACAAAAAACAGGGCATTCACACAAGTAGATCACTCTACTCGAGGAATAACCCTGTTCCAACTTCTTTATTTCATTCAAACAATGTCTGCCCAAGATAAGCACCTTTCGCAGAAACCCCTGGCAATACAGCAAAATACCCTCCGCCAGTCGTATCCGTATAGGCCAGCATTTGATCCGGCATTTTCGGATTCGTTAAGCGTTTCTGGATCGATTCGAACTGAGTTTGGATATTCCGATTGAAGCACACAAACAACAATCCGGCATTCATGCGACCTACGTTGTCCAGGTTTTCCATAAAATTATATCCGCGCCGCAAAATACGTTCACGCTCAGAATTTTCACCAGTGCGTGGGTTAGATAACCGTATATGCGAGTCCAAAGCCGTCACCTTGCCTTCGGCGTCTGCGGCAAACTGCGGCGTATCGAATTCAGCTTTGCCATCCATGGGTGCTCCAGATACCTTTTGACGGCCAATGATCTCTTCTTGATCCGAGTAGGTTTGTTGATCCCATGTTTCGATTCGCATATGAATGCGACGAACAACCATATAGGTTCCGCCTGCTAACCACGGTGCGCTATCMTTATCGCTAGCATCAATCCAGACGTTATTTTTCATAAAAGTCTCATCTTGTAAGGCAGGGTTAGCCGTACCATCCTTAAAGCCAAATAAATTACGTTTCGTTCCTTGCGCTTTCACGCCAAGTTGACCTGTTTGCTGCCAACGCAAGTGAGCAACGCCTCTAGCCGCCTTCGTTAAGTTGCGAATCGCATGGAAACAGATAATCGGATCGTCAGCACATGCTTGAACAACAATGTCCCCATGAGTCAATTGCTCTTGAAGTGAATCTTTATGAAAGATCGGCATCTCGGTCAATCCTGCCGGTTTACGGGAGCGAAGCCCGAAACGGTCAACACCTTCTTTTTCAAAAAGAGAAGCCCCTACAGCAAATGTAATTGTTAATTTCCCAGTATCAAGACCAAACTGCTCGCCTGTATCCATTGGTGGAAAAGCCCCATCCTGCGGCTCCACAGCTAACGGTTTACCTGCCATCAAGGTGGCAGCCATCTCCGTCCACTGCTTCATAAGTGCTTGCAGTTCTTTCACATCACTAGTCGTTACATCAAAAGTCGCCACATTAGCAAAATTTTGTGCAGGTGTGACAACTCCTGTTTGATGGGTGCCATAGAAAGCCAACGTCTCACTAGTCGTGGTAGCGGTAGCTTTATTCGTTGGAATGGCGGCTTGTGCCTTCCCCAACAAATCTCCCAAAACAACGCCCGCCGCACCCGCAGCGGTCATTCCTAAGAAGGTTCGACGATTCATTTTGTCCGACATACCACTTAACCTCATCCCTTTATTTACTTAACGTTCCTGGCATCTTCACAAGCGGTTCAGCCAAAGCTTCTAACTTATTTTTCAAATCGACTTGTTTGGCTTGTTCTAATTTACCGAAATCATTCCATGTTGGGCCAACAGGCGAAAGTGTGTTCATCGTTTCGATAACGGCTGCTAAGCTCTTACTGATTTTCTCATCCAACGCCGCATCTTTCTTCTTCAATTCAGCTTTAACCAGATCATAGATTGCTTGAGCGCCTTCTACATTTGCACGGATCACCGGCACTGTCGCACCGCTCCAACGCTCTTCTTCACCTGTAATTTTGCTGGATTGCGCTTCTTCCATCAATTCTCCAACGCCTGCGATAAAATCTGTAGGAGCAATCGTTGTTGCTGCAATCGCTTGTTGCATTTTCTTACCATCTTCAAGCAAACGTGCTGCAAATGGCTCGGCATCCTTCATGTTTTTCTTCACAAACAATAAGTATTCAATTCGGTGATACCCTGTAAAAGCAGGATCCTTCTCGTTTTTAAAATCATCCACACGCGCATCCATCACACCGTCCAGCTCACTGAATGTTTCGATGATTGGCTCAATTCTCTCATACGGCATACGTGCTAGTCCATATGCTTCTGTTGCTTTTTTCATATCACCGCTTTTAATGGCTGTATTCAGTTGATCGAGCACTGTCACCAGTTGGTTACCTTGGTCTTGCACATATTTATTGTAAGCTTTGGCGGCATCCTTCAGCGCAGTAGAAGCTTCAATGACGTCTTTATTAATAGCACCTTTGTTATTTGCAAAAGAAGTTGTCAACTCCGTCAACGCCGCTTTTAAATTCGTATTCAGAGCCGTTAGCGTAGGGAAATCCAACTTATCTTCTTTTAACCCCGCTTCAAGAGGTGTCAAAAACTTTTCAACTTTAAAATATAATTCAGGGAATTTAGGCTTTACTTCATCCTCGAAGCTTGCCCATTGATCTTCCAGCTGGTCGGMAAGTTTCTTTGCATCCTTGACTTTCGACGCATCTAATTGACCCTTCAAACTATCGACACTTGTTACTAAAGTCGTTGAACCCTCTTTAAATGGCACTTTTGCGACCTCAGTTGGCTCTGATTTCCCACAACCTGCGAGCACAAGTGTAGTTGCTGCTGCTAAAATAATAAGTTGTTGACTTTTTTTCATGGGATAATCCTCCACTTTTCTTTAAATTAGGATTTATTGTTTACTAACATATTTCTGTTAGAAATGGTTTTAAGACGATCCTTGATCACTGCAATGAGGGCCAGAAGCAATAGGAGGAACTGTGGGATTGCGCTCTCTAAGGTAGGATATAGAGCAACGGCATCCCAGCTTGGCAGCCAATCGGCTGTAGTTGCGGGCAAATAACCGGCTAATTGAAGTCCATGAACGCCCATCCCTGCAAATTTGAAGCATAAGTAGAAAACAAAAACACTTGAAATTAAGAAAAAGGGACGCATCGGGATACGAAGTCCAATTTTCAGAATCAGAAAAGCAATAATGAGCAACGAACCTACACCAATCCCGATTCCACCAAGCAGCGAAGCCAATGAAATGGAGGAGGCCATCCCAATCATAAAGAGGACCGTTTCTGTCCCTTCACGGAAAACAGCTAGAAAAGCAAGCACGCTAAGCGAAGCCAGGCTGCCAGTTGCTAATGCTTTGACACTTTGATTACGAATATAAGATTGCCAATTGGAAATACTTGACTTGCTATGCAGCCAATAGCTCATATACAGGAGCATCAGAGCGGCAAAAATCCCCGTACATCCGGCAATTAGAAAGTTGTTATTCCCAAACGCACTCGCCGAAAATAACTGTTGCACCACAATGCCCAGTGCCATGCTGACAACGAGTCCCCCATACACGCCAAACCAAATCCATTTTTTCTTGTCTTCGTGGCCAGCCTTTTTGAGAAACCCAAGTAACGCAATAACGACTAGCAAGGCCTCAAGCCCTTCCCGAAGGATAATCGTCGTGGCATCAAGCATGGAGTAGCTTGTCTTTGCTGCCAAAGGTTGTAAATCGGCATGCATCCGACTAATCGTCACAGCGGCATCCGAAAGTTGAGCCGGACTAGCTGAAAGCTGAGCATACGCTGTTACCATGTCTCGCTCCATGGAGGTGTACACGGCTGAGGACTGTGTCAATACGATTCCCTCAATAAGCAACCAAGAGTTACGAAGCGTTTGAATACTCTCGGAAGCTCCCTCAATATCCTTCTCCTTCACTTGATCAGATGCATTCTCCAACAAAGTTACTAGCGATGAAACGGTTACTTTACTATCGTTATTCGCAGAAGACCCGAACGCAGAGAGATCTCCTTCTATGAAATAAGCGTTCAACTTATGTAGATCCTTCAACTTCGCCGCAAGTTTCTGAGCATCGACAGGCTGTTTCATCGTTTGCAGCGATGCTTCGCCCATTGCACCTTCGATTTTCTGATATGCTGCCAAGGATTGCGCCTTAATGCCTTCCTCATAGTTCAGCCAATTGATTTGAAAAGCTTCAAACAACTTCGTCGCTTGCTCGATATTTCCGCTTTCTGCAGCTTGAATTGCACTTACGATGCCTGCATCTTCCTTGGCTAGATCATCCTGAGGCTTGGCACAGGCGATCAATGGTACTGATAGAAACAATAAAATAGCGATCCAACTGGCTAAAACAACTTTCCGCATACATGACAACTCCTTTGGAGTGGTGAACATTACACGCTCCAACTTTTATTTAGAAACAATATTGATAATCATTATCAGCAAAATAGTTACTCTGTATATTTTACTCTGATCCTCTAAACTGTCAATTACTTTCCCATAAAAAAAAGCCAATTAACTTAAATAAGTTAATTGGCTCTTGGATCTGTCATTTAAATTTCACATCTTCCGGACGAATCGACATCAGCTCAAGTTTGGATGGTGCGTTCACATATTGACTTAACAATCGTACAGCTTGATGCCGCATCGCTTTCTCCAAAATATTCCGAACATACCTCGCATTGCTGAAAGAACGCCAGGTCATCGCCTTCTCCTCGGCTAGGTGTTGCTTTAGCTTCGCTAATGTTTGTGGCAGCAGGACATATTCCCGATCCTTCGCCATCAACTCCGTAATTTGGATCAATTGATCAATGGCATAATCCTCGAAATCAATTTGAATCGGAAATCGTGAAGGAAGTCCAGGGTTCGTTGCTAGGAATTGCTCCATTTCTTCACTATATCCTGCTAGGATGAGGATGAAATCATTTTTCTTATCTTCCATTCCTTTGACTAGCGCATCAATCGATTCCTTGCCAAAATCTTTTTCACCGCCACGTGCCAAGCTATATGCTTCATCAATAAATAGGACGCCGCCCATCGCTTTTTTCATGAGTTCGCGCGTTTTTAGTGCAGTATGTCCAATATATTCACCTACGAGGTCTGCACGCTCCACTTCAATGAAATGCCCTTTACTCAGTACGCCCATCGCATGAAACATACGACCTAACAATCGTGCTACCGTCGTCTTCCCAGTTCCAGGGCTGCCCTTGAAAATCATATGGTACACATGAGCATTGCTCATAAGTCCGGCTTCAACTCGAAATTGAGAGATCTGCAGCAGCGCATAAATTTCATGCACGAGCTCTTTAACATTTTCTAAACCAATCAGCCCATTCAGCTCTTTGAAAACATCCGATAGCGGACCCTCCATTGGCGTCCTTTTGCCAGAGATCATCGGCTCGGCGTCGGCAAGGGGCGAAGCGCCTGACTGCCCACCGGATCCCTCAACAGTTCGCCGCTGACTGCCAGGTTCCGGCTGCCGTAAAACGATGTTGATTTGTCTGGATGGCAAGCTTCTACCACTCATGAGGATCACCTCGTTTACTTGATGGTTTATTAGTGCATATCCACCATCCTACGCTTGTAAACGCCATTTTAGACCGCAGCCTCTGTCCGAATACAGTAGTCTCTGCTTATTTACATGGAATTATGTCAAAGTCAGCATAAGTAAGGCCACGAATGTCTCCTTATCCAAAGCTCCGAAATAGCGTCTCAGTTCCACTTCTGCCAATCGTTCACGAACTGCACTTTCCTCATACCGCGTGCCAACCAGCATTTGTTCAAGTTCAGCGACATCATGGGCACCGAAGAAATCACCAAATATTTTAACATGCTGCAAATGACCTTCTTCGATGTCTAAATGAATATCCAATCTGCCAACGCCTTCAATTCTTTTGGCATGTTGAACAGTGCTTTTAGGTGATTTCCCATAATTCCAATCCCAGTTCTGATAGCGTTCTTTCGAAATCTGATGAATCTGCGCCCAATCTTCCTCTGTTAGCTTATAGCTAGGTACTTGTTCAGCATCAACTCCGAAAATAGAACTAAGCAACTTAGATCGAAACTCTGCCATCGTAATCGGTTCTTTCAGAAATTCCACAATATTCGCGACCCGACTACGGATCGACTTAATACCTTTGGATTGAATTTTATCGGGATCAACGCGAAGTGCTGAAACGACATTCTCTATTTCCGAATCGAATAAAAGTGTCCCATGACTGAACATTCTTCCCTTGGTGGAAAATTGCGCATTGCCTGAAATTTTGCGTTCACCAACTTGAATATCATTGCGCCCTGTTAATTCAGCTTGAACCCCAAGTGAATGCAAGGCTTGGGCCACTGGCGCCGTAAACTTCTGAAAATTATGAAACGAATTCCCGTCATCTTGGGTGATGAAGCTGAAATTCAAGTTCCCCAGATCATGATAGACCGCACCTCCACCAGACAATCGACGAACCACATGCAGGTTATTCGCTTTCACATACTCTGGATTAATTTCTTCCAGTGTATTTTGGTTTTTGCCAATGATGATCGAAGGTTCGTTTATATAAAAGAGTAAATAACTCTCTCCCGCTGGGAGCTTACGCAAGGCGAACTCTTCAATAGCCAGATTAATTCTCGGATCCGTGATTCCTTCATTATCTATAAAAAGCATAGGTAATCTCCTTCTATTTCTATAAATTTGTCGTAAGGGTGCGGTTTAATGTCTGCATGCCAAGGGATGCATAGAAAAGCAACGCTCGTTCATTAAATTCCCAAACATTTAACTCAAGCGATTCGGCTTCGCGTGCTCGTGCCCAATCAGCAGCAGCCTGATAAAGTCTTTTGCCAATTCCTTGACGTTGATGTGTGGAGGCAACGGCAAGTTCATTTAAATAAGCATATTTACGCGGCACAAGTGCTTCATAGTTTGGACTTTGCTTCATCTCTAACATAGCGACACCGACTACTTCCTGTCCAATCTCTGCAACGATAATCTCTTTGTCCGCTCGATCAGAGAAGCTTCGATACCAACCCATCGCAACAACATGATCAAGTTTGGCAAATCGGTCTGGCAATGCCTCGGCATGTTCTTCCTGACCTTCACGGATGATCGTATTCACAGCATCATAGTCCTCCCATGTGGCCGTTCGCAATCGTAGTTCCATCGTCAACTCCCTCTCCAAACACTACTTGTAAGATCTTCGCAAGTTCAACAATTTTTAGTTTGAATTTTTATGCATTAAATTGTATATTTATGTAATGCTTTTCGAGAATGGAGGCACTTTTCATGCAAACAGAATATGATTTTTTCGAATATCTTGATCGTGTAGCTGCAAATACTTGGCCTGCTGAAAGTAACACAATGATTGATCAATGGCTCATTCGAGCATCAAACGGAATAACGAAACGCGCAAACAGCGTGTTTGCTATTGGCTCTTACCCTCGTGATGACAATTGGTTATCGCATGTTGAACAATTTTACCATAGTCATGGGTTACCTGCTATTTTTCATGTTAGTTCTGCTTCTCCTGATCAATTGGACAGTTTGCTGCAAGACCAGGGCTACGAATTAGATACTCCTTGTTACATGATGACAGCTGATTCCCAGCAAGTGGCTTCACACGCTGAAGAACGCATAAAGAAGCAATATCCTTCAGCACTGGATCTTGAATTAGAAATTACACAATCCGTAACGAAAGAATGGCTAGATGCTTTCCTCTTCTTAGAGCAGTACCCGGAGGAACGTCGAAGCTTTTATCAAGGATTAAGTGACCGAATGCCGTCCCCGAAAGCCTTCATTACACTGAAAGATCATGGCCAGATTGTCGCACTTGGCACAGCTATCGTTGAAAGAGAATGGGCAGGCTTTGTGAATGTGATCGTACACGCAGAACACCGCGGCAAGGGATACGGCTATGCCATTCTTCATGCCATGACAGCATGGAGCATTACACAAGGCGCAACGCAGCAATATTTGCAAGTAATCGCCAACAATGTGCCCGCAGTTACGTTATACGAGAAACTTGGGTACCAAATGAAATATGGCTATCATTACAGAGTGAAGTATGATTTGGCTGATCTTGTATCATCCTAACTAAGAATTTCTTAGGATGAAAGGAGCCGATTACATGACTGCCACTAAGGAAAAACCTGTTTTCCCATCACAGCATCAGAACCATCAGCCCGGCATCGAATCGGAAATGAAGCCACTACCCGAATTTGAGAATGCGAACTATAAACCCGCTGGTAAACTGAAGGATAAAGTTGCTATCATCACTGGAGGTGACAGCGGCATAGGGCGCGCTATTGCCGTGGCTTACGCCAAAGAAGGTGCCGATGTGATCATCGTCTACCTGAACGAGCATAAGGACGCAGAAGAAACACACCGTCATGTGGAAAAGGCGGGTCGAAAGTGCCTACACGTCGCAGGTGACATTGGTGAAGAGAGCTTTTGCAAGCAAGTTGTTGCGCAAGTCGTCAAAGAGTTCGGCAAGCTCGACATTCTGGTGAACAATGCGGCTGAGCAGCACCCTCAGAAAAGTATAACGGATATTACGTCAGCGCAGCTTGAACGTACGTTCCGAACGAATATTTTCTCCTACTTTTATATGACGCAAGCCGCCCTTCCTCATCTAAAGCCAGGTAGTGCGATCATAAACACCGCTTCGATTACTGCTTACCACGGTCACGAACAATTAATTGATTATTCATCAACGAAAGGTGCGATTGTCACCTTCACGCGTTCGCTCTCCTTGCAATTGAACACCAAAGGCATTCGGGTGAATGGTGTAGCTCCTGGGCCCATCTGGACACCGTTAATTCCATCCACCTTTACAGCTCAGGAAGTTGAAGTCTTCGGATCTACGACACCGATGAAACGGGCCGGACAGCCCAGTGAATTGGCACCTAGCTATGTGTTCTTAGCCAGTGAAGACGCCTCATACATGGCTGGGCAAATTCTTCATATCAACGGTGGAGCCATCGTAAATGGCTAAATAAAAGAAAGCATGACAAGCAGCGGCATTTCCCGCTTCCCTGTCATGCTTTCTTCATTTCAGTCCGAGCTTCAATTGCAGTTTGGTTAAATACCAATTCGTGTAAGCTAGCGTTTCTCGCGTATCATGGTAAGGCATGAAGAGCACTTCTGACTTGGCCCCGGAGACTACCGGATCTTTGAAACCTATCGTTTCTGCAATATCAAGTGAACGAGAGCTATGAAACTTATGGGTGATAATAATTGAGCTAACAAGCGACTTCTCGTCCATAATTTGCTTACTAAACAGTAAATTCTCATAGGTACTCGTTGCCTTAGGCTCAAGTAGTATGCTTGACTTAGGTAAGCCATTCTTCACCAAATAGTCCCTCATGCCCTCAGCTTCAGTCAGCTTAGAACCATTATGATCCAAACCACCAGATACAATAAGCTGCTTGAAACGCCCCTGCTTGTACAACTCCACAGCCATATCCAKCCGCTCTTGCAGCCCAGGACTTGGGATATCATTACGCAGGGAAGCTCCCAATACAATGCCTACATCAACTTGCTTAGGCAAGCTCGATTGACTGGGGCCTAACTGTACTTTCCACTGAATAAACACAACCCAACTCACCAGCAAGGCAAAGGAGATCAACACGAATTGAAACGTCCTTACAAATATGCGGTACAACTTAGATGGTGTTTTCCCTTTTGAAGTGCTTGCCTTCTTCTTCGTTGGTGCAGGTACGATGGCGCGTTGTTTTTTGTTCATGCTAGGCTTTGCCGGCATCCTTCCTACTCCTTATCCAGAAATGTACTTACCTGCCGAAATAAGGCTGGGGCGTCCTCGCTCAAACAGATTAAATGATCTGATTTGGCGTGCCAGTGAAGCTCTCGCTGCCCTCTGAGCTTGCTATATATATACCGTGCACTCTGCGGATGAATCACTTGATCTCGTTCCGCTTGTGCAATAAGGGTAGGCTTATTGACAAGGCTAAGCTCCGGCTTCAGATGTCGGACAAGCCTCGTAAACTGCCAGGTCGCCACCAATGGTGTTGATTTCCCCTTGATGAAACTAATTTTACGTTGATACTTCCATTCCTCACGAAGGACGTTCAAGAGCCGGCCTGGACTCACATAAATGACCGCCGTGTTTAGCAGAATGAGTTTACGAATAGGGTAACGAACCGATAAGTAGGCTGCCAATAGACCTCCCATAGAAAATCCAACCATATCAAAGGAGCCATAAGTCTCTGTCATTTTGGCCGCATGCCATTCGGCTGCCTGCACCCAATCTTCCCAACGCGAAGCGTGAAGCTGATGACGGCATTCTCCATTCCAAGGTAGGATTGGCACCTCACACAGCTGTCCACGCTCTCGTAAATGCCGAGCTAACGGCTCAACCTCATAAGGTCCACCTGTAAATCCATGGAACAATAGGCACGGTTGTTTCATGAGATCCACTCCTATCTTTTGATGAAAGCGTTGTTTATGTTAGTTTATTTTTCTTTGATTAAAATGGTGTTAATCGTTACCTTCTCTTTTGGCTTACTTGGGGTGGATTCTCCACCCATTTCCACTGGTGTTTCTGCAATTTTCGTAATTGTGGCCATACTGTCTGCTGTGACTTTTCCGAAAATTGAATAATTCGGCGTACTGTTCAAATTCGCGCAATCCGTACCCGAACAAATGAAGAATTGGCTGCCATTTGTATTCGCACCTGAGTTAGCCATTGCCACAGTACCCGGTTCATACTTATGCGTTGTTTTCAGTTCATCAGCAAATTTATAGCCTGGGCCCCCTCTGCCTGTCCCTTGCGGATCTCCCGTTTGGATCATGAAGGTTTTGATAATACGATGAAACGTAACGTTGTTATAAAAGCCCTCTTTGGACAAAAAGACAAAGTTATTCACCGTTTTCGGTGCTTCTTTGGCGTACAAGTCGATTGTAAACGTCCCTTTCGACGTTGTTACTTCAGCCTGATATGATTTGTTCGTATCAATCATCATATCTGGGGCTTTGCTCCATTGCTTGCCTGCTGATGCCGATGTCGATGCCGCAGGTGTTGCTGTTGCTGTTGCAGATGATGTTGGTGCTGTAGTGTTAGAAGCAGGCGTTGCCGTGCCGCCAGTTGTTTCCGTAGGTTTATTGCCGCACGCGGATGCGATTAGGGTTAATGTAAGCAAGGAAGCAGTGATTAGCGTTTTGGACTTCATGGATTTAGTGGCTAGTTTCATTGAATGGTCCTCCAGTTTGAATTTGTTTGATGGAGCTATAAGGCCCTTTCTGGGCCTTATTATGCTCGCAATGCTAGTTAATTACCGATCTTCAGTTTCTCGTCAATCGGCTTATTTACCGGTGATGGCGTCGGCGTTGGACTCGGTTTTGGACTTATGGATGGGCTAGGTTCTGGTGTTGGGCTTGGACCTGTTTCCGTTCCTGTGCCAGGTTTAATCGTTGCTCCTGGAGTTGTCGAAGGGCCTGGCTTCCCGCTAGGTGATGGGGATGGATTAGGATTATCCCCCCCGTTCCCAGGCGATGGTGACGGCGAAACCGATGGGGATGGTGATGGAATACCACCATTCGGAAGCGAATCATCCTTCGGAATTTCAACAGTCGCGATATTCGACTTCGCACCTGGTGTATTCGATTCGTTCGCCAGCGGAACCACATAATATTGATAGGTTTCACCGCTATTTATTGTCGTGTCCTCGACCAGCACTTTAGGTGTTTGAACAATCATTTTCGCTTCAGCCTCAGTCGCGCCTTTACGATACACTTCGTAGCTAACTTTCTCTCCCAGAGATGTCCATGCAATCTTAACACGCTTTGACTCCGGTATATAAGTAGCCGTAACATCTGAGATTCCACTAGGCGGTTCCTTCAAATCTTCCACATTGGCAGGCTTAACGAAGTTTGTAATTGGCTTGCCGTCTAGAGCTTTGGACATGACAGTCTTGAAAATGGCGGCAGTGCTGCCGCTACCCACCGTCACATAATGTTTGGAATCGACTTTATCGAAGCCTTCCCATACGGCCGCAGTCCATTCAGGGGTATAGCCAACGAACCATACATCTCGATCGTACTGTTCAATGCCCTTAATATCAAGTCCTGTTGACCCTGTTTTCCCAGCAACTGGACGATTGAACTTCGCTTTCACACCCGTACCGCCCGTCTCCACAACACCTTGCAGCAGCAGGGTCATATAGTAGGAAGTCTTTGGCTGCATAACTTGCTTTTTCTCAGGCTTATAAGCGGCAATTTCTTTACCTTGGGCGTCTGTAATGCGCAAAATGGCATGTGTTTTATTTTGCGAACCTTGGTTTGCAAAAGCTGTATAGGCTCCAGCCATTTGCAATGGCGATACACCGTCAGTAAGACCACCTAGCGCAATCGCTAAATTCTTATCTTTCTGTGGATTTAAGGTGGTTCCTAGTTTATTCGCAAATGCAATCCCCGTATTCACACCGATTTGGTTTAATAACCAGACAGGTGCAAGATTGTAGGATTTCTTAACGGCATCGAACATAGTAACCTGGCCATGTGTTTGGCGATCATAGTTTTGTGGTGTGTACGATCCGAAAGACGTCTGTGTATCATCTAACAACGAATACGGTGTATATTTCCCACTATCTAAAGCAGGTGCATAGACCGCAATTGGTTTAAAAGACGAACCTGGCTGCCTTTTAGAATAAACACGGCTGAACCCTTTTGTTTTATAATCCCTGCCACCGATTAATCCCATGATACCGCCGGTTTTATTATCCAGTATAACCATGGAGCTTTGAATTTTCTGACCATCTGCTGCATCCTTTTGGAAGAAACTCGGATCTGCGTAGGTTTGCTCGATGGTTTGCTGAGCTTTAATATCCATCGTTGTGTAAATACGGTATCCTTTGGTTAGTAGCTCATCTTCTTCAATACCGTACATGTCCTCTGCTTCATTAACCACATAGTCCACGAACGAAGCATACTGTTTCGTCCCTCCCGTACTTGTCGATACAGGCGGCACGTAATCGACATCAGCGGCTTTAGCACGCTCAGCCTCCGTAATATAACCCTGATCCGTCATCAGCCGTAGGACAACTGCTCGACGTTCTTTCGATAAATCAGGGTGGGTTAATGGCGAGTAGCGGGAAGGTGCTTTGGGTAGTGCGGCAAGTGTCGCCATTTCCCATACTTCCAATTCGTTCAAATTGGATTTGTTAAAGTAAACCTTGGCTGCTGCCTTAATCCCGTAAGCGTTACTTCCGAAGAAGATTCGGTTCAAATATTTCTCCAGAATTTCATCCTTCGTAAATCGCTCATCCAACGCAAATGCAATCGACATTTCCGTACCTTTCCGGAAGGCTGTTTTCTCTGAGCTTAGGAATACGTTCTTGGCAAGCTGTTGCGTGATCGTACTGCCACCTTCAACTGCAGACATATGAATAATATCTGTGACAAGCGCACGCCCGATAGCTCTCAAATCAACACCTGAGTGTTCATTAAAACGACGATCCTCCGTGGCGATAAAAGCTTGCTTCAACCGTTCCGGAACATCTTTGATATTGACGCTTTCCCGATTTTCACCGCGATAAATTTTGGATATCTCCGTGGCAGGTTTTTCTTTCCCATCCTTATCTTTCCCTTCCTCTTGCGCATAAATAAGGGTCGACTCTGTTGTGGAACTAATTTTATCAATATTTGCATCCAGGATTTTGAAGCCGCTCATGATGACAACAATATATATCCCCGTTGCGCAAATCACAGCGACAATTGCGGCAATGATGGAACCCATAATGAGCTTACGTGCATTGAATTTTTTCTTCTTGGGGCCCTTGTTCTGGCTTGGTTTAGACTCCCTTGGCTTGGTTTGCGGCGCGGATGGATGTCTCGTAGGTTTCTTATCCAAATTCACCAACTCCCTTACGTTTCGTTTCTCTCTAGATCGTCGATTTATCAAGCCCAATGAAAAATCGACCAAATTCCAACAAAAGAACAACCTTTATACAAGGTTGCTCCCAAAAGTTTCTATTCGGTTAGACGTTTCAGTCCATTAAAAAGTTGCAAATTGAAGCGATATACAGATTATTCCGTTGCTTCTGCAGCCGCCATTAACGAAACAGCAYGCTGTGGTGTGAAGGTAGAGATCGCATGCTTGTACACCATTTGTTGACGGCCTTCGCTGTCAATGATGATCGTGAAGTTATCAAATGCACGAATAAGTCCTCTAATTTGAAAGCCATTCGTTAAATAAACGGTTACGGGAATGCTTTCTTTACGCAGCTGATTTAGAAAATTGTCCTGAATATTAATGGATCGGTTCATCAGTATGTCCCCCTTAATGGAATGAAACTTTCGCCCAAACGGCGCTATTTTTTACCACATAGGAAAGTTTGCCTTTGTTAAGCAATAAAGTGCGTAACAAACGTTCCTATTGGCGATAAAAACAACCTCTAAACGCGGTCGCTCATCTTCGAAATGACTTCGATAGAAGTTTTTATCATTGGTGATATTTGTTAATTATATTCTATTTTAAGTACAAACTTTCCTGCTAGTATATCACTAATCATTTCGAAATGGGCAGAAAAATTTGCTGTATCTGTCACATCAACCCAATCAATGTCCTTCATGTGCCTAAACCAAGACAATTGACGCTTCGCAAATCGACGTGTATCCCGCTTGAGCAAGATTACGGCATCTTCGAAGCTGAGCTCATGCTCCAAATAACTGACGATCTCTTTATAACCAAGTGCTTGCATCGAAATGGCTGACTTTGGGGTGCCAGCAGCAAGAAGCGCTTGTACCTCTTCGACCAACCCTTCCTGAATCATCGCATCGATGCGTTCTTCAATCCGCTGATATAGCAGGGCTCGGTCCATCGTGAGTCCAATGATACATAGTTCGTAGGGAGATTCTTTTTTCTGGGAGGCCAAATGAGCGGTCATGGTTTCTCCAGATATATGGAAAATCTCAAGTGCTCGTATGACGCGCCTGCGATCATTCGCGTGCAGACGGTTGGCACTCTCAGGATCAATTTCCCGCAACTTGGCATGTAGAGCTTCTTCCCCATGCGTATTTGCAAATTCTTCCTGCAATAACCTGAATTCCTCATCCATGCTGACATCCGTAAATTGATAATCATAGCATACCGATTCGATATATAATCCTGTGCCACCTACGATAAAAGGTAGCTTGCCGCGCGAGTGGATGTCTTGAATCAATCCTTTTACTCGCTCTTGAAACTCGGCTGCAGAAAACGAATACGACGGATCATGAATATCAATTAGATGATGCGGGACGATTTGCTGCTCCGCCTCGCTCGCTTTGGCGGTTCCAATGTCCATGCCACGATACACCTGCATCGAATCACCAGAAATAATTTCACAATCGAAGCGCTGAGCAATTTCCAAGCTGAGCTTGGTCTTGCCAACAGCGGTTGGACCAAGTAGCACGAGTAATTTCGGCTTGGCTGATGGGGCTAACACAATCGAATCACTCCATACGTTGTTTTCGTTGTTGAACGTAACACATGCTCGAACCCTAGCCGAGCAAACTCAGAACTGTCACGGTTTTCCTTAAGCACAATACTTTTGCGTGCAACGCGTCTTGCTTCAGCGATCGAAGCCAAGCTAACGGCTTCATCGTTCGCACGATGCCGAAGTGGGGATATCGCATGCGATTCCTCAATCGGACTGCGAAACATGGGATCAAAATAGACCACATCCACACTCTGCGTGTCTAACTGCTGCAAATAGGATAGGTGATGCGTGTGCCTAACCTCAATGCGTCTCATTGCAGCATTCAATTCCGGTATTTCCGACTGATACTGCACCAAGCCTTCTTGAATCAGCATGGCTGGGATCTTTTCACTTTCAAGCGCTGTTACATGCCCTACCATACCGACCACATAGGAGAAGACGATGGCATCCGACGCAAGCCCCGCTGTACAATCCACGACACGGTCGCCGGAAACGGCTCCTGATGCCTCTATGAGTAAATCAGGCTCCCCCCTCTGCATCCGTTTGACACGAACGAGAGACATACTTGGATGGAAAAAAGTTGCTGGGTGGTCTTCTTCATAGTACCTGATCTCTTCCCTTGTCACAAGCAGAACAGAACTATCCTTATAATTTCTCCTAAGATGTTCCAAAGAATACTTCTTCCGGGGCACATTTCGGCCCCCGTATAATTCGGATAAGCGTGCGGCTTCCGCCAGCAATCCAGCAGACGGGTTATACGAAGTTGTTACTAGCACAGGGTTACATCACTCGCTTAAACATTTTTTCTAACTCATAAGTTGTAAAACTTACTACAATCGGTCGTCCGTGTGGACACGTATATGGATTTCGACAGCCTGCGAGACGATCAATTAAAGTCTCCATCTCCAATATACCAAGGCTTTGATTCGCTTTGATCGATGCCTTACACGAGCACATTATCGCTGCTTTCTCTCGCAGTTTGGCGATATCCAAAGCTTTACGATCCGAAATAATGAGCTCACACATCTCTTCGACGATAGCCTTCTCTTCCCCTGAAGGGAACCAATGAGGATGCGCACGTACGAGGAACGTGTTGCCGCCAAAGGCTTCCATATACACGCCAACTTGTTCAAACAAGGCTAGCTTATCCGCAATAACCCCCGCTTCAGAAGGAGTAAATTCCAATGTAATCGGAACGAGCAATTCTTGGCTCGCCTCAGCAGGATTGCCAAAATGCTCATAAAAATATTCATAGTTAATACGTTCATGTGCTGCATGTTGATCGATTAAATACAACCCTGTCTCATTCTGCGCAATCAAATAGGTGCCATGCATTTGTCCGATCGGATCCAAACGAGGAAACGTTGGGAGCCTAGGTGCATCACTGTCCTCATTCGAAGGCATCAAATCCATAAATGCCTCATTCGTGCGACGTTGTTGTTGAATAGAAGTGCTTCGAAATGATGCATCGCGCACAGGCGTGTAGCTCTGACTAACCGTTGGCGTACTTTTGGTTGCAAATCCACGATCTGAAGGTGAAATGGCACTCGAAAAGGATACCTCAGGCTGCTGCTTTTGCAAAGGTTGTGTTGAAGGAAAGGGCGCTTCCTTCCGATAGTCAGGAGCAGCTTCTTTGATCTGAGGCGGCAACCACTGCGTGTCATCCTTCCTCTGATTAGAACTTGATTCCTTCAAGCCATCCAATTCATGAAAAGTCTGCAACCCCTTCGAATCTTTGGAAACCTCAGCATCCTTGTGATCCTTATAGAACTCCGCATCCAGCTCCATCGATGGACTACGGGTTTCCTTTAGCGGCTCCACGGTACGTGTGAGCTCTAATTGTTCCTGTACGTAAGCGCCTTTCGGGGCCGATGCCTTAACTCCCGTAGGTATCAGCACTTGTCTACCGAATAGCCGTTTCACCTCGGCTTCGATCAATGCCGTTAACTCCGCTTCCTTACTGAAGCGGACCTCCAACTTGGATGGATGCACGTTGACATCCACAAGCGCAGGGTCCATCCCGATGTGCAGCGCGGCAACGGGAAAGCGATTGATCGGCAGCAGGGTGTGATACCCTTGCAGCAGGGCATGATTCAGCGCGAAGTTGCGCACATATCGACCATTAACGATGGTCGATATGCCACCGCGATTCGCGCGCGTCATTTCGGGCTTGGCGACGAAGCCCGAGATGGTATAATCCAAGCTTTCCACTTGGATTGGAAGCATTTGCTTGGCAATCGCTGTGCCATAGATGCCGGCAATGACTTGGAGCAGATCCCCGTTGCCTAACGTTTGGAGCAAAACATTGCCATTATGCTTCAAGGTGAAAGCAATACCAGGATGAGCGAGCGAAAGACGATATAAATAATCAGAAATATGCCCAAGCTCCGTCTGGATCGTTTTCATATATTTCAATCTAGCTGGCGTGTTATAAAACAAATCACGTACTGTCACTTCTGTACCACGCGATGCGGCTGTTTCTTCCACAGCACGAATCGTGCCGCCCTCGATGGTGATTTTACGGCCCAACCCATCATTCGTCGCACTAGTAACACACTCTAGCCTGGAGACAGAAGCAATACTTGGCAGGGCTTCACCACGAAAGCCCAGCGTGCGGATCGAGAACAGATCCTTGCTCGTTGCAATTTTACTCGTAGCATGCCGTTGGAAAGCTAATTCACAATCCTCAAGAGCCATGCCCGAGCCGTTATCGGATACCCGAATTAAGGTTAAGCCACCTTCTTCAATCGTGACGTCAACACGGGTACTCCCCGCATCAACCGAGTTCTCAACCAGCTCTTTCACGACCGATGAAGGTCGCTCCACCACTTCACCTGCTGCAATTTGGTTCGCAATATGCTCGCTTAAGAGCTGAATTTTCCCCATCGTCTTAATTCCCCTTTGTAGCCTGAATTGAAACGTTCTCCCCTTGATGAGTGACCTTCAACTGTGGAAAATAATCATCAAATACATCAACATTCACGTAGCTCATACCGTTGACAATCATCAACTTATCGGAATCAATCGCAAACGCATGTGTTCCCTTGCTATCCGTGATATCCACGGTGCGATTCGGATCATTCCATGTAATTTTGGCCCCGATAAGAGCAGCTAGCCCACGTGCCGAAGCATAGAACTTACCTTTCTCACTAAAGCTGCCGAAGCCATAGCCAACGTCAACACCGTTAAACGTAACATTATGTTTGGTAAACGACACTTGGATATCCGAAATACCTGTTTCATGAAGTGCTGTAATTAGCTGTGCCGATACACCATCAACCTTCAAGTCCGGAGTAATGCCTACTTTGTTCACTTTTCGCATTTTGGGTGTTAAGTATTCTTCAACTGTGACCTTCAATACACTTTGATCGGGAAGCTCGAAAAGCTGCTGAACGCTTCCTTTACCAAATGTTTGCATACCAATCACTTTCCCAACTCCGTAGTCCTGTAAAGCACCCGAAAGCACCTCTGAAGCACTTGCACTATTCTCATTTGCTAAAATATAAACAGGAATCCCCAGCGGACTTCCATCTTGAAAAGTCACTGGATCATCCACACCATCACGGTTCTGGGTATGAATGAGGACGCCTTCTTTTACAAAATGCTTAGCAATATTACGTGCCGTTTCTAGATATCCGCCGGGATTATCACGAACATCTAGGATCAATGACTTCAGTCCTTTGGCTTGCAGCGCATTTAGTTGTTTATCAAATTCTTCATCCGCTTCATCTGAAAAGTCCGTGATTTGTACGTAACCAACGCCATTTGTAAAGCTTTTGCTATACACTTCGGGCGAATTTACAGCTTGGCGAGTAAGTTCGAACGTTATTTCTTTATCCCCGCGCAACACGGTAACCTTTACTTTGGTCCCCGCGACTCCAATGATTTTACTCCGAACAGCATCAATTGAAGTCGTCGAAGCGGCAACACCATCTACAGCTCGGATATAATCATCAGGCTGCAGCCCAGCAGCTTCTGCTGGGGAACCTGGGATTGTTCTCGACACATATACACCCTGGTCATCAAGACCAATAACACAGCCAATGCCTTCAAAGCTATTTTCAAGGCTATTCGAGAATTGACCGTAATCCTGAGGTGTGAAAAGTACCGTATACGGATCCTTCAAACCAGCAATCATCTGTTCAATGCTCTGATTTGCCAAAGACTCTAGGGAAACGCCGCTCACATGGTTTTCGACAAGTGTCTTTCGTACGAGAACGGTCTGTAGATCCTCATCTGCCATGGCACTTGCAGGCATAACGACGGCTAGAGCCGATGCGAGTGCCAGAGTTGCTTTAACTGCTTTCTTATTCAATGGTGAGAAACTCATATGCATATCTCCGTTCCAGTAGTGATATAAAGTCAAGTAATGAAGTGTGCGATTAAAAATAACTGAAACTGGCGACTTGGTTTACTGTAGTTTTTGCTTCCACTCATAGACTAAATTGAGCGCCTGTAGTGGCGTCATATTGATGAGATCAATGCCCTTCAACTGGTCAAGCACCAGTTGGGATTTGCCGTCAGGCTTCTTCTTGACGGCAACCTCAGCCGGGCTGTCCTCCTCGAAGAGGGACAGCTGCCGGATCGGCGTTGCCACGGGTGGTGCTATTGTGGCAACCGCAACGGTCGCTGCGGCTTGCGGTACGGCTGACGCTGCCGCGCGTTCTTCGAAGCCATTCAGCAGGGCATACGAACGCTGAATGATCGTATCTGGCAGCCCGGCGATTTCGGCACAGTAGATGCCGTAACTCGTGCTAGCTGCCCCAGGGATGAGCTTGCGCAGGAAGGTCACCTGCCTGCCGCTTTCTTTCACCGCCATGCAGTGATTGCGCAGATGCTCAAGGCTCTCTTCCAGATGTGCGAGCTCATGGAAATGCGTCGACACGAGCGTCTTGCAGCCGATCCGATCGTGAAGGAATTCAATGACGGCCTGAGCGATCGCCATACCTTCTCCAGTCGAGGTCCCGCGGCCCAGCTCATCAATGATGACAAGGCTTCTGCTCGTCGCCTTCTCTGTCATGACTTGGATGTCCATCATCTCGACCATGAACGTACTCTGACCGCCGATCAGATCATCGGCAGCTCCGATCCGCGTGAAGATCCGGTCCGTGACCGGAATGCGCGCGGAGCTCGCAGGCACGAAGCAGCCGATCTGCGCCATGAGGCAGATCACGGCTACTTGCCGCATATACGTACTCTTACCGGCCATATTCGGCCCGGTAATAAGCAGGATGCGGCCCTGCTCTTGCAGCAGGCTCGTCCCGTTCGCGATGAACGAGCCGTCCTGGATGACAGCCTCCACCACCGGGTGGCGGCCGTCTTCAATCGCAAGATCGAAGCCTTCGCCGATCTCCGGCTTGCGGAAGTGATGCGCAGCGCTGACCGCCGCCAGCGATTGGTACACATCGGCGGTGGCAATAACCTCCGCCAGCTTCTGCAATCTGGAGATATGCTTCGAAATCCGGTCGCGAAGCTCCGTGAACAGCTCATACTCCAGATCAATCATTTTATCCTGCGCTTCCAGAATGAGCGCTTCTTTCTCTTTGAGCTCTGGCGTCACATAACGCTCGGCATTCGCAAGCGTCTGTTTACGCTCGTAACGCCCTTCCTGCAGGGCGGACATGTTGGCTTTCGTTACTTCGATAAAGTAACCGAACACTTTGTTGTAGCCGATTTTGAGCGACTTAATGCCCGTTGCTTCGCGTTCTTGACGCTCCAGCTCGGCAATCCATTGCTTCCCGTTCTTGCTAGCTTCACGAAGCGTATCMAAGTAAGGCTGATAGCCTTCGCGAATCATTCCCCCGTCACGAATCGATACGGGCGGTTCGTCCTCAATCGCATTAGCAATCCATGACATGACGTCATCACAGACGTCCATATTCTCAACGAGCTTCCGCAGCGTTTCGGATCCCGATGTCGCACATAACTGCTGCAGCATCGGAACTTGCTGCAAGGAATGCTTCAACGCAATCATATCGCGGGCATTGGCATTGCCATAAGAGATTCGAGCGACCAAACGCTCCAAATCATAAACTTCCTTCAGGGCTTGCTTCACATCTTCTCGCACAATCAATTGATTGTAGAGCAGATCGACAGCTTCTAATCGTTCCTCAATCCGAGCCACGTTCATAAGTGGCTTCTCGATCCAACGGCGCAGCATTCGCGCGCCCATGGCCGTTACCGTCTTGTCCAACAGCCACAATAACGACCCTTTTTTGGCACGTTCACGAACCGTTTCAACGAGCTCTAAATTTCGACGTGTGAACGGATCCATCGTCATAAATTGATCCGGTTCATAGATGCGAATGTGCTTTACGTGCGTTAGTGCTCTTTTTTGTGTTTCTTTCAAATAAGCAAGCAACGAAGCGACACCTTGTCGACCGATGCTAGATAAGTTCGATAACGCGGCATCTTCTGCAAAATGCTCATCAAGCAGCGTTTCATCCGCTCTTGTCCACTCTGTCAGTACCATATTGCGGCCCCACGCAGCACCAGACTCGCGAATCGTTGTTAGCAACGCTTGACTGGTCACTATTTCAGATGGATTATAGACATTTAACTCATCAACAACGAGCTCCCAGGAATTAGCCAGCTGAGTTGTGTAAAGCTCCCCTGTTGAAATATCACAGGCTGTAAATGCATATCCATCTGCTTGGTTGACCAAAGATACGATATAGTTGTTGACGGATTCTCCAAGGAGTTTGCTATCCATCACGGTACCTGGCGTAACGATCCGTACGATTTCTCGGCGTACAACGCCTTTGGCCTCAGCAGGGTCTTCCACCTGTTCACAGATGGCAACTTTGTAGCCTTTCTCAATTAAACGAGACATGTAGTTGTCCGCTGCATGATGAGGGACGCCGCACATCGGAATTTTCTCTTCGCCGCCGCCTTCACGGCCTGTTAACGTAATCTCTAATTCGCGTGACGCATTAATGGCATCTTCAAAAAACATCTCATAAAAATCGCCCAGACGAAAAAATAAAAAAGCATCTGGAACCTGTGCCTTCACGGCTAAGTACTGCTGAATCATCGGCGTATATGTAGCCAACTTGTGTTCCTCCAACCTATTCCTTAATTAAAGGTGAACTCTTTGAAACTATCATTCTTATTTTCATCCATACACAGATTCATAGAAGCTATTCTGCTTGCATGTTGCCCAATTGCGGCCAGCAAGCAGAACAACGAAATGCGTGTACAGCTTTCACATCCCACTCATTTTCCAACCAATTTCCAACTACAAATAATCTCTTAACTATCACTAACTCTATGATGAGATAGATAATCTATTATAACATGATTCCTTCATCAAATGCTTCTTTCAGCACCCCGGGTGCAATTTTCCAAGCGGTCCGAATGTCCGTCTTTTCGTTCCACGATGTCAAGGAAGTCATTTGTGTACGAAGACCTTCCAACAATCCAGTATGGACCTCATATCCCTTAAGCTGCTCTAACTCCTTCCATAGCTTCGCTGCTTCATCCTGTAGCCTCCGCTTATCACCGCTGTAATAGGCAGCTTGGATATCTGGTTCTTGCAGTGGCATCCGCGTTAAACGCCAGTAGTTATTCACGATCAGCGCAGCCAATGCGAATACACCGCGCGTGATGATGGGAGAGGCCAGCCAACTTGGCAACGTACGGTACTCGAATCCCCCATGCGACTTCTTCCGGAAATCGCCTAGATAGCCATAGCGTGGGCGTCGACCACGCGTCGATTCGTCCTCGATCAAGATCAGCGGCAGCGCGAGATAGTTATCCAGCGCACGCAGCAGATGAACATTCATCCAGCAGCGGCTAAAATGCAGGTGACCGCCCAGCGGGTAGCCGCGCACGGGCATGCCGCCCGAGCACCAGGCGAGGCTATGGTCTGTGATCTTCCGTGCGGCAAGCCCCATGGTTACGCGCACGTTCTTTGCGAGCTGCAGCGGGTCCACGCTAGGCTGCGGGCGTAGCTCAGCTAGCGGCAGAATCACGCGATGCCCGCTTAGTACGATGGCGTCGCTGCCTACAGCGCCATCACGGGTTAGGAAGCGGTCGGCGAAGACGACCTTGCCCTGCGGATTGACGAGCAGGAACTCTGGATCGCAGCCGAGCATCGCTCGCTCTTTGCGTTCCAGCTCTTTCGCAAGTGATTGATCGTATTGATCGATCGCTTGCGCGAAGAGCTGCACCAATCTCCCATTCAGCTTCGGAACGGGATCGACGTCCAGCACGAGCGTATGCCCCGCGGGTGTGATACCGATGGTGACGAGGCCATAGTCTAAGCCAAGGGCATAGATGGCTTTGACGGATTCACGGCTCGCCCTCCGGGAGTGGAAGTTAATTTGACTAGGGCCTACTTCTATGTACGCAGCATTCACATTGACTTGCCTTTGCTGCTGTAAGGACTTCTCCGAAAGCAGAACCGTCTCCTTTTTCTCATAGATAAGAAGTGTTTGGAGATGAAACACCGCTACTTTATATTTATGGGTAAAAAGCACAGGCTCCAGTTTCCCTCGTACTGAGGCAGCCTGTGAGGCGACCGTTTTCATACCGTGAAGTTGTAACAGAGCATCCCGCTTCCTTCGATTCTGAGCGCGCATGATCGCTTTAATGGGCTGCAGAGCAAGCTTCTGGGGATATTCATCATGTGCAGCTCCCCAATGAATGATAAGCTGACCTTGCCAATCCACCGGAAGATTGGTTCCACTCGGAATACGGATTCGTTCAGCCAGTTCCCGTGCATCTTTCTCCTGTGCGTGCAGAAAGAAGGTTTCCATTCTTACACCTCCCGTTCACCTATTCCCACTGTTAATAGCACTTATATATGCGAATGCCCAATTGTGCGAATACAACAAAAAAGAGGGCAAATGCCCTCTGCCGAACCTCTTTAGCCCGCATATAATGGCGTATAAAGATCCCCTAATCCAGTTCATCCTCGAGCAGCTCGGCGTCCAGATCCTCAAAATCACCATCGCCACTGTCATCGAAATCCACGTGCTTGTCGTCGAAGTCATTGCAGCCGTTGGTGCAAACGACTACACAGACTTTCGTTTCGGCAATGAGCTCAACTTGAAACTCGCGTTCCACCCGAATGATGACGCTGTCGCCGCTTGAAGAGATGCTGGCCTCTACGCAGTTCGGCTCTTGCGTCGCGACAGCTGATACTTCGGCAGTCGTCGACTTATGTTTTTTGTCTAAGTAGCTTAGTCCAACGATTTCTACATACGATACGGTTTCTTTTGCTACGTCTGTTTTGGTGTTACGATCGTAAGAATACCAGATGTTGATATCGTAAGTACCAACTACCTCTACGCCCTCTCCAGATGAATGGACAGCCTCGAATTGGTTATTAATAATCCAAGCGCCCAAAATACTGGTTGGAGAATAAGGCGGAGTCACGGTATGACTTACATGAGAAAATTTGCGACCTTTACCGCAGACAGCCTTTGTAATGATCTCTCTGCATTGCAAATCTTTATCTAATGACATCCTTTCAACCTCCTCCATACAATCATTCATTACAAGTGTATGCAGGACAGTAGTCTAGAGTGACAATTATTTTATATTATTTTTGAGATTCGAAAATACTGATATCTGTCAGAGTCAACCCGCTTCAGGACGGTGTTTTTTTTGCTTTTTGGCAATATCTAAGTAGTGCATTAACTCTCTGTTAAGCTGTAAAATCGCTGATCTCACTTCGAATTCTTCCCGACTCTCGGGCAATGGCATTCCCTTGTAACGAGCGTTCAGCTCTTGTAATTCTTTCTCTGCTTCTCCTGTATAATAGTCTTCCTTCACAGATTGGCTAATATCTTCGAAGATCGCAGCGACTAACTCTCCTTGCGGTAATGTCTGATACACGCCGGCAACAAGATCAATCATCCGGTGTATGGATTCCAACTGTTCACCTCTCATGTAGAAATACACGCGCCAGTACGGATCCCAGCCAAACAACAACGTATTTTCCATCGACCGTTTCGCCAAGCTCGCCCCGCGTTCAATTTCCTCACTAACTTCGAGAAGCTCTTTTCCATCCCAAATCACCGTATTATCCCGAAGATGCTTTGCAATGTTGACAAAAATGTCGGAAAACAATCCCTCGATTTGTTGTTTATGTGCGATAAGTGTGGAATCAGCCTTCGGCATATAAGCAATATTGATCACCGTAGCTGAACCCAGACCAATGACCAGCAAGATTAGCTCATTAAGTACAGACGGCCAGTTCGCCGATTCATAAGCAAAAAGATGCAGCATCACAACCGCACCTGTTACAGCACCCTCGGTAATCCGCAGCCGAACTAGCACTGGAAACACGATCAGAATAAATATACAAACGACCCAAATATGGAACCCAAGCAAGTTAAATAAGACCGAACCGATGAGTAGTGCCAGAATGGATGCCGCGATACGATGCAAGGCACTTTGGATGCCTTTCTTCTTCGTCACTTCAATGCCCAGAATGGCAAGAAGTCCCGCTGCTCCAGGCGTATGAACCCCTAATATATACGCCAGATACATAGCGATTATGACCGCAACAGCTGTTTTGAGCACACGAAAGCCCATAGTATTTTCCCCTCTTTACAGGTTTTTCTATGGGCTTATTATTTCATTTTGCATAGGTGGTGGCAAGCCTTTCTCTATCGATTACCGATGCTTCGTTAATTTCTTCTCTAGTTTGGCTACAAGCTGATACATCACCGTTGCGACGATTGCGATTACGAACAGGGTAGATATCACTAAGGTGAAATTAAAGACTTGAAAGCCATATATGATTAAGTATCCCAGCCCCTTCTGGGACACTAGAAATTCGCCAACGATGACACCGATCCAGGCCAAGCCCACATTAACTTTCAGCGTAGAAACGATAGCAGGAAACGATGATGGCAGAATCGCTTTGAGAAATACTTTTCGCTGATTGCCTCCAAATAACTTAACGACCTTGATGTAGTTATGATCTACTTCCTTGAAGCTGCCATAAACAACAAGGGTCGTAATAATGACCGTGATCGACAGTGTTGTTGCAATAATAGACAGTAAGCCAGGCCCGAAACCGACAATAAATAAAGGTCCCAGTGCAACCTTAGGCATACTATTCAGCACGACAATGTAAGGATCCAGTACACGCGACAGAAATGGCGACCACCAAATCACAACCGCTAATGCTGTTCCCATAATCGTCCCCAAGAAAAATCCAATAATCGTCTCCTCTACTGTGACCGCTACATGTGGAAGCAGCGTACCGTCGAGAAGTTTCTCCCAGAGTAGTGCGAATACCTTGGTCGGATAGCTAAAAAGCAGGACATCAATCCATTTCAAGCGTGAGGCTAGCTCCCATAGGGATAAAAATAGAAGCAAAATAGCCGCTTGAAAAAGTCGGACCCACTTCGTCTCTCTCTTCCTCGCCTTCAGAAAACGCTGATGTACGTCCAGCTTTAATTTCTCATTGTGTTGATTGGTTTGGATGGACTGGTGGTCATCGTGATTATCCATGCTGCACACCCCCAAACTCCTGCCAAATTTGCCGAAATAGTGTGTGAAATTCAGGCAATTCTCTCGCTTCAAAAGGTATAGCTGCCCTTACCGCCTCTGGCATTAGGAAGGACCTGCGAATTCGCCCAGGATTCGGAGCCAGTACGATAATGCGATCACTCATCGCAATCGCTTCTGAAATATCATGTGTGACCAGAATAGCTGTTTTCTTCTTGGCGCGCAGCGTCTCTACAACCAAATCTTCCAACTGAAGCTTCGTTTGATAATCCAGCGCCGAGAAAGGCTCATCTAATAGAAGCAGCTCAGGTTCTGTTGCCAGCGTTCGAACAAGTGCGACGCGCTGTCGCATACCACCAGACAACTGTGCGGGATAATAATCTTTGAATGCCAGCAGACCCATTTCCTCCAATAAGTGAAGCGCCCCCTGCTTCTTCTCTTTCGTCAAAGTGCCTGCGATTTCCAATCCCATACAAGCATTAGCTTCAATCGTCCGCCAAGGAAATAAGTAGTCCTGCTGCAGCATGTAACCCACTTTGGGCGATGGTCCCTGAACGTGATGCCCTGCCACGATAATCCGACCTGATGTCGGTGGAAGGAGTCCCGCAATGATGGATAAGAGGGTTGTTTTACCACAACCACTAGGTCCAATCAGGCTGACGAACTCGCCACTGGCTATGTCAAACGATATTCCTTGCAGGGCAAGCGTTGCCCGCTCCTCAGTTACATAAACCTGTGTGACATCTCCGACCTGCACAGCTGTGTCCATGGCACCTAACCTCCTCTTATCTTCATCCTGCGGTGACTAGTTCGTTCATGTGTTTATTTCTTAACGGTTGATTTTGCTTTTTCTGCAAAAGAGTTATTCACGAGTTTACTCCATGCCACTCTTTCTTTCAGTTCTCCAGCTGATGTCATCACGTCAAGCAAGTTATTCCATTCTTTCTCATCCACTATGCCGTCCGTTGCGAAGGAGCCTTGATCTTTGTACCGTTTCACAACATTTTTCACAATCGCGACATCGATATCTTTAAAATAAGGCAGTACTGCTTCTGTAATTTCGTCTACGCTTTTCGCGGCAACCCATAGCTGCGCCCGTTGAATCGCATTCGTGAACTTCTGAATGGTCCCTGGGTTGGCTTTGATGAAGCTTTGCTTCGACATAAACACGGTATAAGGCAGCTGGCCGCTCTCTACACCGAATGATGCAAGTACGTAGCCCTTGCCCTCTTTCTCAATGATCGAGGCTTGCGGCTCGAAAAGCTGCACGTATTCACCTGTTCCCGAAGCATAGGCCGATACGATATTGGCAAAATCAATGTTTTGAATCAACTGCAAATCCTTTTGCGGGTCGATATTGTGCTTCTTCAGCGTGAACTCGCCAGCCATTTGCGGCATGCCGCCTTTACGTTGCCCAAGGAACACTTTCCCTTTGAGTGCATTCCAATCCAGCTTATCGACTTTTGTTCGAGCAACTAGGAAAGTGCCGTCCGTTTGAGTCAATTGTGCAAAATTAATGACGGGATCATCCGAGCCTTGTTGTGATACATAAATCGATGTTTCTGATCCAACAAGCGCAACATCGATGGCATTCGAGAGCAGCGCAGTCATCGTTTTGTCTCCACCGGGTGTTGTTGTCAGTTCCACATCGAGCCCTTCATCTTTGAAAAACCCCTGCGATAACGCGACATACTGCGGTGCATAGAACAAGGAACGCGTCACCTCACCAATGCGCACCTTCGTTGTTTCTTCCGTCTTGGTTCCACACGCTGAAGCGATTAAGCTTAAGAGCAGAACGACGGATAATGTGAATCCCCATCTTTTCCGATTATTCATAGGACGTCCCCCCGAATTGAATTGTAATGTATCCTATGCAGGAGCCCAGACGTCGGTTAATGGTTCTTCTAGAAAAGCTAATGGAGTTGATAAGATTTGGGATTAATGACGAAGATGCAGCAGTGTTTGTGCGTGTGCACGAAGACATGTCGAGGGATTGAATGAGATGTTTAAGCGTCTCTCAATCCTAACGCGAGGCGAATCGTCGAAGTCGTGACTTCTCCGGTGGCAAAAGTGCAAATGAGCAACCTTTTGATGCTTTTCGAGGAGCAGATGCGAAATAAGTGCGAAAGTGCAACTATTTTTCATGATTTCTCCCTAAAAGGGTAGGAATCACAAAAATAAGTGCCTATTTGCATCAATTTTGCTCAAACGTTCTAATGGAGCAAATCAAAGATGCCTATTTGCAACTTTGATGCGGAGGGGATGCTTGGTGGCGGTTGGAAACGTTAATTGTGAGCGGGCAGTTGATCGATGGAGTAACTGATGATGGTCGGAAGGAAAGTTAATCGTGAGCGGGCAGTTGATCGAGGGAGTAACTGTTGATAGTCGGAAGGAAAGTTAATCGAGGGAGTAACTGTTGATAGTCGGAAGGAAAGTTAATCGAGGGAGTAACTGATGATGGCGGGATAGTTGATGGGACAGTTGAGGGTAAGATAGTTGGTGAATTAGGTGTGAGACAAATAAGTGTCATGGCGAGGAGGAGCAATTTAGTTGCGAGTCAACTGAATTTCATCAGTGTTATGGTAATTTGGGAGATGGAAGACAAGTAGCGACACGAAAAAACAGCTTCCCCCGACGAAAAAATCGTCAGGAAAAGCTGTTTTATCTCACACTCTTATGGATTAGAACATTGAGCTCTGTAATTACTAAATGCCGTAGACTTCCGAATATTTCTCTTCCAGATACGCGACCAAGTACTCCGGATTCAATGGCTCGCCCGTTACTTGTTGAATGATTTCGTTCGGTGTCAACAGCTTGCCGTGCTGGTACACCTTCTCTGTTAACCAGGCTTTGATCGGTGCTAGGTTGCCTTCAGCAATTAAGCTATCAAAGTTAGGCAATTCTTTGCGAAGTGTGTTCGTGAATTGCGCCGCGTACATATTCCCTAGTGCATACGATGGGAAATAGCCGAACGCACCGCCAGACCAGTGTACATCCTGTAGGACACCTTCGCCATCGTTCGGAGGCGTAACACCCAAATACTCCTCGTATTTGGCATTCCACGCAGCAGGTAAATCCGCTACAGCGATCGTACCGCTGAATAACCCCTTTTCGAGTTCATAGCGAATCATAATATGTAAGTTGTACGTAAGCTCATCCGCTTCAATTCGGATCAAGGAAGGCTCGATATGGTTAATCGCACGATAGAAATCGTCTACGCCAACTTCATCAATTTGTCCGCTAAAAGTCGTCTGAAGTTCACCGTAATAGCGATCCCAGAACTGTTTGCTGCGGCCAATGACGTT
This sequence comes from Paenibacillus sp. 2RAB27, assembly GCF_052115445.1. Lineage (NCBI taxonomy): Bacteria > Bacillati > Bacillota > Bacilli > Caryophanales > Paenibacillaceae > Paenibacillus > Paenibacillus sp. 2RAB27. The sequence continues at coordinate 121,784 of NZ_JBFRGR010000001.1, forward strand.
CTCCCAGAAGCGGGACTGCGACTCGTGTATCCCCATCGATGTGCCTGAGCAGAGATTCGTTCCGACGAGGTCAGTAGAAATATTTTGCTCATACAGCGCGTGTCCGCCTTCATGAATCGTTCCGAATAAAGCTGATGTGATGTCATTAGGCAAGTAACGTGTCGTAATCCGCACATCGCCTGGGTTCAACGCTGTCGCAAATGGGTGTACCGTCTCGTCCAGACGGCCAGCGTCGAAGTCATATTGCATCTGTTTCAAAATGGCGAGCGAGAATTGCTTCTGCTTCCCAATATCAAATTGTTGATCTAAGAAGGAACGATTCGGCTGATTCGCCGATCCACTAATCCGCGCAAGAAGCGGTACTGCTTTTTCTCGCAGGGTACCGAATACTTCATCCAGCTTCTCAACGGTCATCCCTGGCTCGTACATATCCAGCAAGGTGTTATATTTATGCCCTTCATAGCCCCACAGCTCAATAAACTCCTGTGTAGCCGCCACGATTTTCTCCAAATATGGCTGAAAAGACGCCCAATCCGAATTATGCTTCGCGCCTTCCCATGCGGATTCCGCTTGTGAGGTTAACACGACATAAGCTTGATATTTGTCAGCTGGAATCTTTTTGCTGCGATCGTATTCTTTTTTGCACTCCTGCACCATTTTGCGGGAAATCGGATCTAACTGCTCCAGCTCAGCCGGCTGCATGAAGAAGTTCACATAGTCGCCCATCTCTTCCGATGTAGACATGCGAAATACCTCGGTGGAGAGCTCACCGACAACCTCAGAACGCGTTTCAATCCCTTTTTTCGGAGCACCTGTCCGCATGTCCCAATAGATCAAAGAGATCGCCTCTTCGTACTGCTTCATTTTACGAACATAAGCTTTGAACGATGCCAACTTGGCATTTACAACACTAACACTCATGTGCTCATCTCCTTAAAGTTTTCGATAGAAAACTAACATCGGGAGCTATCGCTCCCAAATGTTTCATAAATATCATACTTCCAACGAGGGTTAGAATCAAATTCCAATCTGAATGTGGTAGAATAAGGACTAGCCTTCATGTAACAGGCTGTTTGTTGTGCAACTAAGTGAGGAGATGACCTTATGAATATTAGATTTACCGATACAGCTAGACAACGATTAACGCCTTGGATGGAGCAAAATAACACCTTACTAAAGCTTGTTTTTGATACCGAAGGCTGTGGCTGCTCCGTGAATGGTGTACCTACTTTGTGGTTGGTTTCTGTGGCAAATGCTGATGATATTTCCGCTGTAACCGATACGTTTCCTTTGATATATAAAGCGAAGGATGAGATCTTTTTCGAGGACAACATGAAAATCGACTTCCATGAAGGCAATAAATCCTATATACTGAAGAGTAATAATCAGATTTACAATGCGGGTATGAGCTTAGTCGATAAACGATAAAGCTGCACAAACATAGACATGCAGCACATCAACTTACCTGGAGGGAATACCATGTCTTTAGTCAATGAGATTTTAAGCTACAACAAGGATTTCGTAGAAACCAAGCAATATCAAGAGTTCCTGACCACGAAATTTCCAGACAAACGTATGGTTGTCATCACTTGTATGGATACGCGGCTTGTCGAATTACTTCCTAAGGCGATGAATCTTCATAATGGAGATGCCAAAATTATTAAAAATGCTGGCGCCATCGTCTCTCACCCCTTCGGCAGTCTTATGCGCAGTATTATTGTCGCTGTCTATCAACTGGAGGCTGATGAAGTATTCGTCATCGGGCATTATGATTGCGGTATGACAGGACTCAATTCGGAAGCCGTTATTGCCAATGCGAAGGCCAGAGGCATCTCCGACGATGTCTTTGAAACACTGGGACATGCTGGTATTGACTTGAAGCGATGGCTGACCGGCTTCAATCATGTTCGAGAGGGCATTGAGAAAAGCGTTAATATTATTCGAAATCATCCATTACTTCCCAAAAACTTACCCGTGCACGGGATGATCATCGACCCAGAAACAGGTCGCTTAGATCTCGTTGATGCGGCATATCCGCCTGCACCAGAGTTGTTGTAGCCTACCAAAAAGAGTAGATCCAGTTCTAAACTGGACCTACTCTTTTTATTTTGGTAACCGTTATGGCTTAATCGTACGGATCAAGCGTTTGGCTTCACCATTCGGAGTAGAGGTAACCTCATAAATGTTGAAGTAGGAGCCTGTATTCAGCTGCTCAGATTTAATATTGGTAAATTCGAGGAACTGAACGCCGGACATTATTCTTTGCTGACCTGTGAAGGTCATTGGTTTGGAGCTCAGTAAGCGTCCTTCCGTATCTACAACCTCAAACACAAGTGAAGAGAAATTCGCATCCGTGATAACTTGAGCTTGTCGCTGAACATCTAGATCCAATCGTAAACGATAACTATACGACCCATCTTTACTATAGGTAGCGCTAAGTGAGTAATCGTCGAAATCGATCGTAAATGGATACACAGAAATTGGTCCCGTTGCTGGGATTGGCTGCACTTCCGTTTTGTAAGAACCGACGGCCATACGATTCGTATCATAGAGATTTAGTGCAAGTTTATCTGCATCCTCACTATCTGGCACCATATAGGAGTAATTCAACACATAGCTCGTGTTTGGTGCAATGTTTTTGGCCACATTGGTTTGACGCACACCTGTATAGGTGTAGCCATCTTCATTCGTCAGATCGGTTTGGAAATCCGGCAAAGCCAATGTTGTCGTGCTTTTATTCGTTAATTTATATTTCGCAACAACCGTCTTATACCCGAAGTCTGTGTTCACACTCATTCCTAGCTCAACGAGCGACATGTCCATATTCGAATCAATGCTATTCGTCGAGGCTAGCTTAAATGGATCACCGATCTTATAGGCTGACGCAGCAGCATAAGTTGTCGCTTTCCCAGCAACACCTGCACCTGCAAGTGAAGTCACGGAAACGGGCAGCGATGCAACTTGCTTCGAATTATCGGTGTTACCTGCAGCACCAGCTCCAGCGCCTCCAGTACCCGTACCCGTTCCGTTTGTTGTCGAAGCAACCGCGCTTTGCTTCTCCAGCACGACCAGTTGTAACGCGTCTGCATTTAGCGAAGCGGGTACAACACCTTGGAAATGGAACGTCGTCGACTCATTCGGAGACAAGTAGGCAGAACGAACTGTATTATCGCTCGATGTCACACCTACATTACTGCGACTCGCCTGGAATTCTCCAGTCAAGTTAGGAACTGTAACAATGCCATCACTTTCGTTCGTCAAGGTCACATTCGCTTGCACATGTAACCCATCGGTTTGCTGAACAGCTGATGCCCATGAGGTCGACATAACTAGTCCGTTTAAAGCATCACTCTCATCTTTATTCGGGTAGGCAATTTTATCATTAAGACGGCCTACTGAGAAAGTTTTCGCAGCATTCAAAGTACCCAGAAGTGTCGTTTTCACTTTTCCTTTTGGGGAGAAAAGCAATGACAAGTGATTCGTATCCAGTGAAGCAGGAACAGCTGCTTGGAGCGTTACTGTCACAGGCTGTTCAGGTAGCAGGGCGCCTACGTTAGCAACAAATTGAGCGCCATACGTCAACCCTTTGCTATCTTGGAAATTGAGTTCTAGACCGTCAGGCAGCTTCACGCTGGCATTGCTTTCATTGGACAACGTCAGATTCGTGTATACCATCCACACGCCATCTTTGTACGCCTTATAGCTTTGTCCTAATTTAGCGGTAACTAATGTTTCCTCAGCAAGGGTCGTATCAATCTCTTTTAAATTAATAACGGCTTGTTGTTCCAACGTTTGACCTGTTTCGACCATCGCTGATTCGACAGAAAGCGCACCGATATCGGATGTCGAGTTATTATTCCATCGGAAAATATCAACTTTCAATTCGGAAGGTGTCAGATTGTTCGGGACTTCCGACGTAAATTTAAAGGTCCCCGTCTCTCCTGCTTTCACACGCGCAACAACCTTCTCATTTAGCTTCGCTGTATACGTAATGCCATTTCCATCAATGACTTTTACGCCATAGTTATTGAAATCGACGATGCCGTCACTATGATTGTTCAAGCCTAATGAGAAACGAAGCGAGCCATCCTCGGCGCCAACCGATAACGACACTTTATCCAAAGTAAAATAGACGGAATCACTGAGAAATACACCTTCCTTGCCTGCGAAAGCTGATGTTGCCAGAGGAAGAGTTAAGAAGCTTGCAGCGGTTAGCAATAAAGCCGAACGGCTGAGCAGTCGTTTCATCTTGCGTTGTTGGATCACTGAGAGTCCTCCTTGTAGTTACATTTAGTCAGAACGCAATGCGTCAATCGGACGCAGTTTAGATGCTTTGTTTGCCGGATATAAACCAAAAATCACTCCGACTAATACCGAGAATAAGAAAGAATAAAGGCCTACATCAAAGGAAAGACTTGTCGATTGCTTCGGACTAAAATATGGCAAGGCATACGAGAATCCGATACCTAGCAGCAGTCCAATTAATCCACCCATACCACTAATAACGACCGCTTCCACTAGGAATTGAAGCAAAATATTACGACGCTTAGCCCCAATTGATTTGCGAATCCCAATTTCACGTGTTCGTTCACTTACCGTAACTAACATAATATTCATGATTCCAATTCCACCGACGAGTAAGGAAATCAAGGCAACCGCCACTAATTGATTCGTAAGGGTGTTCGTTGCTTCAGTCCGTGCTTTCAACAGCTCGTCCTGATTCGTAAGTACAAATCCAGTATCGCTCTTGAATTTATACGTCAGGTACTGCTTCATCGTCTCTTGCGCTGTATATATATCGTCCTTCGTAGGTGCTTCCACATACGTTGTTCGAATTTGACCCAGCTTGAATTGACGTCTAGCAGATTCTAACGGCACGATCACAGAGCTATCTACAGAAGCACCACCAATATTGGAGCCCTTTTCCTTGAGTGTACCGATCACGTTGAAAACAACACCATCAATGTTGATATTTTCACCAACTGGATTCAATGTCCCAAAAAATTTCTTCGTGACCTCACTGCCCAAAATGGCTACATTCGAACGAAATTCAAGGTCTGTAGGCGACAAATTTCGACCCTTGTCGATTGTAGCTTTGATGATGTCGAAATAGCGGTCATTCGTTCCCAATACATTATATTTTTCTTGCGTACGATCATATTTGACATTCGAACCATTCTTGGACATCGTTGGCGCTATGGATTTGAATTCTGGGAAATTCTCAAAATTCATCAAATCCTCGTAACCGAGCTGTGTCGCACGCCCATTCCCCGTCGCCGTTACAACGAGCAAATTTGTTCCCATGTTCTCGTATTGCTTCGCAATAGCTTCCGAAGTTCCCTGTCCGATGGAAACGAGTGTGACAACTGAGCTTACGCCAATAATTACGCCAAGCATGGTCAGAAATGTACGCAGCGGACTTGAAATGATCGTCCGAAGCGACATCCGGATCAGTTCACTTACCTTCATACGCTCACCTCTTGCTGCAACAGAGCCTTCTTCGCGTCATTCCGGTAGTCATCGACAATGACGCCGTCGCGAAGGGCGACGACACGTTTCGCATTATTCGCGATATGATGATCATGCGTGATGAGAACAATGGTGTTACCTTGTGCATTCAGCTGCAGGATAAGCTCCAGTACTTCCTCACCTGTCCGCGAGTCCAAAGCACCTGTCGGCTCATCCGCTAGAATCAGCGAAGGTGAAATGGCCAACGCACGTGCAATGGCTACCCGCTGCTGTTGACCGCCTGACAGCTCACTTGGCCGGTGATGACCACGTTCGCCCATGCCGAGCATTTTCAACATCGCATTCGCACGTTCCTTGCGCTCTTTCTTTGAAATGCCAGCATAGATCATCGGGAGCTCAACATTTTCCATCGCGGTTAGTCTAGGAAGCAGATTAAATTGCTGGAAAATAAAGCCGATTTTCTGATTTCTAAGCTCAGCCAATTCATTATCACTCATACGCTCCGTAACGACACCGTCCAGGGTATAGCTGCCTGATGTTGGCACATCCAACAAGCCGATCGTATTCATTAATGTCGATTTGCCGGATCCACTGGGACCGATAATGGCAACGAAATCGCCATCGGCAACTGTTAACGATATGTTACGCAGAATGGGAAGATCTTCCTCACCGCGCCTATAAGTTTTCGTTATATCTTTCAGTTCAATGATATTCTTCAAAGCAATAGCTCCTTTCAGGGGCAGCCTTATCTGTTACCGCCACCGGCATTACCGCCAACTTGCGTACGCTGTGCAGCTCCGCCTCCGGCATTGCCACCACCGGCAGCGCCGCCTGCACCGCCTGCACCACCTTGTTGGAAGCCACCAGCTCCACCACCGCCAAAGCCACCTGCTCCGCCGGCACCGCCGCCTTGCTGGAATTGCTGTCTTAAGCGATTAATCTCGTCTTGGCTTAAATTTTGCTGTCTTTTAACAGCCGCAGGCAATACGACTTTATCGCCTTCTTTAAGACCATCCGTGATTTCGATTTGTGTTGTCGAACGAATACCAATTTTCACTTCATGTTCTGGTTCTGACGTTCCATCTGCTTTCTTCACCGTTACAACACGTTTACCACGTTGCAGCTGAAGCGCTTCTGGCGGGATATAAAGGACATCTTTCTTATCTTGGATCAGAATTTCGCCAGTTGCCGTCATCCCATATTTCAACACATTATCTTTATTTTCTGTGGCTAAGATAACATCGTAGAACGTTACACCGTTCGTCGTTGTACCTACCGTAGAAACTTGTGTCACTTCTGCTGGGAATGTGCGACCTGGGAAGGAGTCAACTTTAATTTCCGCCTTCATTCCAACTTTAATGTTCGGCAAATCAAGCTCATCCACTTGGACAGGAAGCTGCATTTTGGCAAAACTTGCTACTGTACCAAACTGAGTTCCGCTTGTAACCCTTGTTCCTGGTCGGAAGTTGCTAAGAATATCCACTTTTTTATTCACGAAATCTGTGGAGAATACACCATCGAAAGGAGCGAGAATTTTCAGAGCAGTTACGCGATCTTGTGCCGCATCCACCTTCAACTTCTGACGTTCTAGTGCAGCTTGCGCCGTCGTTATATCATCGTCTAAGGTGTCATTCAGGAAGGAGGCTAGCAGATCACCCTGATGTACAATTACCCCGGTTTTGAAAGGCATTGTGGAGATACTGCCTGTCGTACCTGCCAGTATTGTAGCAACCTGCACGTACTGAAGTGCGGCTTTCCCTTGAGAGTCAACCGTACGTCCGCCAATCGTTGCAGATCCCATGGCATTCAATCCTGCATCCATGGAATTGTCATTCTTAATTTGAATATCGATATCGACAAGCTTGCCACCCTTACCATCCGATTTCGGGTCTTTGGAAATGGCCGCTATCGTTCCTGTTTTGGTTATCATGAAACCATCTACGGTTATGTCTATGATATCGCCTTTATGTAGTTGTGCAGCATCCTCCACAAAAAATGGCAAGCTTACTGTTAGCGTACTTGCATCGCCAATCGTAGCGATTTTCGTAGATTTATTAATCGTTGCGCCAACATCAATATTGGCATACGTTAATTTGCCGCTAATTGGCGCCTTTACGCCTGTTATTCCTCTTTGTTGCTGCTTCGTGTTCAAATCTTTCTCCAATTGCTCATAAGTCACTTTGGCATCTTGAAGATCGTTTTCCAAGTTTGAACTTGTCAACTCGATCAGCACGTCTCCCGCTTTAACTGCTTGATTACGTGTCAGGTTAATCGATTTAATGCTAGCATTTTCCGTCGACGAAATGGTTTGGGTATCTTTCGGCTCAAATTGAGCTGTTCCCGAAACGGAGGAGCGAATGTTCCCTTTTTTAACATCAACCGTAACTTCTTTGGTCTCTGCTGCTTTCGTTTTCTTCCCTTTGGCTAGATACGCATAGGAACCACCAGCGCAAACGAGAATTGCCACAATCAAAATGAACCATTTACTGCGAAAAAATTTCATTCTGTTACTTCCCCCTTAGCATTTGTGCGCTTGTACATGACCTTACAACTTCGAGATCAGCAAATCGATTAATTGCTGTTCAATACTGGTCCCCATTCCTCGTGTATCCAGAGATGGCACAACATTGTTTACATGCTCTGTCACACCAGCTTCAACCCGCTGCTCAGACTTCCTCCTTTTTTCGAAAGCGTTTACAAATCGTTCCCTCTCCGCCGCCGTTAACGCTTCCTTGTGAGTTTTCACTCGTTCCGCGATACGTTGCCTCAATAGTTTCGATTGTTCATCCAKGTAATCTTTCTGTTCATTCGTTAACACTTGGATGATTGCTTTACGTTCGGATTCGTCGATGCTGCCTTCTTCTTCACTTTTGCGTACGATGGGCAAAATGGATCGAGATTGCTCTGCAGTCAATGCTAATAACGGTTGTCGATCCATCACGATTAACCCTTGAAATAGCATAACCAGCCGCTGTTCTGTTGCATTCTGTACATCTTCAGCCATAGGGAGCTCTTGCGAGACTTGGGTGGAAGCAGGCATAGTCGGGTTCCCAGTTGCAGAGGATTCGGCTTGTCCAATATCCTGTTTGGTACATCCGACTAACAAGAAGGTCGTGAGGATCAAACACAGCAAACTACTGCGAGTACGAATGATCAACTAACATACACCTCCACAAAAAAACCTATCCATCAGCAACAGGATAGGCGATAAATGTGTATGAAGTATGATACTATTGTGACGATTTTGTGAACATTTCTTTTTTCCTTGGAAAAACGATGCGAAACTCCGTACCTTCACCAATTCGGGAGCGAACGGAAACGTTGCCTTTCATCCCCGTGACCAGATGTTTGACAATGGTGAGTCCTAACCCAGTTCCCGAAATAGCATCCGAATCGGATGTTCTAGCTTCATCCGCTTTATAGAATCGATCCCAGATTCGTGATAATTCGGTTTCCGTCATCCCAGTCCCTGTATCTCTAATATACAAATGAACCTCTTTCTCAAGCTCTTCTAATGCGACAGTTAAAGTCCCCCCTTCTGGGGTGAATTTCAACGAATTATACATTAAATTACGAATGATTTGGGCAAATCGATCGGGGTCTAACTGCACGAAACAACCATCCGTATTTTCATCAGGCAAAATGAGATGCAATGAAATGTTCTTTTCCGCAATAGCAGGCTTCAATAACTCGAGTGAGTCCTCTACGGATTCGATGATGTCAACAGGGCGTAATCGAAATACATCCACCCCATTTTGTATCTGAGCAAGGTCCAGAAGATCTGTGACAAGTCGTTGCAGCCGCTGTACCTCTTGATCACATATATGTAAATAATGCGGATACTTCTCTTGCGGAATAATATGATCATTCATGGCAACGATGAAACCACGTAAGGATGTCAAAGGTGATCTGAGCTCATGAGAGACATTAGCCAGAAACTCTTGCCTCGTCTCCTCCCACTCCTCTAATTTCTCCACCATAAAGTTAAAGCTTCTAGCCAGCTGCCCAACTTCATCCTGTGAATTGACAGGTACACGCGTCTTGAAATCTCCATGAGCCAATTCTAAAGCTGCACGATTCATTTGTTGCAGCGGCCCTGCAAGTTTCCTGGAAACAACGAACAGGATAATGCCAACTGCGATGAGAGAAAACAGTAAAGGTAACCAGAGGTTCAGACGTACTGCAGAGATAACCTCACGAATATCACCTGCAGGGAAATGAAGAATGATGACCATCGGTTGTTCGTTCAATTGATAGGGCGCATAGTAAGCAAATAAATTTCGCGTCCCATCCGGCGTTACTAAACTTATCATGCTATGTCCTGAACGGCCGTGCAAACCATCAATGAACAAAGCATCCATCTGCTTCGGAATCGCTCTTCCTTCACTATCCGAAGAACCATTAGAAATGTTCCCTTTCTCATCTACGAGCCAGACTTGTCCATTAATGCTTCTGGCTAAAATCCGAACCGTATATTTCAACTCACGTGTAGAAATCGTGCCATCCTGAACCGAATCCAATAATCGGATAATTTCCGTATTTCTTTTGTCAAGAAGTTCGATTTTATCCTTATAAAAAAGATCGGTAAAATAAGAATTCCAAAACACGAATAGCGCAATAAAAAAAAGCACACAGGTCGCGAGAAAAGAAAGGAATAGTTTAATATATAAGCTATTGTACTTCCCCATGACCCAACGCTTAAACATGCTGAACAACCTCAAATGAGTATCCAATCCCCCATAGTGTTTGAATATTCCAAGTCTCATGCTGGCCTAACTTCTTCCTAAGGTTTTTCACATGTGCATCTACAGTACGCGTGCCTCCTGTAAAGTCAAAATTCCACACATACCCCAGTAAATCCTCACGAGTAAATACTCGACCAGGGTTRCTCATTAAGAAAAACAATAGTTCAATCTCCTTAGGCGTTAATTCAATACGATTGCCTCCAACCGTAACACGATATTGCTCTAAGTCGATCATAATATTACCCATTTCCAACCATTTACGCGGAGAGCTTTGAGGACCTGTCATCTCAGCAGGCGGTTGCATCGTTCTCCGAAGTACGGCCTTAATCCGCGCAATGAGCTCGTTCGGGTCAAAAGGCTTCACTAAATAATCATCTACACCCAAATTAAAACCTCTCAGCTTGTCCAAGGACTCCCCTTTCGCAGTTAAGAAAATAATCGGTGTATGATGAAAAGGAGCGTCCATTTTTCGAATTTCCTCACACAACTCGTAGCCTGAAATATCCGGCAGCATAATGTCAAGCAGCACCAAGCTAGGTCTCTCATTTATGATGGTCTTCAGTACATTACCGCCGCGAAACAATTGAATAGCTTCAAAATTCGAATGCTCCAAATATAACTTAACAACTTCAGAAATATTAGGTTCATCTTCAACGACTAAAATTTTACCTTCCGAATTCATCGGTTTTCACCTAATTCCTTTCGAATAACTTGTTGTCTCGCTCGCTCTTCAATCACTTCGGATCGATCTCTTCGCGTGTGCTTATGAATAATCATCTCATCAGACATCAGGCTTGGAGTTTGCCAGTTCCACCCTTTGAGCTGACATAATTCTAAACATAAGTGCAACAGCTCAGGATCCGCTATAGGCAAATTCATATCTACAAATTGATAGTTCTCGGTTCCGATCGCTTGCCAAGCATGCTCAATTCTTGCCTGGAGTTCCACTTCGTCTAGTCCCAACGTGCGAACTTCCTCCGCTTGGAGGTTATTTGCTGCACTTTGCAGCATTTTCACAGCACCCGCATAATTCCCTCTTCGGCTATGATACATCCCCACGGCTATTTGAATAAGCCCAACATACGTTAATCTTGCTGGATCCTTGGGATGCTCTTTCCAATACTCTTCCATCACTTCATGACATTCGAAATAATCCCGCGCTCCGTGAAAATAACATAAATAATCGGTGTATGCCTCTGGATATTGCGTCATTTGTATTCCCCTCACCTTAAGTTCATCACGGTAAACCAATATCTCTCATGTTACTAAAAAGTCAGGTCATCGTCCAATTTCGCGCGGACACCCATGAACTTCCAGCTAGTCGGAAGCGCAACCAATCTACTAGTTCATGCGTCCAATAGAGTAGCTTACTAGAAAGAGGCGAAAGAATGAAAATCGGAAAATGGTTACTTAGCGGTACTTTACTTCTCTCCATGACGTTACCTTCAACCGTTCTTGCAGCTAGCAATAGTCCTTCCAGCATAGACAAAACGACGAAATACCGCGTCTACCAGTACAATCAAGTCCTTATGGAATTTGCAACGTATGCACAGGCAGAAGCGTATGCCAAATGGTTTTCGAACAGCCACGTAGAAGAAATAGGCTCACGGACTTGGGTTTGGAGCAATCTCCCTCGTTATCAGGTTTATCAGCAAGATATTACCCTGCCGGAGTGGCAATTCGCCACACTGAATGAGGCTATCGCAGAAGCCAAGAAATGGACAAACGCAAGTGTTCGGGATTTACAATCCACGGGCTGGGTGTGGAACAATTATGCGCGATATCAACTCTATCAAAATGAAATTACGCAGGATTCGTGGAAGTTTACGAGTCTCACAGACGCCATTGCGGAAGCCAAAAAGTGGGGAAATGCGCATATTATCGATTTGAACTCGAACGGATGGATTTGGGATAACATCTCCCAAGATGTGAAAGAGGCAAATCGTTCAGGCAGCCTAGTATATAAGGTATATCAAGGTACATTTTCAGCTTCAAATTGGGAATTTGCTTCCTTAGAGGATGCGATTCAAGAGGCTCTCAAATGGGGGAATTCCACTGTCGTAAATAGCAACTCCAAACAAACGGTGTACAGCAATCTTAAACCATATAAAGTTTTTCAAAATGACGCTTTTCTTCAGGAATTTACATCCATTGATGAAGCCATTAGTTATGCAAAGTTATGGGGACACAGCACCATTTACCGCGAAGGCCGTAAGATTTGGAACAATTATGCCTCTTATCAAGTGTATCAGAGCGCCAATCTAATTGGTGAGTTCCGAACCCTTCCAGAAGCCCTTTCCTATGGGAAACTGTACAGTAATGCTTCCATTCAAACGTTGGAAAATCGTACACTTTGGGATAATTTCAAAAAGCTGCAAGTCTGGGGATGGAACGGCAGCTCAGGTGCAGAGGTTGTTAAAGCTCATGTCTCCAATACGATTGGACTTGATGTCGATTCTCCTTCCTATTTCGAGTTGGCAGATAACACAGGTAATCTGAAAGATACGTCGAATGCTGATACGGTCAAATGGTTGCAAAAAAGCGGTTACACCGTATATCCATTGGTTAGCAATCAATTCAGCTCTACCTTAACAACACAATTCCTTGCAAACAGTGCTGCCCAAGACAAGTTTATTACGACTTTGATTAATCGTTCTGTGCAATTGGGAGTTCCAGGGATCAATGTTGATTTCGAAAGCTTAGCGGGTTCTGATCGCAATGCCTTTACGGCGTTTATTTCCAAATTGACAGACGCTGCGCATGCGAAAGGTTTAGTCATTTCTATTGACTTACCGCGCGGCAGCGTGAAATGGAATCATCTTTCCGCTTTCGATCATGAGAAGCTTGGTGGAATCGTCGATTACATGGTGATCATGGCCTACGATCAGTTCTGGAAAGGAAGCACCTCACCTGGTTCGGTTGCTGGTATTCCTTGGGCTGATGGCGGAGTTCAAGAGTTCCTCTCCTACGGTATTCCGCGGGATAAAATCATTCTAGGCATCCMGTATTATGTACGCGAATGGCAGTTGGATGCCAAAGGAGCTTTAGTCGGGAATCGCACTGTTCTCATGAAAGACATTCCTGCGCTGATGGCTTCCAAATCGACCACGCAAACGTGGGACAACGAATTCGGGCAATATAAGGTTGAGTACAAAGAAAATGGTTACACATTCGTATTCTGGTTGGAGAATCAAGCAACCGTCACGGCTCGTATGGATATCGCTAAAAAGTATGATATCGCTGGTGTCGCGGCTTGGCGCTTAGGTTATGATACACCGGATCTATGGCAGGCTGTGTTGCAGAAGAAGTAAGTGAGGGGAAAAAGAGCGATAGGTAAGAAGACAAATTAACCTGTCAGGTAAGAAGACAACAATACTGATGGGTAAGAAGACAAATTAACCTGAGTTGAGGACTTCGTCCTTGTCTCAGGTTTTTTATTGGGTAAACCCCCTACTCCAACTAGATGAGTCCCAGCTGGCTGAACGTCGTTTCCGTACCGCAATCCGCACAGTACTTGGCATCCGCCTTATTAACTTTATAGCATCCCTTGTGCATAAGGGATTTCTCTTTGGTGCATTTGTTCTTGAGCGGCGCCCCACAACGTATGCAATACCTGTCTTCCTTCACGGCAACGTATTTGCATCTGACACAGGTTTGTAACTCATTCTTCTCGGCCATCTCTTCATCCCCTTGAAGTTCGTTGATGCGCTACTTCAAGTATATTCGGACTGCCGGGACATTTGTTCCTATTCCTTGCGCTAACTTACATCACACAATTTCCGCCAGCCCATCGGCATCACTCTAGATCCTGCTCCAACAAATTTATATGTCTGAGGGAACGTCAGTGCTCTATTTTCGGATAAACGGGAGTTTTGGCGGTGAAGGGGAACGTGGTTCCGCTATTCGTTGGATTTGAGTGGGTTAGACGTGTTTGAGGAAAAATAAGGGAATAACGTTCCCCTTTAGGTTTGAAATTGGCCCTTTTTGCATAAATAAGGGATCTACGTTCCCTATCCTGAAGTATTTTTAGTGCTATGTATAAAAAGAGGCCTCTTTCGCCCACCCTAAGACGTAAGGGAGGTGAAAGAGACATGGCAAAAGATGTAATGTGTGAAGTGAATTCCTGCAAATATTGGGCCAATGAAAACAAATGCAAAGCTAGCTCGATTTCGATCGTGAGCCACCACGGTAGTGATCAAGCGCGCAATTCGGAAGAAACGGATTGTAAAACATTTGAATCCAAGGTTTAGTTCATCTTTGAGATGACTAAAGATTGAAAGAGAGTTTGAAAAGAGGCCTTCGGGCCTCTTTTTATGTTTCTAACACTATTGTAACCAATAATGATAATTATTATCAGCCGTCTGAGAAGAGATTTTCAATGGAGACATTTCGAGTACGGATAAATTATCAAGAAAAGAGATTCTAGAGTCAAGAGAGATTTTCAATCTCCTCTACAGCTTGTGTTGGGGCTTGGCAGGCAAAATTCTCGCAGACATACGCTGTTGCTCGGCCGCCGAGCGGCAGTTTATCTTGTACCAGCGGAATCAGCTGGCGCACCTCTTCGCCTGCCGCGCCCGGCGGATGAAGCACCAGCAGTGCATTCGGCAGGTACTGCCGCTGCACCGTGCGCAGCATGTGCTGTGTCTCGGGCTTAGCCGGGTCGCCGGCGATCACGATTTCGCTGGCTGCGCCATAAGCGAAATCAAGCGCGGCCAGCGTTAGCGCGTGGCCCGGCGGGTACTTGCTGACAGCTCCAGCGAACGCCTGGAGCTGATCTTCCGCTGCCTGCGACAGCTTCGCGTCGTAGGTCAGCTTAGACAGCCGCAGCATGTTGAGCGCGGCTGCACCATTCCCCGACGGCATTGCGCCGTCGTAGATCTCTTTGGGGCGGGTGAGCAGCTGCTCGGCATCGCTGCCGTAGAAGAAGAGCCCGCCCCTCTCTTCGTCGCCGAAGAGACGAAGCATCTCTGCGTTCAGCTGGACCGCTTCACGGAGAAAGCGCAGCTCGAACGTGGTCTCGTACAGCTCGATCAGTCCCCATACGAGGAACGCGTAGTCGTCCACGTAGCCCAGGAACGCCGCTTCGCCATCGCGATAGCGAGCGAGCAGGCGCCCATCTTCGCGGCGCAGCTCGCGAAGCAGGAAGTCCGCTGCCTTCATCGCGGCGGCCGCGTAGGAAGGCTTGTCCAAGGCGCGTGCCGCCTTGGACAGCGCAGCGATCATCAGACCGTTCCACGCGGTCAGAATCTTATCATCCTTGCCCGGATGAATCCGTTGTTCGCGATGCGCGAACAGCTTGACACGGGCAGCCTCCAACCACTGCTTCAGCTCATCCAGAGGGATTTGCTTCCGCCTTGCCACAGACGCCAGCGTCGTGTCGCGTAAATTCGGGATATTTTTCCCCTCAAAATTCCCCGACTCCGTCAAACCATAGATCTCGCTATAGAGATCTCCCTCGTCAATGCCTAACACGTCCTCAACTTCGTCCATCGTCCAGACGTAGAACTTGCCTTCCTCGCCTTCCGAATCGGCATCCTCCGCGGAATAGAATGCGCCGCTTTCGTCCGTCATATCACGTAGAACATACGTAATAATTTGCTCTGCGACCTCGGCGTATTGATCTCTCCCTGTCACCTGATAAGCTTCAATATACGTCATCACCAGTAGTGCGTTATCATACAGCATTTTCTCAAAATGCGGCACTAACCAATGGGCATCAACAGAATATCTGGCGAATCCGAACCCAATATGATCATATACTCCCCCACGGTGCATAGCGTCTAGCGTTTTTTCAACCATTTCAAGCGCCTGCTCATTCCCCGTTTTCTTATAATACCTGAGTAGGAATGACAAATTATGGGAGGTTGGAAACTTCGGAAACGTACCAAAGCCACCATGTTCTGCATCAAAATTGGACACATATAAGCGAAATGCCTCATGTAGCGTTTCTTCTGCCAACATGCCTCCGGATTGATTCTCTAGCAACCGTTGTGTCGTTTCCGTAGTCACTTGCTCCCCAAGCTCGCGAACTCGCTCAGGATCCTCCGTCCACTTATTTGCAAGTTGGGCGATGATCTCTACCATGCCTGCTCGATTATATTTGCGGCTGCGTGGAAAATAAGTCCCCGCAAAGAATGGCTTCTTCTCAGGTGTTAGGAACACCGTCAGCGGCCAGCCACCTTGTCCAGTCATCGCCTGACAAACCGCCATATAGATGTGATCGATATCGGGACGCTCTTCCCGATCTACTTTGATCGAGATGAAATCCTTGTTTAACATATTGGCGATGGTTTGGTCCTCGAAAGATTCATGTGCCATGACGTGACACCAATGACAAGTACTATACCCAATAGATAAGAACACAGGCTTATTTTCCTGCTTCGCTTTTTCAAAAGCTTCTTCCGACCAAGGGTACCAGTCCACTGGGTTATATGCGTGTTGCAACAAGTAAGGTGACTTTTCCTTGGCTAATCTATTGGGTTTGATGTGAGTTGTCATGAGGCAACACCTCCTTGGTTGTTAAATACTATTACTACTCTCAGCACTTATCATTCCCTTTGCTCGTCTACGGAAACGAAATCCAGGCACGTTGGTTCTGCCGTTTCACTTCTACTGAGGTCTCAAAGAAGGACGACAAACTTTCACTTGTCAGCACTTCGCGCGTATCACCTTTGGCAAACACACCACCACGACGAATGAGTACCGTTTGACCAAACATCGGGAGGATCTCCTCAATATGATGGGTGACAAATATCAAAGTCGGAGCATCCGGCCCCACGGCCAGCTCGCTTATACTAGATAATAACGCTTCTCTTGAAAGAAAATCCAGACCGTTCCCCGTATTTCGAATCGATGTCGCAACTTCCAAATCAATCTTTAATTGTCTGCACCTGATATTTAGACATCAAATTCCAATTGCTTCTTCGCCAGCGTAATAAACTCCAACGGGTTGGGAACTTCCTTCGCATCATATTCAATCGCGCCCATCTTCAAGATAAGCTCAACTCGGTATTTCTCCCTGTACTCATCCCGGTTTCGCTCCTCCACGCTATTTCTCAATCGATCAATTACGATAGAAGCACCCGGTCGATCGGTGAATAACAGCATGCCCCACATTGGATTTTCCTTATTGAGCAAATAGAGTGAATCATTCGTACGGATGCTGGTCTGACTCATTTGTGACAGATCAAGTACGGCCTCCATTAGTTGCTCTTCTCCAATAATACGCCGAATTTCATCCCAGTATTTCACACTGAAAACCAGAAGTGTTAATGGGATGTGATAACGAACTGACAGGGCCATGAAGATCGTTGCATCGGATTGGAACGAAAATGTATTCTTTAAGCTCGTTTTGGCATCTACTGTTGCGAGTGATTTGTTCGCCTTCTGCAATTGTTCATTTTCCAACTGAAGCTGGCGATTACCATAAGTAAGCAGCCACGTTGTGATCGTAAATAGTGGCGTCATGATGAGCCAGAAATAGTTCTGAGGTCCGACAACCCCGCCCACTACCACCGTTTGATACAGCGTGAATGTGCCGTACCCGAAGATGAAAAGGATATTTAAAATCAATCCCGTTGTCACGTTTGTAAAGTAGGTAACGATTGAAATTAACAACGCGAGGTTCAAGAAAATAATATTTTGGATATAGAGATTGGGGTTACCCGCGGTAAATACGATACATACGAAACAGACAATAATCAGGAAAATAAATGCGCCATCCGAAACCATACTGCTTTGTAACCGCCTCATCTACGATCCCTCCGCTTCTTTCGGTATTTACGAATAAGCAGGATAAGCGAGAGAATAACCAATAAGGCAACAAGGACAACAGCAACCATGAAACCCAGAACATCTTTGCGATTCATGACATCGTTCAATACTGTAGATGGTTCAGTCGTCGCTATTTTTTTAAAACGAAACGCATGAATTTGCCCGTCAATGTCTGTAACGGCTCCATCGCCGAATACTTTCCACAACGTCCCTTCCGAGCCGATAAGTTTAGAGGCCAAATAAGCGTACTCTGAACTAGCCCCTGTGACGGCGAGCAGCCCGAAGCCATTCCCATAAGGTGAATCGATCAATTGAAGCGAGCCTATACGAGTGCCATAGTTAGCATCGATACTCATTTTTTCATTGGAGACGAAGCCTGTGCCGCTTTTATCATATTGAAAATATAGCTTGTCATTATTCGTACGGATAACTTGATTATTTAAATAACTACCGATAGCGATGATCTCGCGGTTCTTCAGTTGTGAAGCCGCGAYATTATCTTGGTAAAAGAGAACTTCCCCGGTATTGGTCTGCGCGTAACGCCCTAGCAAATTAAAAATGTTCGAAATCGTTTGGTATAAGTAGGTATCATGCTCTTTGGGCAGAACGACTGCCAACTGATTGTAGCTGCCATCTCGCAGAAATGGATAAGGGTAATTGTTAAACAGCATGTCCGCTTTATCTTTGGTATTAAGCTGTAACATAGAATCCTTATCTACAAATGCCCATGGCATTTGATCCTGATTCTCAATACAGCCTGCATTTTTGAGTTCCAAATCGAAAGCAACTTTCACTGTGAAATTCCCGCTAATATTCAATGTTTTGGGGATTGTAATATCAATATGATCATTGTCTGCGAGCTCCGTAGACAAGCGCTTGCTGCCAATTGGTGTATCATTGATGAGGATCGTAACCATAGATCGATCGAAATCTAGATTTTTCGCGTAACGATACTTAATGCTCAATTTGCTCGCATCCGCGATTGAACGGTTACCTGGAAGTGAGACGAAATAAAATTTCTCACGATGACGGTCACCAAGAATCTTATCGCCTGTTTCCGTTAACGTTATGTTTCGGCTAATACTCATTGTCGGGGACTCTACCTCTGTTGTGGCATCGACTACTTTCGTATCCGTGTCAAGCTGACTAAGCAACGACTGATTGCCTAGTAATCGACCTGCTTTCACCAGTAAAGCAGTATCCAAAGAAGTGACCACTAACGTCGGTTTTCCCGCAAAAGTAACCAACTTAATGTAGGCTTTATTATCTAAATCATCGCTTGGAATCGTTGACTTCACTTCTTGAGGCAGATCATTATAGAAGGAGATGAGAATAAGGGCTTGCTTTGTTTTCATACTATCCGCACTGTATGCGACAATAGGAATCCCTTTATCCGAAAGAGGATTCACCTTAGCGAATCCAGAAAGCGCGTAGGTAGCCGCTTCAAGTACAGCCAAATTACTTTCCCCTTCTGTGACCAGAATCGCATTCAGACCTTCTTTGATCGTATCCAACCCGATAAAATGATCATTGAAATTCCGGATATTCTTCTGAATAGCCGTGTTTGCATAATTCACTGAGATACGGGAGGTTTTGGATATTTGCAACCAATTATCTCGCGTGGCTGTCGGCAAACAAGCATTCACAGCGAGTGGCGCGGTTGTTTCGAAATTTCCTTGAACAGTTAGCGTATTTACGTCTTTCACGAGATACGAAACAGGTACAAGGACAGTCAACTGCTGTTGTTTCGTTTCTTGAATGACCGGACGAAATGAGTGAAACGGCTTTCCATTTATTGATAACGTTACACTAGATCGGTCATTCTGCAGAAGGCGCGAAATCTCATAATCGAGATGAACTTCTACACTAGCTACATTCCAATAATCCTCAATCTGAAAGTACTGCGATGTATAGGTTACGCCGCCAAGTAACGACGTATCTGCAAAATTAGTTTGGTATTGTTTATTCCCAGTTGGTGAAAGCTCTTCCGCCCCTGCTGTTGAACTTAACGAAGTAAACAGGGATAAAAGACAAACGGTCGTAATCAACAGCCATCGTTTCTTCATAAATTCTCCCCAATCTAATACCTTTCGGTTTTATACCATTTGGCTTCACGCTTGAATACCAAATCCTTCAAAAACGCGTACATACCATATGCTGCAACAACCATCCACATCTGGCAGTAAGAAACGTACATGAGCATTATAATCCAAACATTCGAAAGCTTCATTTCACCCTTTTCTGTTACTAACGTAATGAATGTCCCAAGAATAAATAAGATAATGGCAAGCCCCCACAAGAAAGAGCTAAAACTAGCAATAGTAGTACTTACATAACCCAAAGCATGCAATATGAGAAGTAAATCGGACATGACTAACGAGGTTAGCAACAATACATATATCGAGAGATAGTATAAAATATCAAAATGAATGTTTCGAGCCGAACGTTTGAATAATAAGGGGATGTTTTTGACGATGACGTAAATATTTCCCTTCGCCCATCGCGTTCGCTGCTTAAACCATACCTTAACTGTTTGTGGCTCTTGCTCCCATGTGACTGACTTAGGCTGGAACTTAATCTTGTATCCCATTAAGTAAATGCGAAAACTAATTTCCGTATCCTCTGCTATTGCCTTCACATCCCAACCACCCATTTGCTCGATGATCGAACGCCGAACAATAAAATTCGTACCGGGAATGGTACACAGCTTGAATAACTTCCATCTCCCCGCTTGTGCCATCCATTGAAATGATAAGGTTTCAACATTAATAAAACGAGTCAAGAGGCTTGCATCACGATTGCGTGTTCGAAATTTCCCGATTACGGCTCCTAGGCTAGCATCATGCGTTATTTCGGAAACTAGATACGTCAAAGCCGTTTTCTCCGGGGTATTGTCTGCATCATAGATGGCAATAAGTTCTCCTTTGCTTCGTTTAAAACCCAAATTCAAAGCATTGGACTTCCCTTTCCCACCTATCACATTATCCGTGTTTAAGATGATCAAATTGCGGTTTGGGTACTTCGTTTGGAGATTTCCTAATAGGACACTGCTATTATCAGAGGAATTGTCATTGATGACGATAATCTCATATCGATCATGAGGATACGATAGCGCGAGTAAGGATTCCACCGTTTTGGTTATTACCTTTGCCTCATTGTGTGCCGGAACCATGATGCTAACGAATGGTGGCTCACCTTCTATAGGTGCAACCGGTTTGTTCTCAATTTGAATATAGTACAAGTAGCCTGCTACGATTAGAATCACATTAACCAATAACAGTGACCAAATACAGAAGACGGAAATTAGCATCAAAATATCTGCAACTGTCATAATGACCTCTCCTGATGGGTGAATTTTCGTTTGTACATGCGATACCCAATGATGAGAAATACCATAAAAATAAGAAGTGTCGTTAAGATAAGTACAATAAAGATATTATTTTGCACGGAAAACAAGGTCGCAAAGCTCTTCTTCACTTCTCGCACATAGGTGTGATCAGAGTCGATCTCAGTTATCGCATTGTTTAGTGCAATAGCCTGTCCATTGATTAGCAGGTGACCGCTATGTGAGGTTAATTCGTTCTTTTCCGTGCGGACACTATGCTCATCATTCTTATAATCGTCAAATGTTGTCCAACTTGTTAATAAAGTGTCCAGTGTTTCTTCCATTTCTTGGTGATTTATGGGGAAGGGATAGACAAACGCGGTATTCATAGGCAAAGGATCTATCGTTTTAGAAGAAATGACATAATTGCTAATTTCCTTTGATTGTATGGTATACATAGCTGATGTAAATGCACTTGACGTTGAAGTTTGTGCTCGATACATGATGCGCTGATTAGGGAAGATAATACCTGATTGAAAAAAAGATAATCCATTTCCACTATAATGTTGGTCATAAGTCCAATAAAGCTCAGTACCAACACCCAAGGGAACAATTCCATACGCAGCCAACGCATCTAGAAAGGAGCTCATTTGTGATTTTAATATCGTTATGTCCTGACTAATTGTCGAATTTACAACGGGTGCATTTACAACAATACTTCCGTTTCGCGACTGTATATGCTTAATGGCTTCCAAATATCGCTGCATAGCGGGGAAATCTAAATTGTTTAGAACTGGCTGTACACTGACGATAAAAGGAATCCCTGCTTCATATAGGCGCTCCGCCATTTCACTGAGCATTTCAAGATCAGAAAAGGGATAAATCTCATTCAATAATACATAACTATGACTAACCGTCTTGACAGACAACCAGTCTTTTAGGACAAAAGCTGCTGCTTGCTCACTTAAATTTCCATTTACCATGTAAGGGATATAGGCGTATTTACCATGTAGAACACCGTAAGGTGAAGTTGTCTTCTTCCTCTCGGAAGTTATTTGTCCATATGAGGTCCCGTTAAATTTCGTTATAAAAGTAATGTTACTGGCTGTAATTGAGCTTTGGGAGAACTGTCCGATTGCAAGACGTATGTTATCTTGATCTAACAGTTGATCTTCCAGGTTCAAATCCTGTCGAATATTAGCAGGAAGCCCATTCCCTATATGCATATATTCCCCTACGTACTCATTCATATCCTGCTTAAATAATTCTAACGTTTGTATCACATCATCTGCATTGCGAATCGTAATAACTTTACTGAACTTAAGGAGCATTCCTTTTTCATAACTCTCATAAGATGTCACCGTCACTTGAACTCCAAATGAAGCCAGTAATCGCTGAACAGCCTCAACATTCCCCTCTTTTGGCGTGCCTTTAGCTAGGCTATCATAGACGAGGAGGACAGAAGTCTTCTCGGTTTGATTCGCAGAAGTAGCGCTCGGATAGCAAAACATAAGTAGCAGGCAAGATAGAATAAAAAGAATTGATCGTTGGAATCGCTGCTTATGCACGATGTTCACCTCCTTGCAAAGCTCCAATGTCCGTGTCTTCTTCAACTTCCTGAATCCATAATCTCTTTGCAATTAAATCACATATCGTAATTAATGAAACGAGATCGAATACTAAAGTGAATAAAAATTCATGCTTGGCAATGTCAGCATCCCCAGCCCCGACAATGGAAACGAAAATCCCAGATAGACCAATCACGATCATCATCAGAATCAAAGGTAGTCTCACAGCATTCCTACGTTGTCGTGACTTAATGGCTTTCACAAAAGACGGTACATATAACCCCATAATAATGAGAGTCCAGAGGATTACGAATCCAAAGGTTTTAGGAGCTAGCCAATCTTTCAACAAGCTGTAACTTGAGAAAAATATTGTTTGTGAACCAAATGATTTGCCTGTCGATGCCTCATAATTCCCAAGCGCATGCGGCCTAATGCTAAAACCATCTTGTGCAGCTAAATTGAGCATTTTTCCAGCTTGATCAGGATGTAAGAAATAGTAACCGAGTATCGAGGCCATACTATATTTATTATAAAATTTTTCCTGCATAAGCTCTGAATCCACTGCAGCTGACGAGTAGGGATCATAATATAAGGTCTCATCAAGGACTGCAAATTGTTTATCAATACCGAAACTTTCGAGCGTCTTCTCAGGATTCACTGAGCCCATGATCACACCGCGTGTCATCGCATGGTATTTATTGATATTCAAAAATTCCTGAGGAATTAGCACATAGCTGCCAATACCAACACCTAAAATAGCAATTAGTACCGTTGCCGTAATGACGCGAAACGACCTCGCCTTACGAATATATATGAAGAAAACGCCAAAAACTGCAATAATCATACCCACAGGAGCATTCTGCTGCTTACTTGTAGTCAAAAAGATGGCACTGACAACAAATATCGCTAGCATCAAATAATCGTTATATCGTTTCCGATAGAGCAATATACCTGCGGCAAACATGAAAATCGTCATAATAAGCACGACGCTCTCACTATAAAAGGAATTAAAATAAGCTGTATATCCCGTATCACCTAAAATAAAAATGGTAAGGAGCGCAACAAGATAGCCTCTTTGCTTGGACATTTTCCAAGTAAGCGCCTCTACGAGTAAGTAAATGGCTGCTGCATATAAAACGAGGTACATCCCCGCTTGAAAACGAATATCAAAAATATGAGAGTCATGAATGAGTAGATTGACTAAAAGGGATGCTTTAATAAACATGGACTGTGAAGAAAACAATGTAGCACCATTCTCATTATAAAATTGATACACACCGTAATCTTTAACGAAATAACCGAGGTAATKATTCGTATAATTAGGATCATTGAAATACAACCCGTTACTGTACAAAATCCGAAAATAATCCCCATTATCAGCCATCCCGATATAGGGAGGCGTAAATAGTGCGATCACTGTGATCAAGAACACCACGATGGCAGCGAACGCAGCTGGGGACATCTTGCTAAGCACCACTTGGATGAAACGATTGTTCCACATGTGATCGCACTCCTTTCTGATCAGTACGTGTAGGCTAGAAGTGCCATCAAATTATCGAAGGAGTAGGCCTGCGCGGCATTGACATCTCCGAAGCCGCCATTCAGCGGACTCTGTGGATTATGGATTTGAAATTCATTCATTTTGTGAATACTATCGGCATAAAGCTCATGATCCTTAACAACCGATCCAATCATGGCTGATATCGCATAGATTGCAGTTGACCTTACTTCGTTCAGTGGTTTCCCATCCCGATCATATTGACCATATAAGGTTCCTGCTTTAACCTGATCTTTGATATAACGGATACTGGCTGGCTGTTCCAGCTTAACTTCTGCTAGGTTTAAAATAGTTAGTAACGATTCTACGGTGTTTATGCTTTCAGATTGATAACCCTTCTTATCAAAATCATAGCGAGTTTGGTAAAATGGAAACGAATCCGACAAATATCCATCTTGGACAATTTGCAGCATACTAGCTTCAAGTGCCGCCTTCTTTTTCCGTGAGAGCGGTACAAGCTCCAACGAGGCAGCGTCGATATAGCACAAGGTTAGGAATGAATTTGTCATTCGATATGTTGGATCGTAGAAGTCTCGCAATTGTCCATTCACAACATTGTATTGATAGAGTCGCTTGCCGTAAGTTTCCGCTTCTTCTCTGTAATTCTTTATTTCAAAAGCGACGGTAGCTTCATCKAGTGCCCGAATGATACGTAAATCATCTACAATGGCATTCATTGGATACTGTTTATTCCTATTGGGACTATACCGATAGCTGAATCCAAATGGTGTATCAAATACTTGCTTGGCTTGCTGCCACTGCTCATCAAACTTATCTTTCTGACCGGTGAGTGCGTAATAACGCATGTAGAGACCCGCGGATTCACTCAGAACTTCATGACCAGAAGCAGCAGCACCCAATTGATCTGTATCCTTCAGATTCGTATAAATACCATGCTTGCTTGTAAGATTGTCCTGTATAAATTCCACTAATAAGTTGCGATTTTCCGTCACTTGCATGGTCTGACTATATTGACTGCTTGATTGCCGCTGCAGTCTTGGGGTGTCTCCCAGCATAAAGTTTATCCAATAAAAAATCACATAGATGCCTATTAATCCGAGGATGATCAGTCCTATATTCCTGAAAATTTTCATGTATTCCGGCAGCTCCTAACACAATCATTTCCAGAAAAAACGTCGAATGGTATGATAAAAAGACTACACACTACATCTGAGGTGGAATCTTTATCTAGAAGTCGTATTTTGCGCTCGAGTGGGCTTAGTTAGTTGTAGTTTATCACAAGAAACTATTCGATCAAAAGGTAAATCCTCCCTAAATCAAGTAAAATGTCGTAATAATAAGAAGGATGTCATGAACTTTTCAATTTTATCAGAAGAATTAGAACCAGCCAATCTTGTAAGTTGCCTCATCAGTCAAAGAGGTCAAATTACTTACGAGCAATACCGAGAACCGCACTTTGCTGAAACTGTAGCAAAAATCAATTCCTGTACCAAAAGCATCCTCTCTGCACTCTGTTGTATCGCTATGGATCAAGGTTTGTTGCCTTCCCCGGCAACACCTGCATCCGTTTTTTTCCCGCAGCTTGCGAAAGATCCAGCATCACATAAAAGTGAAATAACGCTGCTCCATTTATTAACGATGACATCAGGCCTCGATTGGACAGAATTTGGTGGACAGAATTCGTTTCCACGCATGACAAGAACATCGAATTGGGTAGATTTCGTGTTGGATCAACCCTTATCCGATTTGCCTGGGACGAAAATGTCTTATAATTCTGGTGGCTCTCAATTATTATCTGCGATCCTGGTCCAAGCAACAGGCATGTCAGTGGCTCGTTATGCTGAGATGACTTTATTCGAACCGCTTGGCATTGAATCGTATAGTTGGGAACAGGACCCTCAAGGTATCCATACGGGTGGTTTCGGATTGTCACTTCGTCCCATAGATATGCTCAAATATGGTCAGCTCTATCTCCAACAAGGGAAATGGGGAAATTCTCAGCTTATTTCCCAAGAGCTTGTCGCTCTTTCCACGCAACCCGCGATACGAGCGGAGGCACCTCGCCGCGGCAGCTATGGCTGGCATTGGTGGACAGATACTTACCCAGATCGTGCGGAGAACGACGACTCACCTATTCAATCGTTACATTACTTTAATGCGTATGGATTCGGAGGCCAGTGCATTTATATCCTGCCTTCTATTGAAACCGTTGTTGTATTGACCAATGACCAACGAAAAAAGAGCAAAATTCCTCTCCATGTGTTCCGCCAAACCGTTGCACCCTATCTGTTGGAACTAGTTGAATAAGAACTCTGGAATGGCTGGTGTTTGGGGGGCTAGATACGTTTGATTAAGGAGTTCACAGAGGATGATGGGATTAGTTTGACGATGAGTTCCCAGAGGATGATGAGTTTAACTAGTTTCCTTGGCTTGATAAAATAAATAACTGGAAATTGTACAGCTAATCTAACGATATCCACCCTAAATTTCATTTTAGATGGAAAATATGTAGTTATTTCTCCCTCATTCGGTCATTTCGTCAAAAATGCTTGTATTTAAATGGATAAAATCCATTTATTCGGAATAAATAAGGAAATTCGCACAAATTAACTGGAGGAAATACATCTATTTGCCTCCGAGATAGTGGAAGAGGCTTCTATCGCCAAATAGTCAAAAGCTTGCCACCTCTGGCAAGCTCTCCTACTACTTTTTACATGATAATAGAATAGACTAAGAAACCGCCTAGAGGCACGATCCAGAGAAGCGGGATACAATTCCAGATCAATGATGCCCTGTAACGCCGACGTGAAAAGGTTACCCATCCGCCGATAATTGCTGCGAGTAGTCCAACTGGATATAGCAAGATAGCGATAAAAATAAGCCATGTTGTTGCGTGGCTGATCGCATCGGGATCGTCAAACATCATGACAGACATCCCCGCGATAAACATCCAAACAAGAACAAATATGACGTAAACGAGTTGTGACATAATTAATGTCCACAACATTTTGTTCCGATTCAATAAAATCCCCCACTTCCATTCAGTACGTATGTATGATGAATGCAACTCCTCAAACAGCCTTTATTTTAACATAATCCAAGTATGATATCTCTATGATTCTGCCAAGTTTCGTTATTTCACCCAAACTCTGACTCTGATCAAATGCGAAAGGGTCTGGAGCAGTCATCCCTGCATCCAAACCCTTTTAATCATCAATTAAATACCATATTTTTCCCATAGAAGATCTCATCCATCTCCCATTTGACGCTTTTCTCGATTTCCAGCTGCTCTTCCTTGCTGAGCGTGTCTTTCGTGTATCCGAACAAATAGTTATTCAGATCAAACTCGCGAAGCTTGCATTTCGTGTGGAAAATATTTTCCTGATACACGTTCACATCGATCATCTGATATAAATCTTGAATTTCCTCCGGAATATAATTTTGAATGGAACTGATCTCGTGATCGATGAAAAGCTTGTGCCMGCTGATGTCGCGGGTGAACCCTCTGACTCTGTAATCCATCGTCAGGATGTCGTTATCGAAAGAACGAATAAGAAAATTCAATGCTTTAAGCGGCGATATTTCTCCACACGTTGATACGTCAATATCTGCTCGGAAGGTGCTTATTCCCTCATCARGGTGATATTCTGGATACGTATGGACAGTAATGTGACTTGTGTTGAGATGCATGACCACCGCGTCTGGCAAGGGTCCTGGCGACTCTTCGAACGATTCGTTCGGTTCCTGCTCGATAGGGCCTTCAGAAACCAACATGGTTACGCTAGATCCTTGTGGGACATAATCCTGCTTCGCGATATTCAAGACGTGAGCACCGATAATATCGGCAACTGTATTCAATAAAGCTGTCAAACGATCGGCATTATATTGCTTATCAATATACGCTATGTAGGCTTCGCGCTCTTCTCTTGTTTTGGTGAAACAGATATCGTACATATTAAAACTTAGCGATTTGGTTAAATTATTAAAACCATGCAGAGTAATCATCTGCTCCGAAGTTAATTTCAAGTAAATCCCCCCTATGTCTATACTGTAAACTGCTTACACAAATATTAAACAGCTACACATAGGATGGTATGTCGGAGTCGCTTTTATTCCATGTTAACAAATACATCAACTACGAGCATCGTTATATTCCTGATACATTTGACCCCAATAAGCCTCATTTAACTCGTCTCTCGACAGTTCCAGACTCGTCGATTTGCCTAATTGTAAAGCATGATACCGATAAGCATTGAAAAAATTTCTTTCCGCTGTGCTAATCCGACTTCCGTTATAGATGGCAGATTGCGTCGTAAACCCTATGCTAACAAGTAGGGAAACAACTGACGCTAAGATGCGAGAGACCATGTAGGAGGCAACACCAGCCCAACCGGTCAAAACGAATCCAATCACAACGGCAATGAACGTCGGGAGAAAGAGTCCATATATATGCGAAAACATAGCACCTAACTGAATAAACGGGAACCAGACGATGCCACTAAATGTGAGTAGAATGCCAATCGTCATAGCAAACAATGTACATATGGCAATATTCGAAGGACTTAATTGCAGCGCAAAGCACAGGATCCCTGTGACAAAACCTAATGATGAAGTCATCACACTGATGGATTCCGTGGTTTTGAGAATGCTATACGGTTTAATATCTGGATACAATCTCGCCATAAGACCAAAGCTTGTTGGAACGTCCAGACTTATTTTAAGCCCCTGTGGCGTGTAGATAGCCATACCTTGTCTCTCCTTTGCGCCGCCATCCATTAAGCTCTCTTCTTCCTCGTTACGACATCGAAAATAACGGCAATTGCGAGTACCGCTCCACGAATCATGTACTGATACGAAATGCCTATTCCCATGAGATTCATCCCACTCGATAGGGAAGCCATTACAATCGCGCCGATAATGGAGCCTGTCACTTTACCAACGCCGCCTGCTGCGGAAACACCGCCAACATAAGCCGCAGCGATTGCATCGAGCTCGAACAAAGTACCTGCCGTCGTTGTAGCGGATTGCAACCGCGCCGTAAAGAGGATCCCGGAAAGTGCTGATAGCATACCCATCGATCCAAATACGATATACGTGATCTTTTTCACACTAATTCCGCTCAAATTCGCTGCCTCTGGATTACTGCCAACGGCATAGATATGTCTGCCTAATACCGTTGAAGTCGTCAAGAAGTGGTACACAGCCACCACAATCATGACTACGATAACCGTCCAGGAAAAGCCGTTATACCCAGCTAGAATCCATGTAATATAAGCGATGATCGCTGAGACGAAAATAACCTTCACGGTGAAAATATTGGCAGAAACAACTTCGAAATTGTATTTCAGTTTGTTATTTCGTTTTGAAAATTCACTGTAAATGTAAAGAACGATCATGACCGCTCCCAAAATTAAGGAGAGCAGATTCAATCCCCCTACCTTCGTAATCGCGGGGATGAAGCCGTTTCCGATCGCATTGAAGTTCTCATCTTTTACGATAATTGTGCCAGTTTTCTCGGTTACACGCAGCAGCGCGCCTCTGAAAATCAACATGCCCGCAAGGGAAGCCACAAAGGACGGAATACCGAACTGAGCGACCAACAACCCATTGAATAATCCTACGATGATACCTAGCACGAGAATGATTGGAATGGTGATATAGAACGGAACTCCTGCTTGTGAGAGAAGTACAGCAGCAATTGCACCTAGGAACCCTGCCGCAAATCCGACGGATAAATCAATATGTCGAATGACAATGACGAGCGTCATGCCCACGGCTAGAACCGCAATATACCCCGTTGCGTCAATCAGATTACTTATATTTCGCGATGACATGAACAAGCCATCTGTCATGATGGAGAACGTCAGCATGATGATGAATAGGGCGATATACATCCCATATTCTCGGATATTCACTTTAATTAGCGATTTCGCTTCACTATAAAATTGCACGGGTCTTCCTCCTATTGCGTCGCAAGCTTCATAATTATTTCTTGATCCGCATCCTCGATGGATAGCTCGCCTTTTATTTGACCTTCAGCCATGACATACACCCGGTCACTCATACCCAAAACTTCACTAAGCTCTGATGAGATCATGATAATGCTCATTCCTTCACTAATCAGCTTGTTCATAATCGTATAAATTTCATATTTGGCCCCGACATCAATGCCGCGCGTAGGTTCATCTAAGATGAGCAGGCTCGGATTCACAAATAACCATTTGCCGAGTGAGACTTTCTGTTGATTTCCCCCGCTCAAATTACCTACAATTTGTTCCACGGAAGGTGCTTTAATATTTAATGATTGCTTGTAATGATTCGAAATTTTCACTTCTTCATTATGATTAATGATGCCGTTCTCCGAAATCTCATGCAGGTTGGCAACAGCAATGTTTTGCTTGATATCTTGGATAAGGAACAATCCGTCTCCTTTACGATCTTCCGTTACATAGGCAATACCCGCCTTGATGGCATCCTTCGGATGGACGAAAGTTTGTTTAGTACCTTCCATAAGGAGGTCTCCGCGAAGCTTATACGCTTTGGGATTTCCAAAAATACTTTGCGCTAGCTCCGTTCGACCTGAACCCATCAACCCAGCAATGCCGACAATTTCACCCTTTTTAATATGCAAATTCACATCTTTCACGACGTCTCGACCCAACTGAGGATCATACGCCGTCCAGTTTTGAATCTCGAGTATGTCCCTACCGAATGACTTCGTCATTCTTTTCGGATAAATATCGTCGATCTCGCGACCTACCATGTTTTTGATAATGACACTTTCCGAAATCTCACCTTTTGCAGCATCCAGCGTACATATCGTCCTGCCATCTCGTAAAACCGTGATATGATCGGCAATCGCCGTCACTTCTTTGAGCTTATGAGAAATCATAATGCTCGTAATGCCTTGTTTTTTCAACTCTCGCAAGAGTTCAAGTAGGTTCTCGCTTTCTTTCTCATTAAGCGCAGCTGTCGGCTCATCCAGAATGAGCAGCTTCACATCCTTGCTTAAGGCTTTAGCAATTTCAACGAGCTGTTGCTTTCCGACGCCCAAATCTTTAACAAGAACCTCTGGGTTCACATCCAGCTTCACTTTATGAAGCATTTCTTTGGCCTGACGAATCGTCTGATTCCAATCGACCATCATGCCTTTTCTTACTTCGTTGCCTGCATAAATGTTCTCGTACACTGTAAGATCCGGAAATAGCGCTAACTCTTGATAAATAATGGCGATGCCCGTCTTCACACTGTCACTGATCCTCGAAAATTGCTGAACCTTGCCCTCGAACACAATATCTCCTGCGTAAGTGCCGCTTGGGTATACACCACTAAGTACTTTCATTAAGGTCGACTTGCCAGCGCCATTTTCACCCACCAAACAATGAATTTCGCCTGTATTCACTTTAAAATTAACGTTCGCAAGTGCTTTCACACCTGTAAATTCTTTGGATATATTGTTCATTTCTAAGATATATTCACTCATCATCAAGCGCTCCTTAGCCAACCGACTCTCGGAATAGAGGAATAGTGATAGACGCATCTATCACTATTCCTTCCAAGCTATGTGATCTTACACCTACAAGCCTTTGAAATCGGATGCTTGATAGTACGCAGAATCCACAAGTGCAGATTTTACATTTGCTTTGTCAACGACAATTACATTCGTTTGTTTTGCTTTCACGTCAATTTTGCCATTGTTATACGATCCTGTAGTTTCAGGTGTTTTACCATCMAAAATAGCTACAGCCATACCCATTGCATCTTTAACGAGTGTACGAACATCTTTGAACACGGTCATGGATTGTTTGCCGTCGATTACGTATTGAATCGATGCTTTCTCCGCATCTTGACCTGTAACTAGGAACTTCGTAACCGCTTTATCTGAAGCAAATACATCCGCGATGGAGCGAGCTGTTCCATCATTTGGAGCTAGAATGGCAACATCGCCCTTCATGTCTGCTGCAGCTGCTGTCAAATGGGTTTGTGCTTTATTTTTCGCTTCGTTCGCATCCCAGTTCGTCGTGACTTGCCCGATAATTTTACTCATTTGCTCACGAGTTAATTTGGCAGTTCCTTTCAAAGCAGCAGCCTCACTGGAGTTTGCAATTTTGAATGTGCCATCGGCAATTTTCGGTTGAAGCACTTGCCATGCACCTTCGAAGAACAAGAACGCATTGTTATCAGATGCAGCACCTGCGTACAAGTACAATGGCTGACCTGGTTTCGCTTTATCCACTAAGTATTGTGCTTGTGCTTTACCAACAGCAATACTGTCGAAAGTCACATAGTAGTTAACCGCATCTGTTTTGGTAATCAAGCGGTCATAGGAGATAACTTGAATACCGGCTTTCTTAGCAGACTCAACAGCAGCTGCTGCTGCATCACCGTCTTGCGGACAAATGATTAACACTTTGATTCCTTTAGCGATCAAAGCATCAACGTTTTCTTTTTCTTTCGCTGAGGAGCCTTGGCTGAATAAGATTTCCGTTGTATATTTCGAACCTTTCAAAGCGTCTTTGAAACGTTGCTCATCTTGAACCCATCTTGGCTCGTCTTTGGTAGGCAATACAATTCCAACGCTTACTTTCGAGCTGCTGGAGTTCCCACATGCTGCAACCATCACGGCTAGAAACATAACCACTAACATCAAAGAAATCGCTTTCACACTTCGTTTCATTTGTAATACCCCTCTCATTTGTTTTGGCTGTGCGCCAACTACAAACTGAGTATATCACCGGGATTTTCCAATGTAACCGCTTTATATTAGCACTTTTTTTAACAATGCTATACTATTTTGTCATTTGACTTTGATTCACATTTTTATATACGTCTTCTCTCAAGTGGAAGCCATCTGCGATGATCGTGGCATCCATATTTGACTGATCCACGGCAATCGGTTCGAGTAAAATGGACGGAACATCAATTTTCTTATTGTTTACTTTTTTATCCGCATGAACATTTCCGCCTTTCGCCATCTTCACAGCAAGCTCAGCAGCTGTTTCTGCAAGCTTCTTAATGGGCTTATACACCGTCATTGTCTGTGTCCCTTCGACGATTCGCTGCGCAGCTGCAAGCTCCGCATCTTGCCCCGAAACGGGTATGCGACCTGCCATCTTCTGGGCTGTTAAAGCTTGAATCACGCCACCTGCTGTCGCGTCATTCGCGGCAACAACCGCGTCTACTCGATTCTGATTGGCAATCAAAGCCCGCTCCATGTTCGCAAACGCATTCGCAGGCTTCCACTCTTTCGTTGCTTGATCAAAAACGATAGTAATGTCCCCCTTCTCTACGAGAGGCTTTAAAATGTTCATTTGACCTTTTTTGAACATATGCGCATTGTTGTCTGTATCCGCGCCTTCGATTAAGACATAGTTGCCTTTAGGTGCTTTCTTCACGATCGCTTTCGCTTGCAATTCGCCAGCTTTCTCATTATCGAAGGAAATATATAAATCGACATCCGAATTGACTATCAAACGATCATACGAAATAACCTTGATGCCCGATTTGTGTGCCTTCTCCACAATCGCTGCGGATACCTCTGCGTTGTGAGGCACAACGACAAGTACATCTACGCCGCGTGATATCAAGTTCTCTGCTTGCGCAAGCTGCAAGGCATCGTCGCCATTCGCTGCTTGAACCTCAATACGCGCACCGAGCTTTTCAACAGCAGCTTTGAATAAATCCCGATCCTTCTGCCATCGTTCTTCCAACAGCGTATCGATCGATAAACCCACGACCACTTTGTTGTCAGTTTGCATAATCCGATTGGGGCTTGGCTTACTATCCATTTGCGGGCTAGCTTTATCCGTTGGCGCACTGTTCGTTCCGATGAACGAGCAAGCCGATAGCACGAAGGCCATAATCACGGTGACGCCAACCAATTTACTACTCTTTCTGACATGTTTCAGCGCAAACCCCTCCTAAAAGTTTTCGTCAGAAAACAAACTTCGTAAGCATTCTTTCAACTATGCTTCTTGTTGGTTGGTCGAATCAGCATCTTCCGATAATCCGTCGGTGAATGTCCAACTAGCTTTTTAAAAACGCGGCTGAAATAATTCGGATCGTTATATCCCACTTCAAATGTAATTTCTTTGAGACTTTTATCCGTTTCCTGCATCAATTGCTTGGCCGTTTCGATCCGATATTCCGTAAGAAAGTCAATATAATTCATTCCGAAATGCTCTTTAAACAGCTTACTGACATAGAAAGGATTCCGATCAACCGTAGCTGCAATYCGCTCCAAGGACAATTCCTCATGAGCATGTTTCTGGATATATAACTTCATCGTTTGGAGTAAATCTGTCTCAACGACATCTCCAACCTGAACTAAGTTTTGAATTAATAGCCGGGATTCCGCTTTCAATTGCATATAGCTTGTCGTTGCATAAGGAAAATAGGGTGTATGGACATCCATCCCCATTTCCTGCAACATGCGGGTCACAACGATTAACACTTCAAAAATTCGTTGCTGCGATAATCCAACGCCTTGCTGAGCACCTTCGAAAATATCAATTATTTTGGCAATCTGATCGCCAGCTGCTTCAAGATTTCCGCGTCGAATCTCTTCGAGCACACGCTTCTCCATCTCAATGGTACGACTGCCAATTGCCCGGATATCATCTCGTGTGAGATTCTCAAATAAACTATAACGAGCAGGCAGTGTGTTATCCATCGACGCCAACAACGCTTCATGATAGGATTTGCGCATGTCCTTCAGGTCCTTGCATAAACCGCCTATGCCAATAAAAAGACGAAATCCACCCTTCGTATCCAACGCTTGGATCCATTTCTTCGCTACGCTAATAGCCTGTGCGCGATAGGAGAATTCACCATCCATAAATACAATTGCTGGTACTTGATTGCCTGACATTTTCCCTAGCCAGATCGGATTGGATACATCCAGGTGCAACTCACTTACTTGCAGATACATATCATCATAATCCCGTAGATGTGAAGGTTCCGCCATATCATGCGAGAATTGCAAGGTCATCACAAAACCGTCTCGCCCAGATGGAAGCCCAATTATGTCAATCATCTCAGCAAGTGATGCCGATTGCACATAATCAAATAGCAGCTGCTCCACAATATCAGCCTCCACTAGAGGCGTCATCTTCTGCAGCCTTACTTGCTCTAAACTTCTACTCGCCAACTCCTGTTGAATCATTTTAATCTCATTGGCTACCCGGCCGATCGTCTCCAGCACGACAGAAATTCGGCTTGGTTTCAACATATAGTCATAGACGCCTAACTTAATGGCTTGTTGAGCAAATTCAAACGTGTCAAATGCAGTGACAACAATAAACTTAACCGCTTTATTAGTCGCTCTAATCTGCTCTATCGCTTGAAGTCCATTGATGCCGGGCATCTTAATATCCATCGTGATCAAGTCTGGTTGTAACCGCTCTGCAGCTTCAATAGCTTCTCTGCCATTCGCGGCTTGGCCTACGACCTCTACATCTGGAGAACCTTCTTCGATAATTCGTTGCAACGCAATCCGCTCAATTGGTTCATCATCCACAATTAACATACGAATCATACGACATGCCCCCTCGGCAGCTTCAATGTAATACAAGTGCCAGCTCCTAGATGGGATTCAATCTCTATGATCTCCTCAACCCCATAAAATAGCTGTAAGCGATGAATCACATTCCATATGCCTATCCCCGTAGAATGACCTTTATATATAGAATTTTCCGTATGAGATAATAATCGATTTAGCTGCTCTTCATCCATGCCCTGTCCTGTATCTTGTACCTGTACTAGGATGTGTTTCTCTTCCTGCCTGACTCGAATCGTAAGCGTGCCACCTTCTTCAGCTGGTTCAATCGCATAAATAAACGCGTTCTCTGCAAGCGGTTGCAAAATAAGAATTGGTAGTTCAATGCCTAATGCATCCTCATCAATTTCACGAACGACTTGCAGACGATCACCAAAGCGAGCCTTCTGAATCGTTAAATACTCCTCAAGCACTTCGAGCTCGTCTTTTAAAGACACTCGGCTATCCAACTTGCGGAGATTATATCTAAGCATACCGGCAACAGAGCTAATTAATTCGCTCGTTTTTCCCGCGCCTGCCAAATAAGCTTCCTTCGACAACATATTTAACGTATTGAAAAGAAAATGGGGATTAATCTGACTTTGTAAGCTCTTCAACTCGCTTTCTTTCAGCATGAGCTTATGTCGATGAAGATCATATTCCAATTGGGCTTTACTTTGAATATCATCGATAAAATGACCGATCTTAAGTCGCATACTGTCCAGCGTTTTAGCCAAAAAGGATATTTCATCGTTATTGCCCAAATCAATGGGATTTTTAAAATTCMCCCGTGACAATTCTCGCGCAGACAGCGTTAATTTCAGCAATGGCTGTGTCACACTATCCACAAATCGATAGGAAAACAGCAAAAGCAGCAAAGAAACGAGCGCTAACGTCCAGAGTCCCATCTTCTTAATATTTTCACTTCGCTTAATAATTTTTCTATAGAAAGCATCGTAGGTGTTCTGTTCACCACTAATTAAGGTGAGTGTCGCTTCTGATATATATTTGGAGATATTGGATGCTTCGTCAAATTGTTTCGCTGCGTTTTCTTCATCATTATCTTTCTGGAAGCGAACGGCCAAATCCATCGCCTCTGCCTGACTCTCCAGCATGTTCTGTAAATTATCGAGCAGCATCATGTTGCTTGCATTTCGCAACCAACTCATCTCAGTCTTGGTTCGAAGAAGACTGCTGTTATCCGTGACATATTGATTCAAGCTTTCTAACGTAGGTGACATGCGATACTTATTCAGAGTGGTTAACGATTGTTGGCTTAATTGCGAGGCTTGATTCATTTGCATATAGCGCTGAAGAATTTCATTATACTTTTCGACGGTTCGCTGATTATAAATGCTCATGGAGAGCCAAATAATCGCCATAATTACCCAGATCAAGATCGACAGCATCATCATTTTACTACGAATAGTTTTCAGGGCGCTTTCTCCTCTTCTCCAGATGAAGTCACCACGCTAATTGGCGTGAAGTAGCTGTTCTCAAGCGGCAGCTGCGCAGCATCTAACCAACGTTTCATCAAATTAACACTGAGAATACCCATATCTTCATAATGCTGCGAGAGCCCAGCTTTCACCTGCCCATTTTTAATAAGCATCATGGTTTGGGGAGAATCATCGAATTGGAAAATCGGATATTCTTTGGTCCGCGAGCGTGAATGCGCCGCTTGAACGATACTCTCTCCCGTTTCGGACGACAGTCCGATAAAGGCCTTCACATTCGGATAGTAATTCAAAATATCGTTCGTTTGCATCTTCGGTTGTGTCATATCAGGATCATTAGCTGCAATTACGACCCTTAGTCCTTCGTATTTTTTAAAAACTTCAGTCAAACCTTTCAAACGCAAGTCATCCGTTGATGGTGAGGATATACTCTTAATGACACCGACTTCGCCTTTTCCATTCAACTGGGTCGCAATATACTCCCCCATAATAATCCCTTCTTGATAATGATCGGAACCGATATAGGACTTGCGCAAGCTGCTCGGAGCATCGGAATTAATCGTAATGATCGGTATTCCTTTCTCCGTCGCCTTCTTCACCATTAGATTAAAATCTGGATGATCCACACCTTCCACAACAATCCCGCTCGCTTTGGAAGCGATTGCAATATCGATCTGCTTAATTAACCCTTCCAAGTTCGAACGGTAAACACCCCAGAAATCAATTTGGATATGATGTTCTTCTGCGGCCTCTCGTGCCCCTTTTTGAATGGCATTCATCATAAAGCTGCCTTGCTCCTGTGAGATGATCACGATGCGTTCGGCATGTTCATGCACCATAGGTTCCMCAGCAGTCGACATACTCAAATCGCTTTGATAAATCTTGAGCATATAGTAGAACGAAAATGACAGCGTGACAAAACTACTGGCTATGATCGCAATCAAAATCAATTTTTTCATACTTTCACCCACAGACTCTTCCAATTTCCAGTAATTCTATCATGATTTCGGAGATTCGAATAGAATCAAAATAAAATCCAGCAACAATTACGTTGCTGGAAGTAGGATTTGTGCAATCTGCTGTAAGACACGCTCATGATTGAAAGCCGTATGTTCATTCCAAGGTGATTCCCAGCCAGCATACCCAGGAGTTAGATGAACCTGCCCCTTTTGGACTGCCGCTAAACCGCGCCAATCCCCCTGTTTAGATAGGTTAGCCCAAGTCGCTTGGGAAATTGGATCCTTACAAATATTCACAATCAGATGATCAGCCTCAAAACCTGCCAACTCCGTTACTTGAACGGGTTTCGTCCAATGAATATCACGCAATTGACTCGCTGGGTTTAGTTCCAAATCATCATACAGTACCGTACCGGCAAGACTCCCCCACACCAATAAGTCATTGTGATGGACAATTACGACTACTACTTTATCCTCTTTCATCGTCAGCTTGACCTTCTCTCTTACATCAGCAGCTTTCAAATTGTAGCTTTGAAGCCACTTCACTGCCTCCTTCGATTTACCAACGAAATCACCGATAATGACTAAATGCTCACGCCAATTTCGATCCCATGGTAAAAATAATGTCGGGGCTGTTTCCGATAACTTCACTTGCTCAGCTTTGGGAATCCATGCGTCAATCCCAATAATGTAATCTGGTGACGACTGTTGTAAGGCTGTAAGATTGAACTCATAATGATGACTCAATGGAACAGTCACATCAAAGGCATATTTATTCCGATAAAAATCAGTCCAATAATGATCCATAGGTGCGGCATAGGGAATAATTTGAAGCGCCAGCAACTGTCCAATATTCACCCAACTATAAGCGGCTACCTTCATCTTCGTATTCTTCAAATAAACAGCAGGCGCCATCCCCATATGCTTCTTGAAATTATTGCTGAAATAAATTTCATTCTTATACCCAACCTTGAAAGCTATTTCTCGAATTGAGGCATTCGGGAGCTCACGCATGAGTTCCTTTGATTTACTTAAACGTAATTCTGTCACATATTCAATGACGCCTTTACCAAATTTCTCTTTAAATAAGCGCATAAAATGGAAACGACTTAAACCTGCCATTGCCGCCAGCGCTTCAATCGTAATTTCTTCCGTATAATCCCGCTCCAGCATGAACTTCGCATAATCCAATGCGATCGACGTTTTGTGTTCCTCATTTTGCAAGACTAAACTGAGCAGTTCATAGAATCCCGCCTCTGCCCGGAAGCGGTCCGCAATTGTACTATTTTCCCAATGCGTCACGATCATTCTAACGAGAGGAATGACGGTCGACACGGCAAGATGTATCGCCTCACCTTCACCTGGGAATGTGTTGACAGGCTGAATATTAGCTTCTGTGGCTTCTTTTTGCAGAACCGCTGCTGCTTGAAACCTGAGCACATAAACGCCATGATCCTCGTCTTTAGGCAAACCTACTTCAATAAGCTGTCCCGGCTTACAAATAAATACCGTGCCTAATCGCAGCGGGTAATACTGACCATTAATGACCAAACGGCCATCCGACGTATCTGAGACGACAAGCATGAGCGAGTCCGCCTGAATGAAATCTCGTTCAACCGGCCATTGCAGATCCTTTATCACGATTCGTTCAATGGTTGTCAGCTTATACCACATCGAGTTCAATGAATTCTCGTCCTCTACTTCCGGCGGAGTAACCTCTTGTTTCATATTTTTCCGCTCCTATGTATCTGATTGAAACACGGAAAAGACAAGAGAATCCCCCGTCTTCACTCGAGCTATTTAACTAAATTACGTAGTACATCATCGATAATTAATTGATTGGCCACTACGTTTTGATTGAACCAATGACCTGAATCCACCTCATACACATGACCTTGCTTCACCGCGGGCAGTTGTTGCCATAATGGATTATCCACAGGAGGCTTCGCACGACCTTTGCCAGAGAGGAAGAAAATGTAATCAACATCATCCAGTTGTGCTAATGTTTCCAAGGAATACGTATCATAGTCACCCTTTAGCAATTTCGGCTGTTTGAATCCAAAGCCTTGGTACAATAACTTCCCACTATAGAAATTCGCGCCGAACAATTTAAAGCCTTTTTCATTTGCTGATTGGAATAATACGGCTGATTTGTCCCCTACAGCTGTTCGAATCTTATCTTTGGAAGCAGCTAGCTTCTCATCATATTTTTTAATGGCTTGTTCAGCTTCCTTTGATTTGCCCAACACTTCACCTAGCTTGGCAACATTTCCACGCCAGTCCGTCTCATCATTAGACAAGACGAAAGTAGGAGCAATTTTGGAGAAATCTTCATACGTGCCATTCTTCATATAAGTAGGAGCGGCAAGAATTATGAGATCTGGATTATGACTTAACGTTTGCTCGGGTTTGAGTCCACCTTCCATGGCCAGAACAGGAACACCGTTCAACACATTTTGCAAATATTGCTGCGGTTCACCAGCCGCGGACCATTGCGCAACTGGCTTGATGCCGATAGCCGTTAATCCATCTTCTAGGAAAGGTGCAATCACACGCTTAACCTCGCCAGGGATTTTCACTTCATGTCCCATTGCATCCTTCAGGACACGCTCTTGCGGTGCTTTGGCAGCCGGAGTCGCTGTGGCTTGGGTCGTACTTGCAGGCGCGGCTCCATTTTTCGTATCTGTACTGGCACCACAGCCGGCTAGAAATAAAGAAGACACGAGTAGAACTGCTGTGAAATTAACTAATTTTCTTGCTTGAATCATAATACATCCCCCTAGATGATACTGATAATCATTATCGATAATTAGGAGTATATAGGACAATTCCTTATTTGTGAATACGTAAAAATGCTGACTTTTCTTGTTGCAACCGCACGATTGCATAGTTTTGGAGTAAGATGTGCGCTAGCAGGCGATGGTCGACCGAGGTTCTTYTCTTGCGCACAATTTTTGTGCGCTAGCGGGCGATGGTCGACCGAGGTTCTTCTCTTGCGCACAATTTTTGTGCGCTAGCGGGCGATGGTCGACCGAGGTTCTTYTCTTGCGCACAATTTTTGTGCGCTAGCRGGCGATGGTCGACCGWGGTTCTTCTCTTGCGCACAATTTTTGTGCGCGAGCGTGCGATGGTCGACCATGGTTCTTCTCTTGCGCACAATTTTTGTGCGCTAGCGGGCGATGGTCAACCATGGTTCTTCTCTTGCGCACAATTTTTGTGCGCGAGCGTGCGATGGTCGACCGGGGAACCTCTAACTGAGCTCTTCTAGTGCGTTAAAGTGGCGTATTAGTGAGGTCGTTAAGGTTTGACGGCAGGTCCTTTGTTACGCATTCATGAAAAGAGCTCAATCGATCATCCGCAGCACAATACGACCTCGTCCGTGCCCCGTCTCGCTCTTCTCATGTGCTTGACGCACATCTTCCATTGCAAAGCTTTGCTCGATGTGAATCGTTTTTAGCTTTCCCTCATCGATTAGCTCAGCAATGGCTTTCAAATCTCCCTTCGTGGCGATGCCCGG
This sequence comes from Paenibacillus sp. 2RAB27, assembly GCF_052115445.1. NCBI lineage: Bacteria > Bacillati > Bacillota > Bacilli > Caryophanales > Paenibacillaceae > Paenibacillus > Paenibacillus sp. 2RAB27. Next base: position 163,652 of record NZ_JBFRGR010000001.1, read on the forward strand.
ACGAATCAAGGTAATACCGTGCTGCTTGGCTTTCATCAGCGGCGGTTGGCCCGCGATCGAGGCCAATCTGCCTCCATGCTTCATAACAGACCATGTACGTGCAAGTGTGTCCCCACCCACCATATCCAATACGAAATCGACATTCTGTACGATCTCTTCGAATCGTTCAGACGAATAGTCAAACACCATGTCTGCGACTAATGATGCCACATAAGACACATTCGTCGGCCCTGATGTACCAATGACTTCAGCACTGATCCCTTTCGCGAACTGTATCGCGAACATCCCAACGCCTCCCGCAGCGCCATGAATCAGAATACGCTCGTTCGGCTTCACTTGACCTTCCGAAACAATGGCACACCACGCAGTTGTGGCTCCTCCTGATAATGTTGCAGCTTCTTCATAGGATATCGAAGCAGGCTTACGAGCAATCACATCCTCAGGCGCTGTCGTATACTCCGCGTATGTGCCCTTCGTACTGCGGCCGAATACAGGATCTCCAATCTTCCAGGTGGACACCMCTGTTCCAACTGCCTCAATTACACCCGTGAAAGCTGTTCCCGGAATATGTGGGAATTGGACCGGCATCGGGAATAATCCACGGCGTATTTTCCAATCCACAGGTAGAACACCAGCGGCATGTATGCGAACAAGCACTTTCCCTTCTTGTGGCTGTGGAATAGGGACTGTTTCTACTTGCAGGACCTCAGCCTCACCAAAAGCATGATAACGCACAGCACGCATGGGATTAGCCTCTTTCTTATCCATATGATCGCTCATCTTGGCTCTCTCCTCTTTTCTTCGCATGTATGGTATATTTAATGTGTTGACGGATGAAGCACCTCCCTTACTTGCCAAAGCTCGTGCCGCGATGAGCCAAGCCTCCGATCAGGTACTCCAATCTTTATCCGCCGTAGGCAAAAGCCAACTCCAGACATTGTTATTCCGCTTATAGGTCTGGTGGATTTTCTATGTAACCAGTGGTAGAATATAGGAGATTGTCCCAATTTCACAATTAGAGGAGAATGGTCATGTCAATTAATGCTTATTTAAATTTCCAAGGAAACACTCGCGAAGTTGTGACTTTCTATGCAGAAGTATTTAATCTGCCCACTCCCAAAATCATTACTTTTGGCGATATGCCAGCTCACCCCGACTATCCGCTTCCTGAAGAAGCCAAAAATGGCGTTATGCACGCTCGTCTAGATATTAACGGAAGCCCGCTTATGTTCTCTGACGTATTCCCAGGTATGCCTTACGTTGTAGGAAATAACATCAGTCTTTCCTACGTTAGCGCAAACGCCGATGAAATCCAAAACGTATTCCATAAGCTCAAAGAGGGCGGAAAAATTGCCATGGAGCTTCAAGCGACGGACTGGAGTAAATTGTACGGTCAAATTGAGGACAAGTTTGGCATTCTTTGGCAGTTCAATCTTGATAGTGGCGAAAGCTTCTAGACATTACAAATAGTTCTCTCTAACGAAAAAGGATTCCAAAGCTCACTTCCTTCAAGTGAGTTTACGGAATCCTTTTTATTTGCACTATAAGATTGGTGATATCAGCTTCGAAATCGACTCCAGGAAACGGATGCGAAGTGAGCGCTTCTCATATTCCTCCAGCGTTAACTCCATACACCCCTCCATATCCTTCCAGAAGGTGTTTTCCAGCTTTGCTGCTGTCTCTTCATGAAACATCAGCGCATTCGTCTCAAAATTAAGCCTTAAGCTGCGAATATCGAAATTCGCGGTACCAACTGAGGCCACTTTGCCGTCTACGATAATTGTTTTGGCATGTAGGAAGCCGTAATCATACAGATAGCATTTCACACCTGCACGCAGCAGTTCACCCACATAATACAACGAAGCCCAATGGACGAATAAATGATCCGCCTTCTCAGGTATCATAATCCTTACATCAATCCCCGACAGAGCCGCAATTCGCAAAGCATTCAGCATACTTTCTTCAGGAATAAAATAGGGTGTTTGCAACAAAATTCGGCTTTTGGCCAAATGAATCAACTTCAAGAACGTATATACGAAATGCGGCCAAGTTTCATTCGGGCCACTTGCGACAATTTGCATCGGGACCCTACCTTGCACGGCATTCTCCAAGATTGCCGGGAAATACGTCGTATTTACTTCCAATGATTCTGTTGATGCAAGGTTCCAATCCAGTATGAACCGAGATTGCAACGCTCGCACGACGCTGCCCGTCAATCGAAGGTGTGTATCCCGCCAGTAACCAAATTTTGGATTTAATCCCAGGTATTCATTGCCAATATTAAATCCGCCAATATAGCCGATCTGCCCGTCAATAATTACGAGCTTGCGATGATTCCGATAGTTAACACGATAATTAAGAAAAGGAATACGTGAGGGAAAGAATGCCGCTTTGTGTCCACCTGCCAGTAGAAAATCCTTGAAAAACGAATCTTTCAACGTACGTGAGCCGATATCATCATATAGAAAACGAACAGTCACCCCTTGTTTAGCTTTCCGTGTGAGCACTTCCATGATCCGCTGACCTAAGTTATCATTTTTGACAATATAATATTGCATGTGGATATGATGCTCGGCAGCCTCAATTCGACTAATCAAATCATTAAATTTCTCGACCCCATCTGTGAAAATATGTACATCGTTATCCTGTGACAAATATGAATCATTCGTAGCGACATTCAAATAAATTAAATACCGATACTCCATCACCATTGGATCGATATAGGGAAAAGTCCCGTCCATGAGCTGCTGCCGCTGCTCACTAATCACAGTCTGCATCCGTTCCTGCATGCGCTTATTCCATTTATACAGCTTGCGCCGGCTCAAGTTTTGACCCAACATCACGTACAATAGAAAGCCTAGAATAGGAATGAATAGCAGCACCATTAACCATGACCATGTTGCAGCCACATTACGTCTTTCTAAGAAAACCACCGTGAGCGCCAATAAAATATTTACAACAAACAACACGGTCAACATATGAGAAATCCAATCCATGCCCATTGTACCACTCCAACCCTCTTTACTCATCTGTATCTATTATACCTGAATTTTCAAAATAACGAAAAAAGCCCCCTCATTCTTTCGAATCAAGAGGCTTTCTCCCAGTATTTAAGAGGTCATTTCATTGTAAATTGTAATATATTGCTGCGCAGATTTGCGCCAGCTAAAGTCACCTTTTTTCATATTTTGCTGAATCTTCATCCAACTGTCACGGTCATTCTTATAAAAGAAAACCGCTCGCCTGATGATATGAAGCATATCATGGGCATTGTAATGCGTKAAGGAGAAACCTGTACCCTCTCCTGTAAACTCATTATACGGCTGCACCGTATCCTTCAGACCGCCCGTTTCACGAACGATGGGTACGGAACGATAGCGTAGCGCAATCAACTGCCCAATGCCACATGGCTCGAACTGTGATGGCATTAAGAAGAGATCTGAAGCTGCGTAGAACTGGTGTGCTAACGCTTCATCAAAGTAAATGTGCGCCGACACCTTGGTCGGATGTGTGACTGCAGCGTTCCGAAACATTTGCTCATAGACAGGCTCGCCCGTACCAAGAACAATTAGCTGGATGTCCAAGCTTAAGATTTCGCGAAGCACGTGCTGAATCAGATCTAAACCCTTCTGCTGTACAAGACGAGTAACCAGTACAATCATTGGGATATCACCGTTCACAGGAAGTCCTAGACGCTCCTGAAGCGCCGTCTTATTCTGCGTCTTCTTCGGTAAAGAGTCCCGATAATTCACAACCAGATTCTTATCCGTCATAGGGTCGAACACGTCGTAATCAATTCCGTTCACGATGCCCGTTAATTGATCCTTGCGGTGACGCAACAGGCTGTCCAAGAATTCACCGTAATACGGTGTTTGAATCTCCTCCGCATACGTCTGACTAACCGTTGTAATCTGATCTGAATACAACAGTCCACCCTTCAGGAAGCTTGCGCCACCATGAAGCTCTAGCGCTGTTCCTGAGAAGTGGTCATCTGACAAACCAAACAAATCCTTAAACACTTGTTGGCCAAAAACACCTTGGTATTTCAAATTATGAACGGTTGTCATCGTCTTGATCTCGCTAAAGAAAGGCAAATGCTGATAATGAGCCTTCAGCAACACAGGAATCATACCTGCTTGCCAATCGTGACAATGAATCACATCCGGCTGGAAATCCAGATAAGGCAGGGCTTCAATGACACCTCGACAAAAGAAGCCAAATCGCTCCGCCTCATCCCCAAAGCCATAAATACCAGATCGCTTGTAATAAAACTCATTATCGACGAAATAATAGGTAACCCCTTCATGCACCAACATATCAATTCCGATATATTGCTTGCGCCAGCCGAGCTGCACATCAAATGATGTCACATGTGTCATCAGATCTCTAAACTTAGCCGGGATATCACCATATTTGGGCAAAATAACACGTACATCAAGTCCCTGACGCGTCAGCTCCTTAGGTAAGGAGCCGATCACATCCGCCAATCCGCCTGTCTTTATAAAAGGAACGGCCTCCGAAGCCGCGAACAGTATTTTCATCTTGCCACTCCTCCAACTTTGCTAGAACCTGACCTATCACACGAACTTGCGATTAGATCACTTTGGTTTTCGCTGCAATGAATGGTGCTTTATTGTCACCTGTTAATACACGGCCGCGACTAATGAAGACGTCCTTATCCAGAATCGCATTCTCGATAATTACGTTTTCCTCAATCTCGCAGTTTTGCAAAATGATACTGTTTTTCACGTAGGCGCCTTTGCGGATCTTCACCCCGCGGAACAGAATGCTGTTCTCCACTTTTCCTTCAATCTGGCAGCCATTTGCGATAAGTGCGTTCTTAGCGGAAGCGGAGTCCAAATATTTGGCAGGCGGCTCATCCTTAACCTTGGTATAGATCAGATTATTCTTCTGGAAGAACAGCTCGCGCCAAATCGCAGGATTCAACAGCTGCATGCTGTGTTTGTAGTAGCCTTGAATCGAGTTCACAATTCCCAGATGCCCTTCAAACTTATAGCCATACACGCTAAGCTTATCAATGTTTTTCATAATGCCGTCACGCACCAAATGATCATATCCTTGCGCTAAGCAGGATTCGACCATATCCAGCAGTAAAGCCTTGCTCATAATATACATTTCCATGGAAATGTTATTTGTCCGCAGTCGGCCCGTGTGATCTTCCATCAATGTTACTTGACCTGTGTCTTTCACTGCCATTCGGCGGAATTTCCCATGGACTTCTTCATCGGTTTGCTTATATATCACGGTAATATCCGCTTGCATATCTTCGTGATAACGCACTGCATCGTTCAAATCCAGATTGCACACCATGTGGCTGCGGGAAATAATGACGAACTCTTCTTTACCGCGGTAGAAATAGTCACGATGGCTATAGAACTGATACAAATCACCGCGCGAGATGCCCGTCGGTTCATCCAGTACGGAAGGTAGGACGAAAAGTCCCCCACGCTTACGATCCAAATCCCACTCTTTTCCAGATCCCAGATGGTCCATGAGCGAACGGTATTTGTGTTGAGTGAATACAGCTACATTGTCAATCCCTGAATTCACCATATTCGAGAGTGCAAAATCGATTAACCGATAACGACCACCAAAAGGCACAGATGCCGGGCAGCGGAAATAAGTCAGTTCCTCCAAATCATCCGGTTCATTGACTAAATTAATGACTCCCATCACATGTTTCATCTGACATCATCCCTTCTGATTAGCGTAGCCTGTTACCCGTTCGTTACCGCCAATAAGTACAATTTCACCATCGCCATCGACAACCGCACCATCTTCAACGACCGTATTCTCACCAATAATCGCTTTGATAATCGTTACGTTATTACCAATCTTAGCATTCGGCATAATGACAGAATCTTTAATTTGGCTGCCTTCACCTACTTGAACACCGAAAAAGAGAACGGAATGATCAACATCTCCAAATATCGCACAGCCCTCATTCACCAATGAACGTTTAATATTTGCCGTAGGCGCCACGTATTGTGCAGGTTGGTACGGATTCTGTGAATATACACGCCAGTCTTTATCATTTAAGTTTAACTCATTATTGTCATCTAAAAGGTCCATATTCGCTTCCCATAAACTATCAATGGTTCCGACGTCCTTCCAATAGCCTTCGAATGGATAAGCAAACATTCTCGCTTCATCCTTCAGCATCATCGGAATGATATCTTTCCCAAAGTCTTTACTAGACTCAGGATTCGCTTCATCCTCAAGCAAATACGATTTCAATGCTTTCCAGTTAAAAATGTAAATCCCCATAGAAGCCAGGTTGGAGTTTGCTTCCTTCGGCTTTTCAGCGAATTCAGTAATCTCCTGCTTCTCATTTACGCTCATGATGCCGAATCGGCTAGTCTCTTCCCATTTCACTTCGATTACAGCGATCGTTGCGTCCGCTTTTTTCTCTTTGTGATAAGAAAGCATGAGATCGTAATCCATTTTATAAATATGGTCACCCGAGATGACCAAGACGTATTCTGGATCATACTGTTCGATAAAGCCGATGTTGCGATAAATCGCGTTTGCAGTTCCTTTGTACCAATCTCCGCCTTTTTGCTCCATGAACGGTGGCAGTACAGTTACACCGCCATGCTTGCGGTCAAGATCCCAAGAGCTTCCAATACCAATGTACGTATTGAGAACAAGAGGCTGATACTGCGTAAGAACGCCTACGGTATCAATCCCAGAATTCGTACAATTGCTGAGAGTAAAATCAATGATGCGGTATTTGCCGCCAAAGTGAACAGCTGGCTTAGCTAAATTGTTCGTCAGTACGCCTAATCTTCGCCCTTCTCCTCCAGCGAGGAGCATAGCAACACATTCTTTACTGCGCATATTTGATTTCCCCCTTCACCTTCATCAATCTCTGATTGGAATTCACTCACACACTTGATATAGACAGCCGCAAGCGGCGGAATACATAACGATAAACTGTATGGCATACCATGCATGGGACTTGCCTTGCTTGTGATTGGCAGCGTATTTCCTTGTCCGGAACCGCCAAATTCTGTAGCATCGCTATTAAATACAATTTCGTAGAGACCTAATTTCGGAACGCCGATCCGATAATCCGGATGAACAACAGGTGTGAAATTACACACAAGAATAAGTTCATCCTCCGGCGATTTCCCTTTTCTCATATATGTGACAACACTTTGGCTCTCGTCATGGGGATTAATCCATGCAAAGCCTTCTGGATCATGATCCAGCTGCCACAAGGCTGATTCGTTCAAATAAAATTGATTGAGCGACTTCACGTAGTGATGCATCTGCTCATGCTTCTCGTAACCGTCTAATAGAAACCAATCCAGCTCCTCGAGATCCTTCCATTCGTCGAATTGACCGAATTCACTTCCCATGAAGAGCAGTTTTTTCCCTGGATGCCCCGACATATAGCCATATAATACACGGAGATTAGCAAATTTCTGCCAATAGTCTCCTGGCATCTTATGCAGGAGTGAACGCTTACCATGCACGACTTCATCATGTGACAAAGGCAGTACATAATTTTCGCTCCATGCATACATGAACGAGAAGGTAATCAACTTGTGATTATATCTGCGGTGGATGGGATCCAGTTTCATATATTTTAGCATATCGTTCATCCAACCCATATTCCACTTGTAGTTAAATCCAAGTCCACCTTCGTGCACAGGTGCCGTAACAAGCGGCCAATCCGTCGAATCTTCCGCCATCATCAGCGCGTCTGGATAATAGGAGAATACAACTTGATTCAGCTTGCGGATGAACGCAACGGCCTCCAAATTCTCCTCGCCACCGAGTTGATTTCGAATGGGCTCCTCATTCCATCTGCCGAAATTAAGGTGCAGCATAGAAGCAACAGCATCTACTCTGATCCCATCCATATGATACATGTCCATCCAAAATAAGGCATTTGAGATTAAGAAACTCTGAACCTCCGGCCTGCCGAAATCGAAGGTAAGTGTCCCCCACTCCAGCTTCTCTGCTTTGCGAGGGTCTTCATATTCATACAAAGGCTTGCCATCAAACTGACGAAGACCGTGACTGTCCTTGCAAAAATGACCTGGGACCCAGTCCATAATGACCCCAATTCCCTTCTGATGACAGCGATCTACGAATCGCATGAAATCCTTAGGGGCACCGTGACGACTAGTTACCGAAAAGTACCCTGTTGCTTGATAACCCCACGAACGATCGAAAGGATGCTCCGCTAGCGGCATGACTTCAATATGCGTATACCCCATATCAGCCGCATAATCCACCAATTCAGTCGTTAATTGTTCGTACGTGTACTGCTCTTCGCTTGTACGATCTTTTTTACGCCAAGTGCCTAAATGCACTTCGTAAATGGACAGCGGCTTGTTATAAGCGGGGACTTCTTTCTTCTGCTGCTGCCAGGCTTGATCCTGCCAATCATAACCATCTAAATCTACCACCCGCGATGCCGTACCGGGCCTTAATTCAGAATAGAAGGCATAGGGATCAGCTTTTAACAAAATCTGCCCTGTCTGACTATGAATTTCGAACTTGTAGTAGTCGCCTTCACGTGCTTCGGGAATAAAGATCATCCAGAGTCCTAATGAACTAATTTTTTCCATCCTATGCTCGCCGGATTGCCATTCATTGAAATCTCCAAGTACAAACACGGTTCTTGCATGCGGTGCCCATACGGCGAATCGAACACCTTCATGCCCTTTTTCTTTGCTAACATGTGCCCCTAAGATACGATAACTGTGGAACAGGGATCCTTCATGAAGCAGAAACAAATCCTCGGAGCTGGGTATACCAACGTTTGCTCCCACATTATCCCTCCCTATTTCGACATGTCTATACTCTAAGATGCGTGTAACAAATCGTCTCTACCTCTACAAATACAACAAACAGGTAAGGAATTCCTTCAATTCGATTCGAATAAAAAAAAGGAAATCTCTCAACCTTCGGTGAATTATTGATAGGACTAGAAATGAAAGGTGGAACACTCATAATGAAAGATAAAGTAAAAGGACTTATCGTAGGTTTAACTATTGGTTCTGTTTTAAGTGGAACTGTAGCATTTGCAGCTGGGACACAAATCGAAGTAGCTTTCCGTAATCTGACGTATATGTTTGATGGTGTGGAAAAAGCGCCAACGGACGCCAAAGGATTCATCTATGAAGGAAATACGTATGTACCCCTGCGCTTTATGAGCGACTCACTTGGCAAGAAAGTTACGTGGGATGATGCAACAAGTACAATTTGGGTTGGAAATAATCCGAATCAAGTCGTTGCAACATACACAGGCGGAACGGTAACGAAGGGAGAATTCGATACGTTCTTTAATCTCAAAGCCCTGTTCAATAGTTCGCATGCGGCTTCGAAGGACAACCTAGACTATCAGACTAGTGTCCTTAAAGAATTAGTGACGAATCGAATTCTTTATAGTCGTTCATCAGAAGCAGATCAGGCTGCTGCAAAAACAGCCGCAGCTGCACAAGTAGCAGCTTGGAAGCAACAGTTTKGGGAAGATAAATTTAAAGCGGACTTGCAATCAGCGAATTCAACGGAAATTTATCTTCAATATTACCTCGTTGGCAGCATGACAGGGATTAACTATGTGAAATCGAGTATTACAGACGTTCAGTTGAAAGCACAATATGATGCTGCACTTGCTGCGAATAAAGATGCGTTTACAATCGCTTCCGTACGTCATATTTTGATCGGACTTAACGACGCCGAAGGCAAAACCCTTCGTACAAAAGCAGAAGCACTTACACTTGCCAAGGATATTCAAACCAAGCTCAAAAATGGCGGAGACTTCGTAGCGCTTGCTAAGCAATACTCCGAAGATCCAGGTTCAAAGGATAATGGTGGTCTTTATGCTGATGCCGATGTGAGCCAATGGGTTGAAGGATTCAAAAACGCAGCGATCTCTCAAGCGGTTGGAACGATTGGTGATCCCGTTGAAACCGAGTTTGGCTACCACGTGATCAAAGTTGACTCTCGTTCTGTTAAACCTTTTGCTGCAGTAAAAGAATCACTGCGTGCTTCACTTGAACAGGCGCAATTCCAACAATTTACTGAAAAAGAACTGCCTGGTCTGATTGAAAAGATCGATTTAGGTCAATAAATGGTGTACAATGGATGTTTAGTCTAGTAAACAGTTGAAGGATGGATTACAACATGTTTTATGCAAAAGATTGGGTCGATTATGAGCTGCTCGATACAGGCGGCGGCGAAAAGCTAGAGCGCTGGGGGACGATTGTTCTTCGCAGACCCGACCCACAGATTATTTGGCCACTACAGAAAGAAACGCCTGCTTGGCGTCAAGCTGATGCGCATTATCACCGCAGCTCCAGCGGCGGCGGCCAATGGCAACAGAATGCAGAGCTCCCCGAGCGTTGGACGATTACGTATGATCAGAAACTGACCTTTTATATTAAGCCAACTAGCTTTAAACATACGGGTCTTTTCCCTGAGCAAGCGGTCAATTGGAAATGGATGATGGACAAGATTAAGGGTGCTGGTCGTCCGATCAAAGTACTCAATCTCTTCGCTTACACAGGTGGAGCAACACTTGCATGCGCGCATGCTGGCGCAGAAGTATGCCATGTGGATGCATCTAAAGGGGTCGTACAATGGGCCAAGGAGAATTTGCACCTAAGCGGCATGGGTTCTAGACCTGTTCGATTCATTACGGATGATGTTTTCAAATTCGTACAGAGAGAACAGCGCCGCGGCAGCAAGTATGATGCGATCATTATGGATCCACCATCCTACGGACGTGGGCCTAACGGTGAAACCTGGAAATTGGAAGATGATCTCTTCCCTTTCATCCAGACTTGCCAATCTATTCTGACGGACAACCCCTTGTTCCTGTTAATCAATTCCTACACGACAGGCATCTCGGCAACTGTGCTTCAGAACATTTTGACAATGGCGATGAAAGACAAGCATGGCGGCACGATCTCCAGCGGTGAAATCGGCCTGCCGATCACCCACTCCGGCCTTATGCTCCCTTGCGGTATTCTGGGACGCTGGGAGGCGTAAGCGGTGGCATTGAAGGATGAATACGGCGCATCGCAGATACCGATTATTTTCGAAGACAACCACATTCTTGTGGTTGAGAAGCCCGTCAACATGCCTACGCAGGAAGACGAGTCTCGTGATCTTGACTTGCTGAACGCCTTGAAGGCGGATATCAAGGAGCGGTACAACAAGCCCGGCAATGTTTACCTCGGGCTTGTTCATCGCTTGGATCGTCCGGTTGGCGGCGTGATGGTCTTCGCCAAAACGTCAAAAGCCGCGTCCCGACTATCGGATGCGGTACGAACAAGGCATCTCGACAAGACGTACGTCGCTGTCGTGCACGGTAAGCCCTCCCAGCCGGCCGCTACGCTGCGCCACTGGCTGTGGAAGGATACGCGGACGAATACCGTCAGCGTGGTCAAGGCAGGCCAGCAGGACGCCAAGGAGGCGGTGCTGGACTATAAGCTGCTCGGCAGCCAAGACGGGCTCAGCTTGATCCAAATCAAGCTGCACACCGGGCGGCCGCATCAGATCCGCGTGCAGCTGGCTGCCATTGGCTGCACGCTGTACGGGGACCAGCGCTACGGCAGCGCTGTCAACAAACCAGGCCAACAGCTCGCGCTGTGGGCCACGGCACTTGCCTTTGAGCATCCTGTGCTCAAAGAGAAGATGCACTTCCGGTCGCTGCCACCTGTGCAGCGGCCTTGGAACGAATTCACGATTCCCGAGTTATGAGGGAATGAAGTTCTACACCATTTAATTCGCAACCTTGCCCAATAAATAAATAAGCAATTTCTGATTATGAGCGGAAACGCGATTCAGGTATGAATCCAACAGTTCTTCACGGATTCCACGGCCTCTCTCGCATTCCGCTTTTCCTTTATCCGTCACATGGATCCAAACAATTCTGCGATCCTTCTCATCTCGCACACGGTTAATTAACTCCGCTTTTTCCATCCGGTCTAATAAGGTTGTAACGGCAGCAGGTGTCGTGGATAAATACTCGATTAAATCCGAAGGCTTCATACGTTCATGGACTAGGAGCAATTCAAGCACATTCAGTTGTCCTTCCGTAATCGTAGGGGCTAAGCCTACCTCCATCTGATTTTTCAATTCCTTCGATAATTTTAGCCATAGCTTTCCGAATTCATCGGAATACATCCTCATCAACTCGCTTCCATTTTCACCTATTTACAGCAAGTATAGCATGCCTTTTCTCTACTTTAAAGATTAATGCCATTAATATTTTCTTACAAAAATTGCGAGATTCATAGACATGCTGTGGTTTGCTGATACCTGATGTCGAGCTTTCACACAGTTTGTCTAGTCTTGTGTGGAATGACAAGCGAATCGACTTCTTTTAACAAGTTGCCCAGTACTTACATATACTGATCGAAGGTGTCATGCACCCTTGTAATCAACAAGGAGTCCCTTTACTTTCGGAGAATCTTGACGTGCAAGGCTGTTAACTTACTTTCAAGGAGTGATTGGATTGGAAGCATGGAAAGTGGAGCTAGGCAAAAAAGCGCTGGAAGCCGGTATGCTAAAAGACCCACAGTGGCTTGATCGATTAGATGAACCGATGCCTTTGTGGGTCTTATTAGAAATAGCTTTTGCATTAATTGAAAGACTGGATCCTCCAACGATTAGTTACGATTGAGGAAAGCGCAAAATCTCAACAATCGATTCTGTTTTCGTCACAGGAATTAGTGATTTGCCTTGGGCTTTGCGATCTTCTAACGGAGCTGTTTCCGTTGAGAATCGCAGCTTCTCGCCATTACTCATCACAGCTGTAATCAAGTAATCCATTTTCACAATAAATGTCCGGATTAAAGCTGAACCGTTCGGTCTGACACGCTTACCTTCTTTGAATTCGAAGGTAATAATCCCCTTCCCGCCGCGACCTTGAATTGGATAATCTACAACGAGAGATCGCTTCGCATACCCGAGGTCCGAGATCACCAGTACTTCCCCTTCATCCCCATAGATCCACTCAGCTGACACGACTTCATCGTCTTCCTTGAGCTGGATGCCGCGTACACCTGCTGCTGCACGGCCCATCGGGTTTACTTCTTCCTCACGGAAACGAATGCTCATGCCCTGCTTCGTGACGAGAAGAATTTCCTTCGTATTGTCACTCATTTGAACATGAAGCACTTCATCTTGCTCGCCAAGTTTACACGCAACAATCGCATTGGAGCGGTTCGTCATATATTCCTTCAGCTCTGTCCGCTTCACTTGACCTTTTCGTGTAACGAACACGAGTGACTTCGTCGGATCCTCAAATCCCTTGACAGGAATGACATTCACGATACGATCTTCCTTCGCAATCGGGATGACATTTACGATGGCTGTTCCATTCTCTTTCCACTTATACTCTGGAATTTGATGGACAGGCAATAAGTAGTATTGCCCCTTCTTCGTGAAGATCAGCAAGCTCTCGATCGTATTGACATCCAGCAAGAAACGAAGGTAATCGCCATCCTTCAAGCCAGTATTCTCAAGCTCTCCACCCGAACGTGTGAAGGATAACTTACTTGTACGCTTCAAGTAACCCTCATTGGACAAGGTGACAAGCACATCTTCTGCCGTTACAAGAACTTCTAGATTCACTTTCAGTTCTTCGACTTCTCCTTGAATCTCGGAGCGGCGATCGATTCCATATTTCTTGCGAATCTCGCCCATCTCATCTTTAATAACGCCTAGTAATTTCTTCAAGCTGCCAAGAATCCCACGCAAGTACGCAATTGTTTTCTCAACATCCTTCAATTCCTTCTCCAGCGTTGTTATTTCCAAATTCGTTAAACGGTATAATTGCAGGACAAGGATCGCATCAGCTTGTCGTTCTGAAAAATGAAACTTCTCTACGAGATTATTTTGAGCGTCCTGCCGATTTTTCGAAGCTTTAATCGTAGCAATGACCTCATCCAAAATGTTCAGTGCTTTCACAAGCCCTTCGAGGACATGTGCTCGATCTTCCGCTTTCTCAAGCTCATATTGGGACCGGAACGTCACGACCTCTTTCTGATGCCCAATGTAAGCTTCCAGGATCTCGCGGATACCGAGTTGACGAGGCGCTTTATTCACGATAGCAACCATGTTGAAGTTATACGTCACTTGCAAATCAGTCTTCTTCAGCAAATAGGCCAAAATCCCTTGTGCATCCGCTTCCTTCTTGAGCTCAATCACGATACGAAGCCCATTCCGTCCGCTTTCATCGCGTACTTCCGCGATTCCCTCGATTTTTTTCTCCAGACGGATGTTCTCCATCGCCGTTACTAATCGAGATTTAACCACTTGATAGGGAATTTCTGTAATTACAATTTGCTGTCTGCCGCCGCGCATTTCTTCGATCGCGGTTTTGGAGCGGATATAGATACGACCTTTACCTGTCCGGTAAGCTTCACGAATGCCATCCTCGCCCATGATGATCCCTGAAGTCGGGAAATCAGGTCCTTTGACAATGGACATTAATTCGTCAACCGTAATTTCAGGTTTATCGATCATAGCTGTACAAGCATCAATAATTTCGCGCAAGTTATGTGGCRGAATTTCCGTTGCAAAGCCTGCAGAGATCCCACTTACCCCGTTAACGAGCAAATTTGGATAACGAGCAGGTAATACAACTGGCTCTTTGGTTGAATTATCGAAGTTATCTTTGAACATGACCGTACGCTTCTCAATGTCGCGCAATAATTCCATTGCGATTTCTGACAAACGTGCTTCTGTATAACGCATTGCTGCCGGTGGATCATCATCTAAGGAACCCCAGTTCCCGTGACCATCGACAAGTGTATGCCCCATTTTCCATGGCTGTGCCATACGAACCATACCATCATAAATCGAAGCATCACCATGTGGATGATAGTTACCCATAACATCCCCAACGGTTTTGGCTGATTTCCGGTAAGGCTTATCTGGCGTATTGCCGGAGTCATACATCGCATACAACACACGACGTTGAACTGGCTTCAAGCCATCTCTCACATCAGGTATCGCGCGATCTTGAATAATATATTTGGAATACCGACCGAAGCGATCCCCTACGATCTCCTCCAGAAAGGCTGGTAAAAACTCTTCTATAATACTCACTTTCTCGTCACCACTCTTTTTGATTACTCAACATATTCCGTAAAATCAACGTTTTCGATAATCCATCTCTTACGTGGATCTACTTTATCGCCCATCAACGTCGTCACACGACGTTCTGCTTTGGCCGCATCTTCAATCTGCACCTGAAGCAGCGTTCTGCTTTCCGGATTCATCGTCGTTTCCCACAGCTGATCCGGATTCATCTCGCCTAATCCTTTATAGCGCTGTAGCTCGGTATTTTTGCCGAGTTCTTTGACTACAACGTTCAATTGATCGTCCGTCCACGCGTATTTATGACCACCATTTTTTCCTTTTCTCGTCACTTTATACAGGGGAGGCTGAGCAATATACACTTTGCCAGCATCAATCAATGGTTTCATGTAACGATAGAAGAAGGTTAGCAGCAGTACTTGAATGTGTGCGCCATCTGTATCGGCATCTGTCATCAGAATAATTTTGCCGTAATTCGTCTCTTCCGCTTCGAACTCAGAACCTACTCCAGCTCCGATCGCAGCGATGATGGCTTTATATTCTTCATTTTTCAAAATATCAAGGAGCTTCGCTTTCTCGGGATTCATCGGCTTGCCTTTGAGCGGCAAAATCGCTTGATGCTTCGAATCACGCCCTTGCTTCGCCGATCCACCAGCGGAATCACCTTCCACGATGAATAGCTCATTCCGTTGCAAATCCTTCGATTGCGCAGGTGTAAGCTTCCCATTCAGGTTCGAGCTCTCGCTCTTCCCTTTCTTGCCGCTGCGAATCTCTTCGCGTGCTTTACGTGCGGCTTCTCTCGCTCTGGATGCTTGTACGGCCTTTTTCAGCATCATTTGCGCGATTTGCGGATTCTCTTCGAGGAAAACCGTCATTTTATCGGATACAACGGCGTCCACCGCACTTCGTGCAATAGCACTTCCTAGTTGGTCCTTGGTTTGACCTACGAATTCGACATCACCCATCTTGATATTGATGACGACCATCATACCTTCTCTGAGATCCGTTCCGTCAAGGTTTTTATCCTTTTCCTTGAGAATGCCCCCTTTACGGGCATATTCATTCATCACACGTGTGTAAGCTGTCTTAAAACCCGTCTCATGGGTTCCGCCGCCGCGAGTGGGAATCGAGTTAACAAAGGATGCAATCGTCTCCGTATAGCCATCATTGTATTGCAGAGCGACTTCAACTTCAATTTCGTCCTTCTCCGAGGCAAAATGAATGACTGGATGCAGCACGGTCTTCTCTTCGTTCAGGAACGCTACAAACTGGCTCGCACCGCCTTCATACTGAAACGAATCCACTTTATCTGTGCGTTCGTCTTTCAGATTGACTTGCAGTCCCGAGTTCAGGAATGCAATTTCCTGCAAACGCTCAGCTAGTGTATCGTAATTGATTGTCGTTCCACCTTGGAAGACGCGCTTATCTGGTTTGAAGGTTACTTTCGTCCCCGTGCGATTGGTGTTGCCGATAACCTCTAGGCCTGTTACAGGTTCACCAACATGTTCTATACCTTTATCATCAACCCAATATTCAAAACGCATCTTATGCACTTTGCCATCGCGATTAATTTCTACTTCCAACCACTCTGAAAGCGCGTTAGTTACTGAAGCACCAACACCATGCAAGCCTCCAGATTTCTTATAGCCCGAACCGCCGAATTTACCGCCTGCGTGGAGGATGGTAAATACAACTTGTGGCGTAGGAACCCCAGTCTTGTGCATGCCCGTTGGAATACCGCGGCCATTATCATGGACGGTAACCGATTGATCTTTATGTATCGTGACATTAATTTTGGAACAATGCTTTGCCAGATGCTCATCGACTGCATTATCTACGATTTCCCAGATCAGATGATGAAGACCTGAAGAACTGGTACTGCCAATGTACATCCCTGGTCTTTTACGAACAGCAACAAGCCCTTCCAGGACTTGAATATCGTCTGCTTCGTAATCTGTCGTGGGTGTCGGGGCTTTCCCTTTCGCAAATTCTAGCTGCTCAGCCATTGGAGCCCTCCTTTATCTATTTAATCTCTAATTTAATATATCTTTGCGCGAAAATACCGTAAACGAGACGATAAGCGCTACTACAGTCCATACGCTTAGAACACTAAGCGAGAACCCTAAATCCATACCTTGAATAGGTGGGATCCCTCCAGTTAAATACTTTGTCAGGTCCAAATTGACCATAAACAAATATTTAGCCGTTTCCCATGAGGAAACCATGTTCGATAAAATGGTTCCTGATATTAATACGGCAAGCATGACCCCCATACCTGCTGCGGTTGATCGAATTAGTACAGAAAGCATCAGCGACATGATCGCTACTACGATTGCAGTAAACCATACTAAGCCGAATTCCATCAAGAGAAAGAACCATTGATCCACGGCGCGAACACGACTGAAATCGACATCTGCCCCTGTCAACTGTATGCCTGTGAAGATCGGCATGTGCCATCCGTTGTAACCAAAAACAACGCCAGAAATCAAGTAACAAATCAATCCCGTCGACAAAACAGTCAGTGAGGTGAAGAAGATAACGGTAATTAATTTACTCAATAGGATTTTCCAACGCCTGACCGGTCTTGTCAACAATAATTTAATAGTCCCCGTAGAATGCTCGGATGATACGATATCTGCTGAAATGACCATGATAATCAACGGAATAAATAAACCCACGGCATTTTTCACAAATTCACGTGTAAATGTAACCGCATTCGGCGAACTTGGATTCACGTCTTGATCCAGATAGTAGTTTGCAATCTGAATTTGAACGCGAAGTTGCTGCTTCCACTCATCTGGCGTTCGTGCGGAGCTAAGACGTTTTTCCCAGTCAGTCACTTTCTGACGCTGATCTGCCTTCCAATCCGAAGTACCAAATTGCTTCTGTGTATGTTGAGCAACTCGCATTTGAGCATAAGTGAACATGGGAATTAAAGCAAGAAGAATAAGTAGAATGACATAAAATCGCTTTTTCTTAATCATTTTGATCATTTCATTTTTAACTAAAGCATAGAGTCCTGTCAATTCATTCACCTTCTCCTACTCGATTCGTTCCCCTTCGGTTAGACGCAAGAACAAATCTTCAAGTGTTGGATTTTTGATTTCTACAGCATATAAGCTAATTCCTTGTTCGATAAGGAGATGACTTAGCTTAGGAATGTCTTCTTGATTCATTTGTGTTGAAATCTGCCTAACCGTTGTCGGCAAGTTAGAAAGGTTTTCCGTGTCTACCGCAATGGCTGAACTCACAAACTCAGAAGATTGCAAGATGCCCTCCGCTTGTTCACCAGGTGAAACCGTCCATACCACCCTACCGCCTTGCGCAATGAGTTCATCAACAGCACCAACTTGAATCACTTCGCCATGACTAATAATCGCTACACGGTGACACATTTGCTGAAGTTCGCTGAGCAAGTGGCTAGAGACGAATAAACTAAGACCATCCGCAGCTAATCGTTGTATAAACTCCCTCATTTCTTTGATCCCCTGCGGGTCAAGTCCATTTGTGGGCTCGTCCAAAATCAATAGACTTGGTCGCCCTAATAGCGCTTGAGCAATCCCTAAGCGTTGGCGCATGCCAAGTGAATAGGTACGCACTTTATCATGAATCCGCTGATCCATCGAGACAATTTCCACGACTTCCTTAATCCGGTTATCATCGACATCAGGCAGCATGCGGGCAAAATGCTCGAGATTTTCCCATCCAGTCAGATAAGAATAAAGCTCTGGATTTTCAACAATACAGCCCACTTTTCTCATCGCTTCGTCATGCTCTTTATGTACATCAAACCCACAGATTTGAATGGTCCCTTCCGTTGGACGAATCAAATCCACGAGCATACGAATTGTCGTCGTTTTGCCTGATCCATTAGGCCCAAGAAAACCAAATATTTCGCCAGCATAGACATCAAAAGAAATGCCTTTAATAATCTCTTTGTTTTTGATGTTTTTTTTAAGATTATTGACAGATAAAACGATTTTAGGCGTTGCTGCTATAGCCATAGCATGTCCTCCCTATTTTAAAATCTGGACGATCCGATCCGCAATTCGCTCATAGCCATCCCCATTTGGATGAAAATGATCGGCAGATGATAAATATTTGATCAAATTTTGCTCAAATAGGTCGTAGGTAGGAACAATGAGCATCTGTGGATATTGATTCGTCAGTTTAAACACGCCGTTGTTCCAGCGTTGCACGGTTAAGGAACCCTGTCTCGATGGATCAAGATCAAGAAAAGGGTGATACAAACCGATATATAAGAGCGTTGCTTTCGGGTTCGCTTGATTGATGGACGAGATGATTTTTTCCATTTTGGCTAGTGCTGGGTCTACCCGTTTCTCTGCTGCTTCAGGATTAAATTCGGTCTGATTATCTCCTTTGAAGAGCCCATCCCCTCCAGCAAAAATATCATTTCCACCGATCGTAAGCAAAATGATATCTGCTTGAGCTAGTGCATCTTGTGTTTTTTTCAATGCTAAATCAGCAAGAAGCTGATCGCTTTTGTAGCCAGGAATTGCGAGGTTATTAAGCACAAAGACGGGTTTACCGCTTGCTTTTTCCAGCTTCTCACGGACACGTCCGACATAGCCTTTGCCCGTATTGTCGCCAGTTCCAGCTGTGAGTGAATCCCCCAGAGCGACAATTTGCAGCTTGCTGCTGCTTTCAATAATCGATGGTTTCGTAGGTGCTGGAGTAGCGAGTTGCAAATCTCCAGAAGCTTTAGGGAACCATATTTGATTCGCCGCGTACGCAAAGCCAACAGCGAAAACAATCGTAGAAATTGACGCGGTCAAACCAATGGCACCCCAGATGAAGCGAGATGATTTCAATGCTGTCCCCTCCTGCGAATAATTGGCATATTTCCAATTTAAGAGTATAGCTTCTCGTCAAAATTTGCAAACATTGTACAGATTCGTCTGTTTTTCGGGATGTGACATGAGCTTTAGACGCATGTGTGCGGGGTTCTAGATGAATGAGGAGGCTGCGGCGGACACGTTTTGGAGTAGTTTAAGTCGATTTTTTCGACTTGCAGCACTCGATACTCGCCAATTCTATCGTGTAAATCGATTATTTCGACTTACAGCATGCTTCATTCCACTTATCGGGTTGCTAGTTGACTGCAGTGACTGGTTAAATGGAGGTTGACGGTTGGTAGTCGGCAGCATAATCACATAGGGACTAAGTCGCGTGCGTTATGGCACGGAGAGAGTACAGCATCCTTCAAATGCTATATTCCATCTCAGCTACATCAAATAACTGGAAAAACTCCATCTATTTTCGCCTAGTTCATCTCATTTTGGAATTTAAATGGAAAAAATACAGCTATTTCACTAGCCTTTCCCCTATTTGACGTAAAATCCTGAAATTAACTGTACTTTATACATCTAATCGCATTTTTTCGATGATATACGCTAGATTAGATGTATATTTTCCAGCTATTGTGCCCAAGGGGCTCGATTATCCTTTCAAAGGCTAGCACTTAAATACATAAAAAAGCTGCCCAACCACATTCAAGTGGCTAAGCAGCTCCTCTTCTTATGTTTACACAGCATCCTGCAAAAATTTATACTGAGCTTGGATCAAACCGTAGTAGATCTTCTGTTCCTTCATGAGCTCATCATGATTACCAATTTCCATCATGCGTCCATGATCAAGCACGACGATTTTGTCGGCATTACGAATCGTTGATAGACGATGTGCCACGATAAAGGACGTACGACCTGCTAGAAGTGTCTTCAGTGCCTCTTGGATTTTGAGCTCCGTATCTGTGTCAATACTTGCAGTCGCTTCATCCAAAATGAGCACACGCGGATTAGCAAGCAGCGCTCTCGCGAATGAAATCAATTGGCGCTGCCCCATCGATAGTACGTTACCGCGCTCTTGCACCTCTGTATCGTACCCATTGGGCAACTTACTAATAAAATCATGCGCATGAACCGCTTTCGCTACCTGCTCGATCTCATCGTTTGTGGCGTCTAGACGGCCAAAGCGAATGTTATCGCGAATCGTGCCCGAGAAAATAAACGTATCTTGGAGCACGACACCAATTTGGGAGCGAAGACTATGAATCGTCACTTGACGGATGTCGTAACCATCGACTTCTACAACGCCCTCATTCGGGTCATAGAACCGGCAAAGCAAGTTCATGATCGTGCTTTTTCCTGAACCTGTATGTCCCACTAGTGCGATGGATTGTCCAGCGGTTACATCCAAATTGATCCTGTTCAGCGCAGGACGTCCTGGCTCATACTCAAACACGAGATCTTTGAACTTCACATTTCCTTGTACATGTGGTAAATCCTTGGCTCCCTCGATTTCGGAAACCGTTGGTTTCTCATCGATGAACTCAAAAATCCGTTCTGCGGAAGCCATTGCAATTAATAACTGGGAGTACATCTGCCCGAGTCGCGTAATTGGCTCCCAGAAGTACCCAATGTAGGTTGCAAAAGCAACAAGCAAACCAATGGAAATTTCCCCAGTTTGAACCAAATGGGCACCTAACCAGAACAAGATACAATACCCTATCGCGCCTGTAATTTCAATGAGTGGCCCAAAAGATTGATTCAACATGGATGCGCGGTTCCAGGATAACCGGTTGGTCATATTCATTTTCGTGAAAAATTGAATGTTCTCTTTCTCCTGTGTGTACGCCTGTGTGACACGAATACCTTGAATACACTCGTTTAAATGGGCATTTAATCGGGATTGCTTCATCGTAACGTCCTGCCAGGAACGGCGAATTTTGGTCCGAAGCTTCGTCGATATGAAAAACATAATCGGAACTGTAACGATGATCGAAGCACCTAGTTTAAAATTAAAAGATAACAAAATGATGATGATTCCTACCAGTTGTACAATATCGATCAATAAGTTGACGACACCATTCGTAAACAAATCTTGTAACGAATTGACATAGTTCGTTACACGAACAAGTACGGATCCAGCTGGTCTTGTATCGAAGAACCGGAATGAAAGCTTTTGAATATGGCTAAAAAGGTCATGCCGGAGGTCGTAGATTACGCGTTGCCCTATCATGTTCGTATATTTGATGCGGAAGGTGTTAGCAATCCATTGAATGAGATAAACACTAAGCATAATACCAACGATCAGGATGAGTAGGTTCTTATCTTTGGGTATAATGGCATTGTCAATCGCTTTACTGATGAGAAGTGGAACAGTCAATTTGGTAATCGCGCCCAATAGCATCATGATGATGATGATCGGGAGCATTTGTTTACGATAAGGCTTCATATAACCAAACAAGCGCTTTAATTGGCCCCAGTCAAAAGGCTTTTCGATCAGTTCATCATCTTGATATACGAAGCGATGCCCTGTTTGAGAATCTGGATTGGTTGAAGCTGCATCAGCTTGCTTCGATGTAGTACTCAATTTGCCAACCTTCTTTCTGGCTTAGCGATTGGATTTATTTTGGCATCAACCGATTCCTGAGAAGTACCTTCTTCACGGGCAACAGCAGCTTGGTTCTGTGCCGTTTGATTTTGCGGTCCATCCGCGTACTGAATGTCATACGTTTGACGGTATAGGCCTTCTTGCTGTAAAAGTTCTTGATGCGTAYCTCGTTGAATGACACGCCCTTTATCAAGCACGATGATTTCATCCGCGTGCTTCAACGAAGAGATTCGGTGAGCGATGATAAACGTCGTACGACCTGCCATAACTTCACCGAAGCCTGCTTGAATCTCATGCTCAGTTTCCATATCAACCGCACTCGTAGCATCATCTAGAACGAGAATTTTTGGATCTTTGATCAAGGCTCTTGCGATAGCAATCCGTTGCTTCTGACCACCGGAAAGTCCGAGACCTCGCTCACCAACTAGCGTGTTATATCCTTCTGGCAGCTCTGAAATAAAATCATGCGCTTTCGCAAGCTTAGCTGCGCGGATAATCTCATCCATCGTTACATCCTTGCGCCCATAAGCGATATTGTTAAGAATTGTAGATGAAAATAAGAATGTTTCTTGGAAAACCGTTGAAATTTGGCTGCGGTAGCTTTCAAGCTGCAAGGAACGAATATCTTTCCCATCCAGCATGACCTTACCTTCTTTCACGTTATAAGCTCTCATGAGCAGTGAAATCACGGTCGTCTTTCCAGACCCTGTGCTTCCTAACAACCCAATAACCGAGCCTGGAGGCGCATCCAAAGTAAAATCATAAAGTGCCGGCTGTTTCTCAGGATACGCGAAAGTGACATGATCGAATCTCACATGCCCATCAACCTTAGTCAGAGCTGCAGCGTTTTCGCTATCTTTGACATGCATGTATTGATGTAGTACTTCTAGAATTTTTTCACCAGAAGCTTTCGTTTGCGTAAAGTTATTAATGTGAAAACCAAGTCCCCACATTGGACCGATTATGTACCAAATGAGACTAAAGCAGGCTACCAATTCACCTAGTGAAATCGTCCCGTCAATAACCATGTAGCCGCCAGCGCCGAGTAAAATTACAACACTCAAGTTCGCTAGAATTTCCATGATCGGAAAATACTTCGCCCAAATTCCTGACGATCCAATATTCATGGACTTGTAATCTTCATTGCGTGCTGCGAACTTGGCAACCTCATGAGGTTCGCGAGCAAAAGATTTAACCGTTCGTACACCTGTAATATTTTCCTGTACAGCCGTCGTCATCGTGCTTAGTGACTGACGTACCATCCGGAAAGCCGGGTGAATTTTGCCTTCAAAGCGTACTGCCGTAAATGCCAGAAATGGCATTGTAATCATCGTAAGTAAAGCTAACTTCCAACTGATAGAGAACATCATGCCCATGCCGAAAACGAGCATTAACAACACATTCAGCATTTGTGCGAAGCCAAAACCAATAAATTGGCGAATCGCCTCCAGATCAGCTGTCAACCTGGACATGAGATCTCCTGTTCTAGCTTGATCATAATACTGGAAAGATAAATATTGCAGCTTTTGGTAAAGCGCATTCCGTAAGTGGAATGCAACACGGTTTCCTAAGCGTCCCCCGCATAAACCATGTAAGAACTGAAACATCCCTTTCGTAGAAACGACTAGAACAACGATTAGTGCCAGTCGAGGCACCAGGTCAAATTGCTTCTTGGTGATAACTTCGTCAATCAGATACCGAAGCAAATTGGGGTACACCAAGCCGAGCGCGGTAGCGATTGCAAGACATGCAATAGCTCCAAAAAACAGTTTTTTCTCTGGCCAAAAATATGGCTTCAGTTGCCTGAATACATCCACTTTGGGCCCTCCTTAAAAGGATAGATTTGAAACGCTTATAATGTGTGAACACTTTATGAATCTTAACACCATCACTATATGTGAGCAATTCGAGGATACTCGGATTTAAACGCTTAATTAGGCATAAATTCACAAAATCATGTAGTAATCCCCCCTATTCTTTTAAATCATCGGGATAACCGCCATTGAAAGCCCTTACATGAGCAATCCAAAAAAAGGGGCAACTAAGTTCCTCAGAACCTAGTCCCCCTTTTGTTAAATGGCTAAACAAATGCTTTCAACTGATGCTGTTTGGATATGAGTTCATCCAAATCAATCTTCATTTGGAGTGCATCACGAAGCCCTTCTGCATGCTCTTTGACCTGCTGTTCCATAATGAATTTCTGCTGGGCTAACCAATTTTCTAATTGGATGCCATACGCTTGTTCAAGTTCTGATGTTTGATTTTCAATAAAAGCAACAACCGGCGCATTGATCCGATTTTCCAATTCAGCCTTTAACTTACTTTTCCCATCACCTTCAAAAAATTGCTTGGCATTTTTGAAATAACTCTGAAGCAACTTCAAGTTCACTTCCGAAGCTTCAAGCTTCGTTGTCACTTCAGGCGTCGCAAACGCATTGGACTCGTAGGCAGCCTTCTCAAAACCTTCTAACAGCAAGCTAAGCTCCTCGCCCCAGCGATTCATCCGTTTGGTGCTGATGAGATTCATGCGATTCTCTACACGTAGTGTAGTCGCAAGCACTTCTTGCGATAAATCATGGCCGATCATTCGCAACAGTTCATTCCATGCAAATTGGAGTGCAGCTTTCGGATCTTTGGCCTCATCACGGAACGTAGATGGATTGAAAGCGAAATTATAGAGCTCGCCAAACCGATACATCGTTCGTTGTTTGACGTAATACATCAATTCTTGAATTTCTTTTTTCAATTCCTTAAGCTCAGCATCATACCGTGTGTCATCTAGCAGTTCTAAGCCCTGCTGTTCCGACTCGTCCAGCATAATGAGCTGTAGTCTACGTTCTTCCTCACCGGATTGTGCTCGCTCCAGCCACTTCTGCATCGTGCCAATGGCTCGGTGCAGCTCCAGATTAGCCGAATGAATAGCTACATCACTGAGCTCATTCAAAGTAAATTGAACAAATTGCTGTTCGAATGGTTGAATGCCCGATTGTGCAACTAAGTTCTCGTTGCCATTGATTTTTCCTTCAGCTGCCAAATAACTGGAAATCGGATAAATACGAGGATGACGAATACCATGCTGAACCAAATTCGTTTCCACATGCTTTACAACACCTGCCAGCTCCTCTGAGCTTGCCGCCAAATCCGCTGCATTCACGATGAAAAACATTTTATCCATTTCAAAGCTATCCTTCACACGGCCAAGCTGGAGCAGGAACTCACGATCCGCTTGGGAAAAAGCATGGTTATAATAAGTGACGAAAAGAATGGCATCTGCATTTTTAATATAGTTAAAAGCGACACCCGTATGTCGAGCGTTAATGGAATCTGCCCCTGGGGTATCCACGAAAATGATACCTTGATCTGTCAGTGGGTTGGAATAATATAATTCAATAAATTCTACAAAGCAGGATTTATGTTCTTCCGCCACATAACCTGAGAATTCATCTTTCGTGATCCGAAGTTCAGTCCCCAAATGATCGGAGGCTGCTTCCCAACCTTTCTCAACGGCTTTCAGGAACGAGAAATGCGGTTTTCCTTTGGCTGTTACGTCAGCAGGTGAAAGCTG
Organism: Paenibacillus sp. 2RAB27; assembly: GCF_052115445.1. Taxonomy (NCBI): domain Bacteria; kingdom Bacillati; phylum Bacillota; class Bacilli; order Caryophanales; family Paenibacillaceae; genus Paenibacillus; species Paenibacillus sp. 2RAB27. Next base: position 189,726 of record NZ_JBFRGR010000001.1, read on the forward strand.
ACTAATCCGCTTCAACGCGCTAGTCATATCCGTCGCCTCTACGCCAAGAATTTGAAGCGAGTACAGGACATCTTCCAAGATGACGTCTGCCTTCTTCATCTTGACCTTAGCCGTGCCATGCGGCCAGCCTTCCGTTGGCGGCATGATCTTGTTGATCGCCGCCGTCGTCGGATTCGGCGACACTGGCAACACCCGTTCACCAATCAACGCATTGGCGAACGAAGATTTACCAGCGCTGAACGCGCCGAACAGCGCAATCGTGAACGTCCGCTGGCGCAGACGTTCCGCTTTCTCGCGCATGGAACGCGCGAGCGACCGCATCGACGGCAGCCCGTCGATGAGGCTCGAGGCCGCCTGCAAGTCGGCGGCCTTGCGCTCCATGCGCCTGCCGTGTTCACCCGTGGTGAACACGGATGACGGCACTGCGGACGGCTCCGCTGCCGCCGCAGGGGCAGCCGCGTCCGTGCCTGCGGCCGCCGACGCTGTCGCGGCCGCCTGCAGGATCGTGCCCATGGAGGTCACGTGCAGGTTAGCCCCGCTCAGCGGGGCTGCTACCGGCTCCTCCATGGCCGTGTACTGCTGCGCATCCGGCAGCGCCGGCGCAGAAGGTCTTTCCCAGCTGGCTATGCGCAGCAGCTGGGTTTCTGCCGCCGCCTCGGCTTCCTCGAGGCGTGCGAGCTCGCGGCAGGCGCTCAGCCGGCCGCTCAGGGCTTGCAGCTCAGCCGCTAGCGCAGCGGCGGCTGGGCGTGAGTTATCGCGGACCGAGGCCGCGATGATGTCTATCACCGCAAATGCCAGTTTGCGGTACTGCAGCTTCAGTTCCCCAGCTAGCTGCTTCATGTAGTTCAGCGTATACTCGCCGCCAAACGTCGCTCCTGTATTCACTTGTGAACCGATCAACTCGCCAGTAACTTCAACCTTCAGCGCTTCAATCTGTGCAATTAGCGCAGCGTCATGTTGGCCTTGCTCGCTTGCTGCCTTTTTCAGCGCATCTCGTAAATGCCAATCCAGCTGTGCTTCTACTTGCTCTGCCAAATCGGCCTGAAACGCGGTTAGCCGTTTCTCTTGCTCTGCAGCGGTCTTTGCTGCGCCCCCGAAAAATCCAACCTTAAATCCGGGCTTACGGCTATCCAGATAGGCATTCGCATAATCCCTAGTTAGCGAAGGCGTAATATTCGCATTCTCAATAATGGCGCCAACATCTTTACGAAGGTCTGTAATTAACAATTCAGGCAAGTTATTCAAGTTGTTTAGCTCATTCTGCTTTGTAACAGCCAATAATTGAACGTCCTCAACATCGCCTTCCTCGTTGATCGATTCCAGCAACTCCGCCTTTTTCGGTTCATGTTGCTCCGCCATCCATTTGCTGTGTTCGGCAGCCAAATAGCGTGCTGAAGCATCAATGCTATAGCTACGCAAGATATCGCCACGCTCGATAAGACGGCTCAGCAGCCACTGCAGCTTAGCATACTCATTATGTGGATGAGCTGGCTCCTTCATCGTCACAAACAACAAATCATCAGGCTCGATGCCCCAATTTAAGAAGGCTTGCTTCGTTCCACTTTTGTACTGCTCGAAAGGAAGCTCCCACTCCTTATGTTTATCAATCATATTAACAACGAGATAGAGCGGTTTCCCCCACTCTTTCATTTTCTTCGTGAACGCTAAATTCACTTCTGACTGCACATGGTTATAGTCCATGACATAGAACACCACATCAGCTAAATGCAAAGCAGACTCGGTAGATTGATGATGCGCATCATCTGTAGAATCAATGCCCGGAGTGTCCAGCAAGGCTGTATCTTCACCGAGAAAAGGAATAGGGTAAGTAATCTCAACCGTTTCGATATCCGTTCCGTTCACACAATAGGCCTCTAGCTCGCTTAGTGGAATGGTTGTCGTCTTCCCTTGTGGATTAACCTTCCCATCATGGCTGCGATGAGTGACATGCGCTCCAGGTTGCCCATTACGAATACTAACAATATTAGCACTCGTTGGAATTGGACTTGATGGTAACAACGCTTGGCCACACAGCTGATTAATAAGTGTTGATTTTCCAGCAGAAAAATGCCCGCAGAACGCAATATTCATCCGTCCACTATCGAGCTTATCCAGCAATTGCCCCATTTTCGTGGCATTATCACCATCACCTGCATGCCCAAGCACTTGCTGCATCTTCTTAAGTGCATCCGGCATGACCGTGATGCTTCCAGCTACTAATTGCGTCATTCGTTCATTCCGCTCCTCTATGAATTGTTCTTTAGGACTTCCTCTCAGCTATACAGAAAAAAAATCTCCCAAAGGGAGATTCTGGACTTACGTGAGGGCGATTTTTTCTTTTTCCGGTAGGAAAATTTCAAAAACGTCACGATGTTGAAGAATCGTAATATCCGAATCCTTCACTTTCATCACAACAACCTCGGATTTTGTTTTCATTTTGTCTATGTAATTCTGAGGAACCTCACCTGATTCACTGACAGTTACACCTTCAATGACTTTTTCCTCATTATCGGCTAACGGTGTGTTGATAACTTGCTCATAAATATCGGAGAACAATTCGAAACTATTCGTATATACGGCGATGCATTTCATTTCAATCCCATCCTTTGTCAGCATTTCATTTGTTTGTAATAGTTTTCCTAGTTGGCTGTGGTTTCATACGCTTCTTCCCCTCACGGCATTTGTCCAAAAGAGGACAGAAGGTGCAGTTGGGGTTCTGTGCCTTACAGTGATATCGACCAAAGAAAATGAGTCGATGATGTGTTTGCGTCCATTCGTCTCGAGGAACTTTCTTCATTAACTTCTTTTCAACTTCCAGCACGGAATCATCCAAGCCTACAAGTCCTAATCGCTTAGAGACTCGTTCCACATGTGTGTCAACCGCAATGGCCGGCACGCCGAAAGCGTTCGATACAACGACATTTGCTGTCTTACGTCCTACACCTGGCAATTCAACCAACTGCTCATGCTTCTCAGGAATTTCACCACCGAACTTGTCCAGTAGCAATTGACACAGCTTATGAATATGACTAGCCTTGTTACGAAATAGTCCAATCCTCCGAATATCTTGCTCCAATTCCTCTAAAGGAACAGCCAAGTAATCTTCAGGGCGTTTGTACTTCGCAAACAAGTCTTTAGTAACCTTATTCACGGTTTCATCTGTACACTGAGCCGATAGTAATACAGCAATCGTTAATTCAAATGGATTACTGTGGTTCAACTCACAATGCGCATCCGGATATAGCTCACCGATTGTATCCAGAATATGTCTTACTGTCTTCTGTGTCATAGCTGATCTTCCTTAGGGTCGTAATATTCTCCAGTTTAGCGAATTGTTAGGTCATAATCAATCCTTGAAAGCGTCAAAATGCGAACATTTTCTAAAAAATAAACATTTTTTTTTGAAAATTAGTAAAAAACCGTCTGTAAGAGAAGATTAGCTTCTTCAAACAGACGGTTGTCACTTAACTTTTGTTCAAATTTCTACTTTTCAATCTCAACAATTTTATTGTCAAGGATATACAAATTCAATTGATCACCAGCTGTATAGGAGGTCAGCKGTACAACTGTGGAACCCGTATGGAAGTAGCCTCTCGGGAACAAATTGAACGCAGTCCGATCACCTGCACTAGTAGCTTTCATATACACTTGGTTCAATGTAGAGCTATATTGATCAAACTCACGTTTAGAAGCAACAGCTACTTGGATAAGCAATTTATCATTGATATCCTTCATCAATTGAACGCGATCCCCCACTTTAATCGAAGAGAAGCTCAAGTCCACACCACCATTCAACTTCACACTGTAATTGCTGCCTGCATTAATGACTTGACTTTTACCCGTAAAATCTTGAACAGTCAAGCTCGTCCCTGCAGCATTCACAGCGGTTACTTTACCACGAATCGGCGTAATCAACTCTGCCTTCGTGATCGCGAGTCCTTTGAATGTTAATTTCACATAGTCGTCAATCGCCAAGTCAGCGAACACTGCACTTGTACCATCAGCTTTCACAAGGGAAACACCATCTAATGCGATTGTATAGTTCGTATTCGTGCCATCCATAACCGTAGCTTGTTTCAAGTTCGCATTGGTTAGAAGAGTTTTATATATGGTCGTGTTCGTTGTGACGATTTTAGTTACTGTCGTTTGATCATAACTAAGCAGAAGACTTACCTTATCTCCCACTTTCAAATCGGAAATCGTACTGTTTGGCTTATTTGCAACTTCAACGATAGGTGTATAGTTCAGTTTAAATGTTAAGCTTTGTCCACTATCTGTTTTCAACGTGACATCATTCGTCTGTAAATTCAATTGTGTCAATGCGCCATCTAACTGAGTGGACATTTGAATACTCAACACTTTTTTATTAGAAACCAGTACATCTACATATTTACCAGGGGTAAAAATACCATTAAAAGAGCTAAACGGCAATTTACTGCCATTAAACGTGATGGAGATACCATCATTTAAAATATAAGCATTTGGATTTCCAGCATTATCAGTAACTGTTAGAATTTTTGATGAGTCCTTATAATCAATGATTTTAGCAAAATATAAATTCTCAATGGATCGATTTATTACTGTAATCGTTGTAACCTTATTATTCAACACGTCTAGCTTTAATTGATCACCTGCAGCCAGATCATAAATACTGGCGTTCGTTAAACCATTAATAACAACGTTAGTATTATTACTCAACTCATAGGCATCGACTGTCTTACCAGAAGTTTTATTGATCAAAATCGTAGAATGATCGTCCGTGAATTGTTTGAACGTTCCTTCTACACTCGTTCCAACATCCGCTTGTTTTTTAACAATTATCTTAACAATTTCACTATTCTTAACCGTGTATTCAACCGTATCACCAACATGGATAGCATCAACACTAATTAATGTATTATCTGCGAGTGTCGCAACTAAATTACTTGAGAAACCAAACGTCTCAGGCTCACCAGTTGCTGAATCCAGCAATGTCAATTGCATAGCGTCCTTATTTAACGTCTGAATATCTCCAACCGCTGTTTTGTTCACTGGAACTTGTTTCACAACGATAGATGTATATTTGTCGCTGTCTACAAGTTGACTTTTACGAATTTGAATCGTGCTGCCCGAAACGATCTCACCTAAGCTAAGACCTCTCCCATCGATATCGGTTACAGCAACATCCGACGCCAAATCGTAGCTTTCGTAATCATCTAGAGTAGCTTTCATCGTTGTTAGATTTAGCTTTAACAACTGACCTTCGTGAATGTCCATGCGCAGTACATCACTTATAATTTCAACATAATAAGCTGTTCCGTTTACTTGAACAATCGATATTTCATACGTTTCTTGCAATTCTTTCGATGAAATAGCAAGATCATTATGGTTTCCGAAAAATACCGTATTCGGCGAAATCTTATAAGTGCTTGTATTTCCATCTTTATCCATAAGACCAATACTGCCGCTCGTTAGGCTAGTCAAATAGCCCTTCTTGGCACGCTCTGGCAAAGTAATCGAATCCTTTTGAGAACGACTTAGGAAAGCCGCCATTTGCGCACGAGTTACAGCGCCTTTCGGTTGAAAAGAACCATCCTCAAAACCATCTACAATCTTCAGTGCAACGGCTGCATTAATAAAACCTAATGCACTGCTGCTGATCTGTGTATTATCTGTGAATGATGTTGCCTTGCTCGATAAGCTTTGTGCAAGAGATGCTTTGCCAATGGCGCGAATGACGACTTCAGCGACCCATTCTCTCGTCGCTTTTTGTTGTCCCCAATTGCCGACAATCTTCGAACCTTGGCTTCTCAATTTTTCCTGCTCTGTTGAAATTAAGCCCTTTTGCAGCGCGAGTGCCACATAGTTCCGTGCGTATTTATCCACTAACATGAAATCAGGAAATACGGTTTCAGTAGCCAATGTATCAACATCCGATTGCAGACCCATCATGCGCGTAGCCATAATGAGCACATCTTGTTGCGTTACTGACGTTTCTGGTGAATAGATGCCATCTCCTACTCCCTCAATCACGCCTTCCAAAGCAAGCTTGGAAATATGACGAATCCCCCAGTAGTTACTGCTTACATCGTTGAAAGATAAACGAACATTCGCGTTGGAGGTTGTTGTTGAAGTTGTTGATGTATTCACGGGTGCTGCAAGGACTGGCGTGCCTGCTAGACTTGTGATGATCATTGAGCTTACGATAGCACTCGCCAATTTCTTATTTTTCATAATCAAAGTTAACTCCTCTTCAGTTCCTATTTAGTTAGGTCGTTTAATTGGATAAGGAAGCTCCAAATGTCCCATTAAACTATCTACTTGCTTACCATCTTTCGTTACGTACAATGTCTTTACTTCTGGGAATTGAAAAATCGTTTTCTTCAGTGCTTGTACGAATAACTCTTCCCCTGGAGCACCTAATTGCGTTTTGGGACCGAATGTCATATCCAGCTTCATTTCGCCTTTGACGCTATCAAATTTCACACTTGTGAATTTCAAATCATCGAATAAGGGAATGGCCTTCGGATCATCACTTTTCTGAAGAGCTTTAAGAGCAGCCTCATAGGCATCAGAGTCCTTCTCTACACTCACTGTGACCACTTTTTCAACGAGCTTCATTTCATCTTGATCACTATAATAAGCTTTTACCTGCAACTGCTTATGAGGCGCTACTGTAGGTTTTGGTGTGATCGTTGGTGTGGAAGGTGTTGCAATAGGTGTAGAAGTTGCTTGCGGTACAGTCGTAGCGGCCCCAGTTAATTGAGTTTTCTGGCCACAAGCCGTAACAGACAATGTGATGGCACTTACAAGGAGCGCTCCTCGAACTAGGCGACTTGTTTTGTTCATCTTATTCACTCCTTAGCGTTATGCCTAGACAGGCTAGCCTATTTTGATCCGCTTGATGGTCAACATGCTTACTTAAGGTTCAAATATTCCTTAATCGCGGCAACAAGTGAAGCAGCTAATTTGTCCTGGAATGCCTCTTTGTACATCGCAGATTCATCATTCTTATTGGACAAATAACCGACTTCAAGCAAGACTGCAGGCATACTAGTTTTGGTGATAACGCGGAAATCTGCTTGACGAACCTTTCGATCAGCAAACCCAGTAGCTGGAACAGCGTACTTATGAATTACGTTGGCGAAATCTAAGCTTTCTGGCCTGTTATAGTATGTTTCCGTTCCTGACACAGTTGCTTTGGCACTGTTTCCGTGGATCGATAAAAATAAGTCTGCTGAAATATCATTGGCAAAAGAAACACGATCATCTAATGGAATAAAAGTATCATCAGAACGGGTCATCAGAACATGCATCCGCTTATCTTTCGCTAATAGTGCCTCTACCTTCTTCGCTGTAGCAAGTGTAAATTCCTTCTCATGCTTACCCGTAATAGAAAGTGCGCCAGGATCATTGTCACCGTGACCAGCATCGATGATAACCGTTAATTTCCTCTCACCAATCGAAGCCTTCCATTGATTAGGAAGTTTAGACGTAATCGTCTGGTACTCCGCTGGCGCGTTCAAATCCAGAATAATTCGAACTGTTGCCGGATTATCATTGAAATTTGAGAATCGCACTTTGGACACTAACGGCTGCTTGGATGGCAATTCTCCAGAATTTTTAACAAGTAGCTTCTGCAGCGACTCATCCAATGTGGTGTTAGGGAAATCAAACACAAGACGCGAAGGGTTCGATAAAGTTAAGACCTTCGGACTTAGGCTTCCATCCTTAGCAATGACTGAAAATTCCGTTTCGGATAGTGAAATAGCAGTAATCACGTGAACAGACGGGTCAGGTGTGATTGTACCTGTACCTGTACCTGTACCTGTACCAGATCCAGTTCCTGTACCAGWTCCAGTACCGTTTCCTGTGTTTGTCCCGGTAGAAGGCTTCGTTCCTGGAGGTTTGGTCTCTGGATTTGCTGTACCTCCATCTGGAACTACTTCTACAGGACCCGTAACCGGTTTAGAATCCGTTTCAATATCTTTGAACATATGCACGGAAGAAGTAGCGCCATCCCACTTAAATTCAATACCCAATACTTCACCGATGAAACGCAGCGGAAGCATTGTTGAGCCATTTTCTATCTTAGGTCCTACTTCTAACGTTTCTTTTTTTCCATTAATGATAGCTGTTACATTGTTTATCACGAGTTGGATATTGATTTTGTCCTTCACGATAGTAACTTTACTAGTAGCTTCGTCCCAGCTCACTTTTGCACCGATTTGTTCGACGATGATTCGAACGGGAACAATCGTATTATCATTCACAATTCGCGGCTGAACACCTTGGACTTCTAGTTGCTTCTCATTCATATAAAGCTTAATCGGCTTTGGCGCTTCAGCTCCAAAAGCGGTAGTTGGCAGCAGCAACAAACATGCGAGCAAAAACAAACAAAATGCAGGAAATTTCATCATTCACCTCTATGTAATGTCGGAATTGGGGGATTCGGGGGGATGTAGGAACGCAACCATTCAGCTAATTCTACGAAACTATCAGCTTCCATTATATTATAGCAAAATTAACCTATACCTGACAGCACAACCTCCTTTACTTCGACATTCTAGTAATCTATTAGACGAAGCAAATTGCCAAAAGTTGCAAGATTTATATATAAAACTTGAAAACAAAAACAAAGAAGACGTATCCCACTTGGGATACGTCTTCTTGTTTTTGCTTATTTGTAAGCTAAACGTTTTTGGTGTGCTTGCTCATACGCTGTGATTTTCGCTTCATGTTGAAGTGTCAATCCGATGTCATCCAAGCCTTGAAGCAAGAATTGACGACGGTGCTCATCCAAATCAAATTGGATTTCAAGACCGTACTCATCAGTCAGCTTTTTGTTTTCTAGATCAACATTTAATTTGTATCCTTCGTGCTTCGCAGTACGCTGGAACAAATCTTCAACTTGCTCTTCCGACAATTTGATTGGCAGAATGCTGTTTTTGAAACAGTTGTTGTAAAAAATGTCCGCATAGGAAGGCGCGATGATAACGCGGAATCCGAAATCTTGAATCGCCCAAGGTGCGTGTTCACGGGATGAACCGCAACCGAAGTTCGCTCTGGAAATCAGAACGGAAGCTCCTTGGTAACGATCTTGATTTAATGGGAAATTCTCGATTACGTTACCTGCTTCATCCCATCTCCACTCGAAGAAAAGGAATTGTCCGAAGCCTGAACGCTCAATGCGTTYAAGAAATTGTTTAGGGATAATTGCATCTGTATCTACGTTTACACGATCAACAGGGCCTACAAGACCTGTATGTTGTTTGAAAGCTTCCATGTTCTCATTCTCCTTAAAGTTTTGCTACAGCAAAACTAGCATTTAAACATTACATTCATTAGCCGAAATTAAGCTTGTTGATATTCTTTAATTTCCCAATCGCGAACGTCATAGAAATGACCTTTGATCGCTGCAGCAACAGCCATTGCTGGGGAAACAAGGTGTGTACGTCCGCCGCGGCCTTGACGACCTTCGAAGTTACGGTTGGAAGTGGAAGCACAACGTTGTCCTGGTTGAAGTACGTCTGGGTTCATCGCCAAACACATACTGCAGCCCGCATCGCGCCATTCAAATCCTGCTGCGGAGAAAATTTTATCCAAGCCTTCTTTTTCAGCTTGAATTTTAACACGTCCAGAACCTGGAACAACGATTGCCGTTACACTTGGATCTACGGAGTAACCTTGCGCAATCTTAGCTGCTGCACGAAGATCTTCGATACGTCCGTTTGTACAAGAACCGATGAAGACATAATCTACTTTCAGTTCTGTCATAGGTGTTCCTGGTGTTAAATCCATATATTCAAGCGCTTTTTCAGCCGCTTTACGTTCATTCTCTGTTTCGAAGCTTTGTGGATCTGGAACCAAGGAAGTAACGCTTGTTCCCATACCAGGGCTCGTACCCCAGGTTACTTGCGGTATCAATGTATCTGCGTCGAACTCCAATACCCAGTCATACGTAGCGCCTTCGTCAGTAACAAGATTCGCCCACTCTGCTACAGCTGCGTCGAAATCAGCACCTTGCGGTACATACTCACGACCACGCAGGTAGTTAAAAGTAGTAGCATCCGGAGCAATTAGACCAGCACGAGCTCCACCTTCGATGGACATGTTACACACAGTCATGCGCTCTTCCATGGAAAGACCACGGATCGCTTCACCTGTGTACTCAATAACATAACCTGTTGCGAAGTCTGTTCCGTATTTTGCGATAACACCAAGGATCAAATCCTTTGCTGTAACGCCTGGTTTCAAGCTTCCTGTGATACGAACTTCAAGGGATTTTGCTCTGGATTGTTGCAAAGTTTGTGTTGCCATTACGTGTTCAACTTCACTTGTACCAATACCGAAAGCAAGTGCGCCGAATGCGCCATGTGTCGAAGTATGGCTGTCGCCACAAACGATTGTTTTACCAGGGTGTGTAAGACCCAGTTCAGGTCCCATAACGTGAACGACACCTTGATCTAAGCTGTCCAAGTCAAAAAGTGTAACGCCGAAGTCACGGCAGTTTTGTGAAAGCGTATCGATTTGTTGCTTCGAAATTGGATCTGTAATATTGAAACGATCTTTCGTTGGAACGTTGTGGTCCATTGTTGCGAAAGTTAAGTCAGGACGACGAACTTTACGACCGGACAAACGAAGCCCTTCAAAGGCTTGCGGTGAAGTTACTTCATGTACTAGATGCAAATCAATATAAATAACGCTAGGCTTGCCATCTTCCTGGTTAATAACGTGATTATCCCAAATCTTCTCGAACATTGTCTTTTTACTCATACCCAGTCACCTCTTGTCATTATCCGCATTAGTTTGCTAATGTCATACCCTCATATAGTACTTTAGCACGGATCACGTCATAGTTCCAAGATATAATAACTATAAGCTTGATAGATTATTCCTATATAATAACTAATGGTTGACTTTCACATTGATAATGATTATCATTCTCTTAGTGATATCGAATTGGCCATCGATTCACCTATCATTGGAATACATACATTCAGGGGGATTTTATTGTGCGAAACTTTATTAAACCAGTTACATTTACACTTTCACTCATGTTACTTTTCATCACCGCAGCTTGCGGAACTTCAACTTCTACACCTACTCCAGCATCAGCAGTTGCTACACCTGCAGCAGATGCAGTGAAAACCATTACACATCCACTAGGAACTACTACAATTAAAGGTACACCGAAACGCATTGTTACATTAGAATGGGCCTATACCGAGGATGTTCTTGCTCTAGGAATTCAACCTGTGGGTCAAGCTGATACAAAAGGTTACAACACATGGGTCAATGTGAAGCCTGCACTTGATGCCTCCGTTGTTGATGTGGGGACTCGTCAAGAGCCTAACTTAGAAACGATTACAGGCTTGAAGCCAGATCTTATTATCACAAGCACATTGCGTTCGAGTAAAAATTATGAAGCACTTTCCAAAATCGCTCCAACGATCGTTTTCGAATCCTATCCAGCTGAAGGAAAAGGCGATCAATTTGAAGGCATGTTAACAACATTCAAGACAATTGCAGATGTAACAGGTAAGAAAGCTGAAGGCGACAAAGTCGTAGCTGATCTTGACAAAGCCTTAGCGGATACAAAAGCGAAATTAGCAACAGCGAAAAAAGATGGCGCCGAATTCGCTTTAACACAAGCATACAGTAATCAAAACAATGCGGATCTGCGTATGTTCACAGACAACTCCATGGTTGTACAAATTCTGCAACGTATCGGATTGAAAAACGTCTTCAAATCAAGCAAGTTTGAGCTATATGGATTCTCTACAGCTTCTGTTGAAGCTTTACCAGCTGTCCAAAATGCGAACTTCTTCTACATCGTTCAAGATAATGACAATGTATTTGAGAAACAACTGAAAGACAATGCCGTTTGGAAAGGTCTTGCTTTTGTGAAGGAAAACAAGACTTTCAAACTACCTGGTAATACATGGACGTTCGGTGGTCCATTATCAGCTAAAGTGTTCGCTGAACTTGCTGCAACTGCATTAACAAAATGATCCAACCCGCGATGAAATCGAAAACGAACCGTTTCGCTTATATCGAATGGAAGTCACTTCTTGTATTTGGCGGCGGACTGCTCGCACTCTGCCTTCTCCTTTTCCTCAATTTGACACAAGGAGAAGCGAACATAACTGTTCATACGGTCATCCAAGCTTTGATATCTCCACAAGATACCCCCGACCATCATATGGTGCGGGGGCTTCGCATGCCGCGCGCTGTCATTGGTATGCTTGCAGGTGCTGCCCTTGCTGTTGCAGGAGCACTGCTACAAACAGTCACCCGCAATCCCCTTGCCTCAGCTTCAACACTTGGCCTGAACGCTGGTGCGTATTTCATCATCGTTTTGGCGGCGGTATTTTTCCCTGCACTAAAGTCTGATCATTCCTTGCTTCTAGCGTTATTAGGTGCATGCGGCGCCGCGTTCATGGCCTATTTCATGTCAGGCGGTCGCAAAAGTTCGCCACTTCGCATGGCACTTGCAGGCATGATCGTAACGCTAGTACTATCTGCCTTCACAAGTGGTCTGCAAATTATGTATGAGAATGAAACAAATGGCTTATTTATGTGGGGATCAGGTGCGTTGGGACAGAACGATTGGCAAGGTGTCCAATATGCACTCCCTTGGGTATGCATTGGACTTGTCGTAGCTTTTCTTTTCAGTCAGAAGCTGGATATGCTTGCCTTAAATGAGGAAACGGCTGTTTCACTAGGTGAAAATGTAAATAGGGTTCGGATGGTAGCCCTTGTCTCTGCTATTCTACTAGCCGGAGTTACAGTTAGCGTTGTAGGACCCATAGGTTTTATCGGCCTAATCGCACCTCATCTAGTTCGATTAATAGGTTTACAACGTCACCGACTATTGATACCAGGGAGTGCTCTCTGGGGAGCTGTCGTCTTACTTAGTGCTGATCTAGTTGCCAAAATGTTTCGAAGTACACTCGGAGAGCTGCCCGCGGGTTCTGTTACCGCTTTACTAGGTGCTCCATGGTTAATATGGCTTGCCATTCGTGGCTCCAGAATGAAATCTTCTGCTGAAAGCAGCTCAATGAGTGTTGGTTATGTCGGAACTAAAATTCCGTATCCTATTCTAGTTATCGTATCTAGCATTGCTTTAGTTTTCTTGTTGCTTTACGGGTTGACGGCTGGAGCCCTGCGAATACCTTTTGCTGAAGTTATCGCCGTAATAACAGGCCAAGGCGAAGAAATGGCTCGCAATGTTATTCTGAATTTGCGTCTTCCTCGCATTCTCGTTGCTGCTCTTGCAGGTGCCTCTTTAGCTGTCGCAGGCTCCATGATGCAAGGTGCAGTTCGTAACCCGCTCGCGGATCCTTCCGTTGTGGGTGTCACCTCAGGTGCTGGGATGGGAGCTCTATTGGTCCTAACCATTTGGCCATCTGCTCCTGGTACTTGGATACCCGTTGGTGCCATCATTGGTGCACTCCTCTCAGCAGGAAGCGTGTATGCCTTCGCTTGGAAAAAAGGGCTGAATCCCGTTGTCCTCATTCTTATTGGGATTGCCGTTTCGGCACTTGGCTCGGCTGTCATCCAATTTCTTGTCATTAAATCGCAGCTCGGTGCTGCTCCTGCACTTACATGGTTGGCCGGCAGTACTTACTCTAGGGGATGGAAGGAATGCATCCAACTCCTGATCACGACAGCCATTTTACTTCCAAGTGCATGGTTTCTTGGTCGACGTGTAGATCTGTTGGCCTTTGGTGACCACGTGTCACTTGGACTAGGCCTTAAGTTGCAGAAAACAAGACTTCTCTCAGCAATAATCGGCGTGTTAGTTGCTGCCATTGCTGTTGCATGTGTCGGCACAGTCAGTTTCATCGGCTTACTCGCCCCTCACGCAGTGCGTCTATTCTTGGGTCAGCATCACCAGAAATCTGTTGTCCTTTCGGCCATTCTCGGCGCCACATTGCTTACGGGTGCTGATATCATTGGTAAAACGATACTTATACCCAAAGAGATTCCTTCCGGTATCGTTGTAGCTATTATTGGCGCTCCGTATCTATTATTCCTCATGTATAGAAGTACTGTTCGCAAATAGCGTTGTGTAACCAAAATTAACCATAAAGGGTAATGAAACTGGATGAAACCAGTCGTCATTGCCCTTTATGGTTATTTATTCCTATGTCCAGCTTGTTTCGCCCCACAAAGCTTGATATGATAACCTTCAAGACATCTATAAAGGAGACACTTCTTCGCATGGAATTACGTCAATTACAGTATGCCATCCAGATCGCCATAGAACGGAATTTCTCACGTGYAGCGGAGAAGTTGCATATAGCCCAACCTTCACTCAGCCAACAATTGTCAAAACTAGAGAAGGAACTCGGCGTCCTTTTATTTCAACGTAGCACGAATTCAGTTGAGTTGACCCACGCAGGTTCTCTGTTTGTGGAGAAGTCACAGAAGATTCTCGATATGATCGAAGGCCTCAAAAAAGAAATGGAAGACATTTCTCAAATGAAGAAAGGCCGCCTAGTCATCGGCAGTATGCCAATTACAGGATCAACGATTTTACCATACGTGGTACCTGTCTTTCAGGCAGCTTATCCGGATATTGAGATTTCACTCGTCGAGGAGACTTCTTCCAACCTAGAGACCTTAACCGTAAATGGTCAAACCGATATTTCACTTCTATCCTTGCCATTACGTGAAGAATCTCTCGTCTACGAGACGTTACTAGATGAAGAAATCATCCTTGCCGTTCCGCCGCTGCATCCATTAGCATCCAGCAAAGAGCCAATTCGAATTTCTCAGTTGGAAAAGGAAGCATTCATCGCCTTGAAAAAAGGACAAGGCTTCCGAAAGCTGACCCTCGATCTATGCCAGGAAGCTGGCTTCACTCCAAATATTGTTTTTGAATCGAGTAATATGGAAACCGTGCAATCGCTTGTTGCTGCTGGCATGGGGATCGCTTTCGTACCCTACTTGATTTCCAAAAGAAGCTTACATGAGCTTTCTCCCGTAAACGTCATCTTAGAGGGTAGACCCACACGCAAGCTTGTTATTGCTTATCGCAAAGGTCGCTATATATCCAAAGCTGCAGAAGCATTTATCTCTACAATGAAAGAGGTTATGCAAACGATTCGTTAGCATAACCTCCAATGTCAAAAGGAGTGGTCCCTTTGAGTCGTAATTTAATTATTTTCCTGTGTATTGCTAGTTTAATGGATGCAGGATTAACAGATATGGGTCTCCGGTTACAATTGATTGGCGAGGCCAATCCGATTATGGCTTTCCTGTATGAACATAGCTACATTGCTTTCTATGGTATTAAAATCATACTCCCCCTTTCACTCTTCTTTATTGCAGCAAAAGTAGGTAAACGACTGCTCATCAACAATCTGTTCCGCCTCTCTACCGTTATTTATTTAGGTATTCTCCTCTTGCATGCTTACTGGATCTCAACTTCATTCTCTCAAAGCTTGAATATCTGAATCGTGCGCTGCAATTGGGTTACCATACGAAGCATTTGTTCGGACTGAATAACAACAGCTTTAACGGAACGCGTTTGTTGTACCATCGAAGTAGATACCTGCTCTGTACCTGCTGCCGATTGCTGGGTAATCGCTGAGATATTTTCCATGGTGCCCGTAATGAACTGGGCTGCATTCAACATCTTCTGACTTTCTCCCGTAAACTCACTCATACGCTGCGTAATGAATTGAATACTTTCAACCATCTCACCGAATATTTTTTCCGTAGCTTCAATGGACTCTGTCTGCCTGCGAGCAATCTCCTCATTGATCTGAATATTTTTCTGGGCCATTTTAATACTATTCTCAATGTTATGTACCATATGGAATACGCTCTTGGCCGATTTGGATGACTCTTCAGCTAATTTACGAACTTCTTGAGCAACAACAGAGAACCCTCTCCCGTGTTCGCCTGCACGCGCTGCTTCAATGGAAGCATTCAAGGACAGCAAATTCGTTTGTTCAGCAATTTCGGAAATTGTGCGTGTAATGGAAGAAATACCTGCCGCTTCTTTTACTAGATCATCAATCGTCCCAGAAACATTACTTGTCGCAAGTACGATATGGGAAACACTCTCGGATTGACTTTCTACCGCTCTCATTCCTTTTTTCACAAGATCGAGCGTTTGCCCGCAACGATTATTCATTTCATGTGTAGAATCCACATAATCCGTGATTTTGGTTTCGATTTCTTTTACGACGGAAAAGCTCTTGAACACACCAGATGAAATCTCATTAGCTCCCTCCGCAAGTGAAGTGACCGAGCCTGTTGCTTCCACGATCATCGTGTTAATACCTTCGTTTTTATGGTAAATATCACGACTTGAGTCTGCGACATGCTTCGAAATAGAAGCCGTTTCATTCAACAGTTCCTTCAATTTCACGATCATGGCATTAAAGGAGCGCCCCATATCGCCTAGCGCATCCTTGGAGGAAGCATCCACGGTTTGTGTGAAGTCTCCTTTGGCAATATTCATCGCGACACGCGTTACATTATCAATGGGCTCTGTTAACGCCTTTTCCAAGAAACGCACATAAGGAAAGCTGAACACCATGAGAATGAGTGATGAAGATAGTGCAAAAATAATGGATACATCTGACGTTAACATAAGAATGAGGATAATAATTGTGTAGAAGGCAACAACAGTGTAATAACCGAGCTGAAGCTTAGCACGAAACGATTGAGCTAGAAACCAGTTCATAGGAGTCCGACCTCTCTTTTACAAAATGTAGTTTTACTGCCATACGATGAGGTCCAAGTACCACGTCATCAATGGGTCTCCGAAACAAAAACAGATGAAACCAGAGGCAGCGATGAAAGGACCATAGGGAATAGGTGAACGCCGATCCAGTTTACCTGAGGCGATGAGAGCCACACCGATGACGCTGCCGAGCAGTGCCGACAGAAAAATGCATAACAGCACGAGCTTGATTCCCATGACGAGTCCTACTAAAGCCATCAATCGAATATCTCCAAAGCCCATAGCCGGCTTCCCCATCCAAGTTGCAGCAAGAGACACCGCGAGCAGCGTGCCCCCTCCAATTACGAATCCCAACGCATAGTACCAAATTGGCAGTGGATGAACGAACAATCGCAATCCCGTAAATAGCAGCATGGCTGGATAAATGATTTTGTTGGGCAAGAGCATGTAGGCTAGATCACTCACTGTCAGGATGAGAAGCACAGATACTAGTGGATAAGCAACCCACAGTTCATTTATGCTGACTAGGAAGGGAAGAGAGGCAAATAAAACACCTCCTGCTAACTCTCCAACGATATACACAGGGGATATTGATGATCCACATGTGTGACACTTCCCTCTTCGGATAAACCATCCCAAGATCGGAATTAAATCAATCGCGTTAAGCTGGCGCCCACAACTTCCACAGCTAGATCGAGGGGCAACGACGGATATACCTTTCGGTACCCGAAGCCCAACGACATTAAAGAATGAACCGAACAATGCACCCACCATGAACAATAGAATTGTGTAACTCCATTCTTCCCACCCCATTGCCTTACCCCCTCTAGATGTCTCACCTTAGCAATATTTATTTAGAAATCTGCTTTTTTTGCATATTCACGATTACTCACKGGTGCAGTCCCTAATTGAACCTGTAGCCAAGCAGCTAATTGATTAAAACTCTCAATGGTAACAGTTATGGATTGCTTTTGCCCGCTTGCCGTTGTCATATCAATCTCAATCTTATTCTCTGCTTCTGTACATACAACCAAGTATTGTGACATCTCGCCATTCAAATCCTCGCTCCAGTTACACATAACACTGCTTGTGAAATTTTTCATTGGTCCATTCCCCCTGAATAAATTAATGATCTTTCCGCCACTCACAGCTTTAAAGCCAACTTTATTCACGTCAACCGCTTCTTGAGACTTAGAAGACATGCTTACGGTAACTTCTTCTTTGAATACTGGAACTTCTTTGGCTGGATCTTTCACTTCATAGGTGGATTCTAAAGATTCCATCTCCAGAGTGAGCTCATTGAGGTCATCAATGCTAAGTTCAATTGAGCTCGAATCTGTAATTTCATCAATCGCATCGACTGATTCCTCAGTGTTCGAGTAGTTCTGCGTTGTTGAAGAGTCCTCGTACGCAATAACGCTTACTTCATCCTGTTGCATTTGCTGTTGCATTTGCTGTTGCATTTGCTCCAGTTGCCATTCCTGCTCCAAGTCACCTTGCATCACTGCAGCCAGTCTCTCCATTTCCAGGAGACGATCCTCTTCCTCCGTTGACTGTGAATGCTCAGACGTCTCATCCATGTGAATGTGATCCGAGGTTTCCATAGCAACCTTAGACTCCTCCACCTCGGCAAATGCGAGCAGAACTTCCAGCGCATTGACAACCTGAGCAGGTTTGGCTGCAACTTTCTTTTCCTCCGTGACGTAATTCTTCTGAGATTCTGGTTCCGGTTCCGATACAGGCTCTGGTTCACCATTACTTTGTTGGAGTTCAACGACTTCAGGAATCTGCTCTTCCTCATGAATCAGCTTACTTACGATCTCTTGGTTGGATTGGTTGGACTCGCTAATCGACGAGATTTCACTCAAGATCTCCTCATCTTGCTTCGTAAGATGCAGCTCCTTCGGCTCTGCATATCCTCGATCAACGGCATGTAAACTTTCTGCTGGGGCGGTAGCACCTTCGGCTAACTTAGCCTGTAATTCCATTTCCTCTATGACAACCGTCGCCTCTACTACTTCGATTTCTACGGCGGCAGCTTCCGTGCGCTGCATGTCTTGCGGTATGAGATGGCCTATTACACGGGGAACACCATATTTTCGAACAATTTCATTCACGCGATTTGGTTTAAAAGGTTTCATCACATAGCCGTTTGCCCCAGCTTTCAATGCATCTGAGATGAGATCCTGCTGACTCATAGCCGAACAAATGAGAACGACTGCAGATGGATTGAGTTTACGAATTTCCTTCATCGCTTCAATTCCGTCCATTTCGGGCATCGTAATGTCCATCAGAACAATATCAGGCTGAAGTTCCTCATACTTTTGTACAGCCTGTCTACCATTCTCTGCTTCTCCGACCACCTCATGACCGTATTGCTTCAAAATATCAGTCAACATTTTCCGCATAAATTTCGTATCGTCAACGACTAGGATTTGGAATGACATTGAAGGTACCTCCTTCCAGAATGGTTAATCTGTAGTTACTTGGTGTATTTGACGTTTTTCACAAACACGTTAAAATTGTCTGTCGTTGGGATGCCATCTGGCGGTTTATCATAGAGATTATCATCATAAAAAATCTGTAGCCTTGATGGTTTGGAATTGTCCAATTGCACTTCAGGTACTTCTCTAGTCCATGGCGGACTCAATTGATACTTGGAAACGGAGCTGCCAGCTGTAGTCAGTTCACCTCTCACTGCATTGAGTTCTACACCTCCTGCGCCACCATGTATACCGCCAGTCAGCCTCATTTTCGAAATAACCCCATATAAACGAATTCCTTGCTTCGTGTAGAAGAAGGCGCGAACATTCTCATCATCGGTGTTTGTGCTATTACCCAGCACGATCTCCCCTGAGGCGACAACAATAAGCGGTGTTAATGAAGGGTCTGGGTTTTCCTCCCTGTTTTTATTAATAGAGGTCATCTGCTTTAACTCTACGTTACCCTGTACATACACGGTACCTTGCAGCCATACATTCCCAATGATCTTCAGATCACCTTTGATATACATCGTGCCATTTGGAAAACGAAATCCATTATTCAGTGTCACGTTGCCATCAATGGCTAAGAATTTTCCTGGTTCCACAGAAAGTTCGCCTCGGAGATCTGCCGCTACTAAATTAGGATCCGGTGACTTCACATAAAGGGAACCATTCTTCAATTTGAGTTTCGATGCGTCGTTCGCCATGGTAAGCACACCATTATTAATGAACAGGTCAGCCTCGTTAGTGGCTGATGCTTCATTAAAAACATTCACCTCACCATCAACAGTTACCCATTGATCGTTGTACAGCTTACTACTCGTCAAATTTTGAAACAATGGCGGCAATTCAATTATTGCTGGATCCGGGGCTGAATACCCTCCTAAAGCAGCTAACTTGGTTGTTAAATCGGTCTGTGTTTTACTAGTGACATACCCTTCTACATCTACTTCAACGTCCGCATCCAGCGTTGGATCTTCTAATGGAAAATATTGCGGTCTAAAATAATCGGGTTGCACAAATTCGCTTGTTTGCGTGAGCGGCGGGAATTCAGTCAATCCATCCGACCGGGTAAAATTAAATTTCCCTGGCGCTATTGTATCGCTGTCTCCGTCGACTCGAATGAAACCGCGAATCTCAGGTCGTCCTGTTTGAATCCCATATTTGCTTCGATTCGCACCGCTAGTCGTACCTGTGAATAAAGCCTCATCCCGTACATACAAATGGTCGGCTACAAAAATGTCTCCTTTGATCGAAGGTGTTCCATTTAGTACCAAATCACCGCTTGATGAGACCGGATATCGAAACACAGGGTTAATCGTACTCACATAAACGGTCATCTCTTTCGTTACAATAGTAGCGGGAGTGCCCCCCATCATACCTCGAGAAGTTATCGTGAATTTGCGAACGTATGGAGCATCAGGGATTGCCAAAGGCTTTTTCGTCGGTGATTCTGGATTCGTGGGCTCTGCAAGAACAATATCGACTTGATATGTCCCTTTCTTCGCTTCAACGACAACCCCATTCTTGTCATTTGAATTCTGAGAATCTCCTACATGCTTATCAATAAATGGAAGCATCAACAAGAGTTGATTCTCTACATTGCGAACTCGATTCCGATAGTTCGTTCCGCCAATCGTTTCACCATTCGCGACGGCTCTTCGAATTTGGGCAAGTGTATCGTCCAGCCCTTTCTGTGCAATCGCCTCCGCTTGAACACTTGACTCTGTCGTGGCTGCTTGAATTGCACCTCCACGAAGTACGCTCATAAGGATAAGACCCATCATTGTCATTAAAACAACGGCAAGTAAAGCGATGACTAGTGCTGATCCATCCTCATTATGCATCCTCTGTTGGAGGCCGTTGCTGTCTTTATTCATAGCGTTCAATACATGCCTCCTCCAACCCGTTACTTTTAATCATTACGGAATAGTGGGATTTGCGAATCAATGACCAGTTTCGGGTTGTCTGCTAACTTAAACTGATCCGCATTAATTCTGGCATACTCAAGCGTAACTTGAACACGGTCATGATTTTGACTCGCTTCACTTAAGCTGCCCTCTCGAATTGTAAAATTGCTTCCTAATTGGAAAACACGTTTAACAATATTCGTTCCAGCTTCCCTAATTTCGATTTTCCCACCGCCGGTTGGATTCGGTAAGACTTCCATTTCATAGAGATCAATATAAATGTTCGGGTCATCATTCTTTTTCGCATAACGAATGATCTTCTTATCCGTCCCTTCGTCTTGAACGTAGATCGCTTCTTTCAGCTCCGAAATAATCTGGCTGTATAACCCGTCTCCTTGATTACGCATCTGGGTTTCCATCGTGACTCGTTTATACATCGACACGCCCATTAGCATAAAAGAGTACAGGATGGAGGCTACCATGCCGAAAATCAGCAAGGCAGCCAGAAGCTCAATTAAGGTCATCCCTTTCTCATTGCGCTGCATGAGGCGCTACCACCTTTTGATAAGATACGTATCGAGTGTCGTTGATGATTTCGCTGAAGGTGCATCGAGAGAATCTTCGTTTGACCAATATACAGTAACGAGCATTTGAGCCAAATAGTCATCTGAATCATTACGAAACGGATCCGCAGCCTCCCAGCGAGCGTAGCTCTTCTCAAGTTCAACCAAATACCGATACGTTGTACCATTGATCTCCGTTGAGGCCAATCTGCCTTTCATTAACTCCGATCCATTACTCGATAAATCACCAGAAAATTTGGGACTGCTTGTCAGCTGCGACACAATGGCGTCTTTATAGCCATTTTTGAAGTAATCGCGCAGCTCAGCTGCTTTTAATCGAGCTAAATTGGCTCCGATTATTTTGCGGCTTTCTTGCGCGGATTTATCAACAGCTGAGGTGAAATACCCCATCAACGTGACGCTGATAATCGACATAATCGTCACAGCAATCAAGATTTCCACGAGTGACATACCGTCTTCATTAGGCCCCACTTGCTTCAAGCGTTCATTGCGGCGCACCGTAAGTCCTCCTCACTACTTCACCGATTTGCCAGTCTAGTTGTTGTTTTGCTCGGTATCGAATTTAACGATCAGTGGCTGCTGAACCATTTCGACATTCGAACTGTCGACTAGTTTTAAGAAGACATAATATGTTCCGGATGTCGTGTTCGTTTTGGTTGTCACCGTTAATCGCTTCGATGCCAATGGTTTCCATTCATTTGCTTCCGGCGTCGCTGATGACTGTTTAATCACGTAATACATATTTTTCAACGTGAAGCCATGCTCGATATGACTTCCGAATGTACGATCGGATACAGGATACTTCTCGTCCACCACAGCAACACTTACTGGTTTATCTGAAATATCACCAGCATTATAATTCATGCCTTTGAGCGTAGCCGCCAAACCTGGATTAACCACAAAATATTCAGGTGTTTCAACTGTTGTAGTTGTGCCTCCCATTGAAGTGGCTTCAAAGTAAATTTGATGCCAGCCTTGCCGTTTCTCAGCCGTATCGAAACCTGCCACATCGCTCAATCGAAACGCATAGGTATTGCCATTCTTCGTCATTTTCGATGAGCTAGAAGAAATAGAAAGTGATTTGTTGTCGAACCATACTCTTACGTTCGTTACAGGACTTAAATTATCGGTTGCCGTAATATAAATGATGCCATCGGCAGCGACATCTGTCGGATTTTTGATATCTTTACTCCAGCTAATCATTGGCCCAGTGCTATCTAAGGAAACATTTCCGGTTGCGACTGCTCCACCAATGGGAATTGAAGCGTTGCCGCTAATTGCATTCGTGAAGGCACGCGTCTGAAAATTCACGCCATTGCCATCAGGAATGACTACACCGCTCGATGTTTGTGATTGCCAATTGCCGTTATCAATGGCAATCTGATAACCTGCAATATAGGCACCTTGGAAGTCATCGTTAGCAAACACAGTTGAGCTTGGCAGCAGTGTGCTTGAACCAGACACAGCACGAAGCGCTCCTGGACCCATATGCCAACCATTTTCAGTAATCGCCTTCCCTTTCCCATCAATGAGTTCATAAGTCGCTGGTGCAGTTGGCTTCAAATCAAATTGGTCAGTTGTTCCATCTTTGTAACTAATTCGAACAATCGAATGATCAGGATCTATGAAGCGAATATCCGTAATTGCTAGATTTTTATTCTTAATCGTCCATTGTTTTTGTTTATCACTAGCACGTAAACGTTGTAACTCTCCCGCGCTATTTCCGATATACACATTCCCATATTTATCCACTACACGAACACTTACAGATAGCTGTGTACCAAAATTAATGTTGAATTGTCTATTCGCATTACAAGCATCGCGATAAGTTACTTTAGCATCTTGGAGTGGATAGTCTCCAGCAGCCGTATCTGGGATTAATTTAATCGCCAAATCGATCTTGTCTTGTTCCAGGCTAAAAGGAAAATTAATGTCTCCAACTTTGATGATTACTTCATGTGTCACCGAGTCTAGAGTTACATTCGAAGCATTCTCGCCTGGCGCCAAGATGAATCCAGCTGGTATCGGTTGATGTAGCTGTACATTTTTGAGCTGAGCGGGCGCTTCGATTGTTTTAGCAATGTTATCAAATATCGCGGAAAGTTGGCTCGCAGAGCTCGCTTCATAAGCCATTCCGCCCGTCTTTGTTGCAATATATTGCAACAATTCTAGATCAATTTCATCAGAGCCAGCTGTTGCCAACGCAATCGTAAACACTTTAATACCAAGTCCTGCTAGCACATCAGCATCTGCTTTTGCAGCATTCGCAGCACTTGTTTCGCCGCTTTTCTGCTTATTGCCATCGTTCTCATCGGTCCATACCGTTGCTTTACCGTCCGTTAGCAAAATAATTTGTTTAACAGGCTTCGTTCCACTCGCCGTTAGCATCGTCTTCGCTTTCGCAAGACCATCGTCAATATTGGTAGAACCATTAGCGTCTAATTTATTAATTTCGGTTTGAACTTTCGCATAATCCGTTGTCAAATCAAGTACTTTGGACGCCCCAGAACTAAATTTAATGAGTCCTAGACGGTCACCCATATTTACTGTTTTAAACTTATTAGTTAACGTAGCAGAGGCACTTTTTAAAATATCCAAACGAATTGGGGTTCTGCTATCACTTTTGATCATATGGTAATCCATACTTCCAGATACGTCAGCTACAAATGCAATGTCAACCGCATCTCGCGTTTGTGTTACCGTATGTGTGCCACTTGGGTCTAGCGTGTAATTAATAGTAACCAATTGATTGCGTTCGACACTTGTAACGGGTACATTTCCCACACCGCTAATCGCTAAGCAACCATTGTCTACTTCCGCCCCATAAACGTTATTCGTTCCAACGAAGCCAGGGAGCATACTTGTGAGCAACATCCCCGTCAATAAGATCGCACTTTTCTTTTTCGCTTTTTGATACCAATGCATAGTTACGAACTCCTTTCTACACCAAATGAATKATTCTCGAAATGACTTTGAAAGCTTCAGCACGAGTGAGTGACCCTTGTGGTCTGAACGAACCATCTTCATAACCGCCAACAATACCTGCATATATCACATTTTGAAGAGATGCTTTATTTCCGTCAGTTAAGCTTGCGATATCTGTGAATTCACCAGTGCCAGATCCACCCTTAACGGCATACTTTTGCAAAATCCGATCAACGAGACCAACCATTTCAATGCGCGTAATGGGTAAATCCGGAGAAAAATTCAAATCTACGGGTTTCAAATCCAGCAAACCCATAGCCTGCGCAGAAGCAACCATGCTGGTTGACCAATGTTTTCCCATATCCTCGTAACCTTTGACAGGTGTTTGGACAGGTTCAATCCCTAATGCTTTAACAACAAGTGTTACAAACTCTGCTTTCGAAAGCGTACGATTCGGACGAATTGTGTGATCCTCATATCCATCGATAATTGATTTCTGCATAAGATCAAGGATGTCATCTTTCGCCCAATGGGTTAGTGCGTCACTAGGAACTGCGCTTACGGCCGTTTGTTTCCATGTACGCAGCGTTGGTACAGCATCAGGCATGTCAGGTAATTTCTTAACTGAGCCCAGTGATGGTGCGACGGCGCGATCAGGATCCTGAAAAACGATTCCATACACGTTAATTAATCCATTCGATGTTACCTTTATGCTGCCATCACGAGTTGTCTCTGCATCGGTAGGGATATTCGCCCAAGGCACTTTGCCAAGGTATGCTTTGACACGATAGGACTCTTGGGATGCGCTTTCAAAGTACGAACGTGTCGTCTCTTCGACGTCAGTGGCATGGAAATCCAGTTTACCTGACACATCTACACCGATTTCATCCCAAAACACGAGCAAATCATTGTAATCTCGTGCGATTGCTCCCGTCCATATTTTCACATGTGCGCCAGAAGCATCTAAGCTTGTAACAACTGCATAAGGTTCTTTAGAAATAATCATACCGACCTGCCAACCTGCTGGTGAAAGCTTCATGTTCTCGTATTGTTGACTGCGTGCTTCATTATCGAGTCCTTTTAATATGGCGAATGGATTGCTCGATTGGACACTGACTGTTGAATTAACTGCAGCTTCACTTGCGAGAACGGCTGTTGGTGACAGAATGGATACGACAAGAAGAGCAGTAATGAGTGCATGTTTATTAGTTTTCATTTAATCTTCTCCTAAGGTCATTTCATATTCTTTGATCGCATCTCGGTGGATAATGCCTTCTTCCACTAATTGCTTCAAGCTGGATACCATCGTTTGCATACCGATTTKTCGATTCGTTTGAATGACCGATTTGATTTGATAAATCTTTTCTTGCCGAATTAAGTTGGCTACAGCGGGTGTATTAATTAATATTTCCAGCGCCATGGCCCTTCCTCGTCCATCCATACGCGGTACTAAACGTTGGGATAAGACACTGATGAGTACGGATGCTAGCTGTACGCGTATTTGTCTCTGTTGCTCTGTTGGAAAAACATCGATAATCCGATCGACGGTTTGAGGAGCATCCGGGGTATGAAGAGTCGCCAGGACAAGGTGACCTGTTTCCGCTGCCGTAATAGCTGTCTTAATCGTTTCCAAATCCCGCATCTCACCAACTAGAATGACATCGGGATCTTGACGTAGAGCAGCACGCAAACCATTGGAGAACGTTAAAGTATCAATACCAATTTCACGTTGTGCCACCAGACAATTTTTACTTGGATGAATATACTCGATCGGATCTTCCAACGTAATAATATGTTTCTTCTGAGTTTCATTAATGAAATCGATGATAGAAGCAAGCGTCGTTGACTTGCCGCTGCCTGTAGGACCTGTTACTAGAATCAGACCTTGGTGCTTGTGTGCAAATTCCTGAACCAAATCAGGCAAATTTAAGCTGAAAAGGGAGGGCACTGTCGTCGACAAGACACGAAACACCATGTTAATATGTCGTTTTTGCTTAAATACATTGCCCCGATAACGAGAAAGACCTGGCAGCTCGAATGAAAAGTCAACTTCCCCCTTTTTAGACAATGTTTCATATTGTTCCTTCGTTAAAATTTCTTTCGCCATTCGATGTGTATCCTCAGGAGAAAGAACGGAATCAACCACCTTCATCAACTTCCCATGTAGCCGCATAAGTGGTTCTGTCGTTGCATTAATGTGCAAGTCAGAAGCCTTCGATTCGTAAGAAACACGCAGCAGATCTTTCAGTGATAAGGTGTCAGACGTCGTTAGTGAAATCATACTCATCGTATTTCCTCCCGTATGTACATGGTTTTATTAATAGACTGGATTCGTCTTTCCAGCAGGCTTCGTATAAGGAACCTGAAGCGGATTCTTGAAAAACTTCTGTAACCCTGGTGCATAATAGGAAACAACGGAAACATTGACCGTTATTTCTCTTTTCAAAGCATTCAGCTTCACGGGCGCTCCGCCCTTAACCGCAAACGTCAACTTGTCAATCTGCATCAAGCGATTGGTCGTTTGCAGTTCATCTAGAAAACGATGGATCTGCGCGTAATCCCCTTTAGCTGTTGTGTTGAGTTTGATCGGAATGGCAAGTGATGGCATCGGTGGAGCCACCTGTGTAACGGTTGTACTTTCTTTCGCAGGGGCTGGTGAGCTCGTTGGAGCTTTACTCACAACATCGGACGCCTTGCCAATTTCAAAGTTGTAACTGGCCAGTGACATCTTTGTAATGACCTCTAACATCCGAATCTCACGTATGAGCCCTTCTACATCCGGTTCTTCAGGCACGTGAATACGTGTTTGTGAGAGGCTTACTTGTTCCGCAGCACCAATTGCACCACCGCCGGCTGATCGTTTATTCAAGTCGTCTAGTTCTTGTTTTTTCTGTATAAGAAGTCTCTCTTTGGAGAGCTTTTCACTTTGAAGTGGTGAAATGAAATTGATATACACCATCACAAGCGCCAACGCGAGGATGAACGCCACGATGATTTGATTCCTTTTACTGCTGAGCATGCTCATACGTTCGATCAACCTTTCTTGTTGGGCTCGGACTTGTATTGAAGCTCGAAAGTCGCTTGAATGACAGGCAATGGCGGTTCAGCAACAACCGGTGCATTTTTATCTTCTTGTGCCCCTATTACTTTGTTCATCCCACTGGTAGAAATTAAGGTAAACGAGCTGGAAGCTTTCGTCGCTTGCATGAATGTAATGATATCTTCGCTTGTAGCAAAATTACCTGTCACCTTAACCTTATTACCATCTCCGAAGGAGAGAGCCGTAAGATTTGAGGTAAGTGGCATTAGTGCAGAAAGCTTATCGAGCACATCTGTCGCTAAGGGCTTGCTTGCGAGGAGTTGTTTCGGTAAAGCAACGAAATCAGCAACCGCCCCAGCCGAAGGGGAGCTTGCAATCTTCGTTTGACTTTCTTTAATTTGAAGGTTCACTTGCTCCAATGCCTTATTCGCGTTCTTAATTTCTGACTTTGCGCTCGTATACATCCATCCCATTCCACCGACCACCACCACGATCGCAGTCAGAAACACATAGCGGAGAATGGGACTAGTTCCTGCTTGTTCTTCGTGCCGCATTTGCAGCAAGTTAATTTCGATGGATTGTAGCTTCTGTACGCCTGCACTCATCGTCCTTAAGCTCCTTTCATCGCCAGTCCAACTGGAACCGCGTAGGCTTGACATGTTGTGTCTTCATCTTTCAGAATGGCAGGCAATGGAAACGATGTAATCTCACCTGTGAAAGCACTCTCTAGATGTTCTGGAAGTGCCGTGATCCATTCATGATCGCCTACCAAATAAACGAGCTCGACATGCTTCTGATCGTTGGAAACCGTGTATTGGAAATAATTCAAAACACGACCAAGCTCCATAGATAGATTGCGCGCATAAGCTGCAAGCTGATCAGTGCCTGTATCTAAGAAGAAACTCGTATTAATCTGAATCGATCGAAAAAATACAGGGATGCCATCTACGAATATGCTAACATCCGCATGATCTGGCTCGACATGCAGCAGCATGAATCGTTCCTTCATCGCGGATCCAGTTAATTTGGTATGACGTACCAACATACGATGAAGAGCTAGTGGTGCCAAATCAACAGCTACTGGCACTAACCCTGATTGCTTGACGACGTGTGCATAGCTTTCAACCACCTCGCCGGGTGTCGCAAAGATGAGAACTTCCTCTTGTGCCGAAGACTTGGAAGACTTCACTACACCTTCTGAAGAAGCAGCCGCTTCATCTTTCGGGGCTCCGAGTCGAACAAAATCAAACACCGGATTTTTGAAAGGCAATTGCTGTCCGCCATGTAATTCAACGTCGATCATATTACGTAAAGCTTTATCTTTTAAGGCCGAAAAAACGGATTTACGGAGAACCACATTGGATAGTGGCACCGTCACATTGATATGTGCACCTTGTAACCCAATTTGCTTGACTAGGGTTGAAATGCGCGCAATGACCGAATCTTCGTCCACGAATTTTCCGTGTTTAATACTGCCTCTATCCAGCGCAATGGAATGACGCTGTGTCAGGGTAACCTGTCCATTCACGTTCATGATTTCAACCAACTTCGCTTCTGTATCCGAAATTTGCATGCCGTATGTATACTTGCTCGTTTTCTTTGCGAACATTGCGGTAACTCCTCTCGGTTATACTTGACTTGAAATTGGCGCGCCGCCCGAAGACGGCGCGCTTGTTTAATTACTCTCGAACGTCTGTTGTGGCTGTACCGAATTTCAATGCATCAATATCTACTTCTTTAACGGACGTGATGTGTGATACCCCACCAGTACCTGCCTTCACAAGTGAAACCGTATACGTGTAGTTTCCTGTCGTCGCATCTTGTGTAACAACAACCTTGGAAAGATCTTTATCATATCCGTTTGGTTTGTCAGATGGATTTTTGGGAACAGTTTCCAAGAATCCACCTTTTTCCAATTTATCCAAGGACCAACCAGCAGCGTCTGTAGCTTCAGCAGGGCTTAAACCTTGACCTGTAATCATTAATCGCGTTGCATCAATGACCATATGGGCATTCGATTTATGTGCGCTTACGCGTGCATTCTTAATAATTCCTCCAACAGATGGAATCGCAATCGCAGCAATAATCGCAATGATAACGATAACCGCTAGCAACTCAATCAAAGTCAAACCTTTTTGGTTTTTGTTTAACTCTTTCAAAGAAAATTTCGAAAACTTCGGTAAACGGAAATTCATCTTTTTGCTGTTCATTGTCAATTCGTTCATTGCATTCCCACCTCTAGGTTTATTTTGGTTATGTACCTGATCTTGCCAATCTTGACTTACGTTATGTTGTAATGCTTGTAAAGACTGCGACATGTTTGTCTATCACCTCCCTTCAAGTTAGTAAGAAATTAGTTAAGGAAATTATCGTACATTTTGAACATCKGACTCATGATCGCTGCTACAATTACACCAACTATGCTGGAAACAAAGAGCAGCATGAGGGGTTCAATCACCGCCTTTAATCGATCTACACTCTGATCAACGTCCGCTTCGAAGAAATCAGCAATCTTGGCTAGCATATTATCGACTTGCCCTGTCTCCTCCCCAATGATTAGCATTTGCACAACCATTTTGGGGAAAATACCACTTTTCTGAATCGGTTCCGATAGCATTTTACCTTGCTGCAAGCTGTCTTTGGCATCCCGGAGCACCTTGGCAATCACCCGATTACCAACTACTTTCGCGGTTACATCCAGGGCCTGTAAGACAGGCACTGCACTCACGAACAGAGAGGACATCGTACGCGTCATTCGAGCAACTGCAGCTTTTTTGAGAATAATACCAAAGACCGGAATCTTAAACTTGATCGTATCGATCCAGTACTTTCCTTCTTCACTCGAAGCAAAGCTCCGATACAAGATAATCACACCTACCAGCCCTGCCAAGAACATCCACCAATAATGCACGATGGCATCACTGGAGTTCATGACAAATTTAGTGATAAGTGGTAATTCGGACCCTTGCTCTAGGAACATATCTGCGAAAGTTGGGACAATTTTCAGAAGTAGGAAAATAACGACACCAATGGCGATTATCAAAACAACGATTGGGTAAGTCATCGCTGACTTAACCTTTTGAACCGTTTTGTGTTCTTTCTCGTAATGATCCGCCATTCGTTCCAGAACCTCGTCCAAATTACCGCCGGTTTCACCGGAAGCCATCATATTGACAAACATATCGGGAAATACTTTCGGATGTTCGCCCATCCCTTTCGATAAGGGGTGCCCGCTTCTGATTTGCTCCGAGATATCACCTAATGCTGCTTTCAAATATTTGGAGGTGGATTGATCTTCCAGAATCGAAACAGCTTGATCAATTTGAATCCCGGCTCGGATCAACGTAGCGAATTGCCGACAGAAGATGACGAAGTCCTCTAGCTTGACTGCCCTACCGATATGAATCTCCAGATCCATCGTTGTCTTCCGCTGCTCTTGGATGCTCCGAATGGTTATCCCGCGTCCTCGCAACTCCGTAATCGCCAGCTGTTTGTTCTGAGCTTTCACCATCCCTTTCAGCTTCTTACCGCTTTCATTGACGGCTTCATAAGTAAAGTTCGCCAAGTTATTGTTCACCCCCATTCATAGCTTCTTCATTTCACTGCTATTCGTCTGCCACGGCTTTCAACACTTCTTCAATTGTGGTATGACCTTGGCGAATCTTGAGCAAGCCATCGTAGAGCATATTTTTAAAACCATTCTTCATCAAATGCTGCTCCAACTCGCTAACTGGTCGATTCTGCACGATTAGGCTGCGAAGCGGTTCATCGACAACTAGCAGTTCATGTACGGCGATACGACCTCTGTAACCTGTTTTATTGCATGTTCCACAGCCCTTGCCCCTCGTTACCATAATCGGCTTATCCATGGCTCTCGGCGAAGTCATAGGTACTACAACCCCTGTTCCAGTCCCCGCCAGTTGTTGTTCAGTTCCGTTTAGCAGCCCATGCGTTTCTAGCAGCTTCATTTCATCCTCTCTGGCAGGTACCTGGGCTGCACATTCACGACATACGCGCCGCACTAGGCGCTGAGCTACGATACAGGAGAGCGAGGAAGCGATGAGATAGGAATCAATTCCCATATCGACAAGTCGGCTAATCGTACTGACGGCACTGTTCGTATGAATGGTGCTTAACACCAAGTGCCCCGTTAGGGAAGCACGTACCGCAATTTCTGCAGTCTCCGCATCCCGGACCTCCCCGACCATAACAATGTTCGGATCTTGCCTGAGAATGGATCGTAAGCCAGAAGCGAAAGTTAGACCAATCTGCGAGTTAACCTGTACTTGCGTTACACCATTCATTCGATACTCGACGGGATCCTCAACCGTAATGATTTTGACATCATCACCATTTAATTGACCCAATGCTGAATAGAGTGTTGATGTTTTCCCGCTTCCCGTAGGTCCTGAGATCAGCATGATCCCATTGGGCTTCTGAATCATTTTGTCGAATTTCACCAAATTCGCGTCACTGAGCCCCAATTCGGCAATTTTTTTAACACCTGCCGATTGATCTAAGATCCGAAGAACGATACTTTCACCATGAACTGTCGGTAATGTCGAAACCCGTATATCAATTCGGCGGTTATCCACCTGCATCTGGATTCGACCATCTTGCGGTAGTCGTCTTTCCGCGATGTTCAACTTTGCAATGATTTTCAATCTTGCGGTCAAAACTCCCTGCATATGCTTCGGTAGCGCTTTCTCCGTTCGAAGCACACCATCGATTCGGTACTTCACGATCAGCTGTTTCTCTTGAGGATCAACATGAATGTCGGACGCCCTCTGCTGCACAGCGGATTGAATGATTTGATTGACCAGCTTTACGATCGGTGATCCTTGATCATTCGCTTCGGATTCCTCATCTTTGATCTCGATTTTATCTAAGTCGACCATCAATTCATCGACAGATTCTTTCATGCCATAATTTTTTGTGATGGCTTGCTCGACTTCAGAACGAATGGCTATGACTGGCTGCACACTCATGTTCGTCGCCATTCGAATTTCTTCAATGGCTCCATAGTTCAACGGATCAACCATGGCAACTTTGATTTTGCCATTCTTACGTTCAATCGGGATCACACAGTGCTTACGAGCAAGCGTTTCTGGGATAAGCTGAACGGTTTGCATATCGAGTTGTGTCTCAAACATGTTAACAACCGGAAACCCTAACTGAAATTCGAGAACTTCAACCAGTTGTCTTTCTGTGATCAACCCTTTATCGATAAGAATCTCACCGATTTTCTTCCTCGTGTGCACCTGCTGCTTCAGCCCTTGTTCAAGCTGATCCTCTGTGATGAGTCCGTTCATTACAAATAATTCACCTATGCGCATTGGGGGGTCCTCCCTTCTGTTAATAGAGTACGTGACGGATCTGTGCAACCTAACAAGTGATTTAAGGTGATTTCAGCTCTTCCGCTGTTGGCGCCTTCGCAATGACAATGGGATGCGGTGCGTAGTAATCTTTATATTTCAACTCGTTCTTGCCATCATTCTTCACATCAGCGAATACCTTGACTAGAAGTCCTGATTGACCTTCACTACGTTTATCACCTTGACCAGCCAGTGTAAAATCCGTGAGTACAATACTCTCTGGTGCGAATACTTCTTTACTAACCGTAATTTTCGGAGCTTTCCAATCCGTTTTCGGTTTCCCATTGAACGTAACAACAGGTGTTTCCCCGTTGTATATCACGCCAACTGTTATGGGTACGCCGATTGAATTATAGAAGGTTAAATCTTTCAGCTCGCTTTGAAAATTAACATCGAATCCAGCAGCTGCATAAGCGGGATTATCTTGATGCGGATAACGTTCACCTACTTGCATGCCAGCACGCAGTGCAGCTTCATACAATAAGGATGCCACATGCGATAACTCATCTGCCTTCTTCTCAGGCATTTTGCCTTTGCTGATCTCGGTCAACCAAGCCTGGAAGGAAAATAGCTTCCCTGACTCAATCTTGATCAGTCCCACCTGCTCTAGCCATGATTTCTCATTCGCATTTACAGCAACAATACTCTGCGCTTGCGAAATGACTTGCAGACCCGATGTTGACGTCTTGTCTGCTGAAGTTGTTGCTGCTGTACTTATAGGTGTACTAGCAGGTACAGCTGTTGGTGATGCCGTGGCCGTAGTTGTTGGCGTTGATACCGGATTAACCGATGGCTTCGCACTTTCTTTGTCCACGCCAGCTGCAAGCGCTGTTTCTTTCGTTGAAGCATGATCCGTGTTTTTCCAGAACATCAAGCTTTCCAGTTTGTGTTCTGAATTCCACTCAATGAACCCTGCCGCCGATAATCCATATACACTTCCAGAACCGACGACGCCTAGAAGAAGAATCCATTTAATAGGCTGCAGGATCAAGGCCCTTCTTCTTTGTCTCATAGCCAACCGTCCCTCAAAGCTCGACATTTTCCCTCCCGTTTCGGTGGGATGCCTCAAATATAGACGGTAATTTCTGTAGAGCAAATCATACATATTTATTAATTCAAATGACCTAATGCATGAACTATAATTCTTAAGCCACGTTAGCCATTCAGACGCTATTTTATAGGGAATTCAATCTAGTTGGGGGCAGAAACAGGGGGCTGAAGTCGGGATTTCGCTAATGAGGTCGTACTTAGGAAGCGGTTTCATATAGTTCTTTCGATGCGCCCATTGGCCTTGTAAAATTAACAACTTCTATATATCACTTGCATATATATCTGATCGAACGCGCTTTTTCAGCAAATTCCTTAAAAAATGGGTCTTCATCGTATATGTAAATTCTAACCATGCCAAAGCATGTAAGGGATTTCCATGGTATTTACTCGTAGAAAACCCGAACTTCTCGGGCCGCTGCTTGTTTTTCACTACAAATCTTTCTATTAATTCAAGTCCTATGGACGTTGAACATATAAAAAAAGCCCCAATCCCCACATACATCGTGAAAGATCGAAGCTTTTTTCTACAATTTGAACCATTTCTCAGCTTAATACGTCAATATGTATAAAGATTATGTAATGCATATGTATGTCTTCTTGGTGTAAACTCTAAATAGCGCCAAGAACACTAAGTATCAATGATGCTTTGGAATTGACTTTCAACTTGCGATTGATTTTCGTTACATAGACACGCACCGTATTTTCACTGATCCCCAAGACTTTGCCGATTTGCTTATAATCGTAATCAAGCAACCAATACGTCGCGACTTCCTTTTCACGCAGCGTTAGCTTGAAAGCTTTCAATCGTTCTTCCAGCATTTCCTCAACGAACCATGTTTTACTTTGCAATTCGGTCTTTCTGAGCTCATATTCAAGCAGAAGAGCAATCGATTTGATACATGGATACATAAAAGGTGCTGAAATATACTGAAAGGCAGTCAAAACTAAGTAGCCGATGATCTGACTATCCGCTGTTTGAATCGGAACGCACATTGTCACCCAGTTGTGCATCGTATCCAGATAGTGATCCTCCCCGCTTATCCAAACTGGACGCTGAAGTTCAATAGCTGCCGAAACCGCATTGGTCCCCGCACTAGACAACGATAACGAAGATCCAATCCCGATGTTGTTCAAATTCGCGGCTTGCAAGATGGATCGTTCATCCCCATTAATCGTTAAGATGACACCATGATTATCCGTGACCATCAGTAAATTAGGAAAGTAGAAGGTGTTCGTCTTCAGATGTGCTTGCCGAAGGATGACATCCATGAGTCCTTGGTTTTTAGCTAGTAGCCGTTCCATCATCTTTCCTTGCACGCGAAACCTCACGCGCGTCGAATCTCTTTGAACGCCATTAAGAAATGATTTCTCATGTAGCTTGGCTATCTCCGCTTGTGAGATGCCGACTCTCTCTGTAAATTCATGCATTTGCGTCTCTTCAGCTAAACCTTTCATCAATCCCACTCCCTTTCCCTATGTAACCCCGAAATGAACTAGCATCCATGCTGTGAGTAGAATTGAATTATTTGTCGTATGCCGTCGCCCCTATCTTCACAACCTTTACAAATTTATGTATTTTTCGCGCATGTGTCACTAACTATAAGGCTCAAATCGAATGCTTGAAATAGTGCAAAGGTAGTAATTCTAGTAAGATAGTATACTTGCACTACAAAAAGACAGCGTTCACAGGTTTTCCATCATGATTAAGGATTCTTGGCATGTGCCGTTCGTAGGATATATACGAAAAAAGTGTCCTGTTTTAAAAGGATCCCTGATAATCGCTACTAAATCTGCTAACCGCTTCAACTATTTGCTACTATTCCGCCTKAATTAGTCGATTATTCGACTATCTCCACTCATCTTTCTTCCACTAGAATTAATCAATTCTAATATCCACTCAAAAAATTGTTCGAATATCCCCTAACCTTTTCGAAACTGAAGGCATATTATATAAAAAAAACTTATCCATTCACCAAATAATGTTGATAAAGAGATAAGAATGCCTAGGAGGCGAGATGCCAATGACGCTCATTAGAGCAATTGAACAGACATTCTGTAAGTTGCATGCACCAACACTGGAACAATTAAAAGAGGCACTACAATCGATAGAGAGACATCTACTCTTCGTTCCAGAATTCAAAACCGAGCCCTCTCAACTACCCTATGGCAGAAATGTGGTGTTTAGCTCACCCGAACTGGAAGTTATCGTCATTCACATTCCGGCTTCTCGCTCTACAGCCATCCATAATCATGGCTTGTCCATTGGCGCGGCTTATTTAGTCTCAGGATCCTTAGTGAATTCAACCTTCTCATTAGATACAGAAGGCTATCCTATTGCTCAAAAGGATGACTTCATCCAAGCAGGGGAATATTTCACTGCGCCTGCAGATCAAATTCACCAGTTAAGCAATCCATTTCATGAACCGGCTATTTCACTCCATGTGTATACACCGCCGCTGCGTGAAGTTCGACGTTACTTACCTTACAGCGAAGTTTTAGATTATGTTATCTAGAAGACAAAAACCCCTTGCAAGCCTACGTCGTTTTGACGAGCTTACAAGGGGGTTTCATCTATTTAACGATTAGAATTGTAGGGCATTTTCGATAAAGGCTTTCAATTCAGAAATCGGCATACGCGTTTGAACCATCGTATCACGATCGCGAACCGTTACTTGACCATCTGTTTCGGATTCAAAGTCATACGTGATACAGAATGGCGTACCGATCTCGTCATGACGACGGTAACGTTTACCAATCGAACCAGTATCATCATAATCCACCATGAAATGCTTCGCTAGATCAGCAAATACAGCCTGTGCACCTTCATTTAACTTCTTGGAAAGTGGGAAAATCGCTGCTTTCATTGGAGCCAATGCAGGGTGGAAGTGAAGCACTGTTCGGCTGTCATCACCCTCAAGTTTTTGCTCTTCAAACGCATCAATCAGAAGCGCCAAAGTAACACGGTCAGCCCCTAGGGAAGGCTCGATACAATAAGGAACATAACGCTCATTCGTCTCAGGCTCGATGTAGTTGAAATCTTCACCGGAATGCGCCATGTGCTGCTTCAAATCGAAGTCTGTACGATCCGCGATACCCCAAAGTTCGCCCCAACCGAACGGGAATTTGTACTCAATATCCGTTGTCGCGTTACTATAGTGAGACAACTCATCTTCGTTATGATCACGAAGACGAAGATTATCGGCTTTTGCACCTAGGGAAAGCAACCAGTTATGGCAGAAGCTTCTCCAGTACTCGAACCATTTCATGTCTTCACCTGGTTTGCAGAAGAACTCAAGCTCCATTTGTTCGAATTCACGCGTACGGAACGTAAAGTTACCCGGCGTGATTTCGTTACGGAAGCTTTTACCGATTTGACCGATACCAAATGGCAGTTTCTTACGCATCGTACGTTGTGCGTTTTTGAAGTTAACGAAGATCCCTTGTGCTGTTTCCGGACGAAGGTATACAACGTTGGAGCTTGCTTCTGTTACGCCTTGGAACGTTTTGAACATCAGGTTGAATTGACGAATATCTGTGAAATCTTTGCTTCCGCAATCTGGACACACGATGTTGTGTTCCACGATCAATTTCATCATGTCATCGAACGTCATGCCATCAACGATGATTTCGATATCCTTCTCAGCCAGCTTGTTTTCGATCAATTTATCCGCACGGTGACGGGCTTTACAGCTTTTGCAATCGATCATTGGATCGTTGAAGTTACCAACGTGACCGGATGCCACCCATGCTTGCGGGTTCATCAAGATCGCTGCGTCTAATCCTACGTTATAAGGGGATTCTTGAATGAATTTTTTCCACCATGCGCGTTTAATGTTGTTTTTCAACTCAACACCAAGCGGGCCGTAATCCCACGTATTTGCCAAACCGCCATAAATTTCTGAACCTGGGAATACGAAACCTCTGTGCTTCGCCAATGCGACGACTTGCTCCATTGTTACACTCATTGTTCAATCGCTCCTTAAGCTTCTTCTATGTGGGTCTTCGCCCGATGACAATACCGTTTGGATATGAGCAAACATCAAAAAAGCTCAACATCCAAAGGCATCAAATAATGCCTAGGGACGAGAGCTTTAGCACCCGCGGTTCCACCCTAGTTGATATACCTGATACAAGCATATATCCCCTTTATCGTATAGGCTCCGGATAGCCGTTTCCTTGACCTTCATTCTGGGCTTTCACCATCCCCAGCTCGCTGAACATGAAGTCCGTCAAGTACTATTCATCCTTCACAGCCATAATTGATCATTCAATTGGTCTTAGTTTACAGAATATCGCAGCAAAAATCAATCTCCCAATATAATAAGAGTTCTAATAGTTGGGTTTTCAGCGCCGAGAAGGTTGTGAGAACCTGAAGAAGGAGGAGCGGAGTGTAGGCAAAACCTACATGAGCACCGGATTTCACAGGTTAACACAAGATTCGATGTCGAAATACTACCTGGTTTGCTTCGCGATCAAAAGACGACTTTAAGAACATCCTTTAATATAAATGGGGCCGGCGATCTTCAAAAACGGGGATCTTACCTCGAACGCGGACAACTTCTTCTAAATCGATTGTCGCACGCAAGATCGCTTCACTTTCATCACCTTCAACCAAAACCTCGCCCCAAGGGTCGATGACCATCGAATGTCCAAAGAAATTGGTCGTACCGCTCGTCCCAACGCGATTGCAAGAAACGACGTACATTTGATTCTCAATCGCTCGCGCCATAAGCAATGTACGCCAGTGGTGCAGGCGTGGATGCGGCCATTCTGCAGGCACGAACAAAATACGTGCTCCATCTAACGCTAATTTACGTGACAGCTCCGGAAAACGAATATCATAACAAATCATCGCCCCAGCAGGCACACCTTCTAGCTCAAACAAGCCTAGTTGCTCTCCACTGTGCAAAAATTTCTCCTCATCCATAAGACGGAACAGATGAATTTTGGAATATTCTGCGATTTCGTTACCTTCGCGATCCCATGCATAAATCGTGTTGAGCACACGATCTTCTTTTTTATCCGCAATCGATCCACCAATAATGTTCACTTGATGAGTCCGCGCAAAATTGCTCAAGAACGTTTTCGTTCTCTCACCATTTACATCGGCCAGCTCATGAATTTCTGTTAAAGCATAGCCTGTATTCCACATTTCGGGAAAAATAAGGACATCAGGTTTCTGTGCCGCTTCAACGGCTTCCAAAAGTAACTTCTCTAAATGAGCAAAGTTCGCATTCGGATTTCCGATTGTAATATCCATTTGAATTAGAGCAACATTAAGTAATTGTGAAGACATAGCGAAATACTCCTTCCAGGAACAAGAAAAATGCGTATGTGTACATACTAGTCGAAATATGCGTTTAACTCAACATTCACTTGCCATGCAAATCGGACTATACTACATCGTAGGTTTAAAAAGCTTAGACTGACCTCTTGCGATGCTGAGCGTCTGCCAATCCTGAGAAGACCAATGCTTGCACAACAAAACAATTTGCCCAACATGATACCCATAATGCGACACTTGACGCTGAATAGCCTGTAAGACAGTATGACTCTCACCTCGAATAAGCACCTGTGAAAGCACATTCTCGGAAGTTAATGAGCCGAGGGTTGTAAACAACACTTGCCAGCCATCTTCCCAAAGCGCTAGTAATGGTTCCCGGGAAAGTCGATCCCCTTCAAACTCAGCATCGCGATCTCGCCATTCTTTTTCACCATCCGTGGTTAGAAAATCGGTCCAACGGGACAACATATTGCCATGCATATGCTTGATGATCACTTCAAGGGAATTCGACCCTTCATCTATAGTCTGATAAAAGAAGACCTCATTTGTCTGGGCAAATGATTTATCGCCCAACTTCTTCATACTTTGAAAAGCACGTATCGATTCCTGCAGAAAAACATCCGCTACATGAGCTTGATTTGTCATCCTCATTCATCTCCTTCGCCGATCTATGGTTCCATCATATGTCAATGTCAAAATGAAGTACAATCGATTATCTTCATCGACTATGAAAAAAAGATTAATCATGTTACATTTAGGGTATAGTTTAAAATCCCGACCTCCGGAGTGTGAATTAAATCGTGACAAACGTATCTTCAACAACTTCTCGATTTGCCATACAACCAGCTGAAAGAATGAAGGGCCTGCCTACACAATTCTTCGCAACGCTCGTTGGTAAAGCAAATGCACAAATCGCCGCTGGCCATGATGTCATTAATTTAGGCCAAGGGAATCCTGACCGTCCTACGCCTCCGCATATTGTGACTTCCATACAGGAAGCTTCTGCGAATCCGTTGTATCATAAATATCCGCCATTCAGCGGTTTTCCATTTCTGAAACAGGCGATTGCACAGCGTTATAAAGAGGATCACAACGTGGATCTAGATCCCGATAGCGAAGTTGCGATCTTGTTCGGCGGCAAAACAGGTCTCATCGAAATTGCCCAATGTTTATTGAATCCTGGCGATGTTTGCCTAGTTCCTGATCCTGGCTATCCTGATTATTGGTCAGGTGTCGCACTAGCCCATGCCGAAATGGCATTCATGCCGTTACGTGAGGAAAATAACTTCCTGCCTGACTATTCGCAGTTAAAGCTGTCTGATCTGGACCGTGCTAAGCTGATGTTCATTAATTATCCGAACAATCCGACGGGTGCGACAGCTCCTGCTTCTTTTTATGAGGAAACAGTTGCCTTCGCTGAGAAAAATGGTGTCGTTGTTGCCAGTGATTTCGCCTATGGAGCTATTGGATTTGATGGTCAGAAGCCGATCTCATTCCTGCAAACCCCTGGAGCCAAGGAAGTAGGCATTGAGTTCTATACCTTGTCCAAAACATACAATATGGCCGGCTGGCGTGTAGGCTTTGCCCTTGGCAACAAAGAAGTCATTCGTCTCATTAACTTGATGCAAGATCACTACTATTGCTCTTTGTTTGGCGGTATCCAAGCGGCGGCGGCTACAGCTTTAACGTCCTCACAAGACTGTGTCACAGAACTGCGTGATGTGTACGAAAGTCGTAGGAACGCGTTGTATACGGCACTTGCCAGCATCGGCTGGAACGCAAAGCCATCGCAAGGATCCTTCTTCTCGTGGCTGCCAGTACCGAAAGGTCATTCCTCACAGAGTCTTGCAGATTTACTTCTGGAAGAAGCTAAAGTTGTCGTTGCACCAGGCGTTGGTTTCGGAACGCACGGTGAGGGCTACGTCCGACTGGGCCTTCTTTCTTCGGAAGCACGGTTGGAAGAAGCTGTGCAGCGGATTGGGAAATTAAATCTTTTTTAACACCTAAGTATCCAAAGGTCTTTAATGGCAAGCCATTTATACCTTTACAAAGACTCGACTACCATGCTATTCTAGATAGAATAAAAATTCCAAACAGCAACGTTATGATGGGAATAGTACGAATCGTGCCGCACGTAACCAGGGAGTAAGCTCCACCCGACTGAGAGAGCTTACCGTGAACCGAATCCGAACCCGCCCCTGAACCGTCAACGATGAGTTGAACAGAACCCTACTGTTATACAGGGAATCTAGAGTTGAGTGCTTTCTATTTGATATGCGCTAATCTAAGGTGGTACCGCGGAAGCAACAGACTTTCGTCCTTATGTTTTAAGGACGGGAGTCTTTTTTGTATCTACATAGTTAAATCGAAGGATGGGATGAACATGACTCAGCGAATCGTCGTCAAAATCGGCAGCTCCTCATTAACCTCAGATACGGGTGGCTTGAATCCGGATAAAATACGTTTTTTTGCGGCTGAACTCGCACAATTGCAGCGCAGCGGCAGCCAAGTGCTGCTCGTGACCTCAGGCGCAGTAGCCGCAGGCTTCACCTCCCTTGGCTACCGCACACGGCCCAAGGTGCTGCACGAGAAGCAGGCCGCCGCAGCCGTCGGCCAAGCGCTCTTAATGCAGGCGTACCATGAAGCATTTGCCTCCCACAGCGTAAGCGTGGCGCAAATTCTACTGACTCGGTACGACTTCTCCAACCGCAAGCGCGTGCAGAACGCGATGATGACGATTGACGAGCTCCTGCAGCGCGGCGTCGTCCCGATTATTAACGAKAACGACACCGTCTCGGTAGATGAATTGAAATTCGGCGACAATGATACGTTGTCGGCATTGGTAGGCAATTTGGTCAAAGCGAACAAATTGATCATCATTACCGATATGGACGGCCTATACACGGACGATCCTCGCAAGAACGCGAACGCACAGCGTATCGATCGCGTAGACGCCATCAGCGATGAGCTGTTCAGCTTCGCTGGAGGCTCTGGGAGCGCGGTCGGCACCGGCGGCATGCGCTCCAAGGTCGAGGCCGCGCGCATCGCGATGCGCGGGGGCGTGCCGGTCTTCATCGGGCGCGTGCTGGAGGAGGGTGATCTGAACCTTGCCGTTGGCGGAACGGGCAAGGGAACGTATTTTGACACGGCGCTGAACAATCTGCCGGTCAAGAAGCAGTGGGTCGGCTTCCACTCGCTGCCCCAAGGGCAAATCATCGTTGATCAAGGCGCCAAGGCGGCCTTGATCAAC
Source organism: Paenibacillus sp. 2RAB27 (assembly GCF_052115445.1). Taxonomy (NCBI): domain Bacteria; kingdom Bacillati; phylum Bacillota; class Bacilli; order Caryophanales; family Paenibacillaceae; genus Paenibacillus; species Paenibacillus sp. 2RAB27. The sequence continues at coordinate 232,314 of NZ_JBFRGR010000001.1, forward strand.
GGTGGGAAGAGCCTGCTCCCCGCTGGCATCACGGCAGCGGTTGGCGACTTCCACCCCGGCGACGTCGTCGAGGTGATTTGCAGTGAAGGCGCGCTGCTGGGCCGCGGCGTCGTCAATTATGCGGCTTGGCAAGTGCAAGCCGCGGCAGGCCTATCGACCGACGAAGTCCAGAAGCGTGTCGAAGTTTCACGCATCGAAGTAATCCACCGCGATGAATGGGTGCCTTTGACATGAGACAACAACGATTACTAAACCCAACATTACGAGATGTACCGGGAGATGCCGAGGCAGCCAGTCACCGACTCATGCTGCGAGCAGGACTCATTCGACAGTTATCCAGCGGTATTTATTCCTACTTACCCTTGGGTCTTAAGGCCCTTCAACATATTCAAACGATCGTACGTGAAGAAATGGACCGCGCTGGTGCACAAGAAATGCTCATGCCTGCCCTCCATCCTGCCGAATTATGGAAAGCCTCAGGTCGTTGGGATGTCTACGGTCCTGAATTAATGCGGCTTGAAGACCGCAATGGTCGTGAGTTTGCTTTAGGCGCTACACATGAAGAAGTCATTACAACACTCGTTAAAGATGAGATTCATTCTTATAAAAAGTTACCTGTCACGCTATATCAAATCCAAACGAAATATCGCGATGAGCGCAGACCTCGCTTCGGCCTGCTGCGTGGCCGTGAATTCCTTATGAAGGATGCGTACTCCTTTGATCGCTCCGCAAGCGGACTTGACGCGAGTTATCAAGCGATGTTCGATGCTTATGTTAACATTTTCACACGATGCGGTTTACAATTCCGAGCAGTTGAAGCCGATTCCGGCGCGATTGGCGGTACGGATACGCATGAATTCATGGCCTTGGCAGATGTGGGTGAGGATACGATTGTACATTGTCCATCCTGTCAGTATGCGGCTAACTTGGAGAAAGCCACTGGCGTAATTACCAACGAAGGTACCTCATCTACCGGTGTGCCACATGCACAACCAACGAAAATACTCACGCCTGGCGTAACGAGCATCAAACAATTAAGCCAATTCCTTACCATTGAACCGCAGCAAATTATCAAATCCGTTGCCATCCAAGCGGAAGGCGCGCCTGTGATCGTGCTCATCCGTGGAGATCTCGAAATCAATGAGATCAAGCTGAAGCAGGTTCTCGGTGTAGATGAAATCACGATGCTATCCGAAGCTGAAATCAAAGCGCTTGGTTCGATAGCCGGGTTTATTGGGCCGCTTGGTCTATCATCCGTCAAATTACTTGCAGACACATCGATTCAAGGCTTAAATAACGCCGTTGTTGGCGCCAATGAAGCAGACTATCATCTTCAGCACGTAGATGTGCAGCGTGATCTTGGTGCATTAACCTTTGCTGATGTTCGCAATGTGGGCCAAGGAGAAAGCTGTATGCATTGCGGGCATGAACTCGCTTTTGCCAAAGGCATTGAAGTTGGGCACGTATTCAAGCTTGGTACCAAATATAGTGAATCCCTTGGAGCTACGTTCAGCGATGAAAATGGCGTCTCCGAGCCAATGATCATGGGCTGTTATGGCATCGGCGTCTCTCGTGTTCTAGCTGCTGTTATTGAACAGCACCAGGATGAGCGAGGCATCATTTGGCCAAATGCCATTGCTCCTTATTCCATTCATCTGTTAACCGTTCAAGTGAAGGATGAAGCCCAAATGACATTATCCGAAGAGATCTATCACGCCTTAACCAATGCAGGCTATTCAGTCCTGTGGGATGATCGTGAAGAACGCCCTGGTGTGAAATTCAATGATGCGGATTTACTCGGGTTCCCTTTACGATTAAACGTTGGTAAGAAAACGAGCGAGCGAATTATAGAATGCAAAGAACGCCGTAAAGGCGAGGTCTATGAACTGAACGTGGAACAATTGTTAACGCATTGCCAATCCATATTTAACTAGGAGGTCTCCCCATGAGTGAAGTGATTACAAAATCTAAGCTTGCTAAACAAGCTGCCCAAGCAATGGGCAATCTTACAACTGAGCAAAAAAATGCAGCCTTGCTGCTAATGGCAGACGCCTTAATTACGGAGCAACAAGCGATCATTGAAGCTAACAGCAAGGATTTGCAGCGTGGCAAAGAGCTAGGCACTAGCGCATCTCTACTAGACCGATTGGCGTTAAACGAAACGCGCATTGCGGCGATGGCCGAAGGTCTTCGTCAAATCGCTGAGCTTCCTGATCCAATCGGAGATACGCTTGAATCATTTGATCGCCCTAATGGTCTGCGCATTCGCAAAATCCGTGTACCCCTCGGCGTTATCGGCATTATTTATGAAGCTAGACCGAATGTCACGGTCGATGCGGCTGGTCTTTGTCTCAAAACAGGCAACGCTGTTGTGCTCCGTGGCGGATCTTCAGCCCTATTTTCGAATGAGAAAATTGTGGAGGTACTGCATACAGCTTTAGAGCGTTCTGACCTGCCGGCAGATGCCCTGCAATTAATCCTAAGCGCAGATCGCAGCTCCGTCGATGAAATGCTGAAGCTGAATGGCCTCATTGACGTGCTAATTCCGCGTGGTGGACACTCACTTATTCAAAATGTTGTCAATAACGCGTCCGTCCCAGTCATTGAAACAGGTGCAGGGGTGTGTCATACTTTTATAGATCAAAGTGCACAGCTCGATATGGCAATTCGAATCGGGATTAATGCGAAGGCACAACGTCCTTCTGTTTGTAATAGTATGGAGACTTTGCTTGTACACGAAGCCATTGCGGATAAGCATTTAGCTGCGATTGCCGATGCCTTCCAAGGCGTTCATGTTGAGCTGCGTGGTGATGAGCGTTCAAGAGCTTTGGTACCAAGTATGCTGGTAGCTGAACAAGCCGATTGGGGTACGGAGTACGGGGATTATATTTTATCCATCAAAGTTGTTAAAGATCTAGATGAAGCGCTAGCTCACATTCGTAATTACGGGACGATGCACTCCGAGTGTATTGTGACGGAAGATGCTGCTAATGCTGAGAAATTCCTGCAAGAAGTAGATGCTGCTGCTGTTTATCATAATGCTTCGACACGTTTCACGGATGGATTTGAGTTTGGCTTTGGCGCGGAGATTGGTATCTCCACTCAGAAGCTTCATTCACGTGGCCCAATGGGTCTGCCTGCTTTGACCTCGACCAAATACCGTGTCTATGGAACCGGACAAATACGCGAATAAACCTTAAGAGGAGGAACAACGGATGTCAATCCTGTTATCGCAAGCTAAAATTGCCTTTGTAGGCGCAGGCTCCATGGCTGAAGCCATCGTCCGCGGACTCATTCAGACGAAAGTCGCGAATCCGCAAAACGTTTATATGATGAATCGCTCCAATCAGGATCGCTTGGCGTTTTTATGCTCCGAATATGGCGTTCAAGCCACTTCAGATCAAGCGACGAAAAACACAATTATTCAAGAAGCCGACGTTGTTGTTCTCTGTATGAAGCCGAAAGATGTGGAATCATCTTTTGCAGAGCTTGGGCCGCTTTTGAGCGAGCGTCAGCTGTTAATTTCCGTCATTGCAGGCCTTTCCATCGAGAAATCAGAAAGACTATTGCAAACCAATGCGCCAATTGTGCGTACAATGCCAAATACTTCCTCCACCATCGGATTAGGCGCAACAGGAATGAGCTTCTCGTCTAAGGTTAATGATACATTCAAGCAGTTTGCCATCCAAATGTTTGAAGCGGTTGGGACTGTTACGATTGTAGAAGAAGATAAGCTTGAAATCCTTACTGGCATTTCCGGAAGTGGCCCTGCCTACGTGTACTATCTCATGGAAGCGATGATTAAAGCGGGCATCGAAGGCGGCTTAACCGCAGAAGATGCTAATCAATTAACGCTCCAAACGGTGCTCGGCGCTGCACACATGGTACAAAATACGATGGAGCACCCTGCGGAATTACGCCGCAAAGTGACGTCTCCTAATGGAGCTACGCATGCTGCTATTCAAGCTTTGGATCGCTATCAGTTCGATGAAGCTATCCATCAAGCTGTGTTGCATTGTGCCGCTCGTACGAAGGAAATGGGCGAACAAATTGCCGCTACCAGCACTGTTGGCAAATCAGTTTAATCCGTTTCTGTGAAACAAGTGGAACATAAGTGAAGTGATTCTAGTGAAGCAGGTGAAAGTTCGTTATGAGTTCATATTGTTTAGCAACGTATCGGAGTTTCGATGAGAAAGCCGATTTTCATAAAAAAGCAACAAGCATCGCAGTTGGTCTCACCGTTGGCAGCTGGACGGAACTGCCTGAGGCTCAGAAAGCTTCTATGGAGAAGCATTTGGGTAAAGTCGTTTCCGTTGAAGTCCACGAACCTGCTGCAGGAGAACCCGCTTCCAACCGCTATGCGGACATCACCATCGCGTACCCCGATGTCAACTATAGTCGGGATATCCCCGCGTTGTTAGTGACTGTTTTCGGCAAGCTGTCTATGGATGGCAAAATCAAACTGATCGACCTTGCCTTCTCTTCTGATTTCCTGGCTGGGTTCCCCGGCCCGAAATTCGGGATGCAAGGCGTTCGTAATCTTCTAGGTGTGCATGATCGCCCGCTTCTGATGAGCATCTTCAAGTCCGTTGTCGGGTATGAACTGCCAGCCTTGCGTGAGCAGTTCTACTTACAAGCGGCTGGTGGCGTCGATCTCATCAAGGATGACGAGATTTTATTCGAAAATCCGTTAACGCCCATGGAGAAACGCATTGCGATTTGTCTTGAAGCAGCTGAACAAGCCACGAAGGAAACGGGTCAAAAGCTGCTCTATGCGGTTAATTTGACAGGATCAACATCCAAACTAGCTTCCCAAGCCAAAAAAGCCATCGCAGCTGGTGCCAATGCGTTGCTTTTCAATGTGTTGGCATACGGTTTCGATGTTCTGCATGAATTAAGCTCGGATCCCGACATTAACATTCCGATCATGGCACATCCTGCCTTGGCTGGAGCAACCTATCCGTCGCCACATTACGGTATCTCCCCTTCTGTTCTACTAGGCAAATTAATGCGTCTTGCTGGTGCTGATTTGGTATTATTCCCTTCCCCATACGGCTCCGTTGTGATGCCAAAGGAAGAGAATTTGGCCATTAAGCATGTGCTGTTAACGCAGGATTTACGTAAAGATTACACGTATCAAGCACCGACTGATGTACAATTAACATTAGCACCAAGCTTCCCGGTTCCTTCCGCGGGTATCCATCCTGGTTTAGTTCCGCTCATTTTGCGTGATTTCGGACAGGATGTTATCGTGAACGCCGGAGGCGGCATCCATGGTCACCCGATGGGAACGATTGCTGGGGGACAAGCTTTCCGCCAAGCGATTGATGCGACTTTACAAGGCACATCATTACGCGAGTACGCCCTAACACATCCAGAGCTACAATCTGCTATTGACACATGGGGGACTAGAGAATGAGCAAGGAACGCATTATCTTTTGTGACTTTGACGGTACAATCACCGTTAACGATAACATTGTAGCGATTATGAAACACTTCAATCCTGAAGGTTGGGAAGGCATCGTTGAACAGATTGTGACACAGCAAATATCCATTCGTGAAGGTGTTGGCGGGATGTTCGATCTACTGCCTACCTCACGGAAGGATGAGATTGTCGATTATGCGATCAACAATGCTAGAATCCGGGATGGTTTTGAAGAATTTGTCTCCTATTGTAAGGAGCAAGGGATTACACTTTTGATCACAAGCGGAGGCATTGATTTCTTTATTTATCCATTGCTTCGTGCGTTTGCGATTCCAGAGAATCATATTTATTGCAATGCCAGCTCATTCGAAGGGGAAACCATCGAGATTCTATGGCCGAATCCATGTGATGCCCATTGTCAAACCGACTGCGGGATGTGCAAAACAAGCATCATTCGTTCCTACGATCCCGAGCGCTATGAGCGGATTATTATCGGAGACAGCATCACCGATTTTGAAGGTGCTAAGTTAGTGGATACGATTTTTGCCAGATCTCATCTCATCGAGCGTTGTGAGGGGCTGGGCTATGCGTACCACCCTTTCGAAACGTTCTTCGATATCATTAAGCAATTGGAGGCTGAACCCGTCAAATGAGTATTTTACTAGAAGAAAAACAGCGTGCCTTCGCTGAATTACGAGACATCAAAGCAAATTTAGCGGCGCGTGGATGGTTCCCTGCGACAAGCGGCAACTTATCCATTCGTGTTGGCGGCTTTGAGCCGAGTGCTTTCACCTTCGCTATCACATCTAGCGGTAGAGATAAATCCGTCCAAACGCCTGAGGATTTCCTTCTTGTCAATGAGAATGGTTTGCCAACGGAAGCTACAGGCCTTAAGCCATCTGCGGAAACCTTGATCCATAGTGAGATTTACCGTTTAACAGGCGCTGGCGCCATTTTCCACGTGCACACGATCTTCAATAACTTAGTTTCCGAGCTGTATGGAGAACGTGGTAGCATTCCAGTTGATGGCGTTGAGTTGATCAAAGCGTTCAACATTTGGGATGAGGAAGCACAGATCGAGATTCCGATTCTGCCCAACTATGCGGAAATTCCCCGTATCGCAGAACTAGTCGAAGGCGCGATTGTACCTCGTATTCCAGGCATCGTGCTTCGTAAGCACGGGATTTACGCTTGGGGTGCGAATGCCTTTGAAGCAAAGCGTCACCTCGAAGCATTCGAATTCTTGTTCGAATATGTGTACCGTTTGCATTTGCTGAAAAAGTAATCTAATCCACGTGTAGCCGCGGTGCGGACTTTCTAGATTGCAGTTACGGAACGTGGTTCTGCTATTTTCTTGAAATCACCCTTTTATTTAAAGTTGCGGAACGTCAGTCCGCTATTTCGTTAATTTCAGCGCATTTCTTGCGTTTGTGGCGAAATAGAGGAACCACGTTCCGCAACTTTTTTATTTGACTATTTGAACTCAAATAGCGTCCTCTCGTTCCATATCTTTATGGCGGGAAAGCGGGGTTGAGGTTTGTGGGGCGGAGGCAATGTTATCAGGTTAGATAATATGGTGGCATTTCGGCAGATGAGCTATTGTGGCGTAGCGGGATACTGTGGACTTGGGGTAGCTGGTGGTTGTTGTAGGCGTGGAGACAACGTGGCTTAACGGCAGGGTTGTCGTAGCTATGCGGTTTTTGAGCATGTTTGCACTTGGCTGGGTGCTGGTAGCCAGGGCTCTTCAGGAGTGCTGTGAGACAACGCGTAGTTTTATAGTGATCGCACACACACTCACACTCACTCTCACTCTCACTCTCACTCTCACACACACTCTCTCACTCTCACCTCTCCACTTCCTCTTCCCTATCTCAAAAATGCAAAAATACAACCTTTTCTACTTATTTAGGATCGAAATTAGTAAATGCGTGCAAATAGGCAACCTTTTTAAGGTCTTCCAGGCAAATCTCCTGAAATCACTCCCATTTGATGCCTATTTGCATCAATTTCTAATAAATGTGGGAAGAACMCATTTGTAAAATGCTCTTTTGCATTTTTGACAGGCTAGGTGACTTGCTACGTTACTCCACTTTCCCCCAATATCATCTCTTTATCGTTATACTCACCAATTACTCACATAACACTCGTAACTCCACATTACAGTCAGTCCTCATTACACAATAATCATAATGGGGGGAGAATTGCGGGGCTGGGCGCGGGGTTAGCACCATACGTCGGTGACACAACGCGCGCCCAGGATTCGCGCGCGTTGGCAAATACACAGAGAAGCAGCAAAAAAACGCCCATTTCCTCTCCCTTTCGGAGTGAAAAATGGGCGTTTCCTTATCGCGACTGTCGAAACCGCTGCGAGTATTCCTTGGCCTGATCTACTGTCGAGACGCGATTGCGACTCCAATCCAGTAAAATCCGATCAATATACCGGAAATGGACTTTCCCAGCAAACACAGCTTCCTTCAAAGCTGTCATGATCAACTCTTCTTTGTACATGTCTTTGTCCAGCCAATTGCTGATCGTTTCCAGCTCCATTGGCGTTAGCGGTCTAGCGAATTCATTTTCGATCGTTGTATAAATGTTCTTCACGCGCTCATCGCTAGGTGCATGCGTAATCGCCGCCAAATCTGCTAACTCTTGCAGTTGCTGCTCTGCCACGCGTTTTGCTAATTTCTTATAAAGCGGCGTCAGATTATACTGCTCGCTGCGAAACCCTGTTGTTTCGTGCGTTTCCTCATCGATTGTGATAAATTGCTCACGAATCAGCTTCTGCACACTAGCAATAACGACATCTGGTGACGCCGACATCCGCTCCTGGATTTCATCCAGCGTCGGGAATGTGTTCCTATCCTTTTCAACAAAAGATATGAAATGAATCAGTGTCATGACGTCAACTTCACTCAAAAGCAGTGCGCGATAATGCTTGAGCAATAAACTCGGTACCGCGACACTCCCCTCCAGGAAGCTATTCATTAGGATCGCTTCGACCTTCATCTGTGTATTAGATTGCGTACTCATACGTCTTTCCCCTTTCTCCCCATGGACAATGCCACTATTTAAGGGTATAGACGGTATAACAAACGTGGGAATGGAATGGTTTCACGCACATGATCCAAACCGCAAATCCAAGCAACCGTGCGCTCTAAGCCTAAACCGAAACCAGAATGCGGCACAGTTCCATATTTGCGAAGATCCAAATACCATTGATACGCCTCTTGAGAAAGCTCGTGCTCCTTGAAGCGCTGTTCCATCAATTCAGGGTCATCAATCCGTTGACTTCCCCCAATAATTTCGCCATAGCCCTCTGGCGCGATCATATCGGCACACAGCACGACTTCCGGACGGTTTGGATCTGGTTTCATATAGAAAGCCTTAATCTCCGTTGGCCAGTGGGTGATAAACACCGGTGTTTCGTACTGAGCTGCAATAGCTGTTTCATGCGGAGCTCCGAAATCTTCGCCCCATTCGAATTCATGCCCATTCTTTTGCAAATAGTCAACAGCCTCATCGTACGTGATACGTGGGAAGCTGCCTTTTATTTTCTCTAGCTTCGATGTATCCCGCTCCAACGTTTCAAGTTCAGCCTGGCAATTGGCCAAGACCGTCTGCACGATATGAGATACGAATTGCTCCTGCACCTCAAGGTTCTCTACGTGATCCACGAACGCCATCTCTGGCTCGATCATCCAGAACTCGATGAGATGTCTCCGTGTCTTGGATTTCTCTGCACGGAAGGTAGGACCGAAGGAATAAACGCGGCCTAGTGCCATCGCAGCTGCTTCCATGTATAACTGTCCGCTTTGCGTCAAGAAGGCATCTTCATCGAAATATTTTGTATGGAACAAGTTCGTCGTGCCTTCGCAAGAGGATGGTGTCAAAATTGGCGGATCCACCAAATGAAACCCTCTATCATTGAAGAACGCTTGTACCGCTTTGATAATTTCTGCGCGAATCACAAGAACTGCACGCTGACGCGGGCTCCGAATCCACAAGTGACGATTGTCCATTAGGAAATCAACGCCATGTTCCTTCGGTGTAATCGGATACTCTTCGGTGATTTGAATGATTTCTACGCCAGTCACGTCGAGTTCGAAACCGCCTTTGGAGCGAGTGTCTTCTTTTACATTTCCCGTTATGTATAAGGAGCTCTCTTGGGTTAGCTTAGAAGCTGCCTCCCACACCTCTTCACTCACTTCGCTTTTAACAACAACACCTTGTATATATCCCGAACCGTCACGAAGCTGCAAAAACTGAATTTTACCACTTGAGCGTTTCTTGTTAAGCCAACAGCCGATAGTAACGGACTCGCCGACATGATGTTTCACTTCACCTATTGTACTTTTCATTTACATTCCTTCCTCTCTACTTACTGAGATTCCATTCTATTGTACACTATTTCATGATTTCCACGAAACCATCAACGGGGCAACGATTGCACGAGTTCGTATGTATCTTGGGCGATGACCCATTCCTCATTGGTCGGAACCACCAGAACTTCAACCCGTGAACCAAGCTTCGTAATTCGCTTTTCTATCCCTCTACCATGCAGGTTCGCTTCTTCATCAAAATCAACCCCAAGGAAGCTCAAGCCCTCGCATACCGCTTTACGCAGCGGCGCGGAATTCTCGCCTACGCCTGCGGTAAACATGATCGCATCGACGCCATTCATCGCCGCGGCGTAAGCCCCGATATATTTGCGCAGCCGATACGCATACATTTCAAAAGCCAAGGTAGCGTTCTTATCGCCCGCTTCCACAGCTTCCATGATCTCCCGCATGTCGCTGGAGATCCCTGAGATCGCCTGCAGGCCGCTATGCTTATTCAGCATTGAGCTCACCTCGCCGATCGTCAAATCCTCCTTGCCCATCACATAGGGCACGATGGCAGGATCCAGATCGCCGCTGCGCGTGCCCATCATCAGACCTTCGAGCGKGGTCATCCCCATGCTCGTGTCAACTGACTGGCCGCCCCATACAGCAGCGCAGGAAGCACCATTACCTATGTGACAGGTAATGAGCTTCAACTGCTCCAGCGGGCGTCCTAGGAAGGCAGCGGCACGCTCGCTCACGTACTTGTGCGACGTACCGTGGAATCCGTAGCGGCGCACCTTATGCTTCCGGTAAAGCGCCATCGGCACCGGATACAGGTAGGCTTTCGCCGGCATCGTCTGATGGAAGGCAGTGTCGAAGACGACAGCCTGCGGCACGCCAGGCATGTTCACTTCCACCGCCGAGATGCCAAGCATATGCGCCKGGTTGTGCAGTGGCGCCAAATCGAAGAGACGCCGAATCTCCTTCTTCACCTCGTCCGTGACGAGGACGGAGCTCTTGAAGGATTCGCCGCCGTGGACGACACGGTGGCCAACAGCATCAATCTGTGAGATGGCGGTCAACACGCCATGCTCCGGATGGACAAGTACATCCAGCACTCTGCGGATGGCTGTTGTATGCTCTAGAATTTCATCCACCTTGTGAAATTCGGGTTTGCCCGCTGGTTCGTGCAAAAGGATAGCGGTATCCATCCCAATGCGTTCTACTCTACCCTTGGCCAGTACAGTTGCATTTTCCATATCATACAATTGATATTTCACTGATGAACTGCCAGCATTTATAACCAGAATATTCATAGTCGGTCACCATCCTTGTCGTAACGGAAGAAACCTTCTCCCGTCTTCGCGCCAAGATGCCCTGCACGTACCATTTGTTTCAGCAAATACGAAGGCCGGTATTTGATATCGCCATATTCACGGAACATGCCCTCTAGCGCAGCCAATACGGCATCCAGCCCGAACCGATCACACATCTCCAATGGACCATGCTTGAAATCATAGCCGATACGCATGGCTTGATCGATATCTTCCGCAGAGGCGACACCTTCGGATAAAGTATGCAGCGCCTCGTTAATCAATGTACAGATCAATCTCGTCGTTATGTAGCCAGGCGATTCATTGACTTTGATACTCTTTTTGGTGAGTACATCGTCAACAAACTGACGTGTAAGATTATAAGTCTCGTCCGACGTTTTCATCGCCCGTACGATTTCAACAAGATTCACTTTGGCAACCGGATGTAGAAAATGCAAACCAATAACACGCTCTGGATGCGTCGTGATGGCTGCAATCTCCGTAACACTTAATGTAGAAGTATTCGTTGCTAGTATGATTTGAGGCGAGCATATTTGATTGAGCTGGAAAAAGACATGCTTTTTCGCATTCAAATCCTCTGAAATCGTTTCAATGACAAGCTCGCAGGAAGCCATGTCCTGAATCGAGTTAGCTCTTTTAATTTTCGAAAGGATGGATTTCTTCTCCGCTTCCGTCAAAGCCCAACGCTCAATTTGCTTATCTAAACTGACCATTATAAGCTCAAACGCTCGGTCTAGCTTTTCTGTTGTTTTCTCAGCAAGAATGACATCAAGACCACGCGCGGCCAGCATTTCGGAAATACCCTGCCCCATCGTCCCTCCGCCAATGACACCTATCGTTCTAAACATCATAGCTTGTTTCTCCTTCTTCCGGACTTCTGCCTTCCTCTATAATTATATGTATCTTGCATACGTGTAGTAAAGCCAAGAACCGTTGACCTAATTGGCCAACGGTCATTATTATGCACTTTGTGACACAGAAGCGTCAAATAATGTACGAAAAGTATCACCTGAGAGTACTTCTTCCTTCATCAGAATAGCGAAAGAGTGCTCAAACACACTACGTTGCTCATCTAACATTTTCTTCGTACGCAGCATTAACGCATCCAGGATGGCAGCATTTTCTTTCATCAACTGTTCCTTCGTCACCATCTCACGATCAATAATACCTAAGCTGGTAAGTCCGGCATCCATCATGTTACGAACCATGGAAAGCGATTGTTCGAAATCGTTGCGAGACCCCGTACTGCGACCTCCGTAAATCATTTCTTCCGCAGCCGCTCCACCAAGGGCAATCATGATCTGATCTTCGATATAATTTTTCGTATATAAATAATGATCTTGCGGCGGATTATGTCGTACATACCCAAGCGCTTTACCACGCGGACTCACTGTGACCTGGGAAACAGATCCCGGACGAACAAGCTCTGCAATAATAGCATGGCCTAATTCATGATAAGCCACACGTTCTTTCTCATCATTCGCTGTTTCTTTATCTGTTCGTTCACCCATCATGACCTTATCAATCGCCGATGCCAAATGAGTCTGCTCAATCGCTGGGCTATCCTCACGCATCGCATAAATAGCAGCTTCATTCAGCACACCTTCGAGCTGCGCACCTGAGAAACCAAAGGTTTGATCAGCCGTTTGCTCCAACGTAACACCTTCAGCTAACGGTTTATTTTTTGCATGGATATGCAGAATAGCTAAGCGACCTTTTTTATCTGGCAGATCAACCTCGATATGCCGGTCAAAACGCCCAGGCCGCAGCAAAGCACTATCGAGCATTTCCTTCCGATTCGTCGCTGCAATGATAAGAATTCGTGGCGCTTCATTCGTATGAATACCATCCATTTCGGTTAACAGCTGATTCAATGTTTGGTCATACTCGCGCTGTTGTCCGCCTTCTCTTTTACCACCTATCACATCGATCTCATCAATAAAAATAATGGCATTATCCTTGCCCTCTTTAATAGCACGAGCCCTGGCATCTTTAAATAAATCACGTACTCGGCTTGCACCGACACCTACATACATCTCGACAAACTCACTACCTGAAGCAGCCATATAAACGGAGTTGGTGTAATGTGCAGATGCTTTCGCCATCAATGTTTTACCCGTCCCTGGAGGACCTGTTAGCAACAAACCTTTTAGAGGACGAATACCCAGCTTCTTAATTTCCTCATGCTTTATCAAGAAATCAAGTGCTTCCATCAATTCTTTCTTCGCCCGATCCTGTCCGCCAATTTCATCAAAGGTAAGGAAAGAAGGCGTGCGATTCTTGCTTTTCCGATCTCCTCCGCCTGCAGCAGCTCCGATACCGCCGCGGGTTTTCATCATATATAGTAACGAACCGCCAAGCACACTCACGAATAAGATGGGTAACACATTCACACCTTGAAAAGCTAAGAACACCAGAAGAACAGGAATAAATCCAATCCCAATTTCTTTATATATTTTACTCATTCGGCCACACTCCAATCTGGGAGATTCTTGGCAGCATGATAAATTTCGTCGCATCACCATCTGTTAATCGAATATAAACATTTTTCTCGTCCATTTCGCTGTCCACGTTCATTGTGGGCACACCATTTGCATACTTCTGTAAAGTTGCTGGTATATCCGCATAGTGCTTCGTTTCCATCGCTTGAGCGACCTCAAATAACGCTTTAGACCACCATTGATCCAGCTTGTCCGAGGATTGATTCTTTATTGTTATATTTACCGTACGCTTCCCGATAATCGATGAGCCTTCCTCTTTAATTAATTCAACAACTTGTCGTAAATTAGCGTCAGGCTTCAAAGTCAACTCAACATCCACTTGATTCGAGGAAAGTTTCATATTTGAATTCGTTACACCCGGTACCGTATTAATTATATGTGATAATGGATTTTCCATCGCAAAGCTTGTATAGGCGAACCAGCCTCCAAAAAGTACTCCAGCCGATATAATCACGCTCAAAATAACAGGTAAAACGCGTAGCTTCATCTTCATAGGTAGGCATCCACCTTTCTGTTAATGATAGTTTTGTATGCCTCGAAAGCAATACGTTAAGTATATCACTACATATACACGATATGCCTTATGTAAACAGTGGAAACACAAGAAAGTCATCATCATCGTCTAAAATACAATAAAAAAACTCAACCTTCTTATTGAAGGCTGAGCCGATACGTATCCAGATAAGTACCATCTTTGAAAGTGTAGTAATCATAGAAATACCGCGTACCTCTATCTTCCTTCGTCTTATAAAATACTTCCCACACATAGTCATTTCCTAATTTGCCTGGTATGGCTCGCTCAATTTCACTGCTCGGCGCCTTTTTCAATACAGCAGCGCGGGCTTGCTCTTCAGTGAAGGCTTCCTCCGCCATTTCCGTATGAACATCTTCCGCTGATACCCAAGCAATTAAACGCTGTCCTAGCTTGTTCTCCCCATAAACAATCTGAAACGGCTCATCACCGTAGAAAAAATCCACTTTTGATGCCTTTGTCATCATACTTCCGACATAGGCTTTTTCAACAGCTACACGTTTCTCATCCCAGTGTTCGTTCTGCACATTCAGGTAGAATCGGCTAAACACGACACCCAGCGTTGCTACAATAAAAACGCCAAGTGTGATCGTTCGCTTCGCATTCATAACTGCCGCGCACCTCCTCAAAACCACTTACTTTGCCGAAGCATTAACCTTTTAGTCGATCAAAACAACTTTCAAATTCACGCTTAATTTTCTCTTCATCTAAAGTAAGACACTCACCTTTACGGACGATCCACTTCCCATCCACGCACACATCAACGACATCTTTCGCACACGCGGAGTACACAATGTGGGAAACGAAGTCTGTCTTCGGAAGAAAATGAGGCTGATCAATATCCAGTCCGATGAAGTCTGCTTTCATGCCAGGCTCAAGTAAACCGACATCCTCCAGCCAAATGGATTCTGCTCCCATCCGAGTTCCAAGCAACAAGGCTTCTTTCGCAGGAATCGCTAATGGATCACCAGTTACTCCTTTATGTATAAGAGCTGCCAATCGCATTTCCTCGAACATGTCCAAATTGTTATTGGATGCCGCTCCGTCTGTACCTAAAGAAACTTTAACGCCAGCACGTAATAATTCTGGAAGACGGGCTACACCGCTCGCAAGCTTGAGATTGCTGCCTGGATTGTGAGACACACGTACATCATATTGTTTGAGAATAGCTATTTCTTCATCGTTCAAATGAACACCATGCGCAACAAGCGTTGGGCGAGTGAACACGCCTAGCTTTTCCAAATGCGCCACAGGTCTAGCGCCATACTGTTCAACATTGGCTTCAACTTCACGGCGTGTTTCCGACATGTGCGTATGTATTGGAAGATTTAGATCATGTGCAGCTTGTACAATACGCTCGATATAATCTGGCGGACATGTGTAAGGGGCATGAGGAGACATCATCGTAGTAATTCTACCATCCGCCTTACCATGCCAGTTCTTTGCAAATTCAGTAGCTTCAATCAGCTTAGCTGTTTGCACATTTGGCGGACACAAACCGATCACACCGCGGGTCAAGACGCCGCGCATCCCCGATTCCTCAACCGCTAAGGCAACTTCATTCATATGGTCATACATATCGACAAATGTCGTTGTGCCGCCTTTGATCATTTCAAGGATCGACAACCGCGTTCCCCATTTGACATCCTGCGAAGTAAATTTCCCTTCCATTGGCCACATTTTTTCCTCTAACCATACTTGCAGTGCTAAGTCGTCACCATAACCGCGGAGCAATGACATCGCAGCATGTCCATGTGTATTCACAAGTCCAGGCATGTACAGCTTATTCGTTCCGTCAATCACTTCATCGTAATTGTCTAACGGTTCAGGTACTTCAGTCCCAATGTATGTAATCTGACTGCCTTCAATAACCATGCAGCCCTTGATCGATGTTTTGTCTTCCTTATTAGAAATAAAAATACCATTTGAAATTAATGTTTTTTTCATAGTAAAAAACCCTCTCTATGCTCATTCTATAAACAACTACTGCTCCATAAACTTTACATCTTCATGCCTCTAAAATCAAGGTAAGCAAAAGCTATTCACTTCATGTTAAGAAATTGTAAATATTCACGGAATTTTCGTTGCGTTTGACCTTATGAGTATGATACTTTATTCATTGTGAGTTTTTTCTACAATTTGGTCAAACTCGATCCACAAATTCGTTCAAAAACTTGTACATATAGTAAAAATTAGGAGGATTCTATGACAACGTTATTCACCAGAAAGAACGAAGTCGATTTCTTGCAACTTCTTATCCGTGCTGCAGAGAACGCCTTGCAAACTGCTCAACTGTTTCGCACTGCCATGATGGGTGATAAGCCACCAATTGAGTATGTAACAGCGATTCATGATCTTGAGCATGCAGGAGACTCGATCACACATGACATTTTCAGAGGTTTGAACAAAGTCTTTATCACTCCTATTGATCGAGAAGATATCATGGTTCTTGCATCCAAGGTTGATGATGTTACCGATGGTATTGAGGCTACGATTGCTCGTTTCGACTATTTAAATGTTTCTCATACGGATACCTACATGAAAGATTTTTCTGGTGTAATCGTAGACTCCTGTCAACATATGCTAGATGCTTTCAAGCTTTTAGCCAAGAAAAAATATATGCAAATTCCAGAACACACTGTGGCTATAAATAAGTTAGAGAATGATGGAGATCGTTTGATGCGCGAAGGAATTCGTCAAATTTTTATCACGCGCAAAGATCCGTACGAAGATTTTAAACTCAAAGAAATTTACGAGCGTCTTGAAGAAACAACCGATGCTTGTGAAGATGTTGCCAACATTCTTGACAGTGTAGTACTTCGCTACTCCTAAGACACAACATGTCTCTGTGTACGAAGAAAGTTTTCCACTTGGAAAACGCTAGGAGGAACTCATGCTAACTTATTTGATCATTATCGTTGCTCTAGCCCTGCTATTCGACTTCATCAATGGATTCCACGATACAGCTAATGCGATTGCTACTTCCATTTCTACGCGAGCATTGAGCCCGCGAGTCGCCATTTTCATGGCTGCTTCACTCAACTTTGTTGGTGCCATGGTTTCATCGGAAGTAGCCAAAACAGTAGGCGGAAGTATTGCCAATCCTGCGAAGATTGAAAATGGGGTTGAAGTCGTGATTGCAGCCTTGCTTGCAGCAATCATCTGGAACTTACTTACATGGTATTTGTCCATCCCATCTTCGTCCTCCCACACATTGCTTGGTGCCTTAGCCGGTGCTGTAATTGCAGGTGCTGGTTTCAATGGCGTTAACTGGAGTGGTTTCACGCAAATTATTATCATTCTCATTTTATCGCCGATTATAGCATTCGTTCTAGGGTATCTCATTATGGTATTGATCAAAAATATCGTGCTGTGGTCAGGGAATACCTCCAGATCTAAGCTAAATCGTGGTTTTCGTACGTTACAAATCCTATCCGCCGGATTACTTTCCTATTCACATGGTGGTAACGATGCTCAGAAAGCGATGGGCATTATCGTATTTGGTCTCGTTGCGGCTGGTGTGCAAGATGATTTGAATGTACCCATCTGGGTTAAAATTGCTGCCGCACTTGCTATGGGACTTGGAACATCGATTGGTGGATGGCGTATTATTAAAACCGTTTCAGGTAAAATTGTTAAAATTGAACCGATTAACGGTTTCGCTGCCGACTTGACGTCTTCAATTGTCATTCAAATCTCAACCTTCATTGGTAAACCATTATCAACGACACATGTTATTTCCTCAGCGATCATCGGGACAGGCAGTGTCTTGCGTTTCCATGAAGTACAATGGGGCACGGTAGGACGAATGTTAATCACTTGGGTTATTACCATTCCAATCTCGATGGTCCTTGCTTACACGCTGTACTTTGCGATATTCCGTTTAATCATGTAATGAGAAACAAAGGCACGACCCGCTGAAACTGCGCGGGTCGTGCCTTTTTCGTTCTAATCGAGATAATAGGCTAAACTTTGAAGCTCGGTCGTAAAATCCGCATAGTGAACGCGCACATCCGGCGGCACCTTGATGATGACTGGAGCAAAGTTCAAGATCGCTTCAATCCCACAAGCAACGAATTCATTCGCTACATTTTGTGCTTCAGCCGCGGGAACGGTAATAATACCGATTCGCACACCAAGCTCAGACATAACCGACTTCATTTTATCCATGGGGAGCACAACCAAGTTATTAATCACTTCGCCTATCTTAGAAGGCATGGCATCGAATAAAGCTACAATTTTCATATCATTACGTAAGTACGTATTATAATTGCAAAGTGCTCTGCCTAAATTTCCTGCGCCAACGAGTGCAACTTGAATATGTCGATCTAATTTAAGAATCTGCCGAATTTTCTCTATCAAATAATTGATATCATAGCCTATTCCTTTTTTGCCAAACTCGCCAAAATAAGCTAAGTCCTTCCGAATTTGAGCAGGATTCAGATCTAACTTCTGACCTAAATCCTGAGAAGACACCGTGGAAACATTGTTCATTTGCAACTCGTTTAGATAGCGTAAATAGATAGGTAATCTGCGGACAACAGCTTCTGAAATTTTTTGTGTTTTCACGTTCTTAAGCTCCTCCCATCCATTGCTCAATCCTCGGCAGCATTTGTTCGCAGGTCATGTGCTCGATCTTCGGACCAGGCAACGAATAGAGGAAGTGCTTGCCATAATACGTTTCAATAACACGTGTATCATAGATAATGACGATCCCTTTGTCTGATGCCCTCCGAACTAATCGACCGAAGCCTTGTTTAAATCGAATAACAGCTTGAGGTACAGAAAATTTCATAAATGGATTCTCATTGCGCTTCTTGATATTCTCACATTTGGCTTCTACAAGCGGGTGATTCGGTGGTTGGAACGGGAGACGAATGATCGCCAGACAACTTAGCGCATCTCCTGGAATATCTACACCTTCCCAGAATGAGCTAGTGCCCAGTAACACGCACATTTTGTTATCTTGGAACATTCGGGTCAACTTACTGCGATTGCCGCTGTCAACACCCTGGCCAAGCACAGTGATGCCATGTGGGCTCAGCTTTTCTTTCATCCCTGCATGTACTAGCTTCAACATCCGATTCGAGGTACATAGAACCAGCATTCGCCCCTTCGTTACCTGAGCCACATCACTCAAAGAGTTGATCAGTGCTTCGATGAACACGGGATCCCCCGCTCCCTTAATCGTTGGGAAATTACGTGGAATGACGACTAATGCTTGCTCACGATAGTTAAATGGAGATGGCAACTGTACTGTTTTCAGCTTACCTGACTCTTCGTCCTCCGGAATGGCTAAACCAAGTTGCTCCGCTGAGTATTGGAACGATTTATTCACTGAAAGCGTTGCAGACGTTAGAATAATGCTGTCTTTCGTTTCAAAGAAATGCTGCTGCAGCAACCCGCTTACATCCGTTGGTACAGAATTCAGCTGTACCGATTTGGCTTTCGCATACGTGCCGGCTTCAATCCAATACACGTACCCTTCGTCTGCCATTTTCATAAAGAAATGCAGCGCATCACGATGGGCATACAACTCTTTCACGGTTCCATTTAGATCGGTGACTAATCCTTGAACACCAAGTCCATCCTGCTGTTCCTTTAGCTCACTCAACAATTTATCCAAAGTTCGCAAAAGCTCATTCGCATTCAGATAAATGTTATCCTCCATAATCAACAGCTCGCGCCAATTTGCAGGCAGTGTCTCCGGTTTCAAACGCAATACATATTGCGAAGTTTCCGATTGCGAAGGATCACTTTTGGAGGAAACCAATTCGTACAGGGCTTCACTTAAACGTTCCCAGTCCTCTTTGATCGAAATAATTTTCGGGAATAGACCATCAATCGTTTGGCTCCATGCCGCTGCTCGCTCTCCCGCCTCATCCGATTTCTGTAATCGGAACCGAAGCATCGGAAGTTGACCGCTGCGATTATCCTTATACAGCCACAATAAGGAATGGTAGAACGCTGATGCATGCAGCTCGATTCCGAGGTGCTTGCTTGCCACTTCTTCAAAGTGATGCGCCTCATCAATTACAAGGTGCTTGTAGGACGGTAGAAGCCGGTTCTCAGCCTTCATATCCGTAAAGAGGAGGGAATGGTTCGTGATGATCACATCTGACGTGTTGGCATCATTACGAGCTCTGTGGTAGAAGCACTTCTTATACCAAGGGCACATGCGGTTTAAACAAGAATCGGTATCACTCGCAACCGAGTACCAGAATTGGGCACCTTTGTTGCCAAAGTGCAGTTCTTCCTCATCCCCATGTTCAGTTTCACTTAGCCAAACGACCATTTGCGCGGCTGTTATTGGGTCTTCTCTGCCATTTTCGTAGTCCCGAGTTGTGAGCTTCGTTTCGAACTTACGAAGGCACAGATAGTGACTTCTTCCTTTGAGGACAGCTGCTTTGAACGGAACAGGAAAAATTTCTTTTAACAAAGGAATATCCCGCTCACGCAGCTGCTCCTGCAAATTTATCGTATGTGTCGAGACGACCACTTTCTTCTCATATTTCAAACCGTAATAGATCGAGGGAATCAAGTACCCCAGTGATTTGCCCGTCCCTGTTCCAGCTTCAATCATCAAATGCTGATCGGCCTCGAGAGACTTCTCCACTTCCAGAATCATTTGATCCTGGGATTCACGATCCTCATACACCTCGAATCGTTGCTGGAGCGCAGATTTCAATCCTTGCTGAAACGCTTGAAAAGAAGCACCTAGCGCTTCAGTGACCTCGAACTCCGTTCGAAGCTCATCTTCATCGCCCCAATCCGTCACATTCAATGTAAATTGACGGAAGTAACGATTCGTATCCATATCCACACTAGTTACTGATTCTTTATATAAACAAATTTCATCTAGAAACCAGCCCAAATCCGTGTTACCGTTTTCGAAAATTTGGTTCAACCGCTGTACCGTTAAGAGAGGCAATCCCAGTAAACGATCCAAGCAATGGATCCAAATCAATGCCGTAACTTCCGCATCACTATCAGCTTGATGTGGCCTTTCATGATCAATACCAAACAACGCCGCCACCATACTAAGCTGTAGACTAGAAATGGACGGAAATAAAATACGCAGCATATCCATGGTGTCCAGGACACGACCCGAGAAAGGAGGATAGCCCGTTCTTGTTAGTCCTCGCTGCAGAAATGATAAGTCAAACGCTGCTTGATGCGCGACAAGCACACAATCAAACAAGAGTGGAAACATGTCTGACATCACCTGATCGAGTGATGGTGCATCCTCAACCATCTCATTGGTAATCCCTGTTAAAGTTGTAATCGAAGAAGGTATACTAATCCCTGGGTTCACCAGAGAAGTATACCTGTCTGTAATTTCAAATTGATCTATGATGACGAGTCCAACCTGTATAATTTCGTCCCCAGGCTGACTTCCTGTCGTTTCAAAATCCAAAACTGCAAATTTCATAACGTCTATCTTCAATCCCTTCGTCCTACACTTCTCCTAGCATACCAAATCTGATTAGGAAAAGGGAATACCTTGTTTTACCGTTTCGGTTTAGGACTCATCGAGATTGATTAGCGGCTCCATACAAGAGGGGTCGGTATGATAGGCTTTTTGAAAATATTCGAAAGCTTTCTCTAGGTTCTGATTTTGCACTTGAATACAACCCATCGCGTTATAAGAAATAGCTTTCATCTTTGAATTTTTCGTCAATGGCAAGAGGAATTTGAAGTGCTGATACGCATCGCCAAACTCCCCTTTACGCAAATGACCCATCGCTAAATACACTCGCGCTAATAAGAAATCTGGCTGCCGCTGAATCAGCACCTCGAATTCTTTAATCGCTTGATCATACATGTACAACTTATAATACCCTTGCCCGCGCATGAATTCTTCAGTTTGCTTGCCGGACATGTCGAGCTCCATCAGTTCATCATGTAAGGTTTGTGTATGGCTGATCGGCACCGCCCCATAAAACTTTCCCAGCTTCTCCTCAAAAAGCAGCCACGCCTCGATGAATTCATCACTCATCGTTTTTAACACTTGCAATTGTTCGTCTAGTTCGGCCTTTTTCTCCACATCGCTGTTCGGATATTCCTTCTGAATTTCTTCCAAAACCTCATTCATTGTGGAAAATAAATGCTTAAACATTTGGCATCCCCACCTTTGCTTCGAAAGCTTACCCTCATTCTTTGTAAACAAAGACGTTTTCATGCATGCTAGTGGTTCCGCCGTAAATCTTTAGAGAACGGTTGAATGTTCTTCTTCCTTCAGCAATTGGGCAACGGTGTTGTTTGCTCCCATAATGGCAATCGTTGGGTGATGCTTTTTCGCTTCTTCGTCGCTCATCATAGCATAAGAAACAATAATAATGGTATCACCTGTTTGAACGAGTCTGGCTGCCGCACCATTCAGGCATATCACACCTGTGCCGCGTGGCCCAGGAATAATATACGTCTCCAGACGTGCACCGTTGTTGTTATTCACGATTTGCACTTTCTCATTTGGTAGCATATCTACAAGATCGATTAAATCCTCATCGATCGTGATACTGCCAATATAGTTTAAATTCGCCTCTGTAACCGTGGCGCGGTGAATCTTCGCTTTCATCATTGTGCGAAACATAAGACGTCACTTCCTGACTTGTAGAATAAGATTATCAATTAAACGTGTTTTCCCAAACTTCACAGCCAGCGCAATAATAAGAGTAGTAATAGAATGGCTATGTTCAAAAGGCTCTAAAGTTGGGTAGGACAATACTTCAGCGTAATCGATAACGGCGAGTGGCGCCGTTTGAATATGATCTCGGACTAAGATTTCTAGCTCTTGGGATGTAAAAGAGGATGCTGACTTGCTTTCGATAAATGTCTTCGCTTTCTGTAAGGACTGAGACAATACCAACGCTTGCTGGCGTTCTTCTGGAGATAGATACACATTACGCGAGCTCATCGCCAAGCCATCGTTCTCACGTAAGGTCGGGCAAGGCACGATTTCTACGGGTAAATTTAAATCAAGAACCATCTGCTCGATAACTGCGACTTGTTGTGCATCCTTCAAACCGAAGAAAGCTTGATCAGGCTGCACAATATGAAACAGCTTGCTAACTACTGTTGCTACGCCATCAAAATGACCAGGTCTTGAAGCGCCGCAGAGTCTCGTTGTGACCTCTGACACACTCACCGTGGTGCGTGTTGGTGTTGGGTACATCTCATCTACGGAAGGCATAAATACGATATCCACACCTGCCGCCTCAGCTACTGCCAAATCATTCTCCGCATTGCGGGGATAACGTTCAAAATCTTCACCAGGACCGAACTGCAACGGATTCACAAAAATACTCAATACAACTAATCCACTTTGTGAACGAGCTTTTTGGAGAAGACTCGCATGTCCATCATGTAAAAATCCCATTGTCGGCACGAAGCCAACCGACTGATCGTTCTTGCGACGATACGCCTTAATTCGAGCTCTTAAATCGGCAATTGTCTGAACCACTTCCATGGTGTGGATTGCTTCCATGACCAATCACTCCTTATCGCCGTATAGATATTGAACAACATCATTGTCCATATGAAATGTATTTTCTTGCGCTGGGAACGTCCGCGCTTTCACTTCTTTCACATATTCGCCAATCCCTGCACGGATAGTTTCCCCGATATTTGCATAGGCTTTAACAAACTTTCTGGGAGCACTGTCAGAACCATACTGCAGCAAATCATGATACACAAGCACTTGCCCATCACAATGCACACCAGAGCCTATGCCAATTGTGGGAATGGACAGCTGCTTCGTGATCCATGCCGCTAATTCATCCGTCACCAGTTCCAGAACAACCGCGAACGCACCTGCTTCTTCAATCGCCTTGGCATCACTCAACAGCTTCTCCGCTTGCTCCGAGCTGCGCCCTTGCACACGAAAGCCTCCAAGTTGGTGAACCGATTGCGGTGTTAGCCCCAAATGGCCAACGACTGGAACGCCTGCTTCCGTAATCGCTTTGACCGTAGCCGCGATCTCTGCGCCACCTTCCAATTTAACCGCCTTAGCGCCGCCTTCACGCATCAAACGTCCAACACCTTGTAAAGTAGCGTCCAAGCTGCCGTGGTACGTTAAGAATGGCATATCAGCGACGACAAACGTATTCGCGGCTCCACGTACAGCAGCACGTGTATGATAAACCATATCATCCAGAGTAACAGGCAGTGTAGAATCATACCCTAACACTACATTCCCTAGTGAATCTCCAACTAGAATGACATCAATACCTGCTTCTTCCGACAACCGTGCTGAAGGATAATCGTAGGCCGTTACCATCGTAATCGGTACGCCGTCTTGCTTCATTTTTCTCATCTTTGCAGTCGTTAGCGCTTTACGTTGTTCCACAGTAATCCCAGCTTCCTCATATAAAATAAAAAACCTTTTAGCTAAGAGCTAAAAGGAACGCATGCAGAAAGAATCAATGATCCCTCTGTCTCGGTCCTATAAGGCTCAGAGCAGAATCCAACATCTTGTTTCAGTTATTTCGGTTCAATTGCCAGATCAACTTCCAAGTGCAGTTCCTATAAGGATACCGCCTTATGCTTCTATTATACCAAAGCTTGCTTCTGGAGGATACCCTTTATCTCCCACTACTTCAGTTCAATGTCTCCGGAATAAATTTTAACCCGTTCACCATTCGGGGTTATCACCGTCAAAGCACCTGTATCATCCAACGAATCTGCGATACCTTCAATAAAGCCTGATGGTGTTGATGTCCGAATCGGTCTCTTCAGCGTGACACTTAAGGCTTCCCATAATAAACGAATTGGGGCAAATCCCTTTTCCATATAAAGGGCATACATATCCTCGAATTCCAAAAGAAAAGCTTGTACTAATCCCTCGCGTGAAACTTTTCCGCCGGACTCAATCGCTAAAGAAGTTGCAATCGAGCGCAGTTCTTCCGGATAATCCTCTTCTAACAAATTGACGCTGATGCCAATCCCCGCAATCACATACTTTAAGCGCTCGTCCTCGCCACTGCTTTCCAGCAAAATACCACTAACTTTCTTCCCATGTATAAGAAGATCATTAGGCCATTTGATGCCAATTTCAACTTGGCATACTTTCTGAATGGCACGACATAGAGCAACTGCACTAAGCAGAGTTAGCTGCGGCATGAAGTATACAGGAATACGCGGTGTAAGAATAAGACTCAGCCAGATCCCCTTACCCGATGGAGAATGCCAGCTGCGCCCCATTCGGCCTCTACCTGCTGTCTGCCTCTCTGCGAGCACAATCGTGCCCTCAGGTGCTCCAGACGCGACCAGCTTATGTGCAATCGTTTGAGTAGAATCTACTTCATCATAAATGTGTACTTTTTGACCAAGCACTTTCGTTTTCATGCCATTCAATAACTCACTGACCTGCCACTTCGCTGGCTTACTTATTAAACGATACCCTTTGCGTGAAGCCGCTTCAAAAGCGTAGCCCTCTGCACGAAGTTCCTCGATGTGCTTCCAGATCGCAGTACGGCTCACACCTAAACGCCGACTGATTTCTGCTCCGGATACATAAGTTTCAGGAGTTTCCTCAAAAAGCTCTAAAATTCGTTCATTCATACGATTTCACTCGCAATCTTATAGTTTGATCTATAGCAGCGCAGGTGTGCGCTTGATTTCTAATATTAATTTAATAGTTCTAACTCGATAAACTAGCTAGTTCATGTGTACAAGGTACATCTAATTCGACTAACTAGCTAATTCATGCGTACAAGGTACATCTAATTCGACTAACTAGCTAATTCATGTGTACAAGGTACATCTAATTCGACTAACTAGCTACTTTATCCTTGCAAGATACCTATAACGCGACTTACTAGCTACTTCATGAACTACAAGATACCTCCAACTCGACTTACTAGCTACCTTATGCTTATAAGATACTTTTACCCAAACTAGCTACCACACAACCACCAACTTTTTCAAATAACTGGATTTCATGTAGGTATTTTGAGTAAAAAAGCGCCCAAATCAGGATTAGCTGGATTTAATGTAGTTAATTCCGAGGAATTCTTGCTTTTTCACTTGGAAGGCACTATTTAACTGGAGGTTCTCCAGTTAAATACAATTCTAAGCAACAATCACGAAAATTAAATGTAGTTTTTACAGTTATTCAACTTCGTGAGTACAAGTGATCGAAAGTAAAAGCAATGGCTTCCCTATCCGCCACTCAAAAGAAAAACCGCACAGCGCTGCTACTTCGCAGCCTGCGCGGCGTAAATCAGAGCCTCGCGCTCATTCGGGATTTCCCCGAGAGCCGCTCGCTCGAGCAGATCCAGCAGCAGCCTGCCCATCCATGGGCCGGGCTGCCGATCAAGGGCCGCCGCCACATCCTGGCCGGATATGGCGAGTTCCTTCAGGCTGAAGCAAGGGACCTCCTTCAGCCAATCCTCCCCGCGCCTCAATAACTCCGGCGCCGTCTCAACCAAGAAGCGCGCCAAACCACCGCGCTTCCCCTCCACCGGCGGCAGCTCGCGCAGCAGCCGCAATAACGCGCGGGCTGCGGCTTCGCCGCGGCGCACCGCGCCAAGCTTCCAGACCCGCTCCAGCGGAGCCAGGTCATCCGCCTGGGCCTGCGCGGCAACAGCCTCGCGCAGGGCAAGAACTTCCGCGACCGCTGCGCCATCGGCGCGGGAGAACGTCAGCTCCTGGAGCGCCGCGCGGACGATGTCCGCTGGCACCTCCAGAAGCATCAGCAGCATTGCCCAGCGGTCATGCTGCCCCTCCAGCGCGCTGACAGCGTCCAGCGCGTCGTCCCAGGCGAGCCAGGCTTCAAAAGGCAGCGGAAGCTGCTTTTTGAGGTACGCCAGCAGGCCGCTCGCCAGCAGTAGCCGGACAGCCCGCGCAGGGGCTGGGCCTTCAACCATGCGCTGCAGCTCGCTGCGCACGCGCTCCATCGCGATATGGCGCAGCAATGGGGCATTCGCCAGCAGCGCTTGCCAAGTGCTAGCCTCGATCTCTAGACCGTAGGTCGAGGCGAAACGAATACAGCGAAGCATGCGCAGCGCATCTTCGCCAAAGCGCTCTTCCGCAATACCTACGCAGCGGAGCACGCCAGCGGCCAAATCCGCTTGCCCATCATAAGGATCCTGCAGAACACCAGCTACATCCATAGCCATCGCGTTCATCGTGAAATCCCTCCGCCTTAAATCCTCGGTTAAATCCGAAATATAGGCAACAGAGGCAGGACGACGAAAACCTTCGTACGCTGCCTCCTTACGGAAGGTCGTTACCTCATAGGCTCCTTGAGCTATCAGAACGGTTACAGTGCCGTGTTGGAGTCCTGTTGGCACCGTCCTCTGAAAAATTTCAATAACCTGCTCTGGCAGCGCAGAGGTGGCGATATCAATGTCTTTGATTGGTCGTTCCAGTACAGCATCACGTACACAGCCACCGACATAATAGGCCTCATAACCAGCTTCCATGAGCGTCGTTAATACCTCCGAAGCACCTGGATCATTCATTCCCTTACCTGCATCCAACTTAATTCTCCTATCCAGTTAGCATCCTTATTGACACGAAGATGCTGAAATGCGATGTGATTCAGGGAGTTCCCGTCCTAAAACGCGATAGTAAATCTCCTCGTATTGAACAGTTGTAATATCGTTACAGAACGTATACCGCGCACGGTTCAAACAATTCTGTGCCATTTGTTCATACATCACTTGATTTTTCAACAGATTAATCGCATAGTCGGCCATTTGCTCCGTATCACCGACTTCGGCTAGAAACCCAGTTTCACCATGAGTAATCAACTCAGGAATTCCACCTGCATTGGATCCAATTGTTGGCACACCGCAAGCCATAGCTTCAAGTGCTACAAGTCCGAAGCTTTCTTTCTCAGAAGGAAGCAGCATGAGGTCTGCGAGTGAAATGACTTGAGCCACATCATCCTGCTTACCGCAGAACGTAACTTTATCCGTGAGACCCAATTCCTTCACCTTCGAAATCATTTTCGAAAGATCTGGACCTTCCCCAACAAACAATAGGCGAGATGGCACTTCCTTGCTAACCTTTGCGAAAATATCCACAACATCCTGTACGCGTTTCACTGGTCGGAAATTGGAAATATGAATTAGGATTTTCTCATCTGGCCGCGCGAATTCGCCTCTTAGCTTCGATATATCTCGCGGGTAATACACCCGTTTATCTACAAAGTTATAAGTCAAATCAATATCACGATCAATGGCTAGCAATTCCCGTGTTTCTTTGATGAGATCCTTGGAAACTGCCGTTACAGCATCACTTTCATTGATGGCATAACGGATAAGATCCGAAATCGATTGATCTTGCCCTAATACAGTAATATCTGTTCCGTGAAGCGTAGTCACAACCTTGAGATTCGAACCTACCATTTGCTTTGCAAGCAATGCACAAACGGCATGCGGAATCGCATAATGCACGTGGAGCAAATCAAGCTCTTCCATTTTGGCAACCTGAGCTAACTTACTAGCGAGCGATAAATCATATGGCGGATAGCGGAAGACATAATATTGGCTGACTTCCACTTCATGATAATAAATATTTTTATGAAATTTGCCTAATCGAAACGGCATGCTATGTGTAATAAAGTGAACCTCGTGCCCTTTTTCAGCTAGCAGCTTTCCAAGCTCAGTCGCTACTACACCTGATCCGCCAAGTGTTGGGTAACACGTAATACCAATTTTTAATTTGTCTTTCATTTCTCACACCTCTTTCCGATCAATCAAAATGTTCTATCACCAAGGGGAGTTTGGAAACGAACCCTTCCGCGTACGTCAGTTGACGCTTCTGACCCATGAGTCGATCACGAGCTTCTACACGTTCGACATAACCTTGATTGAGTGGCGTCGCAACGGTACCCGTACCCGTTACAAATTGTGACCGGTACGCACGCAGTGCTGCCATTTTGATATCATAAGTATTTGTTACATCTATGATTACATCAGCTTCATACACATCATTTATAAAATAAAAAAGTAGTTGCTCCACATTCACAGCTTCTGTGTCTGGCAAATATTTACGCAGCTTCGCATTAAAAACAGCTTCCTGCACAAGCTTTGAACATGCAATATGATCAGGGTGACGATCTTGCCAATACGGTGCGAACACAATGCGAGGACGAAACTTCCTGATGACTTGTGTAATCCGTTCGATATGATCTGCCGTGACAAATAACCCTCGATCTGGCAGTCCCAAATTCGTACGTGCTGCTACCCCTAGTATTTTCGCTGCTTCCGCTGCTTCTTCTAGTCTATTTTCCACCGTCCCATTTGAGGACATTTCGGCATAGGTCAATTCACAAAGCCCAACACGAAGTCCACGCTGCGTATGTTTGGCTATGGTTGCGCCCATCCCAATTTCAGCGTCGTCTGCATGGGCACCAAATATAAGAATATCTAATTGTTCACGCATCTTATTCAATACCCGGCTTATATTTATGTACGAGTTCTCGCCAAGCAAAATCCCCACGATCCAACGCTCTTACAAGCAACTCAGCAGTCGCAATATTCGTAGCGCAAGGAATTCCCTGCACATCGCACAAACGAAGCAGAGCGATAATATCAGGCTCGTGTGGTTGAGCCATCAATGGATCACGCAAGAAGATGATCAAATCCATCTCATTTTCTGCAACCAGCGCCCCAATCTGCTGATCGCCACCAAGTGGCCCTGACATAAATCGATGAATATTCAATTTCGTATTTGCCATGATTCTCGTGCCTGTCGTGCCCGTTGCATATAGTTTGTGACCCTCGAAAACATGCTCATAAGCCGTTACGAAATTCACCATCTCATCTTTTTTTCGATCATGGGCAATAAGTGCAATGCTTAACATCTGACTTCCACTCTCCTAGGGGTCTCTAATCTATAAAATGCTCAAAACCATAAATCATTCCGGTATAGGTCATAACTTTACGAACCGCTATCGCTACACCTGGCATATAAGCTGCACGATCATAAGAGTCATGTCGAATTTTAAGCGCTTGACCTTGCTCGGCCATAATAACTTCTTGTTGTGCAAATACACCTGGCAGACGCACACTATGTATTCTGAATCCATTGTAATACCCACCACGGGAACCTTCAATTGTTTCTTCTTCTTTCGGATTACCTTGTTTAATTTCTTCACGAACTTCTGAAATGAGCTCCGCGGTTTTGACAGCTGTTCCGGAAGGGGCATCCAGCTTTTGATCACCGTGATATTCGATAATCTCCAGATGCGGGAAATATTTCGAAGCTTGGGCTGCGAACCTCATCATGAGAATAGCTCCAATGGAGAAATTTGGTGCAATTAATCCACCAATATTGTTGTCTCGGCATAGCATGTCCAAATCAGCAATAGCTTGAGGGGTGAATCCCGTTGTTCCCATCACGGGACGAATCCCTAAGCGAATTGCAAGATTGGTATGTGAAACCGCTGTTTGCGGTCCTGTAAAATCAACTAACACATCTGGTTTGGATTGGGTTAAAACCTTTTCGATGTCGTTACCCATTAAAATCCCGCAGTCATCCATACCAACCATTCTTCCAAGATCAATGGGGCCGGAGGTACGACTTACTCCTGCTACTAACTCCATATCTGACTCACGCAGAACGGTCTTGACGACCTCCCGCCCCATTCTTCCACTTGCTCCGATAACTGCTACTCGAATTCTACGCTCCATATTGTGATGATCTCCTTTATCTATGTTTCGGGCCTATCTCTGATTCCATTTTGACCTTGTAGATCGTGGCATGCTGCTTTGCAAGCTCATTATTCGGTTCTAGACGTACAGCTTCCATAACGGTTTGTAAAGCTCTGGTATAATCCTTACGCATGGCGAAGGCTTCACCAAGAATAAGATAAGCTTCAATCGCTAGCGGATCAAGCACTATCGCTTCTTTTAGCAGAAATATAGCGCGCTCCGGATGAGCAGACGGATTCGTAAGCTGCCTTCTGGCTTGTTCGACAAGCTCACGTGCATTCAACACTTGCAAATGAAAGCGAAATGCCTCATTCGCTGGATCTAGATCAATCGCTTTTGATGCATGCTCCACCGCTTTGATTAGCTTATTACTTCTCGCAAAAGTAATGGAAAGTTTGTGATGATAGGCAGCATTGTTTGGTTCTTCAGCTATTGCTTTTTCAAACCATTCAATGGCCTTTTCAAAATCATGCCCAAGTATGGATTCGTATGCTTTTTGTATTTGCTTTTCTCCATTCATCTGCCCATCCTCCTTTGCCATTAACGGTTTTCCCGATTTATGGGGATGGTTTAGTTTATGAAGGTCAATTCGTTTCGGTGTTTATTTTAGTCCAACGCCCTGCATCACGGGTATTGAATTTATGCATGATTTTGTCATGCGCTTCGGTCAGATCAATGCCAAGTGAATTCGCAAAGCAGATCGTAATGAATAAAATATCACCAAGCTCCAACTCGATTGAATTGTCCGCTTCTGTACTTTTTTTCGGTTTTTCACCGTAAGAATGATTCACCTCACGAGCTAATTCACCAACTTCTTCAGACATTCTAGCCAGCATAGAAAGAGGACTGAAATATCCTTCTTTGAACTGGGAAATATAAGTATCAACCTCTTGTTGCAGGTCTTTAAGTGTACGTTCTGACATTGGCATCCTTCTTTCTATCCTCTTCACAAAGGTTATCCTCCTTATGTTAAACTAAACGAGAAAAGTTGACAAATTTTTTGTTAGACAAGGCAATCATTTTAGGCATGGAGGAATTCAGATGATATTTAAAGAAAGGTTCCAAGATCAATTTCTCAATGTGTTGGGAATCTTGATTGGAACAGCGATTTATGCGTTTGGTTTGCATTATTTTGTCATATCGAATGAGCTAATGGAAGGCGGATTAACAGGCATATCTCTTTTGCTCAAATACGTGCTTAATGTGCCACCCTCCATCTCCACCCTCGTATTTAATATTCCTTTATTTTACTTAGGCTGGCGGAATTTTGGTAAGGGTCCCATGCTGTATACGATTTTCGGCGTCATTTGCCTTTCATTGTTTCTATGGGTGATGGAATGGCTAATTCATATGGGATGGTTAGTACCTTTTCATACTACGCAAGACTATTTTCTAGCAACCCTTTATGCTGGAATCACACTAGGCACGGGTCTTGGGCTTGTATTTCGATTCGGTGGAACAACAGGTGGTTCTGATATATTAGCTCGCATTGGTCATAAAAAGAGAGGCTGGAGTGTCGGACAAGTCATCCTTATCATTGATGTCGTCGTTATTGGCTCTTCTTTCATTTATCTCCCCAAAGAAAAGGTGCTCTATTCACTAGTAGCCGTATTCGTCACTTCACGGATTATTGATTACATATCAGAAGGCGCCTATGCAGCCAAAGCATTTACGATCATTAGTGAGCAGCCTAATGTACTAGCAGAATCTATCACCAAAGTACTTGATCGCGGAGTAACGCTCTTCCCAGCACGAGGTGCCTATTCTGGAAACACGAAGGAAGTCGTTTATTGTGTCGTTTACCGGCATGAGACAAGACAATTACGAGAGTTAATTCACGCCGTTGATCCACGTGCTTTCATCATTGTTGGGGATGTTCATGAGGTCATCGGTGAGGGCTTTAAAACAAATTGATTTGTTAGTTGAATAAAAATAAGAAAAAGTGGGTTAAACAGCTCAACCGAGCTTGCTTAATCCACTTTTTCTTATCTATTTTCGCTTTCCTTTGTTTGCCTAACAGGAACGATATGTCGACCAGATTGGTACATTTGCCAACCAGCATATGATAAAACACCAATGATAATAACGCCTATACTCAGTGACCAGATGATGGGATGATACGGGTCCGTGAGAGGAACATAGGCCAGTGCATCTTTATGTTTCATAAAGATTTCATCCAGCACTTGGTTCAAATTCACGATTCCAGCTTCTAGCGGTCTAATAGGCATTGGTTTCGTATTCACATTTGTACGAAGGAAGACGATTAAGGAATCTAACTTCTCAATGGATGATGGATCACGACTAATGATTAACGAGGGATGAATAATGGCGATATGTTGCGATAACTTACCAAATTCTTCTATTGCTTCTTGCTGTTTATTAGCCTTAACTTGCTGACTTAGCATTTGACTATCATTTTGCAGAACCTTATAGTATTGCAGCCACATGGGCTGGTTCTTATGAGAAAGCGCATCTGTTGCTAGACGGATTTTGGCAACAGCTACTTGTCCATCAGTTGGTGAGTAATTGACCGCATTATACACTCGTTTCGCATCTGTGACGGTTGCAGTCAAAGCATTCAATCCCTCAATGGACGTAATTCCTTCAAATGAAATTTTCGGAATTTGATCTGATAATTGAATCAACTTATTTCTAGCCTCAGCAACTTGTCCAGACATCGTAAATGTATACATTTCTTCGGCAATCTGATTTAAAAACGAAATCCGCTCTACTTGAACTGGGTCTATAGGTTTACTAGCTTTTCCAACAGTATGTTGAGTGGTACCGCAAGCTGCAAGTAAACAAAGAACAAGGCCGAGTAAGATCGTCACCGCTATCCCTCTTATCGCTCTATCGAAAAACATGGGACATCCCCTCCTTCACCATCATCATATGGAGGTTCGTCCCGCTTTAGACCATCAGGTATTCACTTTCAACATTTTTTTCTCTCTTACCATTAAACACGTAATCGCAATCCAGATTCCAATGATACTCAAACATATCGTGAAGAATTGAATCGTTCCCAAATAGGGATGCAACTCGCGTTGGAGTCTTGGGAAAACTCCTCTTTCATAGTCCATGAAATCGTTCCAAAATGTCCAAATTGCCACCAGTACAATAGCAGGCAAGCGGAATGAAAACCAACGAACAAATAACAGCGCTTCCACAGCCATTGCCAAATGAGACGCGGTCAGCATCCATCCATCCCAACCAACAGCTGCCCCATGCCAAGCACCTGCCCAAATCATCGTAACTGCCCAGATCCCATATTTAAATGATGTGATAAGCCCAAAAGCTTCAACAAAGCCGCGAATAGCCCTAAACAGCTTACTCGTTGGTTTGGTAAGGGACCGATCGACAATCAAGTAACCAACAGAAAGGGTGAAAAATAAACTTGCAGTCGGACTATCCGGTACAAAAAACACATACCATACCGGATTCTCCGCAATGGTGTCTACCATTTGAAGCCAATACCACTCATAGCCATATACGGTACCTAGTAAATTGCTTATAAAAAGCAACCATAGCATTCTCTTACTAAGTAAGAAGTCTTTGCTCCACAAATAGGAAACGGACATGTTGGCCCCTCCTTTAGAATCAAGTTCGATATGTAGACCATCTAAAATTTCCAAAAAAAACCTGATCACTTTCGCGACCAGGTTCACATTTTATTGAGTTTTTTGTTTCGATAACCACTCAGCTAACTTATCAATATCGGCATCTGTTAAGCCTTTATCGATATTAGGCTTATACATAGCAGGCATGTTGCCTTTACCATTTTTGATAATGCCCATAATGTCATCTTTCGTGTGTCCATCGCCTACACCTAACAAAGCGGGTACACCAGAAGCTGGCATTCCTTTAAGCTGTGCACCGTGACATGCTAAGCAAGTTGCTTTTGCATAAATCGCAGCACCTGGGTCATCAGCAGCAACAATTGCAGCTGCTTTTTTCGTTTCCTTCTTCGCACCCTGGCCAGCTGCTCCACCTTTGTTAGCGTGCATTTCTTCTTCACGCTTGATGTGCTCTGGAATGATGTTTTTCTCTTTAAGCTCAACTTGATAGTGAGACCAAGATGTGTACGTTAGGTATGTACAAGCGATCAAAGATAAAATCATTAGGCTTGAAGCAATTGGTCTTCTGTAGAAGCGACGTTCTTTACCTGTATCCAAGAATGGAGCCAGTAATAATCCGCCGAAAAGTAAACCTGGTACTACAACCGCTCCAAGAACTACATAATCACCCGATGTATAAGGGTATTTCAGCAATTGATACATGAACAAGAAATACCAGTCAGGCATCGGAATAAATGCTGTGTTCTTCGGATCCGCAGGATAACCTAACGGAGCTGGGTCGGACATAACTAGAACTAGCATACCGACCAAGACAACGACACMAACCATCCATTCTTTCAACAAGAAGTTTGGAATGAAGGCTTCTGATTTACCTGGGTAAGCAGAGTAATCTCTAGGAATCAGTCGTTGTTCTTGCGTTTTCTTAATTACGCGGGAATCCCCTACGTAAACGATTTTTTCATCAGACTTATGACCATGCGCCACGCTATTCGCCCCTCCCTAAATTATAGCGGTCCGGAAATACCTTGTTTGCGAATCATGAAGAAGTGTCCGGCAAGCAAAGCGAGCAGAACGCCAGGCAGGAAGAACACATGAATAGCAAAGAACCGTGTTAGTGTTTGTGCACCAACAATGCTTCCGCCTTGCAGCAATGTTTCGATGTACGGTCCAGCGAATGGTACCGATGCTGCAATTTTCATACCTACTTGTGTTGCAAAGTAAGCTTTGTTATCCCATGGAAGCAGGTATCCCGTAAAACCAAGACCTAACATAACGAAGAAAATGAGCATGCCTACTACCCAGTTCATTTCACGTGGAGCTTTATAAGATCCTGTGAAGAACACGCGCAGGGTATGTAAGAACATCATTACGATAACTAAACTAGCTCCCCAGTGGTGCATACCTCTGACGATAACACCGAAAGCTACTTTATGTTGGAGGTAATCAACACTTGCATAAGCATTGATAATATCAGGTGTGTAATACATAGTAAGGAACATACCTGACAAAATTTGAATTACTGTGATGAAAAACGTCAATCCGCCAAAACAATAGACGAATGCGGAAAAGTGATGAGCAGGGTTAACGTGTTCTGGCACCTCGTGATCCGCTACATCTCTCCACATAGGCGTAATATCAAGACGTTCGTCAATCCAGTTGTATACGTTTTTAAACATCTGATCGTGACGCCCCCTTATACTCTAGTGTTAGCATGCAGTTGTCCAACATACACGAAACCATTCTCTACTTTTGTTGTGTATTCGTCTAGCGGTTTAGGTGCTACAGCAAGGTTCTTGCCGTCTTGCGTATAATGCGCACCATGACATGGACAGAAATACTGATCTTTGTAAGCAGGGTTATCGTTCCAGTTAACCGTACAGCCGAGATGCTTACACGTCGGATTTAACGCGAATAGAGCACCTTTACTGTCCTTGGAAATCCATGCTACGAGTTCAGCATCACTTTCGTACCAGCCATCTACCTGATGGACTTGGAACGTAAACGCTTGTGGGACATTCGTAATTTTACTTTCTTCGACAACTTTAACCCAGTCCGATGCTGCTTTTGGCTGAAGGACAGGATCAACGGCAAACCGAATCATCGGTATGATAATGCCGGCCCCCATGAATCCACCAGCGCCACCAAGGGTATAAGAAAGAAATTGTCGACGAGACATTTCGCGTTTGGTCCCGGGTTTCTTCCCATGCTGTTCTTCATTGTGATTGTTATGATCACTCATTCTCAGGTCTACCCTCCTACATTGGCCGAAGTCCGAACCCTC
The DNA here is from genome assembly GCF_052115445.1 of Paenibacillus sp. 2RAB27. Lineage (NCBI taxonomy): Bacteria > Bacillati > Bacillota > Bacilli > Caryophanales > Paenibacillaceae > Paenibacillus > Paenibacillus sp. 2RAB27. The sequence goes on from NZ_JBFRGR010000001.1 coordinate 268,951, forward strand.
TCGGACATCAGCTACCTCTATCACGTGTCGTTCGACATTACACTACATAACTAGGACATTTCTAATAATAGCCTACGTCTACTAGGTCGTCAAGAATTCATAACTCCTTTTATTGGATTGAAATCTTCGCTTTCGGACAAATTTTAACGAAATTGTCACAACTTTTTGCAAGCCACATTCATCCATTACTACCCTTATCTTGCGCATTTTTTTTCCATTAATACACGACTTCACCAAAGTTACTCAGGCAGGGTACCAAAGTTGCTGAACTTGTTTGGAAATACCTGATCGAATTGCCTCTGATTGCTGCACCCATTGCTCTTTATCGACAACGATCAACAAATCAGTTTCGGCTGATTGCCAGTGAATTGCTTCCGGATGCAAGGTTATTACGATTATGTAACGAAATCCACTTTTCTTCAATTGATGTACGATGGTCTCCACTTGCTCACTTGCACCCGTATCTGCTATGTAATGAAGAGCTGGATAAGTGACAACTCTGCCTTTGTAAGGAATCTCGATAATTTCCATGACATCACGGAGCCGCTCTAACACGGCAGTCACTTGCATCGGATCCTCAATCCCTGTCAACCCCGTAACAGGCAGAAGACACGTATCCAAGTAGGGCTTCAATTCCGTCCATTCTTGTGCAACAATTTCATTAAACTTCAAGGTGTAGCGCCTCCCTATCTTTTACCAAAAGAACATCCGCTATGTAGCGCAAGCTCAACTTGTACTAAGTACTTTAATCTGTCATCACCTACCTGTCAATCAAGTATTCAGTCTTCCTTATATACTTAGTATACACAGACAAAAAAGACATGGGATTGGTATCCTCATGTCTTCATGTTTACTTACTCATGCGCAGCTAATGATTACCCTAGTGATTGTAAAATCCTTAATTCAGACGTTAGCGCCAAAAAGGATGTCTGATCGCCTTTAGCAAGAGCGCTATCGATTTCCTTATAAAGATTTTCTTCTCTATATTTGCGTAAGGCATTATCCCAAATCATTTCCGCGAAAAGTGCCAGCAGCGCATCGTTAGATACATTCATTTTTCCCATGAGACCTACCTCCAAATGTTGTCCGCGGTTTGTCAGGAGCTTCTTTTTCGCAAAAATATATGTCTGCATATGGTGTACGCCAACCCGTTGTTATGCTCCTATTACATCATATTCACTAGCTAATTCAACGCTTCATTCAAAAGCCCGTTTGAACGGGAATGTGTTAATACCTAGATCAGAAGAGTACCACTTTATCTTCCTCTGCAAGACTAATTCCTCGAATCACTTTAGAACCTAGCTTAGTGACCTGAATAACTGCTCCATACGTGTGATCTTCACCTATCCGGATCAAACCCATGTGCATCATCATTTGTATGATTCGCTGCTCGACAATGGATGCTGAACTATCATAGTAAAATGGTTTAACTAATTTACTAAACAAATCTACAATCGAAGCCATCGTCACCCATTGCTCACAAAGCCGATCCAACCAAACCGATATACCTTGCAGATTCGGAATCGGATTTTTGTAGAGCCTTAGCCAAAATGTGTACACATCCGTTACTGTTTCTTTCTTCCCTTCCAGTAATCGTGCCTTTCCTGCTTCTGTAAGGCGAAGCACCAGGTCATGCTCACTGATCAGTTGGTGGTAATAGCAATAGTCATAGATTAGTGAAAATCTATTCGGGTATTCCTTGAACATTCGTCCGTAACCGAATCGCCATGTTCCCTTTGTTACCAATCCTTCTTGAACAGATAAGATACTGAGGAGCTGACCCAGTTGTCTTTTGTACATAAAACCTTCTGCTGTTAATGGCATTTCTTGCTGAGCAATCGCGGTTAAGAAATGAAATATGTCGTCGACTAGAAGTGATTGTTCATCACGATATACCGTTGGTTCATCTGTTTTCATTAATTCTTGCTTAAATTGTTTCGCTAACGCATCACTAAATCTTCGCTTTAAATCCGCTGGAACATGAAAAAGGTATTTGGTCTGTTGGGAGTGTCCGTTAAACAGCCATCCTAATTTTTTGAATTTCAAGATCATATCCCTTGGATTCCAATCTCCAGGTGACTCTTCTTTCTGAAAGCGTGACTGCTGGGCTCTAGCGATGAGTTCCTCCATACTAAACGAATTGCGAGGATCCGAAAGCAAGGAGTTGAGGAAGCGAATATTTTCCAAACTAAGACTTTGAATGTGTTTTTCGAATATGTCTTTGCGCATGGCCGTACTCAGGATCGATTGAATCAACTCATTCTTAGAATGACCATTGCACTCACACTCGTAGGTATGTGCAATTCGGCCTAATTCATGGATATCGGCATAGCTGAGCATATCCGCTAGGTTCATTTCCATCCTACATCTCCMATCTGGCGGAGCATTCTACTCCGATGTTTCTAGTAACCATTATGGGATTTTTTCCCGAAAATATTCCGTAACAAACAAAAAAACATGACTCTATCGAGTCATGTTTACTTTCATACCATCGTTTCCGAGGTCGTTTGCAAATGGGTTAAACAATTATACAATTGAAGCTCCCATTGATCACTTTGTCGCAACAACAAGGTCAACGAGGTATTCTGCAGGAACTCCTCTTGATTCAATTTCAAAACACGAAGCACTTGAACAATAAAACCTCCATGAGAGATGAGCAAGATGTTCTTATCAGGGTAGAGATTCAAAATCTCTGTTTCAAGCTCCAGCCATCTTGCCCAGAGATCGCTGTCCGACTCTTGACCCAAATCCTGAAGCTTCCAATCGGCCCCCCAGCGCTCTTCACGTTCAGCGACAGTAGTTCCTTCGACTAACCCATATTTACGCTCTCTTAAGCGTTTATCTGTGCGCAATAGAGGGATGCCAGACAGTGTGGAAATAATTTGTGCGGTTTCATTCGCACGCTTCAAGTCACTGCTAATGATGCCATCCCAACTTTCTTGAGACAGACGCAGCCCAAGTAATCTTGCTTGCTCTCTGCCTTCGTCCGTTAAGTCTGTATCCAACTGTCCTTGCAGCTTGCCTAATCGATTCCACTCTGTGCTTCCGTGGCGTATAAACCCTATCGTTGTCATTCTTTTACCTCCCGCGCTAGAAATGCAAAATGCTCCACCAGGAGCATTAAGTTTTCGTTCTTGATAACCAATTCATGATAATAATGGTTGCTACTAATCCAAGAAGCGATACGACTAATAAGTAATGGGGGTACGAATGGATCGGTCCAACATGAAAACGCAAAGGTTCCATGAAACTAGGATTCAGACTGGCTACGGCATCACCCAACTTATGTCCATTCAAAGATTCTGTGCCGCTAATTTTTAACGCTTGTGGTGCTTCAAGATCGTAAAGTGAATTGTCCGCGGAAGCCAATGTTGACTGTGGAGAACCATCATATACGATGGCAAATAAAAAACTAAATACAAAAAGAGCTAGACAAAAAGCAATAACCGCCGTCAAATTCCGTCTTAATTTATAGGAAATCGAATACATCCGTTCGGAAACTGGAATTCGCCATGATTCATCCTCGTAAATTCGGCTCATTACTTTCGTGGAGACTAGAGGCTCAAAGTCCGTCAGTTCCTCGTCAGTTGCAGCAGTGCGGATCAGAATCATGCTCTCTTCCCATATTTGAAATTCCTCTTTACAGGCATCGCATGTTTCTAAATGCTTATCTACTGCTGCACGACGCAGGTCATCATTCGGCAAATCCCAATAGACTCCAAATAATTCCTGGATCTCACTACACTTCATCGCTAGTCATCCCTTCGATTCTTCGAATATCGGTTCACTGAAATAAGGATCCAGATGCAATTTGACTGATGCTCTCGCTCTAAATAGGAGAGATTTCACTGAGCTGACGGTTTGACCCAAAATGTTGGCAATTTCCTGATAATCCATCTGATCATATTCGCGTAGAATCAAAGCCGATCTTTGCTTCTCAGGCAAGCTATTAATCGCTTCGCGAACCATGGACACCTTTTCGTTCCTCAACATGGCCTGCTCTGGCATCGCATCAAAAGAAGCATGCGGTGTAAGTCCGCTTTGCTCCAACGACACCTGGACACTTTTATTTTTGCGCAGCTCACTCAATACGGTATTACGGGCAATCGTATATAACCAAGTAGAAAAAGATGCCTCGATCTCACGGAAAGAATGCAAACTGCGATACGCTTTATAAAATGTTTCATTACACAAATCTTCCGCGATAGCTTCCATCTGTGTGCTCTTTAGCATGTGATAAATAAAGGCAAGGATTTTACGCTCGTAACGACGCATAAGCTCGTTATACAGTTGAACATTTCCATCCTTGATTTCTCTGATCAATTGGGAATCGGTCATTACGTGGCGACCCTCCTCGCGATTCCGGGTACCACTCCAACTGTTCATACATGTTTTACTACGGTTGGAGTGAAAAGTTGCGTTATATTTGTAAAAAAAGTGTGAAGTCGAAATTGAGCAAACATTTAGCCTCTAACCTATTCTCGATTAAATACGAGATTCCTGCTAGATTCGACAAATTGTTGGATAAAGTTCATATTTCTACTACTTCTCTACTATCGACATCTAGCTGCATTCCTTTTATATATATTTTTAAAAAAGGCAAAAAGACAAAAAAAAAACCGCCGAATCGGCGGTTGCACTTATAGTGCGATTATCGGATAGGAGTGGAGAGAAACCATACTGTACTTTTATTATATGTATACGGTTTCATTCTGTCAACACTTTTTTGAAAACGTTTACCTAGTTTCATTTTGAACTAACAAACTGTGATTGTTCTCTCTTGGCCTGCTTAATCAAATTGCTAATGGAATGCGGACGTACAAAAGGGCTTCCACCGTTGATCCGCGGTATTTGCATCGAATCCGTCCATTCTGAAGCAAGACCTGCCTTCGTTGTAAAAGCGTATTGGATACCTGCTTCATGTAAGTAGGAAATCGTCGTATCATCGTAGCTGCCATATGGATAAGCATAGGAATCTACATTTTTCGAAGCATTCAACTCCTTGAGTTTGGCCATACACTTGCGGGTATCCTGAACAACCCGACTCTTAAACTCAACCTCAGTTTCTAGCTTTCCATTTAGAATAAGCTTGTTGGATAACATGGGTTTTCCATCTTTCATTGCATGAAGCTCATCGGAGTGCCCTTGGAATTCAATATTAGGGTCTTCACTGCGCATCTGTTTAATCTCATCCTTGGATAAAGATGCTAACTTAGGCCTTTTGGGATCATCCAAATCTTTCGTGATAACGAAATTCACAGCAGGGATTTCAAGCCTCTTTAGAATAGGGAATGCGTGCGTATAGAAGCTTTCGTAACCATCATCAAATGTGATAAGCAGCGCATTATCCGGTATTGGCTTTCCTTTGGTTTTGAAGTCTTTGAATTGGTCCAAGGTAATGAAATGGAAACCTTTCCTTTGTAACGAAACAAGCTGCCGCTCAAACAGCCTCGGCGTGATGGTGACTGAGCTCTGTTCAAATTCATCAATATGGTGATAAACAAGAACGGCAACCTCATTGGAGTAATACACATCTTTGGCACTTGCTAAAATAGGTGAAAAATTAAGAAAGACAATCATGACCGTTAGCAAGCTTACGATGAACATTCGGTACTTCAAATCAACCGCCCCATAACAATGAATAGTATGTATATAAATGATAAGACCCATTATAGCATGAGCCTTTAGACCTGTGAATCAGTTACAAAAAGAAAACAAAAGGACCTCCTTTGCGCTGGCGGAAACCAACACAAAGAAAGTCCTGAAATGATAAAAGATATTCAAAATTTATACATGCACCGCATATTCTTTGCCCAATAACTCCGAAGCACGATCGGCTTCCTCTTGGTTACGGAAAGACAATCGGAGAATACCAGGAACATCCTCACGGCTTTCAATAATTTGAATATTGCTCAAATTGATTCGAGCATTTCCGAGCAGCGATGTAATGGAGCCAATAATACCCGGGTGATCGGGTACATCTACATAAATATCAAATAAGGAAGTGAGGACACCTTTACGACGTTCCGGTAGCTTACTGCGGAATTCGCCAGCAATACGAAACTGCTCCGCAATCCCTTCTCCATCGCTTTGCTCAATCAGTTGAACGAATCGCGAAACCTCATCATTCCAATCCTTGAGCAGCTTGAGTAACACTTCACGATTGTTGACGAGAATATCACGCCAGATCGTCGGTTCGCTCGAAGCAATCCGAGTAATATCTCGAAAACCGCCCGCCGCTAAGTTTTGATACAAGGGATTACTCTCGTTATAGCTTCTTACTTGATTAACAAGTGCAACAGCAATAATATGCGGTAAATGGCTAATTGCACCGACGATATCATCATGCTCACGAGCATCGACTTGCACGATTTGCGCTTTCGTATGACTAAGCAGACTTGTCAGACGATCTACCTCAGCCTGTGGCGTGCCTTCTGCTGGAGTCAAGACATAGAAAGCATTCTCATACAGATGCGACGAAGCAGCTTCCACCCCGTGACGCTCAGAGCCCGCCATCGGATGACCACCTATAAAATAGTAGCCTTCCTTCAAGTGTACTGCTGCACTTTCTGTAATGGAAGCTTTCGTACTGCCCACATCCGTAATGATACAGCCTTGTTTCAAGGGCAGCTTCATCAGCTTCTGAACATATTCCTCCAGATTGCCCACGGGTACACATAGGAAGATATAATCAGCCCCATCCACCGCTTCTGCCATATCGGTAGTTGCATGGTCAACAACATTGCGTTTCAGCAGCTTTTCGACGGAATTCGGATTGGGTGAATGTCCGACAACGGTAAAGTCTGGTTTTCCTTTATAACATAAGGCAAGAGATCCACCGATCAGACCTACTCCGAATATTGCTATTTTCGTCATGACAAGAATCAACCTTTATCTTCTGATTTAGACTAGAACAGGAACCTCTGCAAGAACTTCCGTTAGAGCCGCAATGAATTTGGCATTTTGCTCACTTGAACCAATGGTGACACGCAATGATGTTGGGAAGCCCAACATATGACCACCACGAACAATTAGCCCTCGGCGCAATAAGCCGTTGAATACGTCTGCTGCTGGACGTGCTACGTCCACCATAATAAAGTTCCCATGAGCAGGAAACGAGTGCAGCCCAAGTTGTTTAAATTGTTCTTCTAAGTAGTTTAAACCCGCAGTATTCGCTTCCCGACAGCTTGCGATGAAATCCTGATCATTAATCGCCGCAAGAGCAGCAGCTTGTGCGAAGCGAGTCGTATTGAAGGGCTCTCGCACTTGATTAATCGAACGAATGACATCTGGATGCCCAATACCATAACCAATACGAAGCGAAGCCAGCCCATAGATTTTGGAGAAGGTACGCAAAGAGATCACATTCTTGTATTGACCGATTAGCTCAATGCTGTCCGGGAACTCACCTGTTGTGTTGTACTCACAATAAGCTTCATCAAGAACAACAATCGTGTGCGCAGGAACTTTAGCTAAAAAAGCTTTAATTTCCGCATCTGTATTCATCGTACCCGTTGGGTTGTTCGGATTACAGATCCATACGATTTTCGTGCGATCTGTAATGGCAGCAGCCATTGCATCCAAATCATGAGTACCATCCTTCAATGGCACCTCAATGGAGATTGCACCTTCGATTTCACAATTGTGTTTGTATTGAGGGAAAGTGTGTGAAGCCATGACGGACTCGTCACCTGGTACAAGGAAAGCACGCGCCAACATCAGGATAACTTCATCCGAGCCTGCGCCAAAAATAAGCTGGTTCGTCTCTACTCCCAATGAAGCTGCTACAGCTTCTGTTAGCTGTACGGCACCTCCATCTGGATACAGACTAATATTTGCAATTTCAGCTTCAATAGCAGCCTTCACATGTGGAGATGACCCGAACGGGTTTTCATTAGAAGCAAGCTTAATCACTTCAGTTAAGCCCAGCTCACGCTTTACTTCTTCAATAGGCTTACCTGGTTGGTAGACTGGTAAATGTATAATGGTTTGTTTCGGTTTCATGAAGTCACCTCATCAATTAGTTGTTCGTACGTTTTAATTGACCTACAAAGTTACCTACTTGCTTAAGACCTTCCGGATGAGCAGCATCCTCTTGGAAATGTGTTAATGCGCTCTCAATCGTGCGGACAATCGCACTTCCTACGACAACACCATCGCACAGCTTTTCAAAGCGTTCAACTTGCTCACGCGAAGATATGCCGAAGCCTACAACAATGGGAACAGACGCGGCTTCACGAACGGTTGTAAGAAAATCTTCAATGTCGCCAAAAAATTCAGCGCGCTCGCCAGTGACCCCAAGGGAAGATACACAATAAACGAAACCACGAGCACTTGAAGCAATACGTTGTACACGTTCATTCGATGTTGGTGCAACCAATGGAATCAAATGAACGCCATATTTCTCAGCAATCTCTCTAGTCTCACTATCTTCTTCCAAAGGAAGATCTGGAATAATAATGCCACTGATTTCATTCTCTTGCATCACTTTGAAAATACGCTCCAAACCAATTTGGAGAACCGGATTATAATAGGTAAAAAGGATGAATGGCAGCTGTGATCCGCGATTCCTTGCCTGTTTAGCTACATCGATTACATCAAAGATGGAAATTTTACGTTTCAAAGCGCGTTCGGAAGAGCGCTGAATGACAGGGCCATCTGCGAGTGGATCCGAGTAAGGAACACCAAGCTCGATTAAATCCGCGCCAGCGCGTTCCATTTCTAGAATCAGCTCCAAAGATGCCTCAATCGATGGGTCACCTATCGTTAGAAAAGGGATCATTGCGGTTTCACCGCGCGCTTTGAGTTCTGCAAAACGACTGTCAATACGGTTCATCGCTTATACCCCCTCGCCAAGATAACTAATAATGGATTCCACATCTTTATCGCCGCGGCCTGACAAGCTCACGATAATGATTTGATCCTTCGTCATCGTCGGTGCTAATTTCAGCGTATGGGCAATGGCGTGTGCGCTCTCGAGAGCAGGAATGATACCTTCTGTACGGCTCAACAATTGAAGCGCATCCAGTGCTTCTTGATCCGTTATTGGATAATAAGCAGCACGCTCAGCATCTTTGAGATATGCATGTTCGGGACCAATTCCCGGGTAGTCCAAGCCGGCTGAGATCGAATGCGCTGGCAACACTTGACCATACTCATCCTGAAGCAAATAACTGAGTGACCCTTGGAATACACCTGGCGTTCCTTTGGTCATGGTTGCTGCATGCTCCTCCGTATCAACGCCGCGACCCGCTGCCTCGACACCAATTAATTTCACGGTCTCATCTTGGACGAATGGATAGAAAATCCCCATCGCGTTACTGCCTCCGCCAACACAAGCAACTACTGCATCAGGTAATCTACCTTCTGTTTCCAAGATTTGCTCACGGGACTCATCCCCGATCACGCGCTGGAAATCACGAACCATCATTGGATACGGATGTGGTCCAGTTACGGATCCAAGAATATAGTACGTATCTTGAACGTTACTTACCCAGTAACGCAATGTTTCATTACAAGCATCTTTCAATGTGCGCGTTCCAGAAGTAACAGGAATAACTTTCGAACCTAACAATTTCATGCGAAACACATTCAATTGTTGACGTTTCGTGTCTTCTTCGCCCATGAATACTTTACATTCAAAGCCCATTAAAGCCGCGACTGTCGCTGAAGCAACTCCGTGCTGACCTGCCCCAGTTTCCGCGATTATCTTTTTCTTACCCATGCGTTTTGCAAGTACGGCCTGTCCGATGGTGTTATTAATTTTGTGTGCGCCTGTATGGTTTAAATCTTCACGTTTCAAATAAATCTTCGCTCCGCCGAGTAGCTCGGTTAAGCGCTCTGCATAGTAAAGCGGAGTAGGTCTACCGGAATACTGCTTCTGCAAATAACGAACTTCAGCAATAAATTCAGGATCATCTTTATATCGCGCATAAGCTTCTTCAAGCTCATGTAAGGCATTCATCAATGTCTCAGGCACATAGCGGCCACCGAACTTGCCAAATCTACCTTGCTGATCAGGTACTTGTGTCACTTACGGGTCACCCTTTCCACAAACGCGGTTATTTTCGCAATATCTTTCACGCCATCTGTCTCCACGCCGCTCGATACATCAACGCCATCAGGAGCGTAAGCATGTACTAATTGATCTACGTTATCATGTCGAAGTCCGCCAGCTACTAGCAATTGAATACCAGCAGAACGAGCCCATTCTTGATAAACAGGTATACAATCCCAAGCAAAAGTTGTCCCAGAACCGCCACCATATACAGGGTCAAAGGTATCTAATAAGATGGCATCTACTTGCCCGATAAAAGGATCTAGTTGTGCTGCCACTTCGGTTAGTGAAGGCATGGAATCTTCTGTTTTGGAGATAGAAACCGATTTAAATACCTGTACACCAAATTGTTCACGAACCCATCCACAGAAAGCCGGTGTTTCCTGACTATGAAGTTGCACGATATCCAGAGGAGCTGCAGCTAAAATTTCAATCAACTGCTCTTTCGTTGGATTGACAAAAACGCCAACTGTAAGAGGCACTGTGTGACCATCCGCCGCTTCAGATTTCAAATAAGCAATCAGCTCGGCTGCCTTCTCCGGCGTAACCTGTCGCTTGCTTGGTGCAAAAACAAAGCCGATATGAGCTATCGGCAAATGTACGATTGATTTTAACACTTCAACGCTTTGAAGTCCACAAATTTTTACCGTTGGAATCGTTCCCACAGTCATCAAATCCGCCTCTTTCTACCTATAATTAGGCCTTGTTGACCAGCTCACCCATCAACTGATGAACCGCTTGTTCAACGACGGGCTGTCGCATGAAATGCTCTCCGATCAGTACAGCTTGTGCCCCTACTTTCTCAACATAAGCCATATCTTCAACGGTAGATATCCCACTCTCGCTCACAACAGTTTTACCTTTTGGCATAAAGCTTATTAATTCTTCTGTTGTTCCTAGATCGGTTACGAAGGTTTTTAAATTCCGATTATTAACACCTATCATTTGGGTATCCAGCTCAAGTGCGCGTTCCAACTCTTCACGATCATGTACCTCAACGAGTGCATCTAGGCCAAGATCCTTCGCTAGAGTCAAATACTGCTTCATTTGCTCTGTTGTCAAAATCGCTGCGATCAGCAGAATGGCATCTGCTCCCAGAAGTCTTGCTTCATAGATTTGCTTCTGATCAATGGTGAAATCTTTGCGTAGCAACGGAACATTCACTGCTTTACGAACAGCCTTCAAATAATCATTGCTTCCTTGAAAATACGAAACATCGGTCAATACCGAAATACAATCGGCGCCTGCATGCTCATAAGCTTGAGCCAATCCCACCGGTTCGAAATCTGCGCGGATCAATCCTTTGGATGGCGAAGCTTTCTTCACTTCCGCGATAAGTCCCATCGAACGATTTTTCCCCAGCGTCAATGCCCGCTCAAAGCCTAAACAAGGTGGAAGCTGAGAAATTAACTTTTCAGCCTCCGCGATCGAAAAACCGCTCATCGCCTCTACTTCAACGCGTTTTGTAGCTACAATTTTATCAAGAAACATGGCATAGTTCTCCTGTATATTGGATTAAATCTTGCAATTTCTGCTCCGCACGTCCCGAATCAATGACTTCTGCAGCTAATTTCACGCCTTGTTGAAGAGTGCCTACATGACCGGTTACATAGAAGCATGCCGCTGCATTCGCTAGCACGATGTCTCGATAAGGCCCTTTCTCACCAGCAAAAATATGACGAATAATTTCTGCGTTCAGGGCAGCATCTCCACCCGCTACGTCTTTGATACTATGTGCACGAAGACCTAAATCGTCAGGTGTAATCGTATAAGTCGTGATAAGATCCGACTTCAGCTCAGACACCTTTGTAGGTGCAGAGATACTGAATTCGTCCAAGCCGTCCTCACTGGCAACAACCATTGCACGCTTCAAGCCGAGTGCTTGCAACGATTGTGCTAACATCTCCGTCTTGGTTCTGTCGAAAACCCCAAGGACTTGGCGATCTGCTCCAGCAGGATTCGTTAACGGTCCCAGCAAATTGAAAACCGTTCTAAAGCCAAGTTCTTTACGAGGTGCTGCAACATGCTTCATCGATTGATGATAGGCCTGTGCGAACATAAAGCAAATACCAGTACGCTCAAGGCATTTCGCAGCTTGTTCCCCGCTCAGTGTAATCTTAACGCCAAGCGCTTCTAAGACATCCGCACTACCACTTTTACTCGACATCGCTCTATTGCCATGCTTCGCTACTCGGATACCGCCTGCTGATGCTACAATGGCAGCTGTCGTTGAGATATTGAACGTATCAGCACCATCTCCACCTGTTCCACACGTATCAAGTAGGTCACTTTGGTGTACGTTCACTTGCACAGCTTTGCTTCGCATCGTCTCCGCAAACCCAGTAATCTCTTCAAAGGTTTCCCCTTTGATACGAAGAGCCGTCAACAAACTGCCGATTTGTGCTTGTGTTGCCTCTCCATCCATAATCTCAGACATAACACTACGCGCTTCTTCACGGGATAAATGATTGCCGCTAATTACTTTACCAAGAGCTTGCTGTATCGAAATTGTTCCACTCATGTTCTTCCATGCCCCTTCCTTCTATGAGTTAACAAAATAATCTTTGTTAATATCGCTAACAGGTCTTGGCTCAGGACTGAACATGGCTTCTGCCATACGAATTGATTTCAGCAAAGCCGTCGCTTTGTTCACGGTTTCTTGATATTCACTCTCAGGTACAGAATCCCAAACGATTCCTGCTCCTGCTTGCACATAGGCCTTACCTTTTTTGAACACAATCGTCCGGATCGTGATACAAGTGTCCAAATTCCCGGAAAATCCTAGATAACCAATTGCCCCTGCGTAAGAACCGCGTGACTCTGGCTCCAGTTCAGCAATAATGCCCATCGCTCTCAGCTTCGGTGCTCCAGACACCGTGCCTGCAGGCATACAGGAAAGAAAAGCATCGAAGAAATCCTTATCCTTGGCAATTTTGCCAGACACATTGGAAACGATATGCATTACGTGTGAGTAGCGTTCAATGTCCATGAACGTATCACATTTGACCGTCCCGAATTCGGAGACACGCCCGATATCATTTCGACCTAAATCAACCAACATCAAATGCTCTGCACGTTCTTTCTCGTCGGCCAGCAACTCCAACTCAAGTGCGTGATCTTCCTCTGGTGTTTTCCCTCTAGGTCTTGTTCCAGCAATCGGCCGCGTCTCAACTTTTTCTTCCTCCACTCGTACTAGCAACTCAGGAGACGTTCCAACGATAACCTCGTCGTCCATTTTCAGCACATACATATAAGGAGACGGATTCATTGTTCGAAGCACTCGATACACCTGTAAAGGAGAAACCGTTGTTTCCATTTCAAAACGCTGCGAGAGCACGACTTGGAAAATATCGCCGGCACGAATGTATTCCTTTGCTTTGTTCACATTGGCAATGAACTTATCTTTCGTAATATTGGAGCGAATTTCACCCAAATCTGGTTCTGACACGATCGGGTTGTGCGTCATCGTATCGGAACTAAGAGGCCGTTTAATTTTCTCAATAGTGGCATCGATTTTCTCACAGGTTGCTTGATACGCTTTCGCGATATCCGCATCTGTTGCGAATTGGGGAACATGTAGGTTTGCGATCACTTTGATCTGTTGTTTGAAGTGATCAAAGACGATGACCTGATCGCAAAACATGAATTGAATATCATTCATTTGTAAGTCATCAATCTGATGAGCCGGTAGTTTCTCGTAGTATTGCAATAAATCGTATCCGAAGAATCCAACCGCACCACCCGTAAAGCGTGGAAGATCAGCAAGCTGAGGGCTGGAGTAGGAACGAAGGTAAGCCTTCAACACTTCGATCGGTTTCTCATCTGTGATTTTTTTCTCGGACCCCGTTTCGACCGTTGTTTTTCCATGCTTCGCCGTGATCATCAAGAATGGATCGCTGCCTAAGAAGGAATAACGCGCCCATTTCACTCCTCCCTCTACACTTTCTAAAAGGAAGGCACGAGGCTCTTGATATAAATGTTGGAATACACGTATTGGCGTCTCGGTATCAGCTAGTAAATGACGCACCACTGGAATCAGATTATAATCTTTGGACAAACGAATGACTTCTTGTAATTCAGGTGTATACATGGAAACATCCCCTCTCAGCTTGTGAGCTACTCGCGGTCTGCGGCGCTCAAAACTCTATTCGAATACAAAAAAACCTCTACCAGGGGTAGAGGTTGACTTTAGTTTCAGTAGACGATCAGGATGAATGTGAAAAAAAGAAATTAAAAGCTGGGTATGAACAAATAGACGATCCCCCTCTGGGAACGATCCAATGGTCATATAGCTACTTTACTTTTTCTCATCTCAACTCGGCTCTGCTCTACTCGACTAAACTCTGCTCTACTAACCTAAACTCATCTAATTTCACTATACTACCGGGTAGCTTCATTTGTCAATTTAACAATATCAGGACGAAGTGCTTTCGCTTCTTTCAAGTACACATGGTTCATCTCCGCTTGGGTTTTGGTTGTGTTTACCTGAACCATCAAACGAATACATTTCGGCAATGCGTTCTCAACAGGCACTTCCAAAGAACACATCAACGGTACTAGCTCCCAGCCTACTAGAGAGCGAATCGCTACTGCTGGAAATATCGCTGTAATATCTGCTGTTACAGTGATGAAAACAGATCCAATATCTTCCGGACGAAAATCATTCGTCTCTACAATTGCTTGTAGAAGCTCACTCGTTGCAGTAAGAATTTCTTCTGCATCATTCTGTTGAACTGTTGTCGCGCCACGAATTCCCCTTAAGTACATCGGTTATTTCTCCCCTTTTAGAAGGTCAACAATTTCTCTCACTTGCTGTGAGGTAACATCCTTACGGATCTCGACTTTACCAATTTCAGTTGGGATGATATACACCATCGAACCTTCTTTGAATTTCTTATCATGCATCATAGCACTCATAATGCGATCTGTGTCCAAATGTGACGGTATGCTCACCGGCAATCCGTATTTCACAAACAAACCTCTCGTCACTGTATGAATGTCCTCACTGTAGCCAAACTGCTGGGCAAGCTTTGCCGCACCGACCATCCCAATAGCAATGGCCTCACCATGCAACAACTCACCGTAGCCCGCTACGGCTTCTAATGCATGACCGATCGTATGTCCGAGATTTAATATCGCACGGAGATCATTCTCACGTTCGTCCTGCGATACCACGATCGCTTTCACCTGACAACCTATGTAAAGCGCATAACTTAACGCTTCTGGATCTAACCCTAACAGTTTGTCTGCGTTTTCATCGCACCACTGTGTGAAAGCAGCATCCCAGATCAAGCCATGCTTGATCACTTCCGACAGGCCTGCCTTCACTTCGCGCTCAGGCAAAGTCAACAGCAAGTCGATGTCGAAGAGGACTAGCTCCGGCTGGTGGAACGCCCCGATGATATTCTTCGCCATCGGGTGATTGACCGCTACCTTGCCGCCGACAGAACTGTCGTGGGCAAGGATGGTCGTCGGGATCTGCACGAAGCGGATCCCGCGCATGAAGCTCGCCGCAGCGAAGCCGGCGAGATCGCCGACCACGCCTCCTCCGAGGGCTATGATCGCAGAATTGCGATCAAGGCCCGCCTGGAGGGCGGCGGTTACGATTCCCTCGAGCTGCGCGAGGGATTTGGATGTTTCGCCTGCGGGCACGACGCAGGCCGTCGCGGCGAAGCCGCCGTCACGGAGCAGCGTCAGGACGCGCTCCAAGTGCAAGGCCGCCACCGATTCATCGGTGACGATGAGCAGTGGCGACTTGCGGCTGAGCTTCGCGCGATCGAACAGTGCCGAGATATTGGTAAGAATGCCTTGGCCAATATATATGGGATAAGACCGTTCACCAAGCTCTACGGTAAGTTCTCTCATCTTAGTAGTTCTCCACTTGTTTGAGGAAATTCGCTAAGTTCGTGCGGATTTCTTCGATGGAGTCTCCGCCGAATTTATCTAAGAAAGCATTAGCCACTTCCCAAGCGATGACATTCTCCATGATCACGCCTGCTGCTGGCACTGCACAAGTATCGGAACGCTCCACCTGGGCTGTAAATACTTCTTTCGTATCGATATCTACACTTTGCAAAGGCTTGTACAAAGTCGAAATTGGCTTCATTACTCCGCGAACGATGATTTGCTCGCCTGTCGTCATTCCGCCTTCGAATCCACCTGCACGATTCGTTCTGCGTCTAAAGCCAGTTTCTTGCGTATACAGAATCTCATCATGCACGTTCGAGCCTCTGCGCTCTGCAGCTTCGAAACCGATTCCGAATTCCACACCTTTGAAAGCTTGAATGGAAAGCACGGCTTGTGCAATTTTGCCATCCAATTTGCGGTCCCACTGTACGTGGCTTCCAAGTCCAACGGGTACACCTTCGATAATGACTTCCACGATACCACCCAATGTATCGCCATCTTCTTTGGCAGCATCGATTGCGGCAATCATTTTCGCTTCTGCTTCTTTATCAACAACACGTACTGGTGAGTCTTCTGTAATCCGAATAAGTTCATCAACAGGAAGCTCTTGACGTTCTACTTCAACATCACCAATGCGGATAACTTGTCCTGCTACTTTAATCCCGAACTCAGCTAGCAATTGACGAGCAACAGCCCCAGTGGCTACACGCATCGTTGTTTCACGAGCACTTGATCTTTCCAAAATATTACGCAAATCTTTTTGATTATATTTGAGGCCGCCATTTAAATCTGCATGTCCAGGACGAGGACGGTTCACACGGCGTTTGCCTTCGTTATCTTCTTCAACGGGTTCAATCCCCATAACCGAAGTCCAATGTTTCCAATCATTGTTCACGACGACTAATGCGATTGGCGCACCCGTTGTTTTACCATGACGCACGCCACCTGCAATGGTAGCTGTATCTTTCTCAATTTGCATCCGACGACCACGACCATAGCCTTTTTGACGTCTATGTAATTGATGGTTTAAGTCTTCAAAGTTAAGGTTTACATTACTTGGAAACCCTTCAATAATCGCAGTGAGCTGCGGGCCATGCGTTTCACCTGCTGTTAAATATCTCACAATCCGTTACCCCCTAAGAATTTTACGAAGAACATCGAACTCCGTATATGAACATAATAGTATGGAAAAACCGAGCCTACTTACTACATGTGCTACGAAAAAAAGCTGCAGCACCAAGCACTTTAGCGCTTTGACGCGCGATTATCTGTTGTCATTATAGTATAGCTACTCAGGTTTGGCAACAACTCAAATGCAAAAACACGCTTCGCAGGTCAGGGACAAACCCTTCCGCGTAAGCGTGTCATCATCTAGACAGGAACTAGTATTATCCGTGCATAGGTTGCTTCTGGACGACCCTCGGAGGCTCACAAAGCTGAGGATCATTCATAAGACCCGTAATTTGTGAGGAATCAACTCCTAAAATTTGAGCACATTCTTGAATGGAAATCATTCCTCTGCGATAAGCGGTAATCACCTTGCGTTTGTCCATGATAGCCCCCTAAGCGTGTATGCATTGTTCAAAGCCTGTTGTCTCTCCTTCACTTTGAACTGCTACATCTTAGTATTGGAAAATAAGGAAGTTCTTATACTCCTTTCTTCCGATAAAAGAACGTTTCAGCCGCTTCCAAATCATATTGACCAGGTGAAAAAATCTGTTCTGTCGAGCCTACGAAAAGCAGACCGCCTGGTTTAAGGGCTTTGGCAAACTTCTGGTACAGCACATGCTTGGCTTCTTCTGTGAAATAAATGATGACATTACGGCACACGATAAGATCGTAACCGCTATCGAATGTATCAACAAGCAAATTTTGTTTCTGAAATTTGACTGACTTTTTGAGTTCTTCCGAAACATGAAACATTAAGCCATCCTGTTTAAAATATTTCTTCACATAATTAGCTGGTACATCACGCACGGAACGATCCAAGTACATCCCTTTACGTGCTTTCTCTATAGCACCATCGTCAATATCTGACGCATGTAGGCTCGTCTCAGCCAACGCACCTTGCTCAGCTAAAATCATAGCTAGTGTGTACGGTTCTTCACCTGTGGAGCAGGCTGCACTCCAAATTTTCAATCGGCGATTCCGCTTCAGCATCTCTGGTATAAATTTCTGTTCGACAAGCTCCCAACGATTCGGGTTCCTCCAAAATTCAGAAACATTGATCGTCATCCGATCCAAAAACTCATAGAACAGTTCCTTGTCCTTCATCATCGCTTCAAAAAAAGAAATAAAAGTATTGTAACCCCGCTTCAATCGCAAGGTAGTTAATCGTCTCTTCATTTGCGCTTCCTTATACAACGCAAGATCAATGGACGTGTGTTCCTTTATTTTTTTAATAAACAACAAAAAATCTTGATCCTCCATGCTGTCCACCCACCTTGATCAATATGTACCTTGATACATTCTGTGTGGATTTACCAAATTCCTTCATAAAAAAACAAAAAGAACCTGTATCGTATCAGATAACAGATTCTTGCAGTGAGAGATTAGATCCATTCTTGTATGTTTTTTGAATACGTAAAAATTTCGTTTGGCTGAAAAAAGTTATTAATTTCACGCTCAGCACTTTCAGGTGAATCAGACCCATGAATCAGGTTGAGATTCGTATGTACAGCATAATCACCGCGAATGGTTCCAGGTGCGGCTTCCAATGAATTCGTTTTGCCAATCATAGTTCGCGACAACGCGATAACTTGATCACCATGCCATACCATCGCAAAAACAGGTCCTGATGTAATAAAATTCACAAGTCTTTCAAAAAAATCTTTACCTTTATGCTCTGCATAGTGGATCTCGGCTTGTTCTCGGGAAATAACCGTCAACTTGCTGCCAATCAATTGAAAACCTTTCTGTTCAAACCGTTTTACAATCTCGCCAACAAGCCCCCGTTGTACACCATCTGGTTTAACCATGAGAAATGTTTTTTCCATTGAAAGACTACCTCCTTTAAGTTTTCGCCAGAAAACCGACTTCGTAAGCATCCACTTAAGTTTTCGTCAGTAAACTGGTTAATACGATCGATTCCCGATAAAATGAGCGATTTCGATGAGATCTTTCTTTGCTTGGTAATCCGGCAGTGTGTCTAATGACGAAATCGCTTTATCGATATATACCTGGGAAAGTCGATCGGCTTCCTTGATGCCAGCACTGCCACGAATCATTTCTAAGAATCGACTTACATCCGTTTGTCCATCCAGTTTATGTATTCGATCAAGTTCTGTCAATATCATTGGCTTTAAAACTGGATCTTGCAGGGTCAAGATCACTGGCAACGTAATATTCCCTTGCTTGACGTCACTTCCGGGCGGTTTCCCGATCTGTTTCTCGGTACCTGTTAAATCCAGAATATCATCCCTAATTTGGAAGGCCATACCTACATTATATCCAAAATTATACAACTTAGTGCTTACCCAGTCAGGAGCGCCTGAAGCCATCGCGCCTAATTGACAGGAGATTGCTATTAATAACGCAGTTTTGCGTCGAATGCGAAGTAAATAGTCACGAATGGTTTGCTCGGAATGAAAGAAAAAACGAATTTGTTCCATTTCTCCAATGGACATTTCAACAATTGCTTTTGACATGATTTGGTGAACTCTCGGGTCCTGAATCTGAGTAATCACACCTAGTGCTCTTGCAAAAATATAATCCCCAGTAAACATAGCAATACGATTATCCCATTTGGAGCGAACTGTCAATTGACCACGTCGTGTGTTCGCATCGTCAATAACATCATCATGCACAAGAGATGCCATGTGAATAAGCTCTAATGGCACTGCTACATTTTTCATCGTTTGGAGTTCATAATGACCAAATTCACCAGAAAGAAGAACGAAAACGGGTCTAATCCGTTTTCCTCCCGCTTTAAGTAGATGAATCGAAGTTTCTCTTAGTAAAGAGTGATCGTTATTCACACTTTCTTCCAGCTCTTTCTCTATCGCTGAAATATCTCTTCTTTTTCTTGCATATATATCCAACAAATTTTTCATTCGGTCACCCGTGCCACTTTAGTATCTTCCMAAATGCCAATCTGAACTGGCTTCGGTAAGAAACCAAGTTCAAAACAGTACTGATAGTAAGAATTAAGACCATCCCACTGCTCAGCCGCGAAATCATAACACAATGTATGAAAATAATGATGCCAATAGTCGGAAGTACCACCCACGGTAGCTTGTGCCTCTTCAATCATATACGTTGGCTCCCGATGAGCCTTTTCCTTACTTGCCTTAAATGCTTCAAAAATAGTAGTTACAAGCTCTGGATAGGCACGAATCGTTTCTTTGCGGATTGCCCAGACAGCGAACGACATCCATTTCCCCGTCCATTTGGCCCATTCTTGACCGAGGTCTGTAATCATATACTTTTGATTCCGCCAGCTTTCCTTAATGGCATCATCCCCAATGAGAAGAGCAGCATCTGCTCCCTCCATCATTTGATCTAGATTTGGCTTCGCATATTCATACGTCGGTTTACCATTATAAAATTTTTCTATAATAATTTTAAGTAAATTGACAGAAGTCGCAGACGTCGTAGGTAAAATGATTTTCCCGTTCACGATTTCTCGTAATGGTTTGTCATGGAAAAGTAGAATCGAGTTGACTTCACCATAGGAGCTAACGGATAAATCCGGGAAAAGCATATACTCTTCAAAAAATTGACCGTATGAAAAAGAAGATATGGGCCCCATATCAATTTGGCCTTCAGCCATTGCTTTATTAAGAGATGTGGGTACCTGTTCAATAATATCGACATCTGAACTATTCATCAGTTCAGGAAAATAATAATAGATCGGCCACACGTTTGTATAATTGATTCGACCTATTCGGATTTTAGGGTCTAGGTTGCTCATCAATATCTCCCCATCTGCGGTACAAGGAATGATCAATCTCCATGCTATCCATTACTTTACCTACCAAAAAGTCAACCATCTCATCGATTGAGCGCGGACGATTATAGAAGGCTGGCATAGCCGGTATCATTCGCACACCCATTCTTGTTAGGGTAAGCATATTTTCTAAATGTATAGCATGCAAAGGTGTTTCCCTTGGCACCAGAATTAATTTTCTTCCTTCTTTTAACATGACGTCCGCGGTACGCTCAAGCAAGTTATCGGACGATCCATGCGCAATGCCAGATAACGTGCCCATCGAGCACGGAATCACAACCATCCCTCTGGTTTGAAAAGAACCACTTGCCACGGTCGCACCAATATTCGCTACGGGATGATACTCATACGAGCCTGCTCGTCCACCGAAGTGCTTCTCAAGTACCTCTTGACGTTTTGTAACACTCCAGTCATGTTCATCCTGCAGAACACGCCAACCCGCATCTGTAATAATAAGATGCACATCTAAACCAAGATCCAACAATACTTCACATAATCGTACGCCGTAGATCGCTCCACTCGCACCCGAAATTCCAACGACCCAGTTTCCGTTGCTCATGAGTGCTTACTCACAAGTACATCAAGTAATGTGAAAGTAAACATGACTAAACTCAATACACCATTCATCGTGAAGAAAGCCGTGTTTAATTTGGACAAATCCTGCGGAGTAACGAGTCTATGTTCTTTAAACAGCAATATATAAGCAATAACAAGACCCACCAAATACAACCAACTCAGATGCGTGATGAAAAATAAGGAGACTAAACCGATTGCAGTTAAGACATGCAGTACGCGTGCTGTTAGTAGTGCTGCTTTAATGCCAAATCGACTTGGCAATGAGTGCAACCCTTCTTTGCGATCAAACTCGGCATCCTGGCAAGCATATATAAGATCGAAACCAGCACTCCAGCATGCAACTGTTAGGAAAAAGATGATCGACGACCATGTAAATTGACCTGTAACTGCAATCCAACCGCCAAGCGGGGCAAGCCCCAAGGTTAAGCCCAGTACAAAATGGCATGTCCAAGTAAACCTTTTGGTATAGGAATATATCACAAGAAAGAACACGGCAATGGGTAGAAGCTTCATGGACAAAGCACTTAAGTGATAGGTTGCCCAGAAAAGAACTGCAAACGAGATGATGATATAGAGAATAACTTGCGGTATTGAAATGAGCCCGGCAGGAATTGCTCGATTCTCTGTTCTTGGATTACGCTTGTCAATGGCTTGGTCAATTACACGATTCAATGCCATCGCGGCCGTGCGTGCACCTACCATAGCTAAGGTGATCCAACCGATCTGCGCCCAGCTAGGTAAGTGTCCCTGCCATACAACGGAACCGAGAATAGCTCCCATGAAAGCAAATGGCAAAGCAAACACACTGTGTTCGAATTTAATCATTTCGAGAAAAATCTTTAGTTTAGTAAACATATGTGAATTACACTCCTGATTTCTTATTACCTTTTGTCCCTACATGTAGCGCCGCTACACCACCGAAGAGTGGATGCGCCTGTACGTGATCCAAACCATTCTTCGAGAAGATGGCCGCGAGTTGCTTATGATCTGGAAACGAAATTAATGATTCCGGTAACCACTTATATTGCTCATATTTCTTAACAATCAATTTACCGAGGAACGGCATGATATGTCGGAAATATACATAATAGATGGACTTAAATGGCTGCCATGTTGGTTTGGATAGCTCTAAAGACACAACTAGCCCTCCGGGCTTAACGACACGTTGCATTTCTCGAATGACTTGTTCGAGATCGGGCACATTACGCAAAGCAAACCCGATTGTAGCAAAGTCAAACGTATTGTCGTCAAACGGAAGACTCATCGCATTTCCTTGTATAAGTTCGACCTGCTGATCCAAGTGCTGTTGTTTTATTTTCTCGGCACCAATATCCAACATGTTTTGGCTGAAATCCAATCCAACCATTTTCCCAGTTCTACTAGCTTGAGCAAGACTAATGGTCCAGTCACAAGTTCCACAACACAAATCGATTGCTGTAGCCCCAGGCTGTACATTCATCTTCTTCATTGCAAATTTACGCCATGCTTTGTGACGATTAAAACTAATGATATTATTCATCAAGTCATATTTAGGTGCGATGCTTTCAAAAACACCATGTACAAATTCTTCTTTACTTTTCGCTTTTTTATTTTCACTATTCGTATTGCTTACACTCATTCCCCAGGTCCCCTTAAATTTCTTCTAACACTTTAGGATGTTCCCCAGCAAATCGTAAAAAGGGCTCTCCCATGTGAAAGAGTTCACTTTGTAGCATATCCGATTCAAGCTTCTTTACAAAGTCCTGCAATTGCTTCGTTTGAATGTTCAGCAATTGATACAACTGTGAAGAAATATTGTATTTATGTAGAAGTGTACGAACCTTCGTCGTATCTACCTCTTCACCTTGCAATAGCTTCCGCTCTTCTCGTGTGCCGTGCTGGCTAATATGCCAATAACCCCAACTGCCTCTGAACTTAGAAATGGCTTCAATCCGGAAAATTTCTGTGAACAACAGTTCACATCTCACAAAGCCTCTCAGAATTTCAGGCCATGCTTGTTTGTTATGACCAAACATGACTTCTGAAAAAGACAAAAAAAGCTGAGATTTAATTTCCACCGTGAGGTGAATGTAATCTTCTGCCGTCATTTTCAGCTGTTTCATTTTCGTGTAGCTGGTCATCTTTAAGCGATTTACTTCACAGATTGCATTTGAAAGTTGCTTAATCATATCGATCTGCCCTGTTTTAGCTAGTAGATGATAAAATCTCGCACTAAAGTAATCTCCTGCAAGCACTTTTAACTGCCGTGATCTTGATGCCTTCTTCTCCTTGACTTCATTGGACACTGTCACAAGATCATGAGTATCGAGTCCTAGCTGCACAAGTCCTGTTGCTAAAGTAAATAATTCACTTAATGAGCTTAGTTTGTTATTTTCATTCAAGAATGCAAACAACAGACGTGTGCGCAACTCGGGAAAATCGGGCAAGTCTGTGTGAATTTGGATCATATCATACTCCGTGTACTGCTTAGCGATCTCAGGGATCCGATAAGAATTCATGCAAAAGCCTCCGTAACCGTATGCCAAATATCATTTAATGAAACTGGATGTCTCAATCCAAATTATTATAGCATAACACGTTAATAGAAGCACAATAAATTATAGGGGATACTTTTGTTGCCACTTGGAGGTGTACGTGATGCGAAATCGGTTCTGAAGCTCTTGCTCCAATTGAATTAAACTAAGCTCTGACGGCTTCTTCTCCATATCTTCGCCGAATTCACGCTGTGCAACCATAGCCAAGACAAGCTGAGTGGAAGCTGTATTGGTCGGGCCGGAATAGTCAATAATGCGTACCCACACTTGATCGACATTTTTAGTTTTGACTAGCATGGTCTGTGCAATTGTATACAAATCACGATATACCGCAATCGTCTCCGCATTTTTGGGCAAACTTAAATCAAGAGACAACCGCGACGTACTCAGCTCTACTTTCCGTATTCGGAGCTGCAGTGGAATTTGAACCAGAAGATCAGCTAAGTTATTTTCGGTGAGCTGTCCCCCTCGATTATTGGACCATGTGTAGGCAGATCCTAAGCCTGATGAAAGATCCATCTTTGGTAACATGGATAGACTAATCGCAACAACAACTGAAATCCCTAGTGTGATTACAATACGCATTGACCATTTCACAATCAACACCCCCTAAGCATATGCAGGAGCCAAATAACCAACAGGTTATCCAAATAAACAAGTCCTATACACCATTGTACATAGAAAAAAAGCAGGCTATGCCTGCTTTTCTGAAAATACATGTATTCTGTTGTTCCATACGATAACTTGGATGTATTTCTTGTTAAACACATACGTCCAAGAAGGCCGTTGTAGCCGTTTATGGGGATAATCTCTTATTCTTCTGTATCGATTGTACCAAACTTGGTCATAATCAAAGCTTTGCCTCTTACTTTAACCGCGGATGTATGCTCAGTGAACTGAGCAATCATAACTTCACCCTTGTCTAGTTTCTCTGTATGATGAAAACGTGTGTCTTGTCCACGAGTTAATCCAATCACATGAACACCATTATCTTTCGCTTTAATCACAAAATACTCGTTACCGTTCGAGTTTGTTTGATCTGGTTTATTCGATTGTTCCATATCCATCCTCCGCCCTTCCCTAACCTAAATCCCTTACCTAATGATGCCAAAAAAAGCAACTGGAAGTCAACATGTACTAGCTAGTTAATTCAGAAGGTGCTGTTGTTGCGCTTTTCCTATAAAATCGTTTGAACTTCGCTGGCAATGCATGCTTTGATCCTAAGCGAATAAGAAGATCCGTCAATTTAACGGTTCCATAGGCGAATAACATGCCTGCGATCACATCGATCAGCCAATGAATTTGCAAATACAGCGTCGAAAATATAATAGCCGAACAATACGTGACCATCATGTATTTGAAGATGCGATCCTTCTCCCGCAGTGCAAGCAGCAGCATTGCAAACGAAATGGACGTATGCATACTAGGAAAGCAATTCATAACTGCTACTAATAAGGAGTTTTCATCCGCAAACACACGATGAAGTAAATCAGGCTGCTTATTTACATACCATACTTCATGAAGCAGAATCAAATTATAAAAAGGCAAAATAAGCGGAAATTGCAGCATATGTCCTGAAAGCGCGTAAGACAACATTTTTTTGATACTACGCGTCCAGAAGCTGCGAACAATACAGATCCAAAGTGAAAGCACAAAACCATAGTTGTACACCCATACCATTGCTCTATCCAAAAATGGTGTTGAAATCCACCTTGCCCATCCCCCCGTATTCAACGGGATCACGTTCATGTAGCTGTCCCACCGCCAGGGATGCCGATTATTTTCAAACATCCAGTTCGCAATTTTCCACCAAAATCCATTGCCTGTCCCATAAAAATAATAAAAAACACCTAATAGTGGAATGCCTATAAGAAAAAAGCGTTTCCAATCTACATCGATCTGATCCTTCCGTACGCCTAATAAGCAGATACACAGTAATATCCAACATTCTTTACTCCAATTACCCACCGTACCAATTTGCCAAATCAAGAAAATAGAAGCAATTATACCGAACATTGTCCAATCCAGTGACTTTATAAGCTCATTCAACTTCAATTTAGTCAACCTTGTACCCCCTACGTAATCCAAGAGATTCCATCATATGAATGCTAATTCGGTTGGTTTCATGGCATTAGAAAAAGACATCGAACACCGATGTCTCTGTCATAATCGGAGTAACACGATTCGAACGTGCGACCTCACCCACCCCAAGGGTGCGCGCTACCAGGCTGCGCCATACCCCGTCATGTTTACAGCCAATAATAACGCATTCACTTTTGTTAGTATAGTAGGAGAATTTCAAATTGTAAAGCCATTTTCAGGCAAAACAAATAAAGCCGTTACCCGCATTTCGCGGCCACGGCTTTATAATTATGTAACGTTCAATCCTATGTATAAATACAAATTATTGAATGCCATCTTTAAGTGCTTTACCAGGTTTGAAAGCTGGGATTTTGCTAGCTGGGATATCAATTTCTCCACCAGTCTGTGGATTGCGTCCTTTACGAGCAGAACGTTCACGAACTTCGAAGTTACCAAATCCAACCAATTGTACTTTATCTCCACCTTGCAATGCTTCAGAAATTGCATCAAAAACAGCATCTACTGCTTTCGTTGCGTCTTTCTTGGAAAGCTCAGATGTTTCCGCAACTTTGTTGATCAATTCAGATTTATTCATGCCATTCACCTCCCCCCAAAATTTCTCACTACCGTTACTTCCTGTTTTCACCGTTTTCCTAGAAATTATACATAAACTTCTGAAAAATCGTTGATTTTCTAAGCAAAATGAACTTTGAAAGCAGACGAATAAATTCATAGTAATACACTCAGGGAGCAATTTCAAGTATCTATTTCCATTTTATGTGGGACTTTCCGCTATTAAACGACAAAAAACACCCTTTCGGATGTTTTTTGTCCACATTTCCTTACAAAATAATGGCGATTAAGCCTCCAGAGCCTTCGTTAATAATACGTCCAAGCGTTTCTTGAAGTTTGTATCTTGCATTATCTGGCATTTGGGCAAGCTTGCCTTGTATGCCTTCTCGCACAATCGAATGCAGTGATCTTCCAAAAATATCGGACTCCCAAATCTTGAGCGGATTATCCTCAAAATCCTGCATGAGATAACGTACCAGCTCTTCACTTTGCTTCTCTGTTCCGATAATCGGTGAGAACTCGGATTCTACATCCACTCGAATCATATGAATCGAAGGTGCTGTAGCTCTTAGACGTACACCGAATCTGGAGCCTTGACGGATTAACTCAGGCTCATCTAACGCCATCTCAGCAAGTGTAGGAGGCGCTATCCCATACCCGGTTGTTTTGACCATCTCAAGAGCTTCAGCGAATTGATCATATTCCCTTTTCGCATGTGTGAAATCCTGCATAAGCTGGAGAAGATGATCCTTCCCGCGAATCTCAACACCAACGACTTCGACGAGAATACGATCATAGAGTTCATCTGGTGCAAAGAGGTCAATTTCTGCTACACCTTGCCCCATATTCAGCCCTGCTAAGGCAGCCTTGTCGATAAACTCATATTCAGCAAATTGACTGACAACACGATCAACATCGCGTAAGCGTCTGATATCCTGTACTGTATCGCGAACGGATGCTTCGAACTGTGTCCGCAGCCAATGATTCTCATCTAGAACCATAACCCAGCTAGGCAAGTTCACATTCACTTCATGAACCGGGAACTCATACAGGACTTCACGAAGCACGGAGACCATTTCTTCTTCTCCAGCGCTAGCTACACTCATTGTTACAACTGGAACGTCATAGCGGCTTTGCAGCTCGCTGCGCAGCTCAAGTGCAGGCTCACTGTTTGGCTTCTGAGAGTTAATGATCACAATGAACGGCTTCCCGACTTCTTTGAGTTCATTAATAACTCTTTCCTCTGCCAATACATAGGAAGACCGCGGGATTTCCGAAATCGTGCCATCTGTCGTAACCACAACACCCAATGTGGAGTGCTCTTGAATGACTTTCCGTGTTCCGATCTCAGCCGCTTCTTGGAAAGGAATAGGCTCATCGAACCATGGTGTATTGATCATCCGAGGTCCGTTCTCGTCTTCATAGCCTTTGGCGCCATCGACTGCATATCCGACACAATCAACAAGGCGAACGTTTACGTTCAACCCTTCGGCCACAGAAATTTGAACCGCCGTATTCGGTACGAATTTCGGCTCCGTTGTCATAATCGTGCGGCCAGCAGCGCTCTGCGGGAGTTCATCGGTAGCCCGGATCCTATCCGCTTCGCTTTGAATGTTCGGAAGCACTACAGATTCCACAAAACGCTTAATAAAGGTTGATTTCCCTGTCCGGACTGCGCCGACAACCCCCAGGTAAATGTCCCCTCCCGTTCGTTCTGCAATGTCCTTAAAGATATCCACTTTCTCCAAGAGAATCCCTCCTACAGTTTGGTCGTCAACTGACGCTAGTGACGGTAACAATTGACTACTCGTACATTCATTTGGACTAGTAAAAATATATGTACTTTCGATAGAAATATGATAGATGCGTTCCAACTTTTTTTCGCTCATATTTTATGAAGCACATACGGCTTTCGAAAGAATATATGATCAGTCGGTTCCGCTTATTCTATAAAGACAAAAAAACCTCTTACACATGGGTAAGAGGTTTGCTTAAATTCAATTCTGAGGCATAGGTTGATTATCTTTCCAAGCATAGGAAACGCTACGAATCGGCACGAAGTAGGATTTCTCTACGAGAATCTGCCTCAAATCCTGATCCGGTTTCAAGGAACTTTCTAAAGTATTATTCTTAATGAACGTGTTGATATCCATCGCATAATCAATGGATACTTCTCCCGTTTGCTTATTTAGAATGTACGTAATGGCATTTTTTCGATTATACACGGATTTAATATCAGGTTCTTTCATCCCTATCAACTTGAAATCTACATAGGCAAAGGCTTCATTCATGGCGACCCCTTGCGGCATATTGCCACCATGCTTCGTTATGTAATCATTCACTTTCTTCTGCACATCTTCCACACTTTGATAGGCAGACAGATCCATTAGCTTCACAGTAGGCTTCGTTTCGGCATCAACCAGTACGTAGATGAAGACACCACCGCTTTCAAATGCGTTCGCTGGGACCGTACTGAGCAGATTCGTTTTTTTTAGTTTAGGAAAATCGATCACATACTTCTCATAGAGTGGTGTCGTCATCTCGCTATTCTTAATGGGAAGTACGCCTGTTTTTTCATGATAGCTATCTACAGCTTGTTGCACCACAGTAATAAATTCGGCAGGATTAATTTGATTCTCTTTCCGTAGCTCTTGTGGATATGCGCAGCCTGTAAGCAAAATAACCAAGATAAGTGCCAGAAGCGAGCTTCGACCTTGGGTTCGTTGTCGTTTTATTTTCACTATTCAACCATCCTATCTTGTCTAAATGAAATCGTCATCCTCCGCTTGTCTAGCTAGCTGTGCTCGAATTGCTGCCTTTAAGGGATCCTCCGGTATGTTTACTTCCACATTACCAGTTACTCGCGCTTGGCATGCAAGACGAACCCCCTCATCAGCTAGGGAGCCAAGTTTTAACCGTTCATTCGTATTCAGAGGGGCTAGACCACTTTGGTCGCCTACCTTTACTTTACACATTAAACAAGCGGCCTTTGCTCCGCAACGAGTTCTAATATGAACTTTGGCTTTGTTACCTGCGTCCAACAATGTTGTGCCGGGTCTTACTTTAATTTTTTTATTATCTGGCCAAAAATGAACATCAAACACACTCATAAGCGTCACCGGTTCCAATCTAGCAATTCGTTCATTTTTACATGAAATTCATGACCCCACTGATTACGGTTCATTAAATCATTCAAAGCCTGCATATGTTTGTCGGGATGATCTTGCATCATTCTGAGAATCGGTTCATAGCGATCAGGCCGATTTCTAAGTACATTAAAGAGAAACTCATGTGCTAAAGGCATCACTGGAACCGCCCACGTATCAATGGAGGCAGGACTATAATAGTTCTCAGACAAGTAATTGACTTCAACTTGATACAAAGATCCCAGTGCCTTTACTTTAAAATCACCAACAACCTCAACGATATGTCCATCAATCCGATAATGACTCAGCATCGAAGCATATATAGGTGTTTCACTAAATTCTGGGTTATCCATCGCGTAAGGCTGCAGCAACTGATGTACCGTGTGAACATCCTCCAGATCGATATAAATATCCAAATCTCTGGGAGTTCTTCCAATATCGACGTTATGCATGAGTAAGCCACAGCTTCCGCCAATTAGCCATTGCACGTTATGGGCTTGCTGTAACCGAGTATGAATAGTCGAAATCGACGGGAGTAGTGGCTCCAGCAGTTTCATCATGCCCACACCTTTCAGGCAGTAATTTTTAAAAATAAGGCTTGTGCGTAACGGAAATCGTTCCTACTTGCTTTACTACGCATTGACATGCTAGACGGTAGCCCTGTGCAAGCTCCTCTGGCTCTAGTCGATCTTCTTCTGCTTCGGAAGCCTCTGCGAGCAGCTCACGACCCTCAGCAACGTAACAGCGACATCTCGCGCAGGTTCCTCGTGTACATGAAAATCCCCAATCCACATCTGCCTTCAAAGCATGATCCAGAATGGTTAATCCCGTCTCGGGCGTTAGTTTTATTTGCGTTTTGCGTGTTTTCAGTTCTAACATGATGATTTCCCCTCCGGTTGGTTAAAACAAAGAAGATAACATAAAAAGTAAGATAGGAATAAACATTAAAAAAGCAATGAATGACAACACTCCGCGCCATACGCCAGATGTTCTTGTACGTGCATACGAGATCAGGAATGACGCAACAACCATCAGTCCCATGGCCACAAATGATGCCCACATTTTGTCTAAAGGTGACATATGATAAACTCCTTATGTAAAAATCGTGAAAATGAAACACATGTAAGTATAGCACAGAATGAGAAAAAAGCATAAAGGGGATGAACCCCTTCATGCTTCTATTTCTTACCCAGCATCATGCTCATTAATTGCTGCATGTTATTGGTATCAAGTTTACTGCTTTTAACGGCTTGAATGATATCATTAATCGTTTCTTCAGACACCTTGACATTCACTAATCCAGAAACCTGTTTTATGAGAGCTCTTAATTGAACTTCACTCTGCATGGTAGATGGTTTCACTCCACTTGCAATTTTTTCGATATCTTTAGCTGTTACGGATTTGCCCGTCTTCTTCTTGACCACACTTAATACGTCCTTCGACATATCTTTATTCGCCAATTGTGCCGCCTCCTGTACCCTAAGCTATTGAGAATTCCTGATAGGGTATAGTATGAATGCGGAGAAGATCTGGTGTAGGCTATCTCCAGCCTTTTCTCATCTTGTCAACGGTAATTCTTCCATTTCGTGTGTCCGCACACGTCCCATAAGATCACCTGCTGCAAGCTGTGGAGATTTCCCTTCAAATAAAACATTATGTAATTCATTCGTAATCGGCATAGTGACCTCAAAGCGTTTCGCCAGATCATAGGCTGCTTTCGTCGTTTTCACGCCTTCAACAACCATTCCCATTTCCTTGAGCACATCTTCTAATAGAATCCCTTTGGCCAATTTGTTGCCTGCTCGCCAATTTCTACTATGTTTACTTGTACAGGTAGCGATCAAATCACCAATTCCAGCTAACCCAGCAAAGGTAAGAGGATTAGCGCCCATTGCAGTACCTAACCGCGTGATTTCCGCGAGCCCTCGAGTAACAAGTGCCGCTTTCGCATTATCACCGAAATCTAAACCGTCTGTTAGCCCTGCGCCAAGTCCAATGATATTCTTCAGTGCGCCACCTACCTCAACACCTGTTACATCCGGATTCGTATACACACGGAAATATCGCGTAATAAGCAGGTCTTGAGCAGCTTCAGCAGCTTGTAAATCCTGTGCAGCGACAACGACTGTTGTCGGCATTTTGCAAATAACTTCTTCCGCATGACTGGGTCCGGAAAGGACCACAAATCGCTTCGGATCCATCTCTGGGAGCTCATCCGCTAGTACCTCTGTCATACGTTTGAGAGTTCCTGTTTCAAATCCCTTAGTTGCATGAATGATAAGCGTATTTTTCTTCAAAAATGGACGCATTCGCGAAGCAACCTCACGCATGCCTGAAGATGGGACCACCATAATGATGGCATCCGCATCTTGCACGGCTTCTTGCAAAGAATGGGTCGCTATAATCGAAGGAGATAACGATATTTCTTTGAGAAAACGACTATTTGTGTGCTTTTCATTAATTTCTAACACTTGTTCTTCATTACGAGACCATAGAAGGACTTCTTTCCCATTATCCGCCAATACCGAGGCGAGTGCCGTCCCCCAACTTCCAGCTACAAGGACCGATACTTTTTGTGTCACGGTTTCCCCTCCTACGCGTAGTTGTTTTTCGTTAGGCTCTTTTCTGGCCCAGCTTGTTTTCTTTACCTTGAATAAGCTTCACAATATTCGTCCGATGACGTAAGAACGCAAAAGCACATAGCAAAATGCTTATCCACAATACAGGTAACGGCCGGTCCATCCCCCAAATTAGAAAAGGTAAGAGTGCTGTAAGAATAAGGGAGCCCAGCGATACGAATCGTGTGATAGCGATGATGACGATTGCTGTTAATCCTGCGATCAATGTAGGGACAAAACAAAGTGTCGCCATGACACCAATGGTGGTCGCAATGCCTTTTCCACCGCGAAAGCCGAAATACACTGGCMAATTATGCCCTACAATGGCTGCTAAACCACACAAAACACGAATCCAGATGTCGTCAGGTCCCGGGGCAGCCCACACGCCTAGTAAGACAGCTACGACGCCTTTCAAGGCATCCAACAGCAGGACAAGGATTGCTGGCCCCTTCCCGAGAACGCGGAGCGTATTCGTTGCCCCCGCGTTCCCACTACCGTGCTTGCGGATATCTATTCCCTTAAACCATTTTCCGAATAAATAACTAAAGCTGATGGATCCTAGTAAATAGCCCACTACAATTGTTATTATCGAAACCAATGTACAACATCTCCTATTCTTTGTCCGAAGTTTTTCTACGGCTCAAGATGCGAATGGGCGTTCCTTCAAAGCCAAATGCAGCACGGATTTTGTTATCTAAATAACGTTCGTACGAGAAATGCATAAGCTCTGGCTCATTCACGAAGAGTACGAACACAGGTGGCTTAACGGCTACTTGCGTCACATAATTAATGCGCAGACGCTTCCCTTTGTCCGTTGGCGGCGGATTATATGCAACCGCATCGGAAACAACATCATTCAGGAGATGCGTTTGAACGCGCAAGGCATGATTCTCAGCCACTTGTACGATAACAGGCAGCAGTTTATGAAGCCTCTGTGTTGTTTTCGCAGATACAAACACGATCGGTGCATAACTCAAGAACAAGAAATGATCGCGAATCGTCGTCGTAAAATGTTGCATTGTCTTATCATCTTTCTCAACGATATCCCATTTATTTACGACAATGACAATCGCTTTTCCTGCTTCATGCGCATAGCCTGCAATATGTTTATCTTGGTCAATAATACCTTCTTGTCCGTCGATTACAACCAGCACCACATCTGCTCGCTCAATAGCTTTCATTGCCCGCATTACGCTGTATTTCTCGGTGTTCTCATAAACTTTGCCACGTTTTCGCATGCCAGCTGTATCAATGATAACGAACTTCTGTCCATCACGCTCAAACGGTGTATCGATCGCATCACGTGTTGTACCTGCAACGTCGCTCACAATAACTCGCTCTTCACCAAGAATCGCGTTCGTCATCGACGATTTCCCAACGTTTGGACGACCAATCAAGGCGAATTTAACAACTTCTTCGCCATACTCGTCATCGGTTTTGTCCGGAAATAAATTACAAACAACCTCAAGGAGATCGCCAATCCCAATTCCGTGCGAACCCGAAATCCCTACAGGATCACCGAAACCAAGGGAATAGAATTCATAGATATCATCTTGACGCGCCAAATTATCCACTTTATTTACTGCCAAGACAACTGGCTTCTTCGAACGGAACAATAGCTGCGCTACTTCCTCATCCGATGGAGTTACACCCGCCTTCGCGTCAACCATGAACACGATGACATCCGCTTCTTCAATCGCAAGCTCAGCTTGTACACGAACAGATTTCAAGATTACGTCTTCGCCGTCAATTTCAATACCGCCAGTATCAATGACACTAAACGATGTATTCAGCCATTCACCAACACCATATAAACGATCTCGTGTAACACCTGGTTTATCTTCTACGATCGCCATACGATCGCCTACGATTCGATTAAAAATGGTGGATTTCCCGACATTAGGTCGGCCAACAATTGCAAGTACGGGTCTAGCCAATTTACATCTCTCCTTCGGATTCCATGATCGTACATGGAAAATTACGCAACTTACATCATAACAAAAAAGAGGCGCCTTGGCTAATCTCTTTTGAGACTTCCATCAAATATGCGCCCATTCTCCAGATAATCAGGAATGTTTCACCAGAATCATCGTACCATTTTTCAGATCATGGGCATTCGCGTCTAACATTTTCTCCAAAGAGAATGCGGTTCTCTGCAACTCCTCTTCACTTTCAACCACAAAGATTGGTGCACCGCCAGCAATCCGGTCTTTCGACAATGTCACGATCGCGAGAATTTGCGACATAAGGGCATTACCCCTCCTACTTTTTATTTACTCCAGCTTCAGAAGGCATGCGCACAGCACTTTCAAGAACAGGTACACGATGGAGGGCAGTGAGCGTTTTCTCTTTGTCATTTTCCTGCAAAAGCAAAAGCAAACCTATCGTCCCTGAGTCCAGGTCCAATTTAGCCATKGGTCGTAAAGAAGGTTCTCCCTCATCACGATACACGCCGAACAAAGTAGACATATCATACATAATGGCTTGCCTCTGGCCAACATGAGAAATCGTAACACGTGCATTCCGATTTTTGGGCTTAATTAGAAAGCCTTGACCGTATTTCATTATTTTCTCACGTGAATCCTGAAGCCCAACATTCATGATATATATAGAACCAACAGAAGCATCAGGCCCATCCATATGAATATCAGCGGGTTCAATATCAGCGATATCCCCTAATTTGCTTCCTGATTTAAAAAAGTTTGCGAGCCAAATCGAGATTACTCCAGCAGCTATCCCCCAGTACCAAGCACCTAATATACTGAATAAGGAGGCCATGAAAGCTGTCATAATGACCAAATAATTACGACCTTCGAAAACCATCGCAATCCCTTCGATATAGGCAGCTCCACGGGGTACAAGTTCTAACTCATCCACTTTCGTTAAACTCTGTCTTTCCATATTGCGTACATCTCTAAATTGTTGTGCCGCCAAGGAAAGAAACGTGACTGCCGTGTAGTTTTTCTCCAACAGCGCAGGAACGGCAACCGCTCCAAGACCAGCAGCGATCACACCGAGTGAGACATGAATAATTTTGCCATGTGGATACGTTGGATATTGCCGATAATCCGTCCGAAGCATATTGATCCGCGATATAATACCAAAAATAACACCAATGACAATCCCGATGGTATAACGATGTGAATGTAACCACGCCAAATCCATTACGTTAGTTGCCCCCCTTGCGGTCTAACCAGCTTCTCACGACGTTTCGGCAACCACTATATGCAGCTTGTATTACAATCGTTATCGTCCTTGCTGTAAAGATAGACAGCCACCACTGATCTTGGAACGTGGCCATGCCCAGTTGATGAAATCCATCTACTAGATGAATACCTGCTTGATACATATCCCCGATCAGATATCCGATCGAAATGGCAGCAATTTGCTCCCATGCATTACGCTGCACGATTACGGCTACAACGGCAATCAACAGAGCAGTCTGCCATTCTGAATTACGAATGATAAGGATAGGGTCCATTTCTAGCAGTTGTTGAAATAGAAAGTGAAGTGAACCGATCAGAAGTCCTATGGAAAGCAGATGTAGCTTATGTATAAAACCTTGTGTGACATAAAGAATACTAAAGGCAATCGTTAGTACAACAACATAGACAAGCTGGATATGTACATGTTGTATCGTCAGCGTTACTCGCGATCCGATCAGCCAAGAGGCAAAAAAAAGAAGCATGCCTTTATGCGATATACTTCGGATGTACAGCTCCTTCCAGCCGCTAGCGAGCAAGATCAACGTGATGCAAAGGAGAATAAGCGACAGATAACCGGCATTCATAATCAAACCACCTAGCCTGCTTAGCTACCGATGACTTTCAAATTCATCGATTTGCTTGCGGATCTTCAGACTCCCCCTATACAAATAAGGAAGATCTGCCTGATCCTTAGTATGGCAATATTTTGATTATTTACTCTGATTAGTTCGCTCTGCGTATGAAGTTAAGTCAATACCTCTCGTTCGACACCATTCCGCGGTATCTCCAACGATGACTACTGGGCATCCCGTAAGGGCTTGAATCGAATTAGCGCCTAACGCTGTCATAATTAAAATAAGTCCTTGGTGCAGCTCTTCTGCATATGTGTGAAGTGCATCTACACCATCTATACGCAATACCTTCAGAAATGCGCCTGCCATGCCCACTGCCGATGCGCCTAAGGTAAGTGCTTTCGCCGCTTCCAATGCATTTGTAATGCCGCCTGACGCAATAATAGAACCCCACGGATAAACAGATAGGGCCTCTAATAAAGTCATGCTTGTCGGTGTACCCCAATCATTCAGCCAATTTAATGCAGCAGGTCGTCTGGCATTTTCAATGGCAGCAAAATTCGTCCCACCTGAGCCCCCCACATCGAGCACCTGAACGCCAATATCTCTCAATTGCTTCGCGTTATCACGCGAAATGCCAAAGCCAACCTCTTTCACAATGACAGGTACGGGCGTAAGACGAACAATGTTTTCAATACGTCCAAGCATACCTACGAAGCTGCGATCACCTTCTGGCATAATTAGCTCTTGCATAACGTTCAAATGGATTTGAAGCGCATTCGCTTCTATCATATCTACAGCTCGCAATGCTTGATCTGTTGTGGCTTCACTCCCCAAATTAGCGAAGATGATACCATTCGGATTCTCGCGTCGCACCACTTCGTAACTGKATGCCACTTCGCTATTCTTAATAGCTGACATCTGGGAGCCAACAGCCATAGGCAAACCTTTCTCCCTCGCGAGTATGGCCAATTCGCGATTAATACTCTCTGTCTCATGAGCGCCGCCGGTCATTGCATTAATTAAAATCGGCGAACTCATAGTGAGATCGCCGATTGTTGTTGTTAAAGCAATATGATCCGTCGAAGTCTCAGGAAGACAGTTATGCACAAGCTTGATATCCGCCAACCCTTGTTGACGGGTTTGACCAAGCTCCAGCGCGTAATGGACATGCTCCATTTTGCGTGAGATGCGCATTTCTGTACCCTCCTAGAAATTGGATCTATTTATTTTTTAAATTTAGCCAGTTTATCTCCGAAACGCTCACCAAGAGTCATGGACAAACCTTGATTGCTTAGGGATACGTTTTCGTTACCAGCAATTTCTTTTTGGTGACTAGCGCTGTTACCACGATCACGATCGCCGCGCGGTTGTCTTTCTCTTTCTGGTTTGCCAGCTGATGACGGAGCCGCTGCACCAGCAGGTGCTTCAGGAGCATCCTCTGTATCTTTAATGCTTAAGCTAACACGTTTCTCAGCAAGATTGATTTCCAAGATTTTCACTTGAACTTCTTGGCCTTCTTTCAAAACTTCATGCGGAGTACCGATGTGACGGTGTGCGATTTGGGAAATGTGAACAAGACCCTCAACACCTGGTGCCACTTCAACGAATGCACCGAAAGCTGCAAGACGTTTAACTGTACCTGTTACGATATCACCAGCTTTGAAATCACGCTCAACATTTGACCAAGGACCATCTTGCGTAGCTTTGATGCTCAAGCTGATTTTGTCATTGGCTGGATCCAATTTAAGGATTTGCACCTTAACTTTGTCTCCTTCTTTAACAACATCAGAAGCTTGTTCAACATGCTGCCAAGCAAGTTCAGAAATATGAACAAGTCCATCAATACCACCGATGTCAACAAATGCACCGAATTGTGTCAAACGTTGTACAGTACCATCTAGTACTTGACCAACTTGAAGACCTTCGATGATTTTCTTCTTGTTTGTTTCGAACTCTTCATCCAAAATATCTTTTTGGGAAAGAATGACTTTGTTTTTCTCGCGATCAATTTCTTTCACACGAAGACGCAAAGTGCGGCCTTTGTAGGAAGAGAAATCTTCAACGAATTGACGCTCAACCATGGAAGCAGGTACGAAACCACGTACACCAATATCCACAACTAATCCGCCTTTAACAACCTCAGCAACAGCTGCTTCGATGATTTCTTTGCTCTCAAGTTGCCCTTGCAGCGTTTCCCAAGCTTTCTCGTTGTCAACAACACGTTTGGACAATACCAACGTTTCTTTTGCATCGTTGATGGAAACGATCTTCAATTCTACTTCTTGACCAAGCTCAACTGCTTGCGCAGCATCATTCAAGCTTACGGAAGAAAGCTCACGAACTGGGATGACGCCATCGTATTTGTAACCGATATCCACGAAAGCTTGATCAGCGTCTACTTTAACGATTTTGCCTTTTACCGTAGCGCCTTTCTTCAACACAGCAACATTGTTAAGCGCGTGCTCTGCTTCTGCTTGTGATACGGCCGTTTCTTGAGCTTCCTGTGATTGATCTTCAACTTTTACTTCATCTGACATGAGATTAGCCTCCTCTATTTACAACCAACAAAAATAATTTATAAGTCACAAAGCAGCAGTCAAGCTCCTACTCTGTTTCAAACACAATAATAAGTTCAAATCACTTTATGGTTAGTATAATTCCAAGCTTTCAATTCCATACATTTCTGCTTATGCTTTACTAGTAACTGTATGTAGTCGGCGAATTTCTTTCATAATCGCTTCCGTCGCCTGCTCCAGATCCTCTGAACTACCGCCTTCATAAGCGCTCATATCAAGTGGTTTACCATAAACGATCGTCATACGACGGAAAAGTGAATAGGTACCTACGATGGCTACCGGAACAACGGCCGCGCCCGACTTCAATGCAAGACTAGCAGCGCCTTTCTTCCCCATTCCACCCGCATTGCTTCTAGATCCTTCAGGAAAAACACCAAGCATATTGCCGTCACGCAGCAGCTGTACAGCAAGGCGAATCGACTCTCTGCTTACGCCTCCGCGTTTAACTGGGAATGCGCCTACTTTAGATATGATAGACCCAAGTACTGGTATATCAAACAGCTCCGCCTTGGCCATGAAATGCACCTTGCGGCGCAGTGGTGAACCTAAGAATGGTGGGTCCAATAAGCTAGTATGATTACCACACAAAACAACTGCCCCTTGCGTTGGAACATTGTCCATTCCGATAGCACGCATTCGAAAAAAAACGGTGAAAATAAATCGAAATAAGGCTCTTCCGATGCGATATAGCATCTTTATTTGCCACCTCCGACTTTGTCCTTGCAAAGTCCAAGAATTTCGTCCACTACTTCTTCGATCGTCATTGATGTACTGTCCATCAACACGGCATCATGCGCCCTACGCAGTGGTGAAATTTTCCTAGCCTCATCGAATTGATCGCGACGTGCGATATCCTGCTCCAATTCGGAAAGAGTCAGTGTATTGGTACCACTGTTTTCTAATTCCTTGAATCGGCGCTCAGCACGTTCCTTCACACTCGCAGTTAAGAAAACCTTAATCTCTGCATCTGGCATGACATGTGTACCAATGTCACGGCCGTCCATGACTACGCCTTTGGAAACAGTCATTTGCTGCTGTAGTGCAACTAACAAATGACGTACAGCGCCATAGCTGGCAATTTGTGAAACATGTGTCGTTACGTCCAATGAACGAATCGCTTTCGTCACATCAACACCATCTACGATAACCTGTTGCCCTTCATCTCCAGGGATGAGCTCAATCTGCATGCGATTGGCTAACGCAGCCACTTCTGTTTCTTGATCAGGTAGCAGCCCTTCTTGCTGTACTTTCCACGTTACTGCTCGATACATGGCTCCTGTATCCACGTAAATAAAACCAAGTGCACCGGCAACTAGCCGTGCTATGGTACTTTTACCGGCTCCAGCAGGACCATCTATGGCAATATTGAACTTATCCAAGCTGCTGTTCCTCCTAACAATACTTCACAGTACCTTACGAACAAAAAAGCAGGCACTTGCCTGCTAATTACTAGAAATTATATCACACAACATGGTCATATGCAAAACTTGGGTTCTATCCTGCCTTGATTTCATGCGCTTATGAGCGTTCTTTTTGCGGATGTTCCGGTACGATATACGGTTGCCCTTCGAGCGGCTCAACACGTGTGAAATGCTTGCGTATATACGCATTTTGCAGTAATGCTTGTACACAAACTAGCAATATTACAACAAAAATTACAGCTCTAATAATGACCTTCTCTACTTTCACAGAAAAGCGCAAAAATAACTGTTCATATGGTTCTGCTTCTTGCTCCTTGGACATGAGATCACACTCCCGCTAGCATCCGATATGCATAGCAGTATACCCTTAGCGTTTATGTCTCAATCCCTAGCGTTTACGAAAATCCATTTGTCTCTCAAAGCAAAAACGAATCAGTTTCTGCCGCTCTCTATCCGCGATCTCTGCAAATCGGATCATAACTAATTGCTTACCCGTCTCCGTTCCTTTCACGCGAACTACTTCACCTGTAAAAGGAATATGTTCGATCGATCCATTTTTGAATGGCGCAAGTACCCAACAAGAAATGATTGCATTTAAGCCTATCGGAATATGTCCATCACATATAAATGAAATACCTCCACCGCCAACATCATCGGTCAATCCAATAAATTGGATCTGGTCGTTCAGCTTTACGGCGATTTCTAATTCTGCTAAAACGCGAAGGAAATTTCTACGTTGTATTTGCGTGATCGCGCTTAACTCTGGAAGCCTCAGTTCGATCAAGCGAATAACATCCTCTGTAAAAGCTACAACTTCTGTTGTGAAATAATGCTTCACACCGCCTTGACCTAGGAAATGAGCACTAATTTCATCACCCTGATAAAGTTTTTTTAATCGTCCTGTCTTTTCATTCAAAGGAATTTCAATGATAATTGCACTCTCTGTCACATCCGCAATTCTAGACTTATATTCGATTTTGGACTCTTCTTCATCAATACTGTTCATTTGCATATGTAAAATCTGGTTGACCTTAGGAAGCAATTTCCGCACCTCCGCGAAGTAATATACATTAATTATACCATGACCTCACCATTTAGATAGAAAAAAAAGAAGCAGGATGATATCCTGCCTCTTCCTCCTATGATTTTCCTTTTGCAACTTCCGCTTGATCCTGGCGAATTGTCTCTATTTTCTCTTCCATGCCCACATCTGCATTTACGTAAACACGATAGATATTGTTATTCATCGTACCGATAAATTCATGACAGAGGACTTCTTCG
The DNA here is from genome assembly GCF_052115445.1 of Paenibacillus sp. 2RAB27. NCBI lineage: Bacteria > Bacillati > Bacillota > Bacilli > Caryophanales > Paenibacillaceae > Paenibacillus > Paenibacillus sp. 2RAB27. Next base: position 310,451 of record NZ_JBFRGR010000001.1, read on the forward strand.
TCCAGATCATTTTTGATAATCGCAAGCGATTCGCCTGTAACTTTCATTTTAGAACTCAGTTGCTTACGTGCTTGGTCTACCGTAATTTTCGGTTGGCCAATATTGCGTTTCTTCTGTGAATAAATATAATTGGTCGCTTGTAGCCCTGTTACTTCAAGGGTATCTAAAGCAACTTTAACGGTAACTTGTTCCGGATAAATGGTGACATTATTTTCTTTCTTTGCGAACAGAATCGTTGCTGTATTCTGGTATTGATCATAACTAATTGCGCTTAAATCCTTGTACTCATGCCCATCCAGAAATTCATTCGCTACGTCTCTCGCTTGACGAAGATTGAATTTCGCAGTTGGAACATCACGAGACTTCATAAAATAAATCAAATGACCACCTTTTTTGGTGAAATCCATTTGCGTGTCCGTTTTCGAAGCATCATTGCTTGGAATAACAACACTATAACTTTGAAACTCTGGTGCACTTCCGCCGTTCTCGACAACTTTGATGCCGCTCGAATCTTTAACCCCAAGGAAATCAATAGCTTTCTTTTTCACTTGATCTGCCGTCATATCATTGCCCGTCAGCATTTTAACATCATTTTTGGAGAACACATTTAAGCTTCCTGTCCCCCAGTTCAACTCCTCATATCCACCTACTTGTTTATCCACAATCTTAAAGCCATCGATAATCGCATTGTCGTGCATTTCATTTTCAGATGCGAGAGCCGTCTCCACATCCATCCATCGCAAATTATTTGCTATTACTTTATTTTGTACACCCCGAATTTCTTTCGTTATATCAGCAGAATGTGCATACAAGGTGTTCAACGTTTTCATTTCCGCTTCGGTTAAAGGCTGTTTCGTCATATCGCGAACTGACATGCGGTAAGAGAAATTAGCCATATTCGCTAGGAAATCTTCCGTTTTGTTAAAAGGCAGCAGCATTAAAGGCAATTGTGTGATATCACTCTGTGCTTGACTGGTTAAACGCCAAACATTAACCAAACCTTTACGGTAGGATGGTTCCGAGGTTTCATTCACCGCCAACGTGTTGCCTAATTCCGTATGTAGCTTATCCATGTGAAAGGACAGGTCATGAAACGCGCGTTGGTACTGATTCTCAGCCTTAATTAATATCGTATTCTTTTCTTGGTGTTCCAAATACCCCCACACAGAAGCCCCGATTAAAGCCAACAATAGAAATGGAAACATGACGATACTTAATCTTTTATACACAGAACTGCTCCTTTCATACCCAATCTTGCGATTAGTTTTTACGCGTGGAGGCAGGTTTATACAAGATTGACATAAAGTTTATCAAAGCATTCCTACATGCAAAAAAAGGCCTATTCGGAAGAATGGCCTTTCGTTAACTTTCGGTTTCTATTTCAAAATCGTGCTCATTACTGCATATACATTGCCGAAATCCAGTTTCAATCTTGTCTTTTTCCTTTTTGCCTCGCAATACGAACTTCTCACCGCATAACCGACATCGGATCTTCACTTTCACGCGCGTCGTTAATGACATGTATGCCCTCCCGGTCTATCCCCATTCCATGTAATGGAGTTCAACAAATATACAGTCATTATGACCCAAATCTCCCCATTTTAATCTTCTCTTCCACAGTCACAACGCGTAAAGGCGAGTGTGCGTTAGCACGATCTACACGCCATATCGACCGTAACCATAGAAACGTCATGAGGGGAATCATAATCCAAATCCAGCTGTTTTTGAATATAAGCAAAATATAATCAAATGCACCGTGCCACGCAATTGGCAGCAACAGCGATAGCCATAAGTACCTATTTTGCTTATGAGGAACGAATTTGGCCTTGCCCATGTAATACCCCATCATGACACCAAATAAAGCGTGTCCCGATACTGGCAAAAGCGCACGAAGCATCAATGCCGAGAAAGAAGAAGCATGCAAGAATGCGTAAATAATATTCTCCAATGTGGCAAAGCCAAGACTGACAGCTACCGCATACACAATCCCGTCGTAGGGTTCGTCGAAAGCTTCATGACGGAAAATCAAGTGATACAGTAACAACCACTTCAGAAACTCTTCGATTCCTCCTGAGAGAAAAAAGGATGTCATGATCGTGCCATTGCCGAACTCCTGGATAAATGCGTTCTGTAGCACCATCGTCGGATAAACGAGTAGTACACCGAAGAGAAACATCCGTATCACTAAATGGATAGGTTCTGTTTCGTACCGATCCTTCAGATAAAAGTAGGCGAGCAATGAGAGACCTGGCGCTATGGCTGCCAATAAAATAGGCACAATATGCATGTTCCAGCTCCCCTCTGATTTTGAAATTCCATGCTTCTATTATAGTCGTTCTGTCTAGATATTTCTACGTGTAACACAAACGACCTTAGTTGCGTATTATGGAAAACAAAACAAGCATCCTCAAAAACGGTTGTTTTTGGGAGATGCTTGTTTCATTCTTATGCATCAGGACGTGAGTCCCAATTATTTGAAATGGCGGCAGARCACCTTAACGGCATCATCTGCAATGATTGTTTTCCCGTATTCCTCAAGCACAGCCAAGGTCACTGAAGAAGCTTCACCGAACTCAGATAAGACAGCGATAAGAGCTTGATACTTGGTTTCTTCAAGTTCTACAGGTTCTAGCTGTAAAATATATTTCCCCTTATACGAATACAGGGTACCGCCTTCCATCAGAAGGGGATTAATTACTTTGGATACACGCAGCAGATCTTCAAAATCACGGAAAGCATAGGAGATCAGATCACTTTGTTCAAGCGTAACTTCCATTTCGTACACTTCTTCAGCTTCATGATCATCATATGCATCAGAACTCGCATACAAATCAAGCTTGCCTCTAGTAACGATAACAACCATACCCTGCGCTGGGAGGGCGAATACCTCAACAGCAAGCGGACCGGACGGGTCAAATCCGAGCTCCGAATAGGCTTGATCCATCATCTCACTAAACAACTCGTGCACTTTCGGAATTTCTCTCCACATGTCGTCTTTTTGAATTCCACGTTCAGTTAAGTCATCGAATGTTAGGAAAATCCGTATCTTATCCTGACTTAAGCGTTCTATTTTCATGATAGGATCCTCCTTTGAGCTCTCCAACTGGAAAGCTTGCATCGAAAGCATGGTCACCTTATTTCAATCAGAATATGTTAGAAAAATAAAAAGGTGAACCACTAATACATAAATGGACATGCATCCATCTATTGTTTTCACCTATCATGTTAACACTAAATCTTTGTAATTGCACGCTTAAGTTATGTATAAAAAGAAAAAGCACAGCCGGCCCCGTKGGTATGCCGGACTGTGCTGAGCGCTTATCTTTATTGTATTGTTGCGCTGCTTATTTTATTATCCTGCAGAATTTCATTGACAGTTGCCTTCAAACTTGGGTCTTCTTTGACGATTTTCTCTACTTTGTTTAAGCCATTTGTACTCGTCGAGGAGAAATTTCGGGCTGTAGATTCTCCGAAAGATTTGCTTGTGAACGTTTCTTTTGCCTTATCCATGACATTGCCCATCGATTGACTAGGTGAGCTAAATGCTGAGAATAGCATGGATTTACTTTTACGATTGAGATAAATTACAGCAGCCGCGCCTGCAATGCCACCAAGCATAAATGTTCCTAATTTCATTGGATCTCCCTCCATGATAAGTAGTATGAATCCTTTCTAGGTTGTGCGAGTTTAGAAGTGGACATACATAACTGAAGAAGGAAAACATAGGAGAATTGACATCTGCGAATTGTGATCTATATTGTGGTACTATAAGTGATGACAAAAATGTAAACCATGTAAGGATCTGAGGAGAAGACGAATATGAAAAAGAAAGCAAGCACACTAATCCTAACAGTCATACTTCTATTGGCTGCCTGCAGTGCAAATCAAACCGAAACAAGTCCTGCTGCAACTATAAGTGTAGCGCCAGTTGTTCAAGTGACATCAGGCCCAAGTGCATCTCCAACTCCCACTGCGGCTCCTACAACCACACCTTCACCAACACCAACTGCTCCTGTAATAGAAGCAGTACAAAAGACCTATCACATGAATAAAAACTATGATATCGTGCCCAACGACCCCAATGGTAATAAAAAAGTCATTTTATTGACCTTTGATGATGGACCTAAAGACCAAGCGATGAATCAATCTCTCATTGATATTCTGAACAAACATAAAGCGAAGGCCATCTTCTTCATGAACGGTTATCGCATTAAGCAAAAGCCAGAACTCGTAAAACTTGTTCACGAAAGCGGCAATATCATCGGTAATCACGCCTGGGATCATGACAATTTGAAAGATATGCCGAATGACAAAATTGATAAGCAAGTTGACGATGTTCAGCAAATTGTGAAAGAAATTACGGGTCAGTCCCCRCAATTTTTCCGTCCTCCATTCGGCTCAGGTAATGATTATTTGAAATCTAAAATTAAAAATAATAAAATGCTTTACATGACATGGTCAAACGGATCATTAGATTGGGACATGACGAATAAGAATAATGATTCGAATAAAATCATTGAGAATGTGTTGCAACAGCTTCATAACGGCAGCAATATCCTCATGCATGAGCTCCCATGGACAGTAGCTGCGCTTGATACGATGCTCACGAAGCTCGAGGAAAAAGGCTATACGTTTGTTGATCCCAATACCATTGAATTAGAAATGAGATAGGAATGAAATAAGAGCCCTATACTGCCGCGAATGTTTCGTTTCGTGGCAGCGTAGGGCTCATTTTATTTGTTACAACGAAGAATTTGAGTACTTGATCCCCCAAACAGTTAAACTCACAACTAAAGCGATAAATAACCAAAGTAATGTCATATAGAAAAGGTTCGTCCATTTGCCTTGCTCTGAAGGGTGTACAGCTCTACGCGGCGGTAAATAGGTATCATCCCCTTGTTGCTCCTCCACGCCAGGATTTGAACGCGAAGCTACTCTTTCTCCAGCACTCATGAACCTTGATCTTCCTCCTTGCTAAACCGAAGTATGCAACCCATCACCATATCAATCATAAAGTGAGCAATTATTGGTGTCCATAGGCTTCCCGTATGAAGGTAAATCCAACCTAAGCCATAGCTAATACCAAAAACCATCCCTGTCATGAGCCAATGCTGTAGATAGCGAACATGGATTGCAGCAAATAAAATACTAGTCCAGTAAGGCCCCCAGGCATGTTGAATCGCACCACGGAATAGGACCTCTTCACAGACAGAAACGATAAATGAAATAAGTGCAATATGCCAAAGGGCCCTATTACCAAAAATCATTTGATTAATACCACCGTCATCAGATACTTMTTTGGGTACCCATCGCGAAATAAGAATGTCAACTCCAAGGACTACTACAGCAAATAAACAACCCCAAATGAGGACACGCCAACCACCTTGAAACGACAACGCAGAAAGAATCTTTGAATTACTCTGAAATAATAGGATGATAATTCCGATAATAAGCGTAAGCAGTTGTGTAATATAAAGATTCAGCAATAAAGTCTTGTCATTCAGTTCATTGATATCAACTTTCCCAATACGAAGGTTCTTAAAATCGATTTTTTTCAAAGGAAGCAGCCTCATTTCCTTATAATATTCCTTTTTCATGCTGATTGACCTATACTAAAACAACTATAAAAGACAACAAGGAGCTTGATTTATGGAGAAGCGTCTTACCCGCACTGATTATTTATTTGCCCTCATGTTTATCTTTATGCTGGTCTGTATACTTGGCGCTTTTTTCTATGGCTTGCGATTAGGACAAACGAAATCCGATTTAAAATATGATAAAATCATGCATGCTGATCAAGCAGCTGTACCCGAAATAGGCGCTTATGACCAACAAGTGCTAGTGTCATATTACCATACCATCTTTTTACCCTTTAGGGAATTTCAGAATAAATGGTTTGAATTATTGAGTCAAATTGAAATGGATAACACCGCCGCCGTGGATGCATCTGCCGTTCTGAAAGAGCTAAGTAAAATTGCTGCAGACAAATATAATACGCTGCAAAGTAAAAACATGCCTGCCTCTTCGCCACTGCTCGTGCAGTCACACCAAGGCTATCTGAAAAGCTTAAAGCTTTTTACCGACGCGTTAAGTACTTATCAATCTAAAGCTAATGCACAAAGTCATTCACAGCTGCTTGATGCCATTCAGAAGGATGCGTACTTCTTAGAAGCCAAAACACAAGCCTTAACCGCACAGAAAAATTATTTCGACTCCATCCTAGTTTGGAATGGCACTATGGATCCAGACATTGAATATTTCGATCCTAATAATACAGCCAATCTCGATCAATGGCGCGCTATGAATTTCAACGTAAAGAACGTATATATTACCGCTAAATTATTGAAAAATAAGGCATTCTCGCCTTTCTATCCGCAAGATTTAACTATCAGGATTGATGAATTCATCGCGTCCGGCCAAGCCAAGAAATTAAATGTGAATGATGTGAATCAAACCATGGAATTATTGCTTAGCACGAATGCTGTTCGCACAGGTGACTTTGTCAAAGGCAAAGCGAAATGGTACTCCAATGAAACATTGCCTCAATTACCGTTCTTTTCAGATGCAAAATAAGAAAAAAGCTGAAGATTTGGCCCACTCGGTGGACGAAGTCATCAGCTTTTACTTTTTAGTCGTATTGGAAGCCGCGGAACATACCGATAGCAGCCATTCCCCCGTCAACATTAATAACACGTTCGAAACCGTTTTCTTTTAAATATTCAGCTACGCGCATACTGCGCATCCCATGTGCACAAACGATATATATGTCTTCATCTTCTGGAAGCTCACCCATACGGAGCGGAATTTGCCCCATGGGAATTAATTTGGCTTCTTCCATATGATAGTACTCCCATTCATGGGGTTCTCTTACATCAATGATGACACTATTTCCTAGTGTTTTCTGGTCGACTGCTTGGAGAAAAATTTGCGGATAAATGTGATTAATTTCCATTTTGGTACACACTCCTGCTTTCATTAGTTAAGAACCTAATATTCACTGTACCATACAAGAAAACGGGCCTCAAATATAAGCAAAATGTCATTGCATTCTGAACATTCTTGCTATAAAATAAACGAAAAGCTTCTGATTAACTGTCAATCCGAACATTTATGACGTAAAAGTGAAAATCGTTCGACATGTATTGACACGATTTCGAACGCATGGTAATCTATTAAAAATTCTATATCACAGTACAGCGTTGACGGAGCCAAGCAAATAAAGTAGCTTTCAGAGAACCGGTGGTAGGTGAGAACCGGTAGCGAACAAATTGCGGAGCACTCCAGAGTTATTGCATTGAACGGTAGTAGATGCAATCGGGTTAGGAACACGTTACAGTTCCAGGTCGCAAGACCAAATGAGGCTACCCATGCGAATGGGCAGCGAACTAGGGTGGTACCACGAAAGCAATCTCTCGTCCCTTTGGCTACAGGCTAACTGTCTGTATCCGAGGGCTGGGAGTTTTTTTATGTTCAAATCTAAGGAGGAACCGAATTATGTACAAAGTTCTAGTATCCGATCCAATTAGTGACATGGGAATTCAAATGCTTTATGATGCAGCTGATGTTGAAGTGGTTAAGCAATCTGGTCTATCTGAAGACGAACTCATTGCTATCATTGGTGAGTACGATGCCCTCTTAGTTCGTAGCCAAACAAAAGTAACGGAGAAAATCATGAATGCCGGTACAAAGCTTAAAGTGATTGGCCGCGCAGGTGTTGGTGTCGACAATATTGATTTGGAAGCAGCAACAAAACGCGGGATTATCGTTATCAATGCACCTGACGGTAACACGATTGCTACTTGTGAGCTAACTTTCGCCATGATGATGGCAACAGCTCGTATGATTCCACAAGCGTACAAGAAAACAGTTGGCGGCGAATGGGATCGTAAATTTATTGGCGTTGAGCTTCGCAACAAAACACTAGGTATTCTCGGTATGGGACGTATCGGTAGTGAAGTTGCGAAACGCGCGAAAGTATTTGGCATGGAAGTTATCGGTTATGATCCATTCTTGACTGAAGAGCGTGCTGAGAAAATGGGTGTTAAACTCGGTTCTGTTAACGAAATTGCAGCGCAAGCAGATTTCATTACAGTTCATACGCCACTTACACCGGAAACGCGTCACTTGATCGCGAAACCACAATTTGAGTTAATGAAACCAGGCATTCGTATCATCAACTGTGCCCGCGGCGGTATTATTGATGAGCTAGCTTTGGTTGAAGCGATTGATCAAGGCATCGTTGCTGGTGCAGCTTTCGACGTATTCGAAGTCGAGCCGCCATCAAAAGACCACCCTTTCCTAACGAATCCGAAAGTGATCGTAACGCCTCATCTTGGCGCATCGACAATCGAAGCACAAGAAAACGTAGCCATCGACGTATCTGAGGAAGTTCTTCATATTCTTCGTAATGAACCATTTAAGAATGCTGTCAATATGCCTCCTGTACCTGCGGATGTATTAAACAAACTTCAACCATACTTCAGTCTTGGTGAAAAAATCGGTTCTGTCCTTGGACAAATCGCTCAAGGCGCTGTATCTGAAATCGTAATTAACTATGCCGGTGACTTAATGGATGTAGATACAAGTCCATTGACACGCTACATTGTAAAAGGGATTTTCCAAAATCAATTGGAATCCATCAACATCATTAACGCTATGCATCTGGCTAAATCTCGCGGTGTTAACATCGTCGTTCAAACGTCAAATGCATCAAATAGCTTCACTAACCTCGTTACAGTGACGGTTAAAACGAAACAAGAAGAAAAAACACTTGCTGGAACATTACTTGCTGGCTTTGGCGAGCGCATCGTGCGTATCGATCAGTATCCAGTTGACTTCGCTGCTGAGGGTAACTTGTTGTTAATTTCCCACAACGATAAACCAGGTATTATCGGACGCGTTGGTACACTTCTCGGAAGCAATCAAGTCAACATTGCGACTATGCAAGTTGGTCGTAAAGTAATTGGCGGTTCCGCAATCATGGTACTGACAATTGATAAAACTGCCCCTGCTGAAGTATTGGCTGAACTTACCAAACTAGATGAAATCGTTAATGTTCGCGCACTAACGCTATAAGCACAAATTGTTTCACGAACAACAAGATTTTATCTGAATATTCTACAAATAAAGGCGTTTGCTGAGTGTTAACTCAGCAAACGCCTTTTTCTTCGTGTCGAAATTCGCACAATTTTCTGTTTATTTGTGTTCGCAAGGCAAGCAGATCGTAAATGTACTGCCTTGCCCCCATGTACTTTGTACCGTTACAGTGCCATGATGAGAATCAATGATGTTCTTAACAATCGAGAGGCCAAGTCCAGTCCCCCCAGAAGATCCACGCGTACGCGCTTTGTCCGCCTTGTAGAAGCGCTCAAAGATGAACGGCAGATCCTCGGCAGGTATCCCCTGCCCCTCGTCGGCGATCTCGATCCGGATCGCGGGCCGATCCTTGGAGAGGCACGCCTCCGCCATCAAGGCGATACGCGCCCCTGCGGGCGTATGGCGGAACGCATTGTCGAGCAGGTTCGTCAGCACCTGCTCCAAGCGATCCTCATCCGCACGCTGCAGGATGAGCGGCTCTTCCGGCAGCGTCACGCTTAGCGCGATGCCGCGCTCTTTGGCCAGCACCGCGAATTTGCGGTGCATGCGCCTCACCAGGGAGTCGATTTCGACCTCCCTGAAGGAAAGCTCGAGATGGCCGGCTTCCATCCGCGCCAGATCGAGCAGGTCACGGACGAGGCGCCCCATGCGGAGCGACTCGTCGTGAATGACCTGCACCAGCTCCACGCGTTCCTCCGGCGTGGAGGGAATATCGTCCAGCAGGGCTTCACTGTAGCCCTGCAGCATCGAGATCGGCGTACGCAGCTCATGCGAGACGTTCGCCACGAAGTCCTTGCGCAGCTTATCGAGACGTTCCTCTTCCGTCACATCACGGAGAACGGCCACAGCGCCGCGCACTTGATCCCTGGAGTATAGTGGCGTCATCGCAACGGACCACACGCCATTTTGCACATGAAGCTTAGTAGCGGCCTCTGCTGACTCATCGACAACCGCTTCAAAGAGCGGAATCAACGGTACAGGGATTGGCATCGAGTTTGGATTGCTGAAGCTCATGAGGCCCCAATCACCGAGTGCAGTATCCGGTTTTGGGAAACGTCTTGGCTCTCCCTCATCATCAGACCACTCAATGGTACTCCACTCTTCTACGATTTTCTCCCCTTGCGGGTTGCTTAGCATTACAGAACCATTCACATCCAGGGTGATCACTGCATCGGTCATACTTCGTAGAATGCTCGATAAATGTTCTTTCTCCTGACTGAGGGCATGAATACTTTCCTGCACTTTTTCGCCCATGTGGTTAAACGTTTTGGCAAGTTCACCAATCTCATCTTTGGAAAGAATCGGGACACGCGTACCATATTCCCCATGTGTTATAAAATCTGCTGCTTTCTTCAATTGCTGGAGCGGTCTCGTAATTTGTGAGAACAAGAAGAAAGCGAAGAAGGTCGTCATGAGAAAACCAACAATGGACACATAAACAAACAATCTTAACATATACGATTGCGTGGCTTCTAACGACTGAAGGGATTGATACAACAATGTCGCCCCTACAATGCTCCCCTCCAAATTGAAAAGTGGAACTGCCACAACAAGGTATTCCGTCCCTGCCTCAAAGCGGCCTGTGCGCGAGCTATTTACTTGCTTATCGATTGTTTGGCCGGCAAACACAGGCTTCAGTTCTTCAGCCGTATAGAAATCAGAAACATGGAATTCGACTAACTGACTCCCACTGGTTCGCGGGATGGCCATTTCCTTCATATCCGTAGAAATCACAAGCATTCTTGAATCTTGAAAGCTAAGCAGCTCATTACTTAATTGATAGAATTGCTCGTTGTACATGTGTGTCGTTGCTTCTTCCGAAAACTTGAGTGCCACTTCTTTCATATTATCGCGCTGATCCGTTGCTTCCGCGAAATAATTTTCCATATAATTGACAAGAAAAAAGCCCAGTATGAGCAAGACAACCCCAACTAGGCCTATAATGGTTAACCACAGCTTACCTACGACACTTCTGAAAATAAACACTTATTTCGGCACCTCTAGCTTGTAGCCTACACCCCATACTGTCGTAATCATCGCTGCAGCATCCGGGGATACTTTGTTTAATTTCTCACGAAGTCGCTTTACATGCGTATCAACGGTCCGTAAATCACCGAAAAACTCGTAGTTCCAAACATCCTTGAGCAGCTCTTCACGAGAGAAAACTTTATCGGGCGAAACCGCCAAGTAATGCAGCAATTCATATTCCTTCGGCGTGAGAGCAACTTCCTGACCACCAGCTGTCACACGATGTGCGTCATGCTCAATAATCAAGTTCGGGAATACGATATTATTGCTTGAACTTGCATCTTTGGATAAATACGCAGTCGCTGAGGAGCGACGAAGGATCGCTTTCACACGGTAGATCACTTCACGCGGTGAGAACGGTTTGACGACATAGTCGTCCGCACCCACTTCAAATCCACTCACACGATTCGTCTCTTCACCTTTCGCTGTCAACATGATGACTGGTGTGGACTTCACTTGACGAAGGCGTGCACAGACTTCAATGCCGTCGATGCCAGGCAGCATCACATCAAGCAAGATCAGATCGAAGTCGGTTTCGGTAGCCATCCGCAAAGCGGATTCTCCGTCTTCCGCTTCTTCAATCAAATAACCTTCCTTCTCTAAATACATGCGGAGCAATCGGCGAATACGTTCTTCATCATCAACAACGAGTATACTTGGCTTCAATTCCATTTTAGCGTCACATCCCTTATTAATGTACGTACTTGTTTTTAAACACCTGCATAGGAATGCAGTCCTGCTATAACTAAGTTCACACCTACTAATGTAAACATAACGACGATAAATCCAATTACGGTTAACCACGCGGATTTCTTACCTTGCCAACCTTTTGAAAGGCGAAGATGAAGGAATACTGCATAGAATAACCAAGTTATCAATGCCCATACTTCCTTCGGATCCCATCCCCAGAACCGGCCCCATGCTTCCTGAGCCCAAATCATTGCGAAGATGAGCGCCCCCAGGGTAAAGATCGGATAGCCAATCGCAATTGCGCGATAACTGATTTCATCCAGATCTTCCGCATCCATTCCTTTCACGATCGGACCAATCGCTGCTCCCAATGGTTTACGAGCCACTAGGCGTGCTAGCCAATATAGAATGAGACCACCAAGGATGGACCAAATGACGGTGTTTAATTTACGACCTGCACTAGCCCCTTCCATCCAGGATGGCGCTGTAAATAAGGGTTCAGACATACCAAGGAATGACTTCATCTCTACGACGTTCATTTCATATGGCTGCACAATTGGAGGCAATACATAAGTTTCTGTCGTATGATTGGTTTCCTGTACACCTTGTGCATTCGTAACAATCGCATCTTTGGAGAATACAGCTTTGTAGCCTGATCCATTGAATGTAAAAATCGAGGCAATAAATGCAACGAGCATAAAAATAAAGAATAAGGTAAGCTCAACACCTCTTTGTTCCTTCTTATCAGTCTTCGTCGTCCCTGTATAGTCAACGGATCGAAGCAGATACATTAATCCACCGGCAAAACCAACGGCAAAGAAAGCTTCTCCGGTAGCCGCAGTTGTTACGTGAATCTTCAACCAGTAACTCTGCAACGCAGGAATCAATGGCTGTACTTCACTTGGAAAAACGGAAGCATAGGCAATGATGATAAAGCCAATCGGTAGTGCGAAGACGCCCAGTACCGGAGTCCGATAGATGAGATATACGATCAAGAAGGCACACATGATCATCATCCCTAAGAACGTCATAAATTCATACATATTGGAAGTAGGGATATGATCCCCTTCAGCCCATCGTGTGAAGAAGAATGTCACATGACAAGCAAAACCGACAACCGATGTAATAAAAGCAACGAACCCCCATTGCCTCGTGTGGTCTTCCGGTTTCCGGTTGCTCCACCTTTTACCCGTAATCGAAAGAACAAACAGGAAGAATGCGAGCAAATATACAAAAAAAGCGATGAGTAGAAAGGTACTGCTAACAGAGTTTACATTCACCCCTGGTTTCCTCCATTTGCTAATGTTTTCGGTAAAACGTCCAGATCATTCTTATTCAGCGCTGCGGCAACTTCATTGCGAAGTCCAAACCAGTTCTTGTTCGTATGGCCGCCGAGCGTCAACTTGCCCCCATCAATTCGAATCCAAATGCGTCGATGCTGCCAATAGAAGCCCATAATGACACCGATCATAAAGATCGCAGAGCCAACCCAGATGTATGGCATAGCTTTATCCACTCGAATGTTCAAGTATGTCGTATAATTGGCAAATTGAACGCCTTCCATGGAGCCAACCGCAATCTTCAGCTTCTGGCTAATCGCACCGTTAATGGTATCTTGCGAGAACGTTTCCTTATCGATTTGTCTTGGGAAATACAGATAAGGTTCCCCTTTTTCAGCTAGCCCCGGTCCCGTTATGCTAAAAATAAAAGCTGGTGCTTTCGGCTCATTCGATTTGGAAATCGGTTGACCCTTCTCTATGCCAAACTCAGGGAAGAAACCTTTCAGCGTAAGGGTATATGCACCTACTTGATAAGACTCTTTAGGATTATTCATAGGTAGATCAAAGCTACCATAAGTCTCACCCGTAGTTGGATTGCTTAGTGTAGGCTTCACCGAGATCAGCAGTGGTGTTGCTTTGTAATCAAACTGATACGCTTGCAGACCCTTGTAATCCAATGGATGATTCACAATGATATTGGCCTTGTGAACTTCCTCCAGAACGGGCGCTTCTGCCCCATCCCCGCAATTCGCGGTACAATGATACAAGACAGCTTGCGTTTCATACGTCTTCGGAACAATCTGACCTTTGGCTTTGATGCTTTCAGGAAGCTCTTGTTCATCATACAACGTGAGAGTAAATTTCTCATTCTTGATGTAATACGACGTATGCGGTATGGGCTTGGTTTCACCTTCAAGGATGCTCATGTATTGATCCATATGCCAGCCGGGTATCCCGCGCATAAGCACACCGATTAAGAAGATAATGAGTCCAATATGATTGATATAGGGCCCCCAGCGGCTAAAGCGATATTTCTCAGCAAGCAGTGCAGAGCCATCGGTATGTATACGGTAATTCTTTTTACGCAAAAGTGTGCCCAGCTTGTTCGTCCAAGCGATTTCATCCGTTCCCGCAGGCAAATCTGTCACAAATGTGACATTTTGCCTAGTCAGAAAATTGATATGTTTGCGAATTTGCTGCTTGGACAACGCCCTATAAAGGGGAAGAACACGATCCAAACTGCAAATGACAAGCGAAGTGCCAATCATGAAAAGCAACGTGATGAACCACCATGAGCTGAAGGTATGAGAAAAGCCAAGTGCATGATAAATATTCCCTAGTTGCCCATAGTTTTCGCTGTAATATTGAGATGGATCCATGTCTAGAAAGGTATTCTCTTGTGGAAATATCGTTCCAACAGCTGAAGCCAGCAATGTAATGAAAATGATCCATACGGCTATTTTCACTGAGGAGAAGAAATTCCAGACTTTATCGAGCAGAGAAGGATTTGATTTCTGAGAACGTCTGGCCATCCCATCATAGCGCATTTCCAGTATGTCTCTGCCATCGATATCGATCAGCGGATTCCCACAGGATTCACACAGCGTAGTCCCTGTGGGGTTCTGATGTCCGCAATCGCATTTGGTATTGTAGAACATGATGACCTCCTAAAAACGTTGAACATGCGTACGACTTATAAATTACGATTTAGTGACCAAGCTAGAAATCGTCTCATCAATAAATGACTCTTCCATTTGGCCAATTTTTTTCACAGCAATTTTGCCATCTGCCCCGATGAAAAAGGTTGTTGGATAGTCCATAACGCCATATAATTTACGAACAACTTCATTGGCATCCAGCAGTACTGGCATATTTAATTTGTATTGCTCCATGAAGCCCTGGACCGTTACTTTATTCTTGTCCACATTCACTTCTAAGAAAACAACACCTTGGCTCTTCCACTTATCGTATTGCTTCTGAAGATCAGGCATTTCTTCTTTACATGGTGGACAAAATGTACCCCAGAAATTCACGAGCACAACCTTCCCTTTGTAATCAGAGAGCTCGTGCGTTTGACCATCTAATCCAACCAAGGAGAAGTTAGTCGCTTTCTCCCCTTGCTGCGGGTACTTCTTGCTAGCTGAAGCAGACAAATTTGTAATAATCGTAAACACACCAATAATGAGCACGATTGCAAAGATCCCAATCTGTACCCACTTCTTATTACGACCCAATGTTAATCACCTTCGCTTTGTCGATAATGTTAGTTTTGGCATATCGATTTATACCCTTATTATAACGAAAAGAAGGCCAATTCTTATTGGCCTTTTTGAACGTTATGTGTCCTTAGCGCTTCGTTCCTAAGCTCTTCAACCTCTTTGGGCGTCAAGTGGCGATACTTCGCTCTTGCCAGGCCTGTTAAGAATATGGGACCGAATTTAATCCGCTTTAATTTGATTACGGGGAACGAAATCGCCTCAAACATCCGTCTAACTTGGCGGTTTCTTCCTTCATAGATCGTGATCTGAATGACAGACTCATTCTTCTCCATATTCACATCTGCGTACTCGACTTCAGCAGGCGCAGTCATACCATCTTCTAACTGTATGCCCATTTTGAGCTTATCTAATAACGTGCCGTGTGGCACACCTTTGACAGTTGCTTGGTATGTCTTCGGTACATGATGCTTCGGATGTGTAAGCAGATGTGCAAACTCTCCGTCATTCGTTAGAATGAGCAGGCCTTCCGTATCGTAATCCAGTCGACCGACCGGATATACACGCTCTCTGATCCCTGGCAAGAAATCAGTGACAACCTTACGTCCTTCGGGATCCGTTGCACTCGTTATAACACCTTTGGGCTTATTTAAAATGACATAGATCTTCTTCTGTTGACCTATCGCACGTCCATCAACCCTAATTTCATCTTCAGCTGTATTCACTTTCACACCCAGCGTCGTGACGACTTCACCGTTCACTTGCACGCGTCCCGCTGTAATGATTTCTTCACATTTCCGGCGGGATGCGATCCCAGCTTCGGCTAATACCTTTTGCAGTCTTTCCATTATCCGCTTTCACCTCAAGCTAATGATAACGGACTTAACCACAAATCTCAAGCGGCAACCCACAATAACTGACAGAAGGTGACAGAATGATGGCTATTCAGGTGCCAATGCGTGCCTGGCATTTATGAAAATACGACATAACAAATAACAAGAGAAGCGATAAAGCCAACAGCATCTGAAATTAATCCCACTTTGAGCGCATATCCAGCCTTTCGAATCCCTATCGCGCCAAAATAAACGGTTATCACATATAAAGTTGTATCCGTGCTCCCTTGTACCGTTGAAGCAATCCGCCCAATCATGGAATCCGGACCAAACTGCTCGATCAAATCCGTGGTAAAAGCTAAGGAACCCGCTCCTGTGATAGGCCTTAGAATGGCTAAAGGGAGCACTTCTGTAGGCACACCAATACTTTCGAAAAATGGCCGCATCCACCCTATCATCAAGTCCATCGCACCAGATGCACGAAATACGGAAATCGCGACCATCATCCCGACAAGGTGGGGAATAATTTTGATCGCCGTGTCGAAGCCATCTTTGGCACCCTCTACAAATGACTCATAGACAGGAACCTTGCGATAAGCAGCGTAAAGGGGAATGAACACAATCATGATTGGGATGGCCCATGCCGAAATAAGTGAAACGAGTGCGTACATGCCTGTTCATCCTTTCAGCGGAGGGATAGGTGAGCGCGATCTGCGATACCATCTATCAACGAATATGGCCACTGTTGTGGAGATGATCGTCGCAATGAGTGTAGTACCTACGATTTCTGCCGGATTCATCGAATTAAAATTCATTCTTATTGCGATAAGTGTTGTCGGGATTAAAGTGATACTTGATGTATTGAGCGCAAGCAGTGTGGACATGGCTGTACTTGCTTCATCTTTGTTAGGATTTAGCTTTTGAAGCTCCTGCATGGCTTTAATCCCCATCGGGGTGGCTGCATTACCTAAACCAAGGATATTAGCACTMATGTTCGACATGATATAACCAAGCGCGGGATGATTCTTTGGAACACTTGGAAAAAGGAAACGTACGACAGGCTGAAGAAGTCTTGCCAACTTGTGCAAAATACCTGCATCTTCCGCAATACGCATCATGCCCATCCAGAATACCAGTACACTAATTAATCCGAAGCATACGGTAACACCATTCTTCGCCCCATCAAATGCCGCTTGTGTAACGGATTCTACATCGCCATTGATAGCTGCGACGAGGAAACCAACAACGATAAAAAATAGCCATATCCAATTCACCATAGGTCAGCACTCCTTACAACTTGGCTTACGTCTTTGACATTAATCCGCCCATATGGAGCCGGATATATTAAATAGCCCCTGTACTAGCATTCTGCAGATATAGCTATACTTTGTCAGCAAAGTCTCTTTATATGGACTGCTCGATTGATAGGAGAATGTAGCTTTCTCCGGCACTTGCATCAACGGGTTTGCTGGATCATAGATAGGTATCGTTTGTATCAGATTATTGTTCAATGATATTCGCAGTGCACCGCGTTCAGCCAACCGATACTCCGTTGTCATAGGATCTACCAAGCTAACTTGGTGTGTTATACTGGCGTATTCACCTTCTGCGAGTGGGTACTTGAACGTTCGGCTTGCTACCCAAGGGGTACCTTCGATTGCATCGCCTTTCTTCACCAGTGTCTGCAGTGGGAAATTATTGAAGCCATATTGGAGCAGCTTCGCGTGATCCGCCCAATCATCACCATCATTCAAAGTCACAACGACCAGTTGCTGGCCGTTCCGTGTAGCCGAAGATACTAAGCAGCGCTTAGCGAGCTTGGTATAACCTGTTTTGACCCCATCTGCACCTTCGAACATGGAAAGCATTTTATTTTTGTTGAGCCAAGAATAATCCCATGCTTCATTTGGATTGGGTACTTTTTTGAGCTTTGTAGATACAATGTCAGCAAATACACTATTCTTGAGCGCATACGCGGTGAGCTTAGCCATATCATTCGGACTTGAGCGATGACCTTCACCTTCATCCAGCCCTGATGGATTCGTGAAATGAGAATGATCCATTCCCAGCATTTTCGCTTTCTCGTTCATCAGATAGACGAACCCTTCCACGCTTCCTCCGATATGCTCAGCGATCGCTGTCGCGGCGTCATTACCGGAGCGCATCATGAGACCATACAGCATGTCGTGGAGTCGCATTTCTTCTCCAAGCTTCAAGTAGATGGAAGAACCTTCTTTGCCAAAAGCATTCTTGCTGACTTTGACCATGCTGGTGAGGTTGCCTTGTTCAATTGCAATGATCGCTGTCATAATTTTGGTCAAGCTAGCTATACGCATAGGCGTGTCCCCTTTTTCGCTATAAAGCACACGTCCTGACTCCACATCAACAAGCGAAGCACCGACCGCATTCGTATGAATGCTTGGCGGCGCGGCTTCTACATAGGTCCATGGCGCAATTAACAATCCAATCAAGGCACAGCAAATGATGATGAACTGGCTTTTGGTTTTCATTGGTTGGGTTATCCTCCTACACGAGCGAACTTGTACACTTTTGATCGAATCCACTGATGAAACTTTGTACAAGTATATGCGAGTGGACGAGGGATATGTCCTGAAAACTACCCAAAACAAAAAGGCCGTCCAGAAGTAGAAAATCTACTTAAGGATCAGCCTTCAATAACGCAACTTGGCGTCTAGTCTTACCTATTCTATTTAATTAGCGATTAGTAGGCCGTCCAGCCCGCATCCGCTGTAACTACTGTCCCGTTAACAAAGCTCGCATCGTCGGAAGCCAAGAATAAAGCAACCTTCGCAATTTCCTCCGGCTCACCTGCTCGTGGATTTAACCCCATGCCAACCATTGCTCTTTCCATACCAAAAGGATTTGGTGCCGTAATCGTTGTTCCGATGTTTGTGCTTACACCGCCAGGAGCGATTGCATTACAACGAATACCAAGATTCGCGTATTGAAACCCAACGTTTTTCGTGAATCCAACTACCGCATGTTTAGATGCCGTATACGCTGCACCTGCTCTGGATCCATTTAGTCCGCCTGCGGACGCAATGTTTACGATGACTCCGCTTTTTCTCTCTGTAAAAATCGGAAGAACTTTCCGAGTTGTCCGCATGACACCTGTTGTGTTGATTGCGAAAACTCGTTCCCACAGCTCGTCCGTAAGGTCTCCTGCAGGGACAAAGTTATCCATAATACCAGCATTATTTATGAGAATATCAACGGTACCGTATTCTTCAACAGCCGTATCAATCATTTGTGCAACATCTTCTTCTTTCGCAACATTCGCCGCAACAGCAATTGCTGTACCACCTTTTGCTTCAATGCCAGCAACAACCGTTTGCGCCGCCTCAACCCGAAGATCTGAAACGATTACCTTTGCTCCTTCTGCTGCGAACAATTCTGCAATTGCTTTACCCATACCTGACGCTGCTCCTGTAACGATAGCCACTTTTCCAGAAAGCTTCATGTGTAATTCCTCCAAATGTCATGTATTTTCGTGCAAATCCCTCACTGAATTGTGCCTATAGAACTTCCTTCACTTGGAGTATAATAGAGTATCAGAAGTGTTACAATCAGTAAAAAACGCTTGTTTGTTAACTAACGTACATATGGATTGATTTTGTTCACTAACGCCAAAAAAGGAATGAACATGAATGTCAGAAATCACTAAAAAAACGGATCGCAGAATCGTTCGAAGTAAAATCGCTCTACGAGAATCCCTGCTGGCACTAATGTCACAAAAGCCCTTTGCTTCCATTTCGATTACTGAAATTGTAGAATTCGCTAACTATAATCGAGGGACATTCTATGCCAACTACGAAAGTAAAGAAGATTTGCTTGACGATATCATTTCCCAATTAACTGATCAATTACTTCAATCTTTCCGTGCACCATATGAACATGTTGAGGTATTTCGCATTCAAGAACTGCCTGCAAAATCAGTTATGATATTTGATCATTTCCATCAAAATTCCTCCATTTATACCACGCTAATGAAAAGTGAAGTACTTCCCAAACTGAAAGAAAAGATGTTTAATGCTTTAAAAAAAATCACACAAGAAGAATTATTCTACCCTGATCAAGACAACGAAATAGATCAAGAACTGCTGAGCATTTACTCTATTCATGCCTTGCTTGGCCTTATTTTTCATTGGATTGAAAGTGAATTCAAATATTCACCTTCTTACATGCAGGATCAACTAATCAAAATGATTAACTGGCGTCCCACTTCTGCTAAAACGGTCGTAAGAAACTCTCACGACTGAGGAACTCCATAAAAAAAGCTGTCCTCAAAGGACAGCTCATAATGACAAGAGGCTACACAATAAAATTCTGATTCTCGACGTTAGTGACATTGGTTGAAGCAGCTACTGGTGGCTTCGCTGACATACCTTTGATCATACTCTGAATCTTGTCCACGACCTGCGGCGCAGAATCGATAAGACGCTCCAGAATATGCGTTTGATTATCTAACGGTACGACCTTCACGCCATTCTTACCAACAACCAGGAAAGCAATTGGTGTAATGGATACCCCGCCGCCGCTACCACCACCGAAGGGGAGAGCAACTTTGGCATTGAGCGCGTCGCCTCTGCCCATTGACCCGCCTTCGATTTCAATTTCGGAGTCTGTCACAAACTCGCTACCGCCAGCTGCGAAACCAAATCCCACTTTGGAGATCGGCATAATGACACTACCGTCTGGCGTTTCAACCGGGTCACCGACAATTGTGTTTACGTCGACCATCTCTTTTATATTTTCCATGGCGACTTTCATGAGGCCTTGAATCGGGTGTTCGGACATCTTCATATTCCTCCTTAGCGTTTTTTCACCATACGTTTCTGGCATCCAAAGCTCAAGCATTCAGAGCTCATAAGAACTATCATGGTTCAGTTCTAGAATGCCCCTCCTAGCAAGGGGTTATGTAAAACTCACGAAGCAGGTTTGAATCTAGCTCTCGCCTTCAATGCGAACTGGATCCAAGTTCGAATGCCTCCTTTGATTCTAGCTGCACGGTATAACAACCGTATGCCAGCTGTGACAGCAAACCATACCCGGATTCGACCAGCAAAACGAAACTCCGTTGCAAACTGCTTTTCATTATATTGTGGTATCACATCTATGCGCGGCTTCGCAATTAACTTCACATAACGGACTGTAAAGCCAAGTAACGATGACTTGATTCCCCATACGGCTCCCGTCGTTATCGCCGTTTCCGGGGCATCACCAAGTCCTACGCGAGTAATCCACTTCAGCTCTGTGCACTCTACTTTAGCTAAGGTCATCTTCATCCAACCATATAAATTCAGCGTATGCACGAGGACATCTTTCGTTTCCTTGTAAAAGGCGATGACTTTATCCTTGGTAATATGTTCTCTCGTTTCATCCTTCAGCTTGGCGCTTTGTTGGGTCACTTTTTCTGACTTAATTAATATCCCTTGGGTGAATCCTTTGAACTGAATGATCGGAATGACATAACGGTATCGTACGAGCCCGAACAACCCTCGCATCTCCACGGTAAGCGTATCATTATCTTTTACCCGGGAGAAATAAAATTCACCGCGCATATAGCTGCATAGCACAACGATAATGGCAATGATGACAACCAAGACGGCCAACCCTACCCACAGCAACACTTACGCCTCCTTAGTCAAAATGAACGAAAAACTCCACACGCAAGATGAATTCTCGCAGGTGGAGTTAGTATGACCTCTAAAAGGAAATGAAATGCATGTATGGATAAGCTTTAACCTAACATGACCTTATTCGGAGTGCTCGTCACTCACATCGTCCAGGGTCAATTGTTTCTGATCCCCGCTTAAGCGATCGAATAGCATCCGAGTTTCTTCTTCCAAATCAAAACTACCTTGGAAATTAGCAGAGTCAGGTAATTCTTGGATCGAATTTAAACCGAAATACTCCAAGAATTGTTTGGACGTACCATATAAAATCGGTCTACCCACTGCATCTGCACGCCCGACCTCCGTAATCAAATCCTTACCCGTTAATGTAGCAAGTGCTCGATCACACTTCACGCCGCGGATCTCTTCGATCTCAACACGTGTAATAGGTTGTTTATAGGCAACGATGGATAACGTTTCAAGAGCAGCTTGCGAGAGCGAGGAACGTGATGGCGTATAAGCAAGCCTTTCAAAATACGGAGCATGCTCCGCCAAAGTAGTGAGCTGGTAGGCGCCAGCAACCTCTACAATTTGGACGCCGCGCCCTTTACGTTTGAAATCTGTTCGCATATCTTTCAGCAGATCTTTAATTACATAAGCATCAAGTTCCATCACTTCAGCAAGTTGCTTGAGATCTAGTCCTTCGTCGCCAGAGGCGAAGAGAAGTCCTTCAATAATCGATTTCATCTGTTGGAAGTTGAGTGTCAAGGTCAGTTCCCTCCTCTTTGGCTTGAATGACGATATCTTCAAAAAGCTGATTTTGGTAGCATGTGATTTTCTTCATTTTCATCAACTCAAGGATAGCGAGAAAGGTAACGACGATTTCTTCCCGCGTCATCTCATAATCGAACAGCTTGGAAAATAACAGCTTGCCACCTTTTATTTTAAGCAAATCAACAACTTCACGAATCCGATCCTTTACCGAAATCTCATCTCGTCTGATCCGTGCAACTACGTTTCGGTTCGCTAACTTACGCAAGGTACGCTGAAAAGCAATCAGTAAATCAGCAACATCTAACCCTTCCACCGGGTTCTCATGAAGATCCGGCAGATATGGTGTTAAATCCTCAGGTTCACGTGTGTAAACGAGGCTGCGCTCCACTTCTTTGTCACGAAGCATATCTGCAATCGATTTATATTTCCGATATTCAATTAGCTTAGCAACGAGCTCAGCGCGTGGGTCTAACGAATCATCCATATCATCAAAATATTCGTCAAATTCAATGACAGGCGGCTTAGGTAGAAGCATTTTGCTTTTGATGGAGAGCAGAGTAGCAGCCATAACGAGAAATTCACTCGTTATATCTAACTCCAGTTCCTGCATCGCTTGCACATACCCAAGGTATTGATCTGTAATTTCTTTGATCGGAATATTGTAAATGTCGAGTTCATTTTTATCAATCAGATGAAGCAATAGATCAAGGGGGCCTTCAAATGCTTCCAACTTATATGTAACCTTCATGTCGTTCTTCCCCTTGTCATAGTGAATAAAGATGCATGATTACCTGTACGGCGTATGGATAAATTCCGCTGAGCGCCCATTGTCCAATCGGGGTCACCATTAAAACGATTACAAGAATAAGTGCTTTGATCTGTTGTCTGTCCAGCCATCGCTGTTTCCGAGTCGAAACAAGCCCTCTCATTATATACCATCCATCAAGCGGATAGAGCGGCAACAAATGAATGAGTCCTATCATTAAGTTAACGATAACACAATATTGTAAATACACACGCCATTGTTCCACGACGAGCGATTCCGAAGCTGCCCCAAGAAGGGCAGGCAAGTAAAAATATAACCACCAAAAAAATAAAACGAGTACAAGATTCGCGAGAGGCCCAGCAAGATAAACAATGGTATGCGATAGTTTGCGATTCTTGGGAAAACGGTCCGAATCGACCGGCATTTTCTTCGACCAGCCATATGGCCCGAAGACGATCATCGCCAACCCCAAGACGTCAAGATGCGCCAAGGGGTTAAGCGAAAATCGTTTGCCATCACGAGCTGTTCGATCTCCTAGCAGCCAAGCGACTCCTGCATGCGCTGTATCATGTAGGGTCATAGCAATTAGGAAAGCAAACAGCCGCGGCAGCAGTGTTTCCAAGTGGTAATAAGCCAGCATTAGGAAGAGAATTGCTTCGTCAAGTTCGCCATTTCAATCGCAGTTACGGCAGCTTCCCAGCCTTTATTGCCTGCTTTCGTACCTGCGCGTTCAACTGCTTGCTCAATGGAATCTGTTGTTAATACACCGAAGATTGTAGGAATACCTGTTTTCAAGTTAATCGCCGAAACACCTTTGGCCACTTCGCTGCACACATAATCAAAATGCGGCGTTGAACCACGAATAACGGCACCTAAGGTAATGACAGCATCATACTTGCCGCTTTCGGCCATTTTTTGCGCGATAAGAGGCAGTTCAAATGCACCTGGAACCCACGCGATATCAATTTCACTTTCATCCACACCGTGACGCTTTAGCGCGTCTTGTGCACCGCCTAGCAGTTTGGAAGTAATAAATTCATTGAAACGTCCAACAACGATCCCGTATTTTAAATTTTGCGAAATTAAATGTCCTTCATAAATCGTAGCCATGGTAAGAATCTCCTTTTCTGTTGAAACGTATTTGTATGTGATTTAGATTACTATACAAAAATTAAATGCCCTTGCCTACATCGATAAAAGTAAGCATGTGGCCAAGCTTCTGTTGCTTGGTTTGCAAATAACTAAGGTTATCTTTCTTGCTCTCCATCTGAATCGGAACGCGCTCATCTACTTCAAGGCCATAGCCTTCTAAGCCTTTGATTTTACGCGGATTATTCGTCAACAAACGAAGTTTCGTGATGCCTAGATCTTTGAGAATTTGTGCACCAATGCCATAATCACGAAGATCTGGAGCAAATCCAAGCTTAATATTCGCTTCTACGGTGTCTAATCCCTGCTCTTGGAGGACATAGGCCTTCAATTTATTGATTAAGCCAATACCGCGACCTTCCTGTCGCATATATAATAATACACCATTGCCCTCTTCATCAATCTGTTTTAGTGCTGCATCGAGCTGCGGACCACAATCACAACGATGAGAGTGGAACACATCACCTGTCAAACACTCCGAATGGACGCGCACCAAAGTTGGTTTGGAAGGGTCAATGGTCCCTTTAACTAAAGCTACATGTTCCTTATCATCCAATTGATTCGTATAAGCAATCGCTTTGAATGTTCCAAAATCCGTTGGCAGATCCACTTCAACCTCGCGCTTCACCAACTTTTCTTGTTGATTGCGATACTGAATAAGGTCTTGGATCGTAATGATGCTAAGCTCATGCTTCGCTGCAATTTCCATCAGATCCGGCACTCTTGCCATGGTACCATCTTCTTTAATAACTTCACAAATAACGCCTGCCGGATACGAATCACAAAGAATAGCCAAGTCGATCGTTGCTTCTGTATGGCCTGCTCTGCGAAGTACACCGCCTTTTTTGGCAATCAAAGGGAAAATGTGACCTGGTCTGCGGAAATCCTGTGGTTTCGTGGACGGATCGATTAACCCTTGAATCGTTCTGGAACGCTCATGAGCTGAAATCCCTGTGCTTGTATCTGTATGATCAACAGAAACCGTGAAAGCTGTACCGTGATAATCGGTGTTGCGCGCTACCATTGGAGGCAGATCAAGTTCTTTGGCTCTGTCTTCGGTAATCGGTGTGCAGACGAGCCCACGACCTTCTTTAATCATGAAGTTGATCACTTCTGGTGTCGTTTTATCAGCAAGGGCGATAAAGTCACCTTCATTTTCCCGATCTTCATCATCTACGACAATAATTACTTTACCTAATTTTAGATCCGTAATAGCCTCTTCAATCGTATTGAACCGAATGGGTTGTGTCATATACACCTCTCCTAACTTACATAAAGCCATTATCTGCTAAAAAGCTTGCGGTCAGCTTACTTTTCTTAGGCTCTCCGTTTCCGTGAGCAGAAGTATCAGAAGGACCGAATTTGAGCAGTCGTTCCATATATTTGCCAAGAACATCACATTCAATGTTGACTGTATCTCCGGCTTTTTTGTCATGGAGAACCGTTTGCGCAAGTGTATGCGGGATAATCGAAACGGAAACATCGCTTTCTGTGACATCTACAACCGTCAAACTAATCCCGTCGATCGTGATGGAACCACCTGGAATGATGTAGCGGAATATATGCGGATTCTCCGGTGCGAACCGGTACACAACGGCATTCTCTTCCGGTATGCGGGATAGGATCGTTGCTGTGGCATCCACATGACCTTGGACAATATGTCCGCCAAATCGACCGTTCGCCGCCATCGCCCGCTCCAAATTAACTCGCGTGCCCGATTGTAGCTTCCGTAGATTCGTCTTCCGATACGTTTCAGGCATCACATCAACGGAGAAGGAATCACTGTCATACGAAATGACGGTGAGACACACACCATTAACGGCAATACTGTCCCCTAAATGGACGTCTTCCAGTATTTTTTTGGCGCCAATGGTCAGCACCATGGCTTGCCCTCCACTATGAATGCGGCGCATGTGGCCGATTTCTTCAACAATGCCGGTAAACATGCCACTCCTCCGTTCTCTAGCTCTTATACAACGGATAACCGGTTATACAAATATCCGGTCCGAATTGCTCGACACGCAGTCGGTCGAGCGTTATAGCATCATCCATCTTCGCGTAGCCGTCGAAGTGGATGTTCGCAGGTGCTGCCTGGCCCCCGCCGATAATTTTCGGCGCAAACATCAGCACCAGCTTATCAATCAGGCGCCGCTCCAGCATGGCGCCGTTCAAGCGGCCTCCACCCTCGAGGAGGATGGAGCCGATCTCGCGCTCGCCGAGCTGCTGCATGGCGAGCATCAGATCCACCTGCGGGCCGTCCCCGCAGGTGAGGACCGTAATGCCGCGCGCTTCCAGCGCGGCACGGCGCTCTGCGGGCGCCTGTGCGCTCGCGAGCAGGATCGTCGGCTGACGATCCTGTTCGGTGAGCACGCGGGCGCCGAGCGGGACTCGCAGCTGCGAGTCCGCGATGATGCGTACCGGCTGCACAGCCGGTACGTCGCCGCGCGTGCTCAGCTGCGGGTCGTCGGCGATGACGGTCTGCACGCCGACGAGGATACCCTGGTGCCGATGGCGCAGGGTATGAACAAAAGCTCGCGACTCCGCGGATGTAATCCACTTGCTGTCGCCGGTTTTGGAAGCGATGCGGCCGTCCAGGGTGCTCGCGGTCTTCATCGTCACAAAAGGCATACGCGAGACGATGAATTTGTTGAAAACCTCGTTCAGCTTCGCGGATTCTTCACCTAGCAAGCCTACGCTCACTTCCAATCCATACGCGCGCAGCTTGGCGATTCCCGTCCCAGCAACTACCGGATTCGGATCCGTGGTAGCCACGACAACACGAGTCACACCAGCTTCGATGAGGCGGTCGCAGCATGGCGGTGTTTTGCCATGATGACTGCAGGGCTCCAAGGTCACATAAGCTGTACTCCCCTTAGCTTCCTCGCCCGCCATACGCAAGGCCAAGACCTCTGCATGCCCCTCTCCGCGCTTCAAATGTGCACCCATGCCAACAATGCGGCCCTCTTTGACAAGAACACAGCCAACTACAGGATTGATTCCCGTTTGTCCAAGTGCGCGCTCTGCCATCTGAAGCGCAAGTCTCATATAGGTTTCGTCATTCAACAGCTCCATGGATGATCACCGCCTTCTTAACTCAATCCTTGATTCTAATGCAAAAAAGCCCCTTCCGCTTACGGATGGGGGCCAGAGATTGTTTAGATAACACGAATAAACTCCTGCTGTTACGCTTGTCACATTTTTGATCAAATCAAACAATACCGACGAGGTAGCCCTTTTGGACAGACCTGCCGAATTTAGATTAATGTGAAAAAATGAACAAGCATGCTAGCGAAATGACATTCGCATTTTCCTTCTCCCATCCAGACTATACTGTCGGTCCCGGAGTTCCACCAGGTCAACCGTAGCGAAGCTGTTGTCAGGTACCGCTAGCTTCACAACGGGTCACGGACTGATCGCAACCATGTACACGTACATGAGTACGAATCACCGCCGGTGTGGAATTTCACCACGCCCCGAAGGTTTTGCATACTATAAAAGAGATTAATAACTAAACCTTAGCTACTAATTTCTTTATTACACAAAAATTTATCACTCACGCATGAAAATTGCAAGGTCTTTTTTCATTTTTTCTGATAAAACTTGTCGGAATTAATGGATTTGGAACTCATCCTTGTTGAATTTACTATGAATTCATTGTTCTAATAAAGCAATATCTGAGCAAATCGTTCCTTCTTCCCAATGAGGATTTGCATAGCCTGCGGGTGCATTCAGATACGTCAACCAAGCCATGTCGAAGCCAGCTTTCTTCTTGGCCGATACGCAAGCGTTTCGAGGGTCAACTCCTCTGGACATCTCTGTTAAAAGTTCCTTCCGCAGCAGTGAAAAACGTTTGATTGTACTGCTAAACTCTGCTTCCTTATCGGGATTTATCCCACCTTGTACCCACTCGCCTTCAAAAATAAAAGCATAGTCATGATTAGACACGGCTTGCATCTCGATGGCTTCTGAATAATCACGTAACGCCTGCTCCCTGTATCCGTACGACTCAGCCCACATGCCACTTATCAGTCGATGATACGGTGTAGGTGTTTGCACATAGACTCGCTCAGTACGTTTGAGAGTATTTTCAACAATCGCATACGTCTCCGTGAATTCCTGCTGCCACGGTCCCGCTCCAACTGAACCGATTAACCCACCTGTCAGTTGAAGCTTCCTATCTCGAATATCCGCTTTGGATACACTGGCTATCAGAGCCGTTCCCGTGTATGTTTCAAGTTTTCTACCTACCCATGATGACACAGCATATTCGGAAAAAGTAGTGTGTGCGCCGCTATTTATGGATACCCAAACAATCTCTGGCTTGCTATCACCTGTAAGATCAGCAATGGTCATGACGTTTGCTCGGCCGTTATTCGCAGATGTGAAATTCAAATATTGAAGGGTGTACCGGCTATCCTCATAATCAATGATTACCCCATAAGACTTTCGTTCCTGTTCCAAGCCTGTTTGCTCATCCCGAATATCCTCAATTAACACAGCTACCCATTCATTCGAAACCCCATCTTGATCCAAATCAGTCTGGATGACATCTAAGGCCACTTTCTGAGAATCATATGGCGATACTCGTATTTGAAGCCATTCCGTCAGATCAGGAATAGGTTCAGCTACATGGCTTAGCTCTATTCTAAGCTGTTCCATCAAAGGCCGCCTCACCGTTTCTGAGGGCGTTTTAGCTACAACTACATCAGATATCAAGGAGACATGTTGCGGGCTTTGAACATTGACTGTCGGCTTCTCTCTTCCTGTCAGAGTGAATAGACAGAGTATAGCCAACCCTATACCTGTTCCTACATAAAGTAACCATTTCTTTTTCAAACCGACATCACCTTTCATACGTATTCCCTTTTTAAGTTTGACGTATCCGCGTTCAGATAGGTTCTGCTTGACTTGATATAACAACCTTTGATGAGTTGGAAAGGGTTTATCTGCGTTGGAGAAGTTGCTGGGTAGTTAGGCAATAGCATTGTTAAGTTACTTGTGAGCTGGATTGTTGAGGTGCTTACGAACTACTGATGAGTTGATTTGTTGAGTAGCTAATTTGTATGGTTGGGGTTGGGGTTCGCTCTTGGGGTTGCGGTTGCGGTTCGCTCTTTGGGGCTCTTGAAGGTTGGCTGCTGACAGTCTGGTTCGGGTACTCTACTTGCTTACTTCACTCTACACATCACAACTTACCTGTAAAATATACAGCTAATCCAGATGAATTCCATCAAATATTCCAATTAGATGGAAAATATCCAGCTAAATCTCCTCAAAACACTCATTTCCTTAAATATGCTCGAAAATAACTTCAGGAAATCCATCTAATTGGCTTATTCTCAAGAAAACTAAATAATTAACTACAGAAAATCCATCTATTTGCGCTTAGGCTCTAAATACATAGCACCACTCGGCACAGTAAATCCATGCTTTTGCCAACGCTCCAGACCCTCGCGTCACGCACAAATACAAAAACTGCCCAGACCTAAGTCTGAGCAGTTCATATGACAGAAATTATACTTCTACAACTTCTACTTTTTCCATTTTGTCTTTGCCTTTGAATGCATCAACAAGCTCCATACCTTTGGATACTTTACCGAACACCGTGTGTCCGCCATCCAAATGTGGTTGCGGTTGGTATGCGATGTAGAATTGACTTCCGCCTGTGTTACGACCAGCATGCGCCATCGCTAGGGAGCCGCGCTCATGTTTGTTCGGGTTGATTTCACAGTTGATTTGGTAACCAGGGCCACCAGTTCCTGTTCCAGTTGGGCAACCACCTTGTGCTACGAATCCTGGGATTACGCGGTGAAAAACAAGTCCGTTGTAGAAACCGGAGTTTGCTAGTTTTTCAAAGTTAGCGACAGTGTTCGGTGCATCTTTCTCAAAAAGATCGATAACAACCTCTCCGCCACCTGCTAGTTGAATTTTTGCTTGTTTTGCCATTATGTGGTTCACTCCTTTAGGAAATAATATCTTATTCTACTATGAATGGCTGCATTACACAAACAGCAGGAGGAACCCTGCATAACTAGGGGCCTCCTGCTGATTTCATACTACGATTAAACCGTCTTGCTGACTTGTTTCATTCTAGCTGGAATTACGTCATTCCCTACGATTTGATCAAAGGATTCACGTTTCACGACAAGGTCGCTTTGGCCGTCTTTGACAAAAACAACACCCGGTCTGCGAATACGGTTATAGTTGCTAGCCATCGAGTAATTGTAAGCTCCTGTGCTCGATACCGCCAGAATATCACCTGCAGCTACCTTCGGCAGATTCACATCCCAGATCAACATATCGCCGCTTTCACAGCATTTGCCGGCAATCGAAACAACTTCAGCTGGCTGCTCTGCAGCGCGGTTCGCGAGACCCGCTTCGTATACAGCTTCGTATAGGGCAGGACGTGGATTGTCAGTCATACCGCCATCTACAGCCACATACTTACGAACACCGGGAATATCCTTCGTTGTGCCGACCGTGTAAAGCGTTGTCCCTGCATCGCCTACGATGCTACGACCCGGTTCAACCCAAATTTCCGGTAGCGGATAGCCGTTGCTGCCGAAATTCGTTTTAATAGCATCTGTAATAGCCTTCACATACACAGCTACAGGCAGAGGTGTATCTTCACTCACGTAACGAATTCCGAAGCCACCGCCCAGGTTAATTACTTTGAACGTAACATCTAATTCAGTGCGGACATGAATCGCAAATTCGGCCATTTTCTCAGCCGCAATTCGGAACCCTTCGACTTCAAATATCTGTGAACCAATATGTGAATGGATGCCCAAAAGTTCTAAATTGGAAAGCTGTGAAGCCTCCTCAATCGCGCGGAATGCAGATCCATTCCCCAAATCGAAGCCGAATTTGGAATCCGTCTGGCCTGTTGAAATATATTCATGCGTGTGCGCCTCTACACCTGGCGTAATCCGCAATAAAATTTTCACCTTTTGGCGTTTCTCAGTTGCAATTGCATTTAGCATTTGTAGCTCGATAAAGTTATCTACGACGAAACATCCAATTTTGGCATCAATGGCCATTTCCATCTCGGAAATGGTTTTGTTATTCCCGTGGAAGTGAATACGTTCTGCTGGGAAGCCCGCTTGAAGCGCTGTATACAGCTCGCCATCGGATACAACATCCAAGGACATACCTTCTTCTTCTACAATTCGGCACATGGCCATCACGCAAAACGCTTTACTTGCATAGGCTACTTGAAATTTCAGCCCAGAAGCTTCAAAAGCTTCAACGAACTCTCGACAACGCTGACGAACAAGTGTCTCATCGAAAACATAGAGAGGTGTGCCGAATTCGGCTACCAACTTCGTCGTATCGACACCGCCAATTTCGAGGTGGCCTAGATCATTTAATTTACTGGTACCATGTAAATACATAGCTATATTTTCCCCTCTCTACTTGAACCTTCCCTATGCCAAATTCCGCTAAAGAGGTCGCATACATACTTATAAAAGTACCATAGCGCACATCTATTTGACAATACATGCGCCTAGAACAACAAAAAAGGGCTGAATAATTTCAGCCCTTTCCATACGCTATGTTTTAGATTGACGGGTACCATCAATTGGCTTCGTTATGCTAAGCCTTGTTTTGCTTGCCAATACTGGACGACGCAGCAGGATGGAGAAAAAGCTTTTGGCATTAAATGGAATAAACGGCCACATATAGGGGGCATTGTAGGATTTCTTTGAAGCCAACATAATAAGCCATAATGTGGAACCAATCACAAACCCAGGAACTCCAAAAATAGACACAATTATTAACAGCGCTAGCCTCACGATTCGATTAGCTAAACCTAACTCATAGCTTGGTGTAGCGAACATACCGATTGAAGCAAGTGCAAGGTAGAGGATCACTTCGTTGATAAAGAGCCCTGTCTTTACTGCAATGTCTCCGACTAAAATCGCGGCCACCAAGCCCATCGCGGTTGCTAGCGGTGAAGGAGTATGTACGGCCGCCATCCGCATGAGATCTATTCCGATATCTGCAATCAGGAACTGAATGAGGAGCGGCAGCGTACCATCCTTCTGCGGGCCAAGGAATTCAAGACCCGCTGGCTTTAATKAAGGCTCCATTACCATCAGATACCAGAGAGGCAGCAAAAAGATCGACATCATAATGCCTGCAAAACGTACCCACCTCAAATACGTACCTATAAAAGGTGTATTTCGATATTCTTCTGCATGCTGTACATGATGAAAAAAAGTCGTCGGCAAGATCATGACACTTGGAGAAGTATCCACAAACACACAGACATGACCCTCTAGTAGATGGGCAGAGACAACATCCGGCCTTTCTGAATAACGCACCATGGGATACGGATTCCAACCCTTATTCACAATCATCTCCTCTAATTGTTTCTCTCCTAAAGGCAATCCATCAATCTCCACTTGTTTCATCTTATCTTTAATTTCTTGGACGAGTGTCGCATCCGCAATATCGTTAATATATCCGATACAAACATCTGTCTTCGTACGCTTGCCAATCTGCATGATTTCTAGTTTAAATCGCTCATCACGAATGCGGCGTCTAACCAAGGTAACATTCGTCAACAGCGTTTCTACAAAACCGTCGCGCGAACCTCTGACGACACGCTCTAGATCTGGTTCAGCAATAGATCGGATTGGAAAACTTTTTGCATCAACCGTAATGGCCGTTGTTACGCCTTCGATAAAAAAGGCGGTCCCACCCATTAACACCTGTCCAACAATCTCAGACATTTTCGTATAATGCTTCACTTGAATATGTGGAATTAATTTTTCAATAAATGTTTCCAACGTATGGTGGGCTACCGCATCACTATCTGCATAGGTCAGTCGAGTGATAATATCCGTCAACACGGTATCTTTCACGAACCCATTACAGTAGAAGATGCCAACGCGTTTAGCGCCAAACACCATCTCTCTCATCACTAGATCGAAACTCCGATTCAAACCGACTCGTTCTTCCAATACCCGCTGTACTTCTCGAAGGCTTTTCGGAATATCTTCTTGAATCTTCAGTGCCTTTTCTTCTGGTGTCATATTCGTAAGCGGATTGTAGACTGAGAGATTACCTTCCTCATCAACGGCAAGCTTCTCATCTTGACTATCTTGACTACTTTGCTTTTCTTGTGTGAACTCATCTTGTGACTCTTGTTCTTGCTCCTCATCGCTTTGTTGACCATTTCTAACGATAAACTTCATTGGTGCGCCACCTTCCTCCGCCCTTTAGTAAATTAACCATTCAAACAAGGAACCAATAACTTTCCCGAAAATCATGGCCATTAATAACACAATTCGATAGGAATCCATTCCTACTCGTTTAGCCAAAATCGGCAGCACATTGACGATTTCAGTCAGCGCTGCAGCTAGTAATCCAACGAAGCAACCTGCAAATAGACCAAATAACGCTGCGCCCATTGGAAATAAATGCATATGCATATCACTGAAATCAACCCAAGTAAACACGAGTGAACCTAGTACAACCGCTGCTTCATAAGCGTGGATTTTGGAGAATGATCGTGTGATTTGGGCTAACCTAGGAATGATATCCAGAACGACTAGGAAGGCAACCATGCCGCTCCCAACTGCAATACCTCCAGCTAATCCGATAAAAGCGGTTAGTAAAGCTTCCCCGAGCAACGTAATCACTTCGCGTCTCCTTCTTCATTGATTTTCGAGTATTCTTCTGTGATTACATAATGATTAATGTTTTCTTGATACATAAACATCTCAACTTCTAATGGGCTCGGCTCTTCGTTGAATTTCTTTTTAAACAGATGGTTAAAGAAAAGTACCATCCCTGCTCCGATGCCAATTGAATAGGGAATTTGTAAAATGAGCGGATGATCGACCTTTTTACCCGTCATCAATTCATAAATACGCTGATGGACGACTAGCATGGACACGTCAGCATGGAAATTCATGATCGCCAGCCCTGATCCAATAAATAAAAGCAACCATACGATTACGATGAGAAGCGGATTTGATTTCTTATTATCGGTGTATATTTCAAGCAGTACGTGCGGTTCACCAAAATGTTCAACTTGCAGCTCAGGAAAACATTTCTTTACTTTACGAATGATTAATAGCATATCGATGAGCACGCGATTTCCATCCTCTTGCTGGGGTTGATGAATAATCAATTCGTTCAGAGCTTGTTCATATTCAGGCTCCACAAATAGCTGTGCAATATGGTGCAGTCTCACGATCTGCCCCTTGCGAACGCGCGCTTTGCGGCGCAGACGGATGTATAAATATTTATTAATTACCCGGTCCATGGTTCACCCCTCTCAGAGCTTAACAATGTCAATTCTGTCTGCAGTCATCCATGTATAGGAATAGTATGCAAAATCTTTCCTTCGTGTAATCCATTCGAGATTTGGTAAATTCTCCATGCATAAAGATGGATATGGCAAGGCATGTTAAATAGGGAATACGATTACTTATTCCATATAAAGAAGGTGATAACATGGCAAAATTCGCGTTAACACTCGTCATCATTGGTGCGCTGAATTGGCTTCTAGTTGGGCTTTTCGAATGGGATTTAGTTTCTGCTCTACTTGGGGGAGATTCACACCGTGAATCTTCAGGGTTAAGTCGTATCGTATATTCCCTCGTTGGTTTATGCGGGATATACTGCGTCAGATTTTATGCGGTTGACCGTCATTCGGTACGTTAGAAAAGAGTTCGGTGGTATAAGGAACAAGCCGCTCATCCCCCTGATTGATTCTTACTCATGGGAAATTAGCGGCTATATGTATATGCACTGAAAAACCGTCCTCCCATAAGGAGCACGGTTTATACCAGCGCGTTGTTACGTATACAACAATTAATTATTGTGCAATCTGATCTTTAATTGATTGCAGAATCTTTTTCTCCAAACGCGATACCTGCACCTGAGATATGCCTAGTCTGCTTGCAACCTCCGACTGCGTCTGATCACGGAAATAGCGGAGATAAACAATAAGTCTTTCACGCTCTGAGAGCGTCCCAATCGCCTCATTCAAGGCTAGCTTCTCAAACCATTTCTCCCCGGATTCATCCGAAATTTGGTCCATAAGCGTGATGGGGTCTCCATCGTTCTCAAACACGGTCTCATGAATCGACGAGAGTGGTTTATTCGCCTCTTGAGCGAACACGACCTCCTCCGGCGTAATCATAAGCTCCTCGGCAACCTCTTTGATCGTAGGAAGCCTTCCCAAGCGCTTCGAAAGCTCATCCTTCGTCTTGCGAATTTTGTTCGCAAGCTCCTTCAGTGAGCGGCTTACCTTTAATGTGCCATCATCCCGCAGAAACCGCTGGATTTCCCCGATAATCATCGGGACAGCATAGGTTGAGAATTTGACATCATACGATAGATCGAATTTGTCGACGGACTTGAGTAGTCCAATGCACCCGATCTGGAACAAGTCTTCGGCTTCGTAACCACGGTTCAAAAAGCGCTGAACCACGGACCACACCAAACGGATATTGCAGCTGACAAGTGTTTCTCTAGCGAGTCCATCTCCGGATTGGCTGAGGGCGATTAACCGTTTGACTTCCGAATCGTCTAAATAACTATGAGAAGCATGCTTCAGATCAACATCCATAGATCCTACCCCTAATTGTATAAAGCTTTTTTAGATTCAATTCGCTTCAACATGTTTATTTTCGTTCCGATTCCGACGGCCGTCACAACTTCCACTTCGTCCATGAAATTTTCCATAATTGTAAAGCCCATCCCAGAACGTTCGAGCTCTGGTTTTGACGTGTACAAGGGCTCTTTCGCTTGCTCTAAATCAGCAATACCTTCGCCCTTGTCCTCAATCGTTAAACGAATCGTGTCATCATCAATTTCAGCTGAAATGGTAATGACACCATCCTTATTATTGTTATAGCCATGTATAATCGAATTCGTTACGGCTTCTGAAACAACCGTTTTGATATCCGTCAATTCATCTAAAGTTGGATCTAACTGCGAAACGAATGCAGCCACTGCTACCCGTGCAAAAGCTTCATTCTCAGATCGGCTGGCAAACTGCAAGGTCATAAAGTTTCGTTCACTCATAAAGCAACCTCCAAACTGGACATTGCATTACGWTCGTTATCTTGAATCGAAACGATCTTAAACATCCCCGAAAGCTCGAACAAGCGATAAACAGCTGGTGAGACATCACAGACGACCATTTTGCCGCCTTTGCTTGTGATTTGCTTATAACGGCCAAGAATGACGCCTAGACCTGAGCTATCCATGAAGGAGAGGTCCTTCAAACTAAGAATGAGGTGATGCGTTTGCTCCTTCGCAATGGCATCCTCCATTCTCGCCTTTACACTATCTGCTGCATGATGGTCAAGTTCACCCTTCAATCTAACAATCAGCGCTCTTCTGCCTTGCTCAAACTCAATTTGCATGCCCAATATGTTCACTCCCTTCAGGTCATGAGCACTAGTTTCTACAACTGAGTTAGCAATTCCTGCCACCCGACAAAACTAGAAGAAAACCGCTAAAAGAAGGCAAAATATACGATCACATCAACTTCTATTCGCTGTTTTCCGCATTAATTCGTCGTAAATAACTCCGACGTTGTCCGCTTAAACAGCTTCCACCAAGTAGCTTTATCAACAGTTTGCGGAGACTCTAAAGGGTATTCCGCTAAGACATTATCCCCATTGTAGACCATGATTTTACCAATCGGTTGCCCTTCGCTTACAGGTGCTCTCAAGCTTGGATCCAACTGCAATTCATGTCGGATATTTGCCGTGTCCGTCCCTTTTTTCATCAATATGCTATAATTCTGTCTTGCAACTAACGGCACTGTCGATACTTGGCCCTTATTTATCGTGAAGCTGCCCAAACTATCACCTGTTTTGAACAATGGATAATTCGTATATTGCGCAAAAGCATAATCAAACAACTTCGTTACTTCCGCGTTTCGCGTTTTGGTATTAGGTTCACCAAGTACAACAGCAACAACACGTAAATTATCTCGCTTAGCTGTAGCTGACAAACAGAATTTGGCTTCACTCGTATAGCCAGTTTTCAATCCATCGGCTCCGCTATAAAAACGCACTAATTTATTTGTATTTACAAGCCAGAATGGCTTAGGTGAGTCTTTACGTAAATAATCTTGGTAAGCACCTGTAAAATTCGTAATCCCTTCGTGCTTCAGAAGTTCGCGTGACATAATCGCGATATCATTCGCCGTTGTGTAGTGATTAGCCACAGGAAGTCCATTACAATTAGAGAAATGGGTATTCTTCATCCCGAGTTGACCTGCTCGTTCATTCATCATGGCAACAAAATTCTCTTCAGAACCGGCAATTTTCTCAGCCATCGCGACAGAAGCATCATTTCCAGAAGCCATTGCGATGCCCTTCAGCATCTCTTGAACTGACATTTGTTCACCAGGCTCTAAGAAGATCTGTGAGCCTCCCATGGAAGCCGCATAATCACTAACGCTGACTTTTTCATCCATTTTGATGGTGCCCTTGTCGACTGCTTCCATGATCAAAAGCATGGTCATGATTTTCGTAATACTTGCTGGAGGAAGTTTGGCATCCTTATTTTTCTCCGCAATCACCGTGCCGGTGTCCGCATCCATGAGAACAGCTGATAGCGCATTCGGTGTTAGATCCACGGGTTGTACCTTGGTTTCCGCCGCATAAATCGCTGGCAGAACCAGCATCACACTTAATTGTAAACAAATGAAACTGATTAGCCCTTTTTTTCGCATAGCAATTGTACCCCTCCTGTGATGTATGAAGTGAAAGTTTTGGCATTTTGCAGCATGAATGACTGCTAATCAGTGTTGACGAAATTCCTCTAAATTATTCCATGACGGTGAAAATAACCCAGAACGAAAAAAAACACCTTCCGTTAGGAAAGTGCTCGTTCTCTACGTCTGCTATTCGATTACATCATAAATTAATTGCTTCGGTGCAGGCTGAGTTGACGTGATCTTATAGGCATCTAGAATCATCACTTCAACCTCAGCTACATCGAGACGATTCGCATGGATGGTACAAATGGATTCCCCTATTTGAATGGCATCCCCTATTTTCTTATTCAACGTCAGTCCTACCGCGTAATCAATCAAGTCTTCCTTCTTCGCACGGCCCGCGCCAAGAACCATCGCTGCGATACCGATATTTTCCGCTTGAATCTCGTTAATGAAACCATCTAGTTGGGCAGTAACCTCGATATGATAAGCTGCCGTTGGCAATAACTCTGGCTGATCAACAATACGCGAGTCGCCGCCTTGGCTGGCAATAAAGCGCTTGAACGTATCCAATGCTTTCCCCTTGGAGATGATGTCACGAACAGCTTCCTGTGCCTCCTCAAAGGAGGTAAATACCTTACCGAGGACTGCCATATATGCCGCAACAGAAATCGCAACCTCCGTTAGCTCCTTGTCTCCTGCTCCGCGCAGTACATCGATAGATTCCCGAATTTCATTCGCATTTCCGATTTCGCGGCCAAGCGGCTGATCCATATCGGTAATCATCGCAATTGTTTTCCGATTCAGACGAGTTCCGATATCGACCATTGTACGAGCAAGTACTCTTGCATCCTCGACCGTTTTCATAAAAGCACCAGAGCCAATTTTCACATCCAATACAATCGCTTCAGCGCCAGAAGCTATTTTCTTACTCATGATAGAGCTAGCGATCAATGGGATCGAATCCACCGTTGCCGTTACATCACGTAAGGCATAGATTTTCTTATCTGCTGGAGCCAGATTGCCACTCTGTCCAACAATGGCAATTTTATTCGTGTTAACCGCTTCAATAAAGGCTTCCTTCGACAACTCGATTTGAAAACCTGGAATGGACTCCAATTTATCTAACGTACCACCTGTATGCCCTAGCCCTCTACCTGACATCTTGGCAACAGGTATTCCGAGCGAAGCCACAACTGGACCTACGATGAGGCTAACTTTATCTCCTACGCCCCCCGTCGAATGTTTATCCACTTTCACACCAGCAATCGCAGATAAATCAATCATTTCACCGGATCCTGCCATCGCGAGTGTAAGGAATGACGTTTCTTCATCTGTCATTCCGTTTAGAAAGGTCGCCATCAAGAAGGCGGACATTTGATAATCAGGAATACTCCCCGCGGTATATTCATTGATGATAAACGTAATTTCCTGTTCACTTAACGCTTCACCAACACGTTTCTTATGTATTAAATCAACCATTCTCATGATATTACCTCCTTAAAGTTTTCGCCAGAAAACTGACATCGTAAGCATCCACGTTTGCTTCCATCTTACATCAGAATTAGAAAAATGGAAAAGAGGGAGCTAATCAGCCCCCTCTAATCTGTTATCTATGAAGATTATTGTACAATTAGTTTGGATTTCATTTTGGCATGTCCTTCTCCGCAAGGAAGAACACAATCAATTTCATATGTACCTGGTTTGTCAAACGTAATTTCTTTCGAAGGGTTTTCTTTATCAAGTTTAATATCCAACCCAACAATTTCAACCGCATGTACGCCTTCTTTTAAAGATAAAGATACTTTCGTAGGCTCACCTTTTTTGATCGTGTACTCTGGCGCATCAAACTGCCAGTTTGATGCAACTAATTTTAGTTGTTGCATTTTACCAGCGGCAGCCTCAGCTTCCTGTGCCTCTTGGCGATCAGAAATATCTTGAAAGAGGACTCCCAGCCCCAATGCGCCCGCAAGTATAAATAGTACAAAGAAAATCCACTTTTGCATGCATATCCCCCTCATCGTGTGTTCACTTCATCTATTCTACCTAACATCAGAGAATAATCCCATATCTAGTCCGTGGCAAAAATTTGACTATTTCGTGACAGAATTGTGAACTGAACTCCATCTTACTATTGCCCATTCCACAGCAAATTACACGCGATTCCAACGATCACTAATTTTGAAACTACCCGTGTAACCCCGAGGTTTCGATTCAGGTTGCTTCATTTGCTGCTGTACGGATCCACTCTCTGAAAGCTTTCGAATATCACGAGTGATACGCGTGCTGCAACTTACACACAGTTTATGTTCACGAATTGGTTCCGCACAGGAAGCACATTGATAACTCAAATTAGGATAATCAGCGAGATGTAACTTCCCTTCCTTCATCCAAACTTGTAATTGAATATTGGAAACACCTGTAACAGCACAAACGTGCTCATTGGTAGAACGGTAATTTCTACGGAGATAATCCACACAATCCTTCAATTGATCGTTCATACTCGTGCTGCAATCCATGCATTGGTTGCGTAAATTTCTTTGAAACACTTTCCCGCAGCGCGGGCAATTGGCCACCATGAGTTCTTGAGGAACTGCCATCCTCCAACACATCCTTCTATGGAATAGGTAATCTCTCTCAGAGAAATTACCATCGAATATAGTTCTAATTAACTATATTCTACCATGAGTCCCATAGGAAGGATAGGTCTTTAGGCGGCCGAATTCACAAAATTTCACGATCTTTCCTGATCCAATTTATCCCAATTGTACTTCACGAACAAATGCTTTCACCAAAGCGATAAATTTGGGCTTCGTTCGATTCGCCACAGCCACAACCTGCTCATGTGTTAAGGGTTCAAGCTCCTCACCAATGGCCATATCTGTAATGCATGAAATGCCCAGCACTTTAAGGCCTGCATGGCGCGCAGCAATCACTTCACCTACTGTCGACATACCGATCGCATCGCCGCCGATACGCGCAAGCATCGTCAACTCTGCAGGCGTACAATAGGTAGGACCCGTAATGCCCGCATATACACCTTCCTGTAACTGGAGTGGCATGCCATCTTCTCCCACCACAGACGATGCCAACTCACGAGCAAGGCGGCGATAATCACGATTATAAGCTTCTGACATATCTGGGAAACGAACACCAAGCTCACCATGGTTCGGCCCAATCAGTGGGTTATCCCCCGTCATATTGATATGATCACTGATCAGCATCAAATCGCCAGMTTGGAAAGACCGGTTCATTCCTCCCGCCGCGTTCGTCATCACAACAGTCTGTACACCGATGGCTTTCATCACGTAAACAGGGAACACCACTTTTTTCATATCATAGCCTTCATAATAATGAAAACGGCCTTGCATCACGATAACTTGCTTGCCTTCCAAAGTACCAATTACAAAGCGGCCTTCATGGCCCTCAACTGTTGATACAGGGAAATGTGGAACGTCACTGTATTCGATCGCTATTGGCTGCTCTACCTGATTCGCCATATCGCCAAGTCCTGAGCCTAGAACGAGCCCAATAGTAGGCGACACGCCATCTAAACGCGATTTAATGAAGCTTGCAGCCTCATTAATTTGTTGAATGTAAGTCAATGTCATGTAGATCTCCTTATCTGCTTATAAAGGTTGTTTGAACACGCACTTATAGTGCCTCAATAATACCTAGGACTAGCTTCAAAAATTTAGGTTTAACTTTCTCCGTCGTCTCCATCACTTCTGCATGGGATAACGGTTGATCTAATATACCCGATGCCATGTTGGAAATACAAGAAAAGCCCAATACTTCGATGCCCGCATGACGAGCGACAATAACCTCAGGAACAGTTGACATCCCAACCGAGTCTCCACCCAGTGTGCGGAACATGCGAATTTCAGCAGGTGTTTCATAGTTAGGACCAAGCAGCCCTACATACACACCTTCTTGTAATTTAAAATCTTGTGTAGCCGCGACATCGTGCGCTAACTTACGCAGACGCTTACTGTAAGCCTCTGACATATCCGGGAAGCGAACGCCTAATGCAGAATCATTCGGTCCAATTAACGGGTTGCGGAACGTCATATTCAAATGGTCGCTGATGACCATGAGATCACCCACTTGATAGGTTTCATTGATTCCGCCAGCAGCATTAGTAACGATCAACGTTTGTACACCAAGCTCTTTCATTACACGTACTGGGAAAGAAACCGTCTCAGCGCCGTAACCTTCATAAGCATGGAAGCGCCCTTTCATTATGAGGACCTGCTTACCTTTAATCGAGCCTACAACCAGCTCTCCAGCATGTC
The DNA here is from genome assembly GCF_052115445.1 of Paenibacillus sp. 2RAB27. Lineage (NCBI taxonomy): Bacteria > Bacillati > Bacillota > Bacilli > Caryophanales > Paenibacillaceae > Paenibacillus > Paenibacillus sp. 2RAB27. The sequence continues at coordinate 352,910 of NZ_JBFRGR010000001.1, forward strand.
CCTCAACAGTAGAGACTGGGAAATGCGGGATACGAGAATAGTCGATTACAATTGGCTCTTCTATCAAATCAGCAAGAACGCCAAGACCGGAACCGAGAATAAGACCAATTTGTGGTGTAATATTGGTTTCTTTTTTAATAAATGCTGCTGCTTCTTGAATTTCTTGAATCATGGATGTACCTGACATGTCATCATGCCTCCTCAAATTAATGTAAAACTCGACTTTATTTATTTCAAAAGATGAAGAAAACTCTCACCATTCTTTGTTGGTTCTACGCCAAAGTTGTCAGCGATCGTCGCGCCCAAATCTGCAAATGTTCCTCGGATTCCCAAGGAAACTGGCGATTGGAAGCTAGGGCTATACAGTAAAACGGGTACATACTCACGGGTATGGTCCGTCCCCGCATGCACAGGATCATTCCCATGATCCGCGGTCAAGATCAGCAGATCGTTCGGCCCAAGTCCCGCCTTCAGCTGTGGTACATAGACGTCAAATTCCTCTAACGCCTTTCCATAGCCTTCAGGATCACGTCGATGACCATACAAGGAATCGAAATCGACTAGATTGGTAAAAGCTAGGCCCTTAAATGAGGTTCCGAGCACGTCAATTGTTTGCTGAATGCCATCCAAATTACTTTTCGTTGAGATCGCTTTCGTGACCCCTTCTCCGTCAAAAATATCATTAATCTTGCCAATGGCAATGACATCCCATCCGGCATCCTTCAGTTGATTCATAACGGTAGGCTCAGGTGGCTTGACTGCATAATCATGTCGGTTAGGCGTTCGTTTGAATGACCCTGGCGTACCCAGATAAGGTCTTGCAATTACACGCCCTACGGCAAATTCATCTTGCATAGTTAGCCTGCGGGCAATCTCGCAAGCGCGATACAGCTCGTCTAACGGAATGATGTCTTCATGTGCGGCCAACTGGAACACACTATCAGCTGACGTGTAGACAATCCATGCGCCAGTCTTCATCTGTTCTTCGCCAAGCTCATCTAAAATCTCAGTCCCCGAAGCCGGTTTATTTCCGATTACTTTCCGACCTGTCTCTTGCTCAAATTGCGAGATCAAGGCTTCTGGAAATCCGTCAGGGAAAACTTTAAATGGTGTAGAAATACGTAACCCCATTAACTCCCAATGACCTGTCATCGTATCTTTGCCAACGGAAACCTCTGCCATTTTGCCATAATACCCTTCTGGCGATGATACCGGAGGAATCCCCTGAATGTCTGCAATATTTCCTAATCCCATTTGCTGCAAATGGGGCAGCGCGAAGCCGCTGACTCTCTCTGCAATATGACCTAGCGTATGAGCGCCAAGGTCGCCAAACTGATCAGCATCCGGCAATTCTCCGATGCCTACACTATCTAATACGATTAAACTAATTCGTTCAAAGCGCACCGATGTCCCTCCAAATCAATTCCTAATTGTAATGATATCCACCCTTCATTATCCCACTTCCAACCCGTGAATGCAAAACAGCAGCAATTCCGGTTGGAAGTGCCGCTGCCCTTCTGTCAACAATCATAAATGAGCCCTAGGGTGTGCTCGATTATAGACATCTTTCATTTTGATCTTCGTGACCTGCACATAGAGCTGTGTTGATGAAATATCGGAATGACCCAGCATTTCCTGAACAGATCGCAAATCCGCACCGTTTTCGATCAAATGTGCAGCGAAAGAATGTCTCAGTGTGTGCGGCGTAATTTCATTCGTAATTTCCGTCTCCAACGCATAGCGCTTCATAATTTTCCAAAAACCTTGTCTCGTCATTCGAGTACCTAAGTGCCCGATGAAGAGTGCTTCCTCGTCTACCGATCTTTTGAGCAGCTTGATGCGATAGTGCTGAATATAGGTATCAATGACCCGAATGGCAATGCCGCTAAGCGGAATCATCCGCTCTTTCTCTGCTTTGCCGATACAGCGAATGAAGCCCATCTCTAGGTTCACATCGGCTACATTCAATGCGACGAGTTCTGATACACGAATCCCTGTGGCATAGAGCAATTCAAGCATGGCTTTATCCCGTGCACCATTCACTTGCTCAGATTGAGGCGCCTCCAGCAACTTTTCAACTTCGAGAATAGTTAGAACCTTTGGAATCCTTTTTTCCAACTTAGGAACCTCGATGAAAATAGAAGGATCGGAATCAAGGAGCCGTTCCTTCACCATGTATTGGAAAAAGGAGCGTAATGAAACGCGTATTCGTGATAAAGTCGCTGATGCTCGTCCGAGCGTTTTTAATTGTGAGAGATAACTTCCAAGATGCACTTTCCCTGTTTCTCGCCAGCTTGTAACACCTTGCATCTCAAGATAGGCAACAAATTGAAGGAGATCCCTTTCGTAGGATTCGAGTGTATTCCGTGAAAGTCCTCGTTCAGTCGTTAGAAATTGGATGAAGGATTGTAGCTCACTCGTCATTATGTCAGTCTCTCCCTCGTTTACCTGCTATATCTATCATTCTATATAGCATTCCACGGTGACAAGAGAGATTCCTTTATTTTTCGCTTTACTCACCGTACCAATAAAACAAACGCAATCGCTCACTCATTGAACTCGAATCAAAAGATACATGCTCGCTTTGTCCGAATACCTTAACGGATTTGCCTGTCGGCGCTTTGTACTTGTTCACAGGCTGAATCCAGAGAGATACGGCTAACAGAACTTGATATAAGATGACCGTCAACGCCACAAAAACCAAGATATACTGTAATCGAACAATTAATTTCCGATAGGAAAAAATCATAGCTCGTCCCCCATGTCTATTCCATGTCTTAGGAACAGAATATGAGACTCGGCCCACGATTATGACAGGTCAATTAATTTGGTATAAGGCATTCCAAGCGCTTCAGCAACCGCTGGATGTGTGACACTGCCTTTGTACGTATTCACACCTAGTTGTAACGTGTAGTTCTCTGCTAAAGCTTGTGTGAAGCCTTTATTTGCCAACTCCAATGCGTAGGGCAAAGTGACATTCGTCAACGCAAGGGTTGAGGTACGTGGAACAGCTCCTGGCATATTGGCGACCGCATAATGCAAGACACCGAACTTTTCATAGGTTGGATCACTATGGGTGGTTACACGATCAATCGTTTCGATGGAACCCCCTTGATCGACAGCAACATCCACAATGACGGCACCTGGCTTCATACTCTGAACCATCGCCGCTGTCACTAATCGCGGTGCTCTTGCCCCTGGAATGAGCACTGCCCCAATGAGCAGATCTGCCTTTTGGACTGCGCTCGCAATATTATACGGATTGGACATCAATGTACGGAGATGCCCTCCGAAAATGTCATCCAAAGCTCGCATCCGGTCAGCACTTCGTTCAATAATAACGACATTAGCACCAAGTCCTAGTGCCATTTTGGCTGCATTCGTGCCTACGATCCCACCGCCTAGAATAATGACGTCTGCCGGTGGAACGCCAGGAACACCGCCAAGCAGAATGCCGCGGCCGCCATAAAATTTCTCGAGATAGTGGGCTCCTATTTGTACAGACATGCGCCCCGCAACCTCGCTCATAGGTGTTAGCAAGGGCAGGGAGCCATTCGGCAGTTGAATCGTCTCGTAGGCAATACCAGTTACTTTCTTCTCTAATAACTGAGCTGCAAGATCACCAGCTGCAGCTAAGTGCAAATAAGTAAATAGAATCTGGCCTTCTTTGAAGAAGCCATATTCAGCAGGCAACGGCTCCTTTACTTTCATGATCATATCACTTTGCGCCCATACTTCAGCGGCATATGCGATAATTGTAGCGCCTTCTTGCTTATAATCCTCATCTGAAAATCCACTGCCAATGCCTGCTCCCGCTTCGACCAACACACGATGACCGGACATTTGAAGCATCCCTGCACCGCCTGGTGTCAAAGCAACGCGATTCTCATTGTTCTTGATTTCTTTAGGAACGCCAACGACTAGGTTTGGTTTCGACATATTCGCCACCTTCTTCCTTCGGTTCAAATATAGAAATTATATGTTTCACACGATAAACCGGCTATATTTCTAGATAAACGCTACCGTCCCAGTAGGACGGCGGATCCGTTTATTTCGATTCGTCTATAATGTACCCAGACTCMCTTTCCAATTATGTGACTTTAAGCTAACTCTTAGCTACTATTTAGCATATGAAGTAAACACAAAAATGCCTGTATGCAATTGTCTGCATACAGGCATTTTCATAAGTTGAATAGCTTCCTTGCGGCAGCTGGTTTAGTGGGATTTCTCCAATGTGTCCGGTTTCCCTCGTTCGTTGCATCGATAGCAAATACCTTGGAAATCAAGACGATGATCTAAGACTTGGAAATGAAACTCAGTCTCTAACCGTTCTTCGAAAGGTCCGAGCCAGTCTTCCATGATTTCATCTACGGCTCCGCATTGCACGCAAATTAAGTGATGGTGATGATGTCGTGAATTATCGTCACGTAAGTCGTAACGAGCCACGCCGTCGCCAAAATTCATTTTCTCCAAGACATGCAGTTCGCTCAGAAGTTCTAACGTACGGTACACTGTTGCTAGCCCGATCTCTGGCGCTTTATCTTTCACAAGCATAAACACATCTTCTGCACTAAGATGATCTTGTTCATTCTCCAGTAGAACGCGAACAGTTGCTTCCCGTTGAGGTGTAAGCTTGTACCCCTGGGATTGTAGTTGTTGTTTAATTTTCTCGATCCTTGCTTCCATATGCCTCCCCCTCAGAAAGGTGGGCATCCTAGCCCATTTTTAGCCACTCTTTTCATTATAGGGGGAGCTTGCTGACAAAGTCAAACACAATCACAATTCATTTCATTACCCATAAACCCCCACCAGCATTGGGGTTACCCATTTCATCATGTATTGGGAGAAGTATCCTTCTAATAAGGCAGCTGCTAAAAGGAAGCCTCCCATCACTAAAGTGATCGTTGTATATCTCATGAAGGGTTGGTAAATGTTACCACTCCGACTCATAATTCTATGCTTTATCATATATAGCGAGAATGACATCGCAGCCACGCTGCAGAATAATATCGCTGGTATAACGATCAAATTTTGAGGAACAACGGCCACAAGCGCAAAAAGCATCCCTTTCCACGACATCTGACCCACGAGGTAACCAACCGTGAAGCCAATCAGCACACCTTTTAGAAAATCCAAAACTAAGATCAACGGTAAACCTATAATCGACAAACCAAATAACCAAATTAATAATATCCACTTCATATGCATACCGAAAGCTTGACTAAACGATTGCTGGCTGTCGATTTCGATGCCTTCATTAATTTCATGAAAAAAACTGCCCAAATGGCGGGTCATTTCCGTCCTCTGTTCTAAGGAAAGCGCATTAACCATGACGGCACCGAAAACAACGCCAATAACAAAGAGCACAGAGACGAATATAAATAACGGCAAATTATCCTTCATATATTGTTTCATCGTTAAGTTCCTATTCACACTCGCCACTCCCTCCTTGTACAACCCCTACAAAGACAAGCTTATGAGTGAAAAAGTAAAACTATGAATGATTTTTCACTTTGCCATACTTTCCGCCGCCGCCAACTTCGAGATGTAAGGTCCCTTCTCGAGCACTCACAAGGTACGCTGCAATCTCGTCCCCAACGACACTAGCTAACGCCTCCGGCGTTGCATGGTGCAAGACCTGCATTTCCGTTCCGAAATGACTTAGCAATTGGTCCAGCTTCTTCGGCCCCAATCCTGGGATGTACTCTAAGGGGACTTGAAAATGATACGGTGGTCGATGCGCTGGCTGATAAGACATCTCCCGATCTGCAATCGCCATGATTCGGTCCATGACGCCGCGCACAATTTTGGCACTGCCGCAATTCACACAGCGTTCCACAGCCGTTTCGCCATCGTCTAGTACAGCTTCGCAGACGCTGCAATAGGTTCGATGATACTTGCCTAATCGCGAGTTCAGGCCATAGTTGGCTGTGACACCTCGTCCATCCTGACGTCGAAGCGCTTTAACTAACTCATCAAACGTTGGTGCAGCAAGTTTCATCTGGTTGTATTCACGACCTATTTTGGCCAAGGAATGGGCGTCTGAATTCGTTATATAGGTGAAATCATCCAGCTCAGAGATGTACCCAGCCATTTCTGAATCCGCACTTAGCCCGAGTTCAACGGCAGGTATCTGCTTCACATCAAGCAATTCGTTCATGCAGCTTGTAGCGCTGCCATAGACGCTTTTGTGCGGCGTGAAGATGTGCGCAGGGATAAGGATGCCTCCTCGGCCCAGTACCTCTTCCTGAAGGTCACGTGCAGGCACGTAGATGCGCTGAGAACTAAGCTCCACATTTTTCATATGCCGGCTCATCCATCCCGTAAACTCCTGCATCACTTGAAGGTTCGGCATATAGGCCAAAACATGTGCTGGACCCATACCAGGGTCTCTGACTTCAATTTCACTCCCCAGGATGATGGACGTATCCCGATACCGAATTCCTCCACCTTCGAGCTCTGCCATGTCTCCCTTATCCAAATACATCATAATCTCCTCTTGGACTGACGGAGAGTGCGTATCGATGATGGAGATCATCTCCATCCCTTTGCGGTTCGCAGCTTCATGGGCAATATTGAAAAATGTGAGATTATTCGCTGCGCTAATTTTGACAGCTTGACCTTTCTCCGTCCGGCCAATATGAATATGCAGATCAACATAGTAATCCTTCAACATTTAGATCTGACCCGTTAACTTATATAACTGCCAAGCATACACTGCCATGATCGTTTTGGCGTCACTGATACGTCCCTCATGCATATACTGCTGAGCTTGTTCTAAGGTGATCGCTTCACAATCAAGGAATTCGTCCTCATCCGGGTTCGCTGTCCCCTTTACTAGATCTTCCGCTATGTATAAATGGATAATCTCATCTGCAAACCCAGGCGACGTGTAGAAAGAGCTTACCAATCGTATGTTATCTGACTTATATCCGGTCTCTTCCTCAAGCTCACGCAAAGCCGCTCTCAAAGGCTCCTCACCGCTGTCGAGCTTCCCCGCAGGGATTTCCACCTGACTCTTCTCAAGCGGCTTACGGTACTGCTCTACGACGATCATCTTATCCCGTAGGAGCGGGATCACCGCTACTGCGCCTGGATGCTTAACGATCTCACGAGAAGCTGTTCCTCCATTGGGCAATGTCACTTGATCTACTTGCAGGGAAATTATTTTACCCTTGAAAATCATTTCGCTGCTTATCGTCACTTCTTCAAATTTCTTATGGTCCGTCATTCGTGCACCTCATCCTCATTAATTGGTCTAACTTGTCCACATGCCGCATATCGTTCATTATATCAAATATTTTCCTGAAAAGAGGGTCTGAGATATGAAGAGCTATGTGAGTGCCAAACAAATCCGACTTGTAGGTAAAGCCTGGGAGATCAAATATCTGCTTCAGCAAATGCTTCAACAAGGAGATCCGAAGATACCATTGGTTGATTATTTAGCAGGYATGAACATATCTCAGAAGACTTCATCACAAGGACCTTCACATAAACTTCGAATCATCCATGCATKAACAAAAACGAAAACCGATTAGCCGCGCCAGTTGGCGGACGAATCGGTTTTTATTTTGTTTCTGGAGCTAAACCTTAGCAGCTTCTTTCACAAGCGCCACGACGAGTTCAGCTGTTTTGACGAGATCCTTGATCGCAATGCGCTCTTTGACCGTATGAATGTCTAAATAACCAACGGCCAAATTCACAGTAGGAATTCCCATCCCATTGAAAACATTCGCGTCACTGCCGCCACCTGAGTGGAACGTGCTTGCTGTTAACCCTATCGTGCTCATCGCACGTGAAGTTAATTGGACAATCGGTGCAGAATCATCATGCATATAGGATGCGTAGACGATATCCGCATGGAATTCACAGGTCGTGCCCGCTTCTGCAGCAGCGGATTCGCAAGCCTGTTTCATCGCTTCGATCTGCGCTTCCAATTTGTGCTGAACAATACTGCGTGCTTCCGCTTCCATCTTCACTTTATCGCATACGACATTCAGCGGGCCTACACCGGAAAAGCTGCCAATATTAGCTGTCGTTTCATTATCGATTCTACCTAGTGACATGCGAGAAACAGCTTTGCTAGCCACTTGGATGGCCGAGATGCCATCTTCTGGATTTACACCAGCATGCGCTGTTTTGCCATGGAAAATGATTTCAATCTCTGCACGTCCAGGTGCCGCAGTAGCAATAGCGCCTAGATTTCCATTGGAATCTAACGCGAAGCCATATTCAGCTTCCATAGAGCTGCGTTCCATGGCACGAGCACCTTTCAAGCCGCTCTCTTCACCTGCGGTAATGACGAACTGAATACGGCCATGCGGAATGTTCTGTTCTTTCAGAACTTGAATCCCTTCAAGCATAGCAGCAATACCTGCTTTATCATCACTGCCAAGAATCGTGGTGCCATCAGAGCGAATATAACCATCCTCGCCAATTTGCGGCTTAATGCCATTCCCTGGAGCAACCGTGTCCATATGGCATGTGAAGAAAATGGTAGGAATCGCCGGATTGCTGTCTGTCGCTTCCAATGTGCAAATCAAGTTACCTGCACCATGTCCACTCTTGGACATCGATGCATCTTCGACAACATTTAGGCCATACTTGCCGAATTTCTCTTTGAGCACAACGCAGATCTCTTGCTCAAATCTAGTTTCACTATCCACTTGAACGAGGGAAATGAATTCTTGAACTAAACGATCTTGTTGAATCATGTACTTTCCTCCGATACACACTTTGAGTTACAATAAAACGGTACAAGCTTGGATGAAAAAGGAGTGAATCCCGTGCTACAGAATAAGAAATGGTTTAAAGTCGTTATTTACATTATGCTTATCGTTATGCTGTTATCCAGTTTATTGTTTACAGCCGGATTATTTTTCACGTCATAAAAAGTTAGTAAATTTTAGTATCCGCGTTGTAGCTTTCTAAATTTTCTTTCACTCTTTGTAGGAACCTTCCACAGATCACACCATCCAGAATCCTGTGATCGAGCGACAAACAAAGGTTAACCATGGAGCGCACCGCTATCATATCTTGAATGACGACAGGCTTCTTCACGATCGATTCGAACGTCACAATCGCCGCTTGCGGATAGTTAATGATTGGGTACGACAAAATCGAACCGAAGGAGCCTGTATTATTAACGGTAAATGTACCGCCAACCATATCCGTAAGAGCTAATTTCCCCGCACGCGTTTTCTTCGTCAACTCATCAATTTCCCTTGCAAGTCCTGCGATATTCTTTTGATCTGCTTTCTTGATCACCGGTGTCATAACGGAATCTTCCGTTCCCACAGACAAGGAAATATTAATGTCGCGTTTCACGATTATTTTATCAACAGCCCACACGGAATTAATAATCGGATAATCTTTGATCGCGTTAACGACAGCTTTCAGCATAAACGCGAGGTAAGTCAAGTTGATGCCCTCGCGGCGCATGAACTCATCCTTTACTTTGTTCCGCAGGACAACTAGATTGGTTACATCCACTTCGATCATGGTCCAAGCGTGTGGAATTTCGGTGACGCTTTGACGCATCTTCGTAGCAATCGCATTACGCATCGGTGTTACATCAATGAAATGTTCGTTTCGAGCATCCAGGTTGTGGCCTTCTGCTTCGATCAGCGGTGTTTGTGGACTCGCCGACAAATGGATACCCGAGCTGCGAACAGGCTGGTTAACTGGTTCTTCTGGGACAACAGATGCTGCTGCAGGCGATGCTGCTGAGACTACTTGAACAGCCGCAGGTGCCGCGTTAGCCCCACCTGATGCGATGAAGGTCTCTACATCCTTGCGCGTAATGCGTCCGCCAAGGCCTGTCCCTGCAACGCGTGACAAATCGACGCGGTTATCTTGGGCAAGTCTGTGGACCGCTGGAGAGAAGCGTCCACGCATGCTTTGATCCGCATCTTCGGACGCAACAGCTGTATCCGTGACAGCAACTGGCGCTGCTGAAGCCGCCGCTGAGGAGCTGACAGGTTCCTCAATGACACAAATCGCTTCACCAACGGCAGCCGTTTCACCGTCGCCGACAATAATTTTGATCAGCTTGCCCTCAATGGGGCTAGGCATTTCTGTATTTACTTTCTCTGTGAAAAGCTCACAAAGAACATCATATTGTTCAATATAATCGCCTGGCTTTTTCAGCCATTTGCCGATTGTAGCCGAAACGAGACTTTCCGCCAAATGCGGAACAGTAACCTCGGTGAGGCGGCCGGTTTGGTTCATACAAGTACCTCCTAATTTCGGAAAAGATCAACGAATAAGAACAACTATTTAGAATAAAGCAAGCTGACGCATGGCATCCTTCAACTTATCAGCATTCAGAAGGAAAAACTTCTCCATCGGAGGATTACTGCCAACGGCTGGCACATCAGGGCCGCATAATCTTGCGATCGGCGCATCTAACTCAAATAGCATTTCTTCCGCGATAATCGCAGATACTTCTGCGCCGACACCACCGGTCTTGTTGTCCTCATGGGTAATGAGTACTTTGCCTGTTTTTCTAGCGGCTTCTAGGATCGCATCGCGATCGAGCGGCTGCAACGTACGCAAATCAAGGACATGTGCCGAAATACCTTCCTTGGCCAGCTCCTCTGCGGCTTGAAGCACATAATTGACTACCATGCCATAAGCGATAACAGTAATATCCGTTCCTTGACGCTTGACGTCAGCTTTGCCGATAGGTACGATGTAGTCTTCTTCCGGAACTTCAGCCGATAATGCCAAGTAACACTTCTTATGTTCAAAATAGAGCACAGGATCGCCATCGCGAATTGCCGCTTTCAGCAGACCCTTGGCATCATACGGATTCGATGGTGCTACAATTTTCAGGCCTGGCGTACCGAAGAACACCGATTCTGGACATTGGGAATGGTACAAAGCACCAGCGCCTGTTGCACCATAAGGAGCTCGAATGACAATCGGGCAGCTCCAGTCATTGTTCGAACGATAGCGAATTTTCGCCGCTTCGCTCAGGATTTGATTCGTTGCCGGRAAAATAAAATCGGCAAATTGGATTTCGGCAATCGGCTTCATGCCATACATGGCTGCGCCGATGGCAACACCAACGATTGCGGACTCTGCAAGCGGCGTATCCATCACGCGTTCTTCGCCAAATAGATCGCGAAGTCCCTTGGTCGTGTTAAGAACGCCGCCTTTCCCTATGTCCTCACCTAAGACGAATACGTTGTCGTCCTGTTGCATTTCCTCCTGCATCGCAGAACGGATTGCTTCCAAATATGTTATAACAGCCATCTCTATTTGCCATCTCCTTCCGCGTAAACATGAAGAAGCGTATCTTCCGGCTTCGGATAAGGGGCAAGATCAGCATACTTCGTTGCATCATTGACTTCTTGCTTTTGACGTTCTTGAAGCGCTAGGTCTTGCTCTTCACTCCAAAGCTCACAAGCGATGAGATATTCCTTGAATTTCAAGATGCCATCCTTCTTGCGGTTCTCTTCGACTTCTTCCTTCGTACGGTACAACATATCGTCATCCGAGGTGGAGTGCGGCATAATGCGATAGCACAGCATCTCGATCAGAGTTGGACCTTCTCCGCGAAGGGCTCTTTCTCTTGCTTCTTTCGTTACGCGGTACATTTCCAAAACATCGGTACCATCGACTTGAACACCTGGGAAGCCATATCCAACCGCACGATCCGCGATTTTGCCTGCCACCTGTTTATGAAGTGGGACAGAGATCGCATACTGATTATTTTCACAAACAAAGATAACCGGCAGCTTATGTACACCTGCAAAATTACAGCCCTCATGGAAATCTCCTTGATTGCTGGAACCTTCTCCGAATGAAACGAAAGTAACGAAATCCTGTTTTTTCATCTTCGCTGCCAAAGCAATCCCCGCTGCATGCGGAACTTGGGTGGTAACAGGTGAAGATGCCGTTACGATATGATTTTTACGATCACCGAAATGGCCTGCCATCTGTCTGCCGCCGCTATTCACATCTTCCGCTTTACAGAAAATGGCGAGCATGAGATCCTTCACCGTCATTCCCACCGATAAAACGAACGCATAATCACGGTAATAAGGCAAGAAATAGTCTTTCTGAGCTTGCATCGCAAAGGCCATCCCAACTTGTCCGGCATATTGTCCCATACCGGATACGTGAAATGGAATTTTACCAGCGCGTTGCAGCATGAAGGCACGCTCGTCGAATTTAGTTGCAAGGCTCATAACCGTATACATACGTACGGCTTCATCATCGGATAATCCTAAACTTCTGTGCTTATATAGCTGACCAATGGACATGGAGTTTGCCTCCTTAGTGAGATTAAATGGCTACTAAAACTTAATACCTGGTCCTAGTACTTGACTCTATAAGCATATTATAAACGCAAACGTTTATGATTACAATTTTTATCCGCTAATTGCAATGCCATCCACAGCTAGCATCGCTTCACCCAAAGCTTCCGAAAGTGTTGGATGCGGGTGGATGGTCTGTCCAACCTCCCAAGGCGTTGCGTTCAACACCTGAGCTAGCGCTGCCTCTGTAATGCTGTTGGTTACTTGGGGGCCAATCATATGAACGCCGAGAATATCATTCGTGTCTTTATCTGCAATAACTTTCACAAAGCCATCGGAGTCCCCATAAACTAGAGCTTTCCCTATTCCTTTGAAACTAAATTTGCCAACTTTCACTTGGCGACCTTGATCCATCGCCTGCTGCTGGGTCCAACCAACACTGGCAATCTCAGGTCTTGTATAGGTACATTTGGATACAAGATGCGTTTGAATTTCATCTGGCTGATGACCAGAAATATGTTCTGCAGCCAGAATTCCCTCATGGCCGGCCATATGAGCCAGCATCAGTCCGCCGATGACATCACCAACCGCGTAGATGTGGGATTCCGTCGTTTGCATATAGCGATTGACGCGAATGACGCCTTTATCAATTTTGACATCCGTATTCTCAAGCCCCATCGCTTCGACATTCGCCACACGACCAACCGAAACGAGAACTCGTTCCGCGGATAGTTCCTGTACCTCACCTTGCTTGTCCACTTGCATCGTAACCATGCCATCTGCCACTTTCACAGACTCCGGGAGCACCTTCGTACCCGTCTCCACCTTAATCCCACGTTTCTTGAATAAACGTTCTAACTCTTTGGACACATCTGCGTCTTCTAAGTTGACTAAACGCTTATCAACTTCCACGATCGTTACTTCCACGCCAAAATCGTTTAACATCGAAGCCCATTCAACACCAATGACGCCACCGCCAACAATGATGATCGACTTCGGCAGGCTTTCCATCCGCAGTGCATCTTCGCTAGTGATAATTGAAGTACCGTCTACTTCTAATCCTGGCAAACTGCGCGGTCTAGAGCCCGTCGCAATTATTAAATTGCTTGAAAGGAGCGTTTCAATATCACCATCCTCCTTCTCAACTGAAACAGCACCGCTGCGCGGCGAGAAAATCGAAGGTCCAATAATGCGTCCATTGCCATGGTGAATCGTAATCTTATTCTTTTTCATCAGAAATTGAAGTCCTTGATGCAGCTGATCGACAATTCGTTGCTTGCGTCCTAATACTTGGTCAAAATTCAGCGAGATGGATTGAGCTGTGATGCCATAATCCTCGCTATGTTTCATCGCGGCAAACACTTCTGCACTTCTAAGCAAGGCTTTACTTGGGATACAGCCCTGATGCAGGCACGTACCGCCCATTTTATCGCGCTCAACGATCGCCACTGTCTTCCCAAGCTGTGCTGCACGAATTGCTGCGGTATACCCGCCGATTCCGCCACCTAATACCACGACATCATATCTATGTTCATTCATGTATGTAAGCCTCCTATGAAACAATTACTTGTTATATGTATACGTGCGTATCTATTATATTACCCTTTTTTGGGATCGAAGTCATAGTCTTATTTGTGAGAAAAACTTCTATCGAAGCAATTCGAGGATGAGCGACCGCGTTTTAAATGTTGTTTTTATCGCCAATAAGAATTTGTTTTTCCGAGCACCGGAAACTTATAAAATCTTATGCGGGGAATTAGACACGCTAGCGGTTTCGGGGTATGATGTTAGAAAAAACATGTTTCATGTCCCATAAGGAGTTACTATGAAAGCACCCTTTTATCGTTTTATAGCTATTCTACTTCTCGTTATTCCTGGAATAACCGCTACTTATGGCTTTCTCGCAATGAAAGATGCCTTTTTCGCACAATTTGATACCGTTGCTAATAGCGGTATGTTATGGGGAAAATTCTTCTTAGGCTTGGTACTGTTTCTGATCGGTGTTGCCTTTATTGGCGGCTGGACCTTTTTCAGAGATCGCAAGCGAAACTATTTAGCTCCACGATTCAAACCAAAACGCAACAAATAGACCGGACAATGCGTCCGGTCCTTTTTTTCGAACAAGCCCTCATTCTACGCCAACAAGCTTCCACACGACATGACTCGCTCGTTTAAGTATCCAATGCAGCTGAAATAGACTCAATCCAATGAAAACACAAGATAGACCAACAGTGGAAAGCACTTCTCTCCGCCACCCCGTTGGCTGAAGTGTTAGCGCTTGTAAGCTTTTTATATCTACGAGGCGAGCTCCGATTTTCATTCGAACAAGCAACGCACTCCCCATATTTGCTAAACCTTTGGCTACAAAATCACTCATATACGATTGTACGCCGACGGTAACCAGCCATTCTCCACCTTTTTCATAGGCTAACAATAGAGCAGCATCCTCACTGTTCCCAATACAGGGCAAGACATGATAATGCTTAGTTAGACCACTAGGCGAACACTTGTCAAGGATTCCTTGAGGATCTGGGTAGGTGTGGACAATGATTTCTGCACCACTTTTCCACACGCGATTCGAAATTTGATCTGCATCACTAACAACGACATCGGGTTGATAGCCGCTAGATAATAGCACATCTGCACCTGCACCCACACCAAGTAATATCGGCTTAAACGCCGTTATAAATCCACTAGCGGCTTGCAGATCCCTCTTATTCCCTTTTCCATTGGACACTACTAAAATGTGTTTACCCGTGAATTGTGTGCGCAGCGGCAAGTGGGGTAAAGACTCTCTGACAGCTTGCTTTTCTCGCATGGCAAAGGCCAACGTGTGTTCAATAAAGGGCTCCCACCGTTCACTCGCCAGCTCATGGGCAGCCCGTTGTGCTATCAACCAGTCTTCTCTCGTAAATTGCTTGCATGGGACTGATTGACCGGCCACATGGATCGTATCATGATAAATGATCATTTCTACTTCGTGTAAAAAGATTTCAGCATAAACGGCATCCACTTCAATAATGGGGATATGCTGCTGCAACAATAAAAGCGGACCTTCCGTCGGGCATACACCACTCATGGCTTGCCCACAATGAACGATGGCTTTCACTCTTCGAACTAACAGTTCTTGTGCCTGTTCTTCCTCCATATCACTCTGCGAAAGCACGAGTATACGACCGCTTGAAAGCTGTTCAAACGTTTCAAATGAACCTGTTATCTTAGCTATTTTCCCTTTGCAAATTAGGTTTGGCTTTGTGGCAAATAAAGATAAAGATGACCAATTCATGGTTAGACACCTAGCTTTCCTAACGTCGTCTCATGGCCTATCTAATTTACCCGATTCCACAAAATTCTATGTATATTTTAAGCTTTGAATGGCAAGCATTGGTTTATATTCGTAAAGAAAGGAGAGGACATCTATGGAGCTAAACATGAGCGCAGACGAAGTGTTAGGCCAAATTGTACAGCTTCACAGCACAGGGGAATCGCTAGCCAAAAAAAATGTGAAGAAGCTGCATCCTGATCTTATGAAAAACGCCCTGTATTACTACCCAAGCTGGGAACATGCTTTACAGAAGACCGGAGTAGGCACCATCGTTCACTAACATACATAGGTTGTACACTAATGCTCCGTGGGGTAGTTCCCTACGGGGCTGTTTTATGTCTTACTCATCAAGAACTTCCCACTCCACTTGAACCATGCGATCAACCCAAGTTCGAATTTTCACTTCGATCGCTTGCTCGATCTCTTCGTCTGTCATTTCACCAAGTTTATACTCGGCAATTTCGAGCACATCTGTTTTCTTCGTTTCGCCATCTATCGCTAATTGGATTTGAATACGCATGTCGTTCACCCTTTTTCATTATCATCTAAACTTTCCATTGCCTCTTCCACATCACCTGTTACAATAGAAGTATACACACTACAAAAAGAAAAGAGGAATCACGATGTCCCGATCTCAAGCTCAAAAATTGCGTCAACGCAATCTGCGTGAAGGCAAGCTGGATCCTATGATGCAGCGATTGCATTGGCACGGTACGAACCCCGTAACCCGAACAACACCAACACGAACAGAACTTCAATACAAACAACAGAATAAACACAAATCAAGGAATTTGAGCCATACTCATGAACATGGCGATAATTCCTTTTCTTATTCTGGGTCTTCAACTTCTCGAATGGAAATCCCTTGTTGAGCTGCGTAATGAATCATTTCTTCTTTCTCAGTTGGGCGGAAATGATATTTGCAATCAAACCCATTGAAGAATAACTGCCAATGCCTAACAACCCCTTGATTGTCGACCTCAAGCTCTGCCACATATAAAGAATCAGGCTCATCCTCGAACTGTAAACCGATGTGAATGAATGTCTGACCTTCTGAAATTTCTTGTTCACAATAGTCCATGATCATGTCCAGATGACCTCCTATTGAATAAAATCTTTTTTATTTATATAATATACTAATGCAACTGAGCAAACAAAGCGAAAAGCATGTTAATTTATGAATTTGCGATGTGGAATGTCTAGCTGAGCAAACTCTTAGGAGGAAATACATATGGCCTACGATCCGCAGGTAGTTGATGCAACAATAGTCAGTGATAATAAAAAGAACGGACTTTTCGAGGTTGTCGTTTCCTTGAAAGACCGCAACAAATGCCGTCTTTTCTTTGAAAGAGATGCTGAAACTGGCATCGGCCGCGTAACGGACTTGAATCGTTTGATGAAAGAACCTTGCCCAATTTGCCGCAAAGATTACCTATGCAATTGCCTTGATCGCTACAAGTTCTCCATCGCTGATCAAGCTTTAACGTTCATTAAGTAATTGGCAGGAACATGAGAAACCCCCTTAGCTGCATTGGCTAGGGGGGGTTCTTGTTTATTCGTAGATAACACGATAGAGCCCCTCTAGCAAGCTCTGGTAATTTCTTGGATCATATGAAATCTCCGCAAAGGATACTTGAATGACCTTATTACTTGTTTTCACAATAAAAAAACTTTCTAAGCTATTCTCAGCATCAATATATGTGTAGCACACCAACTGACTGCTGCCTGTCTGTTTGCGTAGAAATGCCGTCGCTTCTTCACTCTCATTCGCGAACTTAGGCATACTTCCACCTCCTAAGCACAATTCACTTCACTAGATTCAGCAGATCACCCTGTCTAATTACCCATCAGGTAATTAGGATTGGGATGTCTTCTTCCTCTTCAATGCCAAATATCCACCTAGGAGCGATACCGGTACGATGGCTACTAAACCAATCAGTTCGTACCATAGTGGGATTACATCCTGTGTTAATATCGAATCAAACCCAATCCCTGCGCCAATGACCCCAATGATCGCTGCGTTGAATAGTTCGCCTCGTTTGGCAACCTTCGCTGTGAAATAACTAGCTAGGAACGTCCAGAACAAGCCAACGACCAGAAATAAAAGTAAGAGAGCTGCATTTGAATAAATTGCATTTACATCTTGATCTTCCAACGGCCGGTTAGCAAAATATAGACTACCAATCACTCCTGACGATAACATCGTCCCGATATTATCAATAGCTATTCCTAGCACAACCGCTAGAAAATGAAATTTTCGTACACTTTTTTGTTCCGACATAGACTTATCTTCTCTCCTGCTCACATCTGACTATTAACCTATCCATAATACCATGTGAAATCCCTAGTAGCTAGTTCAGTACGATCTATGACTGTACCCACCAATTCGCTTTCGGATAGGACTGCACATCGGATCCCTTTATAATAACGGTCTGTCCGATAGGTGGCGTGACCATCTGAACCCCTTTGGCCTCAGCAGCCTTCGCGGCGCGGGTCACAGGATCATACCAATCATGGATCGCTAGTGTGAAGGCACCCCAGTGAATCGGCAGCATCACCTTCCCTCTTACATCCAAATGGGCTTGAACCGTTTCTTCCGGCATTAAGTGAATATCCGCCCAACGCTCATCATATTGCCCACATTCCATCAAGGTTAGATCGAAAGGTCCGTATTTATCCCCAATTTGCTTAAAATGAGGCGTGTACCCGCTGTCGCCGCTGAAAAAAAGGCTGGTGTTCTTGCCTTTGATCACCCATGAGCACCATAAGGTCGCCCCGCGATCATTCGTACTGCGTCCTGAGAAGTGATTGGCAGGCGTACAAGCCAGCTCCAGCCCTTCAAACGACATTTCCTCCCACCAATCATGCTCCTCAATCTTGTCTGCTGGAACTCCCCAGCGGATTAAATGAGCACCTACACCTAGTGGGACAAAAAACCGTTTCACTTTATGTTTTATTTTCATAATCGAACCATAATCCAAATGATCATAATGATCATGTGATAGAAGGACAGCATCAATCTGCGGGAGCTCTGCAATCTCAAATGGGATTCCGCCGCTGTATCTATTTTTGCCTACCCACGGAAATGGTGAAGGCGTTCTACCAAACATCGGATCAAGCAGCAAGGCTTTCCCATCGATAGTAAGCAAGGTAGCCGAGTGTCCGAACCAAGTGACGCTAGTATCACCATTCACGCTAAACTGTGGCTTCTCCATTGGTAATGGGGACTTGGGACGTCGGTGTGGGCTTCCTTTGATCATATCACGCAAAATCCCGAGCGTTGTTCGAAAGCTCATATTCATCATCGCTGGGACTGGATTTTCGAACTTGTTTTGCGCATATTGCGGAGACTGAGCGAACCTTCGAATATCACCTTCAGAAGGTCTGCGACCGAATACCGGATACAGTTTCATAAAGAGGACATACACACCAATCAAAATCACAATGATCACTATCGTCAATAACATTCTCGTTTCCTCCATGCTTCTAGTTCCGCTTACACGATCTCTTGTTGAAAAGAATAAGCTACGATGTAATAACGTAACAACTTATCCCTTGGTTCCAATTTTTCATGTTGCCCCTTCCCTACCCAAATTTATATCAGAGGACAGGGACATTAGCACAATCAGTCGTTTTGCCCAAACATTCCTCAGAAATAGTCATAAGCTATCTCGAAACACCAAATATCCAATTGGAGGTTGATTCGAATGAGTTGTGGAACTGGGTATGGTACTTCCGCTGCAGCTGTCTTGGTACTTTTCATCTTATTGGTTATTATCACTAGCGCATTTGTTTGGTAATTCAAAACTAATACAGAAGGACTACCTAGACTGTCTAGGTAGTTTTTCTGCTTCCCCTCTCATTCATGCAAATGAAAAAGAACGCTCAAATTGAGCGTCCTTAACTTGACATATATTATAAAGCTCCTAACTGTCTCAAGAAACTTTATGCTCAATTCTGAGCTTATCCGCCACCATCGCGATGAATTCGCTATTGGTCGGTTTAGATTTCGAGATATTAATTGTGTATCCGAAAATAAAGGAGATGCTGTCGATGTTGCCGCGCGTCYAAGCGACTTCAATCGCGTGACGGATGGCACGTTCGACGCGGCTCGGCGTCGTTTTGTATTTTTCAGCAATAGCCGGGTAAAGTGTTTTGGTGATGGCACCAAGAATTTCAATATTGTTGTAAACCATCGTAATGGCTTCACGTAAATATTGATAGCCTTTAATATGCGCAGGCACGCCGATTTCATGAATAATGCTCGTAATATTAGCATCCAAATTTTTGCCTTTAGGCATATGTACGACATTCGCACGAGGCGTTGACGAAGTCGTAGTCGTTGTTGATGAATTGCCTGCAAGCTGACGAATACGATTCGTAAGAGTTTCCATATCAAATGGCTTTAATATGTAATAGGAAGCTCCAAGCTGCACGGCTTTTTGTGTAATATTTTCTTGACCAAATGCCGTAAGCATAATGATTTTGGGCTGAGAAGGAAGATTCATCTCTCGCATTTTTTCCAGAACACCTAGTCCATCCAGATGAGGCATAATAATATCTAAAATGAGAACATCGGGCAGCTCACGCTGTTGCTCCAAAAACCGAAGAACCTCGTTACCATTGTACGCAACGCCCATAATTTCCATATCCTCTTGTTCACCAATGAACTCTGACAATAGATGGGTGAATTCTCGGTTATCGTCTGCAAGTAATACCTGAATTTTTTGCAACTGAATTTCCTCCTTTAGCTACTGAAACAAGTTGGTATTTATCTCTCTTATGTAAACTATTCGACAGCTCTTTTTAAAATCCTTCTGTCGAATATTATTTTTCTTTTCTTTTGTTAGAGTTTCTTATATACTATAATATTTAACTTCTAATTCCAACATTATTCGACATGAAGTCACTAAACTCGCTATTCTCTCGTAAAATGAGGTTAAAAAGAAATAAAGAACTAAAGGCTACTAACTCACCTTTAGTTCTTTGTCTGTGTTCCCCGAGGTCGGCCTAAGAATGATTCCAGAGTCCTGAAGCATCCATTCGATGAAGCAGCCATAGCCGCTAGTCGGATCATTCACGAAAACATGCGTGACTGCTCCAATCAATTTTCCATTTTGAATAATGGGAGAACCGCTCATACCCTGCACAATGCCACCTGTTTTATCCAATAAGCGTGGGTCCGTAATTTTGATAACCATGCCTTTCGTACCAGGAACATCTTGTTTGGAAACATGAACCACTTGGATATCGAATTTTTCAACCTTTTGACCTTCTAACACCGTATAGATCTGTGCTGGTCCTTCTTTAACTTCTTCTGCGAAGGCAACGGGAATCGCCTCTTTATCTAAGCTGTGATCAGGAGGTCCATACATTTTCCCAAAAATCCCGAAAGCCGTATTCCGTTCAATATTACCAATCACCTTGCTGTCCTTGTAAAGCGTTGCATGCTTTTCACCAGGATCCCCATTATGGCTTTTGGAAATCGACGTCACATTCGAATAGACAATGTCACCATCGCCTACAATAATGGGTGTCTGAGTATCCATATCCGTGATGACATGTCCAAGAGCCCCATAGACGCCTTGATCTGGTGCGTAGAAGGTTAGCGTCCCTACCCCTGCCGCGGAGTCTCGAATGTACAGACCCAAGCGATAAGACTTATCTACGACATCATAAACGGGCTGCAGCTTCACAACAAGTTCTTGATTGTTTCTTAAAATTTGCAGAACAAGAGGATTCTTGCTTTCGCCTGATTTGGCCACTAACTCTGCGACCTTACTAACATCCTTAGAATCCTTGCCGTTAATTTTGGTAATTAAATCTCCAACTTGAATTTTTGCTTCTTCCCCAGGTGAAACTTTTTGTTCAGAGGCAACAGTCACTAGATGGTGACCTACTACCAAGATACCGGCAGACTTAATTTTCACACCGATCGTCTGGCCCCCTGGGATTACTTTTAAATCAGGTACGACATTCACTTTGACAGTCTTGATTGGAATGGCTCCGAACAGCTTGAGCTTCATTTCTGTTTGCCCAGAATGGTCGGATTGCAAAGAGATAGGTTCGTTCAAATTAACTTGAAATGAGTGCTCGGCGTTGCCGTTTACCTTTACAATATCCGTATCCTTGACCGTGACCTGGGCACTGACCGGCATCGTTAACTGAAGCTGCTTCCCTTGGCCGCTAAACAAGCGGAGTTCTTGTGGAAAGGAGGCAAAGCTCTGAAAAGGCGGGGACATACTGACCAAGCAAACGAAGAAGACGAGCAAGAGTCCGAACAATCTTTTTCTTTTGTTGGATTGCACTATCAACACGCTCCTTCAAAATTCCTTGAGCCCTGACGAATAACCTCGTCAATTGCGTACCTATAAGTTAACCCCAGTCCCCTTCTTTTATAACTGTAAATGATGACTATCTATACTTTCATACCTTTGCTTTCTTATTTTTTGCCATGGTAAGCATTTCTCCCGCATGATGAAGCGTTGTTTCTGTCACTTCTACACCGCCAAGCATCCTCGCAAGCTCTTCAATTCGGCCAGCATCTGGCATATCTTGAACACGCGTGAATGTTCGCTCATGATCCACTTCTTTCCGAATATAGAAATGAACATCTGCAAAGCTTGCAACCTGCGGCAAATGAGTAATGGAGAAGACTTGACAGCTTTGTGATAGAACGGACATTTTCTCAGCAATTGCTTGTGCCGCTCGTCCGCTAACCCCCGTATCAACCTCATCGAATACAAGCACTGGGATTTGGTCAATCCGTGCAAAAATTGCCTTCATTGCGAGCATAATACGGGAGAGCTCGCCACCTGAGGCAATTTTACTTAATCCGCGCAACGGTTCCCCTGGGTTAGGAGCCATTAGGAACTCARCCTGATCAATGCCTTGTCTGGAGAACCGAACCTTATTGCCGTCAACCTCAACGCCGCGGTCATCGATAATATGAGCGATCTGCACTCGAAACTGTGTTCGTTCCATTTGAAGATCACGCAATTCATGTTCAATCTGAGCAGAGAGATCACTTGCAATACCTTTACGCAGGTTAGACAGGTCTAGTGCATGCACGCCAACCTGTTTCTCAGCAAGCACAAGCTTGTCTTCTAATTTACGAATAATTTCATCTTTATTTTCAATCGTATCGACTTCGTTTTTGATCTTCTCTAAATAGCTCAGAATCTCTTTAATATTCTCTCCATATTTTCGGCGAAGAGACGTGATGGTATCTAATCTTTGTTCGATATAATCTAATCGAGACGAATTGAACTCAATGCTGTCGCGATAATCTCTGATTTGATAAGCTGCATCTTCCAGCTGGTAAAAGGCGGATTGCGCCTGTTCAAGTATTGGGCTTAAATTCGTTGGATCTAGCTGCACGATATCCTGCAGGCGTGAGACTGCTTTGCCTGCAGCATCGAGACCTCGATTCGTGGCATAGAGAAAATCATAAGCTTCGGAGGAGCTTTGATAAAGCTTCTCTGCATTAGCCAACTTGCGCTTCTCCTCAGCTAAAGTCTCATCTTCGCCTAATTTCAGCTTGGCTGATGATATCTCTTCAATCTGGAATCGATACAAGTCTAACATTTGCAGCGCCTGCTTGCTCGTTTCTTGAAGATCGTTCAGCTCTTTTTGAAGCTTCATATACTGATCAAAGCTAGCTTGGTACGTCTTCTTCGCTGACGCAATCTCAGCATCTCCGAACAAATCCAGGGAATGAATATGCTCGTCCACATGAAGCAGGGATTGATGCTCATGTTGACCATGAATATTAACGAGCCACTCTCCCGTCTTGCGCAACATCGTCATATTCACAAGCTGACCATTTATTCGACTTGAGCTTTTGCCAGTCGCCGTAATTTCACGACGGATAATGAGATGCTCGGAAGCATCGGATTCTATCCCGAACTCTGTAAGCGTATGCCAAACCGGATGAGAAGCAGGTAAGTCAAACATGGCTTCAATTTCTGCTTTATCAGCTCCATAACGAACTAATTCCGATGAACCTCTACCGCCGACAATTAGTGTTAATGCATCTATGATGATCGATTTCCCAGCGCCAGTTTCCMCTGTCAGGACGTGAAAACCTGCTTTAAACCGAATATGTACATGTTCAATGACAGCTAAATTACGAATTGAAAGCTCTGTAAGCATGAATGCCTCCTGATTTTAAGATAATAAGGACATGACTTCATTTACAAAAGTTGCACTATTCTCTTTCCCGCGGCAAATAACAAGAATCGTATCATCTCCACAGATAGTTCCMATAACGCCATTCCACTCCAAATTATCAATTAAAGCACAAATCGTATTCGCCGTGCCTGGCAAGCATTTCATAACGACCAAATTATCCGTATAGTCGATGCTGACAAAATGGTCACTTAATGCCCGACGAAGTCGCTGCATAGGATTAAATCGTTGATCAGCCGGCATGGAATACTTATATCTGCCATCATCTAGCGGAACTTTAATGAGATGGAGTTCCTTGATGTCCCTCGAAACTGTCGCCTGTGTGACATGAAATCCTGCCGCGCGCAGCGCCTCGACCAATTCATCCTGCGTTTCAATCTCATGATTAGTTATAATTTCTCTGATTTTTACATGCCTTTGACCCTTCATCCTTACACCTCTATGTGAAAAGTGATTTTTTTGATTTTGCTAACGGTCATATCAACGTAAAGGATACCCTGTGCCTCCGGATAAATGAGGTTGTAGGGTAGCAGCATGTCACGCACAGCGCTCCCAGTCATCTCAAGTGGCTTGCGTTCTCTTGCCACTTTCACGAGATAAACATCATCTTCCTTTTGCACAAAATAATCGATAAATAAGCGGCTTTCCAGCTGCTCTCTCTCTCCAACGGTCATGGTAATTGGAATTTTGGTTTTACCAGCAAGCACTTCGAATCCAGCAGCCTCAAGCAGATCAACAACATCGTCCTCGGGGATATTCGCCTGCCTTGGAATACGTCCTCTTCTTCGACTTGAACCCGCTGACCACTTCTGAAATCGCCAAAAGACGATACAAACAACAACGATCAGGATTAACAAAATGACTCTTACATCGCCTTGTTCCATGTCCTTCACCTCGCCATAGTATTCGCGAAACCAGAAGGGAAATCCTTTAAGTGAAGTGAAACATATACAAGCTTATAATTTGAAAAAACCCATCTCAGGGCCGCAAAAGGCGTTCTCAAAGATGAGTTTATTTTCCGTGTAATTTCTGAGACTCTTTAACCGTCTCGGCAATAAGAGCTTTGATCGAAGTTGGCGCTGCAAGTGACGCTTCCGTCTCGTTGCTCGACCAGTACGCAAGGAATTCAATGTTCCCTTCACCACCCGTTATTGGCGAGTATGTGAGTCCCTTCAAGCGAAAGCCGAGCTCCTCAGCAAATGAAAGCACCGTTGTCAAAACATCAATATGTACATCCGTGTCGCGAACAACGCCCGACTTCCCAACCTTCTCTCGACCAGCTTCGAATTGCGGCTTAATTAAAGCAACAACATGACCCTGATCCCCTAAGATTTCCTTCAGTGGTGGCAGGATAATACGAAGCGAAATGAACGAAACGTCAATACTGGCAAAACTAGGTCTTGGACCGTTCAAATCCTCCAATTTCGTGTAACGGAAATTCGTTCTCTCCATGACATGAACACGCTCATCATTGCGCAGCGACCAATCCAATTGATTGTAGCCAACATCCACAGCGTAGACGGAGGCCGCACCATTTTGCAGCGCACAATCTGTGAATCCGCCCGTAGAAGCTCCAATGTCGAGCATGACCGCATCATGTAAGTCGATTGCGAAATGCTTTAACGCTTTCTCCAGCTTTAATCCGCCACGACTCACGTAAGGATGCAGCGCACCTTTTACTTTCAGTACGGCTTTGCGACTGATCTTCATCCCCGCTTTGTCAGCTGGTTCTTCATCTGCAAAAACAAGGCCTGCCATAATGGCGGCCTTTGCCTTTTCTCTGCTTTCAAAATATCCTTGCTCAAGTAGCAATAAGTCTAATCGTTCTTTATCCGAGGACATATATAATGTGTTGCTCCTATTCAAAATCGGTTACTAGACCTTCGCCCTTAAGACCTTGCGCGGGACTAGCTTCTTCACTTCGGAAATCAAGTGGTGGGCAGTTAACCCAACCTCTTCGCGTTGTTCTGGCACGCTGCCATGCTCTACGAAGTAATCTTGAATCCCCATCAATTCAACCTGCAAACCAACAATTCGCTTCTCTGCATAGAACTCCAATACCGCACTTCCGAAACCACCTTGGATTGAACCTTCTTCCATCGTGATCATCGGCATCGATTCCTTAGCTAACTGTAGCAAATAAGCTTCATCCAATGGTTTAATAAATCTTGCATTGACGACACGAAGTTCAATACCTTCTTGCGCTAGCTGAGCCGCTGCTTCCTCTGCTACTTGAACCATAGGTCCAACTGCGAGAACTGCTGCATAATCACCCTCACGTACAGTTTCCCAAGTACCGAGCGGAATTGCCTTTGGAGCTTCATCAATAGGAGCGCCAGTGCCATTAATACGCGGATAACGATATGCAATCGGACCATCATTATATTCAAGCGCCGTTTGCATCATATCACGCAATTCCTTCTCATCCTTCGGCATCATTAAGACCATGTTAGGAATTGTTCGCAAAAATGAAATATCATAAACCCCTTGATGCGTTTCACCATCCGGACCAACGAAGCCGGAACGGTCAATGGCGAAGGTTACATTTAATTTAGGACGACAAATATCGTGAACAACTTGATCATACGCACGCTGCAAGAACGTAGAATATACAGCGAATACCGGCTTCAAGCCTTCACTCGCGAGTCCTGCACATAACGTAGCCGCATGCTGCTCCGCAATACCAACATCAATCATCCGATTTGGAAATTGCTTTGCAAACTTCAATAATCCGGATCCACCTGGCATCGCAGGTGTAACTGCAACCACACGAGAGTCCTTCTCGCCAAGCTCAATTAATGTGTCTCCGAAAACTTGCGTATACATTGGCGGTCCGGAAGACTTAAGAACTTGACCAGACTCCATTTTGTAAGGCCCTAAGCCGTGCCAAGTATGGGAATCGTTCTCTGCAGGTTTATACCCTTTTCCTTTCGTCGTAACGATATGAATGAGCACAGGACCTGCAACTTTCTCTGCCTGTTTCAACGTATCCATGAGTACTTGGAGGTTATGTCCATCTACAGGACCAATATAAGTAAAGCCTAGTTCTTCAAACCACACGCCATTTAAAACAAAATATTTAAGACTATCCTTCAGCTTCTCCGCTGTTTTAGCTAGCGTTCCGCCGATGGCAGGAATTTTCTTCAGTAAATATTCGACTTCCTCTTTAGCTTTCAAATAATGACGGTCCGAACGAATTTTGCTTAAATAATTATGAAGAGCCCCTACGTTGGGCGCAATCGACATTTCATTGTCATTCAGAATGACCGTAATATTCTTCTTCTCGTGACCAATATGATTCATGGCTTCTAATGCCATGCCGCCTGTAAGCGCACCATCACCAATAATGGCAACAACCTTATTATGTTCGCCCTTGAGATCACGTGCCATTGCCATACCCATGGCAGCTGACAGGGAAGTACTGCTATGTCCGGCTTCCCAGACATCATGCTCGCTCTCGGAACGTTTAATAAACCCGCAGAGCCCTTTATATTTGCGTAACGTATCGAACTTGTCTTTACGACCAGTCAAAATTTTGTGTACATACGCCTGGTGACCAACATCAAAAATCAGTTTATCATACGGGCTGTGAAACATGGTGTGTAAAGCTATCGTGAGTTCAACCACGCCTAAGTTCGGGGCTAGATGTCCACCAGTAACGGAAAGCTTCTCAATAAGAAATTGACGGATTTCTCCTGCCAATTCTTCGAGCTCCGTCAAGGATAACCGCTTCAAATCTGCAGGCCGATTGATTTGTTCGAGCAGCACGCTTGTTTCCTCACTTTCAATGTGAAAATACTAAGATTTCACCATTATATCATATTATTGGGTATTTCGTGTGAAACTACCTTCCGAAACGGCATACTACTTGTATACGTACGTTTAATGATCCCGTTTCATCAGGTAATCTGCGATCTGCAGCAGTCGTTCAGGGTTCGGTATGTTCGATCGAATTAAGGCATCTTTCGCTTGATTCGTCAGCTCTTGCACTTTCTGCTCTGAAGCTTCCATGCCGATAAAATAAGGGAATGTCACCTTTTGCTGCTTCTCATCGCTCTTCACAGGCTTACCTAGTTTCGCTTCATCTCCGATAATATCCAAAATATCATCTTGAATCTGAAAAGCAAGTCCAAGTGCATGTCCAAACTCACTGAGCGCTTCCAATTGCGCTTCGGTCGCCCCAGCTATATGTCCACCGGCACGCAATGAGAACACAATAAGATCACTCGTTTTGTGTGTATGAATATAAGTGAGCTCTTCTAACTTGGTTAAACCTTGCTCTCCTAACATATCCGCTGCTTGGCCGCCAACCATGCCACGAGCACCTGCCAGTACGGCAAGCTCTTCAGTAATGGCTAGTACGCGTTCAGCAGGAACACCAAACCTTTTGTGTGATTGCGCAACGCAGAAGAAGGCGTGCGTAAGCAGCGCATCGCCAGCAAGAATAGCCATTGCCTCACCATAAACTTTGTGATTCGTTAACTTGCCTCTCCGATAATCATCATTATCCATTGCTGGCAGATCATCATGAACTAACGAATAGGTATGAACCATTTCGATGGCCAATGCAACAGGCATAGCAGACTCCAGGGAGCCCCCCAGCGACTCTGCAGCAGCAAGTACCATAATAGGACGCAGTCGTTTGCCACCTGCCATCAAGGAGTAGTCCATGGACTCACGTAACGAAGCCGGTACCTCCCAAGCAGTTGGCAATGATTGACGCAATGCGGCTTCGACCAATTCAGCATGGGAAGCGATGTATGTATGAATAGTAGACGTCGTGTTATTCAAACTAATTCCCCTTATCTTCCAAGACAGGCTGGAAAGGCTTCCTTGTTACCCCAGCTTCCCCTTCAACCAGCATCTCAATTTTTTTCTCCACTTGCTCCAGCTTAACGCCGCAAATATGGGAGAGTCTTACACCTTCTTGATACAGTTCAATGGCTTTCTCTAGAGGAACGTCGCCGCTCTCCAGCTGACTTACTATACGCTCTAGCTGCTCAATTGCTACTTCAAAACTTACTTCAGTTTCACTTGTTGACATCAATGTTCGCCTCCATCCCCGAAACTTGACATTGTATTTTACCGTCCTTAAGACGTATGGATAATCGATCACCGATGTTTACTTGCGTTATCGATCTCACAAGTTGCTTTTCTTGTTCGTCATAAGCAAGGCTGTAGCCCCGCTGCATAACTTTCAGCGGGCTGAGGGCGTCCAGATGACGGACGCTGGACTGCCACTCCTGCTTCTTCGAGCGCAGGAGGGTCTGCATGGCCGTGAGCATCTGACGTTTGGACGTGTCCAAACGTCGTCTCGCCATCACGGCCTGCTCCGTTGGATTGAAGCTGGATAAGCGACGCTCCAGCCTCAATCGACGCTGCGCCAGCTCCGTAAGGCGCTGACGCATACGGTAACCGAGCTGCTCCGCCAGCCGGTCGAGTCGCTCTGCAGGCTGCATGAGCAGCTGCCTGCGGGGGTTCGTCAGGAACGGCGAGCGCTTCGCGCGCTCGAGCCGTTCCTGCTTGCGGCGCAGCTGCTGCAGCAGCCCGTAATGCAGGCGCTGAGCCTGCTGCGACAGCTGCTGCTTCAGCTCGAGGTGGTGCGGCACCGCGAGCTCTGCCGCCGCCGTAGGCGTCGGCGCTCTGAGATCGGCGACGAAGTCGGCGATCGTGAAGTCCGTCTCGTGGCCGACGGCCGAGATGATGGGGATCGCGGAGGCTGCGATAGCCCGCGCAACGATCTCCTCGTTGAAGGCCCACAGCTCTTCCAGTGAGCCGCCGCCGCGACCCACGATGAGCACATCGGCTTCACCAAGCCGATTCATGGCTTCGATCGCTTTCACGATCGAAGGTGCCGCCTGTGTACCCTGTACGAGGACAGGGTACAGCAAGATCGGGATCGACGGGAAGCGCCGCTGCAGCGTGATGATGACATCACGAATGGCGGCCCCCGTCGGGGACGTGATCACGCCAATGGCACGTGGAAACCGAGGAATCGGTTTCTTGCGCTCTGGCGCGAATAACCCTTCTGTTTCGAGCTTCTTTTTCAGCTGCTCGAAAGCCAAATACAAACTGCCGATGCCATCAGGCTGCATCGCCGTCACATAAAACTGATAGGCACCGTCTCGCTCATACACGGAAATATTGCCGCGAGCAATGACTTTCGTGCCTTCTTTCGGGATAAATCCCAGTTTCTGATTATGCGAAGCAAACATGATGCTTTTCAGGCGACCATCCGCATCCTTCAACGTAAAATACATATGACCGCTGGAGTGATGTGTGAAATTCGAAATTTCGCCTCGTACCCACACATCCTGGAGTCGTGAATCTCCTTCCAGCAATAGCTTTATATAACGGTTTAAATCTTTTACGGATAAAATCTTGGTCTCATTTCTCGCCATAAGGTGACTATACGCTCACATTCGCTTTAGCTGCACGGCTAGCCGCATCAACTGTATTGCGAAGCAGCATCGTAATCGTCATTGGGCCTACACAACCTGGAACAGGTGTTATCGCACTTGCAATCTCTTTCACAGCTTCAAAATCAACATCACCAGTTAATTTGCCGTCTGCAGGACGATTCATCCCAACGTCAATAACGACTGCACCTGGTTTCACATGATTGGCTTTGATCAAATGCGCTTTCCCAACCGCTACAACAAGAATATCGGCTTGTTTGGTGATCTCTTCCATGTTAGGCGTGCGGGAATGAACAATAGATACCGTCGCATGCTCACGCAACAACAGCATAGCCATCGGTTTACCAACGATATTGCTTCTACCTACAACTACTGCATGCTTACCTGCGATTTCTACGCCAGTTCGCTTAAGGATTTCAATAACACCGTGCGGGGTACAAGGCTTCATACCATCTTTACCAATCATCAGGTTACCTACATTGATCGGATGGAAGCAATCTACATCTTTCGCTGGATCAATTTCATCAACAACTGCTTCTTCATTGATATGTTTGGGCAGTGGAGATTGAACTAGAATCCCGTTAATTCGATTATTCGCGTTAAAACCATGGATGAGTGCAATTAATTCTGCTTGTGTCGTCTCTTCAGGCAGACGGTGTACTTCGGAATAAATACCAACATCATCGCAAGCTTTCGCTTTGTTTCTAACATACACTTGCGAAGCTGCATCTTCACCTACAATAACAACGACAAGACCTGGCTGGTTTCCCTGAGCTGTAAGTACCGCTACGTCAGATCTAATTTCCTCACGAATTGAGCTCACGAGTTCTTTCCCATTAATTACTTGTGCTGACATGTTATTTCCCCCTTAGCCGTTTAAGCCTTACCTATATTTAACAATGACGTTAATCTCAATAACGTTGTTCAAAGCGTACGCAGAACTTTCTCTTTCAGTTCGTCGATTTCTTTGATCATTTTTCCTAACACACCATTTACGAATTTGCCCGATTCCTCCGTGCCGTAATGCTTGGCCAAATCAATGGCTTCATTGACAACAACCTTCGGTGGAACATCATCGCGATACAGCATCTCATAGGCACCCAGTCGCAGAATTTCCCGATCGATGCGAGACAGTCTGTCCATTGCCCACCCTTTCAAATACTCCTCCAACAACTCGTCGATGCTTACTTTGTTCTTGTAAGTTCCTTCGACAAGTTCAACAATATAGACAGGATCTATCTTATCTCCGGAGAAATCCAGCTGCGTTTCATTATCATGCTCAGCTTCATGAATCGCAACTTGAACAGCCTCCTGAGGAGTAGCCTCATTCATTTGGATTTGGTATAAGCTTTGTATAGCAATTTCACGTGCAATTCTGCGTTTCATTCTGTTCCTCCTAAGTGCTTTACTCCTGCAAAGCGACCTTCTCCTAAAAACTCTTTCTCCTAGTATACGTCAAATTGGATCCAATCCAAACAAAAAAATCCATGGTTGAACCAGGGATTTTAGCGAAACATTCTCCATTTTTGTGTGAGATAGCGCCAAATGTCTTCCAGCATGACGAAACTTTCTTTGCGATCCAGCTTATTTCCAACATAAAAACCAACAAGAACGATAAATGCAAAGATCAACATATCCCAAAAACCAAAAAATAAATAAATAAAACCGAAAAATATACCCGCTGTCACTCCGATTACTTTGCCCCTATGGAATTTCCACAGTTCATTCCACATATGTGGATTCACCTCTATTCGACCCGGCTTTTAAACGTTGGGGCAGATTGCACGATATTCGCAACGAATACGGTTACGGAAGCTACAGGAATACCGGTAATATCTTCTATGTAACTTTTCACTGTACCTTGCATGTCTTCAGTCAATTCCGGAATCGAGCTTTCCCCATCTACAATGGTTCTAATCGTTATTTCTAACCCGGATTGATTCACTCTAACTCGTGCACGCAAGTCCTTGGCACCTTTCGTGCGACCCGCTGCTTTCAGTGAAAGATTCTCAACCGTCTCGATGGAAATTCGAATATCCCCAAAATCGGTGCGCTGATCAATCGATGGTGCCTGGGAACGTCCGCGACGAAGCGTTACGATTAGGAATCGTACGGAAATCAGCAGCATAATCAAGCTAATGATAATGCCTGGATAAGCGTAGCTCTTCTCGTAGTAGAAATGGCTAAGCGTTGTACTTGCTTGATCGAGTGGGATCCAGCTAGATGCTGTGAACAATACAAAGATCGATGCGACGAAAATAATCAGGCTATAGAAAAGTAGCAAGAGCCTGTCCACAATTTTACCCACTACGCTTGTCCCCTTCCTAAGTTAGAGGAAACCCCCTGCAACCTGTAGGGGGTTTCAATTGATCCATATGGCTCAGCTTTACCGCCTACTTCACACGATTGGCAGCCGCTGGTTCTTCGTCAATCGGTTTTTCTGCCTGTTTAAAGTGAACATCATGAATGTGTACGTTGACCTCAACAACATTCAAACCTGTCATTGATTCAATAGCCATCTTCACATTGTTCTGAATATCATTTGCAACTTCTGGGATACGATTTCCATACTCGATAATGATGGAGACGTCAATGGCAGCTTCACGTTGTCCGACCTCTACCTTTACGCCTTTGGACAAATTCTTGCGTCCAAGTAATTCAGCAATGCCGCCAGCTAATCCGCCACTCATCCCCGCTACTCCTTGCACTTCCACCGTTGCCAATCCGGCAATGATTTCGATAACCTCGGGGGCAATCTGGATGCTGCCCATGTCTGTCTTGACGTAATCCGGAGCGATTGTGCTCATTGTGGCACCTCCTAAAAATTTTGTGAAGCAAAATTCACTTCGTAAGCATAGTCTTTGTTTTGCGCCAGTAAAACTGGCTTGAAAAGCTTAAACTTGTGATTGTAAGAATCTTGCATCATAAGCTTAAAATATAAATGGGATAAGCCATCTTAATTTATTAGTATAACATTTCGGTAAAAATATGACAAATGATTGTCTACGATTCTGGATCATTCACGTCGTGCTCTTCTAAGAATTTAATATCGTGATCGCCACTGATAAATTTCTTGTGCTCAAGCAGTTTCAAATGAAACGGAATCGTCGTGTTTACGCCGTCCACCGCGAACTCATTGAGAGCTCTTTTCATACGGTTAATAGCTTCTTCACGCGTACTTCCCCAGACGATAAGCTTCGCGATCATGGAATCATAGTGTGGCGGTATCGTATACCCAGGATACACGGCACTATCCACACGAACACCGAATCCACCTGGAGGCAAATAAAATTTCACTTGCCCTGGAGACGGCATGAAGTTCCGATTCGGATCTTCTGCATTGACACGGCATTCGATGGCCCATCCGTTAATGCGAACGTCCTCTTGTCTGAATGACAACGGATTCCCCTCAGCAACGCGAATCATTTCTTGAATAATATCGATCCCCGTAATCATTTCGGTAACAGGGTGTTCAACTTGGATCCGTGTATTCATTTCCATAAAGTAAAAATTACCATCTGGACCTAACAAGAATTCCAAGGTTCCCGCTCCGGAATAATTCACGGCTTTCGCTGCACGCACTGCTGCCTGCCCCATAGCTTTACGCGTTTCCTCTGTAAGGATAGGACAAGGTGCTTCTTCGACAAGCTTTTGTCTACGACGCTGTACAGAGCAATCACGTTCGCCTAGGTGAACGACATTGCCGTGTTTATCAGCTAGGATTTGAATCTCAACATGCTTCATACCCGTTAAATACTTTTCCAAGTAGATCCCTGCATTACCGAAGGCATTCTGAGCTTCTTGTTGAGCTGCCGTAATTTGTTGAACAAGTGTTTCCTCGTTCTCTGCAATACGGATTCCTTTACCGCCGCCGCCTGCTGTTGCTTTAATAATAATCGGATACCCGATATCACGTGCAATAATCACAGCATCATCAATATCCTCAACCAACCCATCAGAACCTGGGATAATTGGAACTCTTGCTTCCTTCATCGTTTGTTTGGCAACCGCTTTATCTCCCATTCGGGAGATCGCGTCTGGCGAAGGACCAATGAAAGTGATATTGCAGCTCTCGCAAATTTCTGCGAAGTCTGMATTTTCAGCAAGGAACCCATATCCAGGATGAATCGCATCGCATTCCGTTAACGTTGCAACACTCATCAAGTTAGTGAAGTTCAAATAGCTGTCTTTGGACGCTGTTGGCCCGATGCAATAAGCCTCATCTGCCAAACGAACGTGTAATGCTTCTCKATCTGCTTCCGAGTACACAGCTACCGTATAGATGCCTAGTTCACGACATGCTCGGATAATACGAACTGCAATTTCTCCGCGGTTCGCAATAAGTATTTTATGAAATTTCATGATTTGCCCTCCTAAGAGCTCTTCCTGCGAAAAGCTTGCGCTGTCAGCATAAGCTTGCAAACGCAACTATTCCGGTCTAACCAAAAATAAAGGTTGTCCGTACTCAACTAACTGTCCGTTCTCAACGAGAATTTCAACGATTTCGCCTTTTACTTCGGCTTCTATTTCATTCATTAATTTCATAGCTTCCACAATACAAACAACACTCTTGTCCGTTACTTTAGAGCCAACGCTTACGAATGGCGCTGATCCTGGCGAAGCGGATTGATAGAATGTCCCTACCATCGGAGATACGATCTTATGTAAAGATGAATCCTCTTGCTTGGCTTGTCCGTTAGCAGTTACTGGCACTTCAAGAGCAGCTGCTGGCGCTGTATTTGTGTAGTTTGGTTGACCAATCGGTGCGTATGTGTGTTGCACTGGAGCGGATACATACAAAGGCTCCACTTTATTCGGTTTACGAATAGAAAGGCGTGCACCTTCATTTTCAATTTCAAGTTCTTGTAAAGAGGATTGATCGACGAGTTTAATTAACTCTTTGATTTCACTCAATTTAAACATTCAAGTCACTCCTTTAGACGTTGGTGAACCCTTAAAAAATGCGTTTTCATAGCCGCAACGTATGTATTATACCCATAAACGCACGAAATGGAAAGAGTCCAGTTTATCCGGACCCTTTCCACTACCCATTTGTGAAGCAAAAACTTCACTAGAATCCTTACGGACGTACGTATTGGATCTTAATATTTTCTGGCATAGCTCCCAGTTCTTTTACAACCATGTCGACGATGGAAACACCTTGGCTTTTTTCCAATTTATCTGCTTGAACCGTTACTTTCCACTTGTTCCCATCTTGATTAATGACGGCTTGCGGGAAATCTTGAATCAAAAGATCTTGAAGATTTTCAATTTTATCTTGCAGATCTGACAAGGCAGACAAATCATTAGTTGCTTTTGCTACCGCTTCAGGCGTTTTCTTCGTATCCAAAATGATTGTCATCAGATCCGTGGAAACTTTGCTGAAGTAGTTGTTTTGTTTCACTTGTTCATTCGTGAAATAGTCGTTTGCCGAAGTCGTTTTGGCTTGCTCCTCTACCTGTTTCAACACTTGATCATCTGTTTTGGACGTTGTTGGTTTGGTTGCATCTTTTGTCGTAGTTTTGGAGCTATCTTGTGTCGTCGTCGCTTTAGCGTCTGTTTTTGTAGAAGTTTGCGGCGTTGTCGCTTTTGTGTCGGATTGTGTTCCTGTTCCAGATGTTGCTTTTACATCCGTTTTTGCGCCTGTAACTGGATCCACTTGCGCCATATCAATTTTCACTTCTTGCGATTGCTTGATGGCATCAGACGATGCGAGATCCAGCTTATTGACGTCCTCTGTAAAGAGATAATACGCGGATAGTACTACCATCAAGCTAAGCATCGATACGAGCCAAATTGTTTGTCTTTTTGCATTCATTGTTTATTCCTCCTTAGAATAGTTAGATAATTTGCTGAATTAATTCCCTGTTTTGCGCGGTAATATCGAAATCTTACTCGCTTGAACATCCATTCCTCGCTCAACGGCTTCCAAGATCATTTTCTTCACCGTGAGATTTTCTGCACCTTTTGCAACAACAATGACACCTCTAATTTTGGGTTTAATGTATTTGAGCACAAGCGGCTTCTGGTCGCCTGATACTTGATAAATAACGACTTCACCGCTTCGCGTTACCTGGGATATGTTGCGTGTTGCGCCACCATTGTCGCGTTCTGTCGTCATGTTCTGATTATCGTTATAATTTTTGTCTACGGTCATTTCCTCCGTAGATTCAATAGTAACGAGCACTTCCACTTCGCCAACACCGACAATTTGTTGCAGGATGCCCTTCAGTTGGTCACCATAAGCTTGTTCATAATCATGAAAGCTTGCGTTTTCCTTAGACACGCTTCCTGCAAAGGTTTCTTTACTTTCCGCTGTTGGAGACGCTCTGCCTGTGTTGATGGGATCCAGATCTTTGACATTTATAAATGCGTTGATGATCATTAGCGCGGCTCCTAAAAGCCCAACCATGATGACCCAAAGCAACGTATTCTTACGTTTAGGTCCACCTGGTCCGCCGCCGAATTTGTTCTCCATCCATTGCAGCAATGTTCCCATCGATTCACCTCGCCATCCATCCTTTGCTTTGTATCGTTTCGATCTCGATTTTGGCAGGATCCACTAACCAATTCCGTGAAATATCTTGCTTGAGTCGATCCTTTTCTTGCTCGCTAGGCAATGCTTTAAGGTTTGACTGCAAGTCGCCTTGAGCAGAAGTCTGACGATCTTGTGCAATCGCGGTAGACCCAATTTTGATGGG
Organism: Paenibacillus sp. 2RAB27; assembly: GCF_052115445.1. Classification (NCBI taxonomy): domain Bacteria; kingdom Bacillati; phylum Bacillota; class Bacilli; order Caryophanales; family Paenibacillaceae; genus Paenibacillus; species Paenibacillus sp. 2RAB27. The sequence goes on from NZ_JBFRGR010000001.1 coordinate 389,811, forward strand.
ATCTACAGGCTTGACAGGCTCCATCGCAGCAATGCTTTTACTCTTCGGCGTCGTTTGTTTCTTCGTTTCTATATCATCAAGGGTCACCTTCACATTGGTAATGCTGGGTTTCCCATTATTGTCTACATCTACATGAACTTGTACCTCCTGTACCGGCCATTCCGTTTGCTTCTGCAAATCCTCTTTAATTAGCCCTGCTAATTGTGTTTGTACTAATTGTTGTGTTTTCTTCTGTTCTGCATCTTGAATCTTATTGGCATCTTTCGTGATGGCTGCCAATGACTTCATTTGTGTTTGATTGCCGCCAAAACCACCCGCAAGCATCGTTTTCTCACTCTGCTCCTTCTCCGCTTGGCTGAGCAGCTGATCCATATCCCAGTCCTTCTGGAACAGCTGAAGCACAGGGGTGAGTAGCGTCAGTAGAATGAATAGGCTCAAAACCGTCTTCACATACCGCTGCATCGTATTGCTTGGGAGTAGAAGATCAACAAACGTCGCGAGCATAATGACCATAATGACGGTTTTCAGCCATCCTGCTAACCAATCCATCGCCTAGCTCCTTTCACCTCATCATGACGGAGACATTGCTAATTGTGATCATGATGGTCAAGGCAAGAAAAAACATTAAGCTTACTGCCGCTAGCGCTGCAAAAACGTAAATTAAGCTTTTACCAATCGTTTGCAGACAAGCAATGATCGGGCTATCTCCTAAAGGCTGCATCAATGCAGCTGATAAGTTGTAGATAAAAGCTAGCGTCAAGATTTTGATCGCTGGAAACGCGCACAAGAGAACGAGGATGACAACGCCAACGAGTCCTATTGCATTTTTGACAAGGAGAGAGGCGCCTATCACAGTTTCCGTTGCGTCCGAGAACAGCCGTCCTACAACAGGCACGAAATTCCCAGTAATGTACTTCGCTGTCCGAATCGCTACACCATCTCTAACCGCACCTGCTGTCCCTTGAATAGAGATGACACCAAGGAAAACCGTTACGAACACACCCAGCATACTTAAACTGACGGTACGTAGTAGATTTGCTAACTGGGTAACCTTAAACTTGTCGCTGAGTGAGCTAACGATGTGCAGCACAGCCGAGAAAAACAAGAGCGGGAAAACAAACACATATATCGCTGTTCCCACCGAGTGGATCATAAATACGATCAGAGGATGAAGAATAGCCACGGAAGTAACATTGCCCATAGAAGCTAATAAAGTTAGTAACAAAGGCATGATGGCGAACATGAATTGAATCATAGACGAAATGGCTGTCTTGGCGTACCCGATCGCAACGCTGAAGCTATTGATGGCAATGATGATCAATACCATATACGTGATTGTGTAACCTAGCTTGCTAACCGTATTTCGTTCAAAAGAGCTTTGCAGCGTCTCCAGAATCATGCTAAAGACGGTCAAAACAACGATGGAAGCTAGTAACTTGCCATTGATGATAATCTCATGAAATACATAGCTCAGAAGTCCTTTAAAGATACTCTTCATGCTAATGCCCTTGGTCCCAAGGAGAAGTTCCATGAAGGTTGGAGGTTTGCTCTCCGGGAAATACCCGCCATATTCCTTCATCAGCTTATCCCAATATTGCTCGACCGGCTCCGTATTCAAGCGGTTCGCTTGTTCTTGGATGATGATATCTGTAGGCGATTCGGCCGTTAAGGAACCCGACAAGCCGAGCCAAAGACCCATCGTTATAATAAATAATAAGATCCACCGGTTGTTCAGCTTCTGGTGCGAATAAAGTAGATGCATGCGTGTCACTCCTTAGGCGAATCTTCTAAGCAGGGAGCAGTTTAACCACGGTTTCGATAATGACTGTTATGATTGGAATAGCCATAACCATAATGAGTACCTTACCCGACAGCTCGATTTTGGAAGCTATGGAATCTTGACCGGCATCTCTAACGATTTGAGCGCCAAATTCGGCGATGTAAGCAACGCCAATAATTTTCAGAATCGTTTTGAGGAAAACGAGGTTTACGTTCGACTTCACTGCTAAGTCCTCAAGGACTTGGATAACCGAAGAAATTTTGCCTATTAAGAACAAGAATATGACTATGCCTGTAAAAGCAGCTAATAGAAAGGCGAACATCGGCTTCTGTTCCTTGATGATAAGCGTCAAGATCGTAACGATGAGTCCTAAACCTACGATTTGGATGATTTCCATCAGACCACCTCATTGGAATAGGAATATAGTTTTAATTTCTTTGAACAAGTTATCCAGCATACTAACGACCATAAAAAGYACGACCACGAAGCCTATGACCGTGACCCAATGTGCCATATCCTCTTTTCCCATCTGTTTCAGCACCGAATGGATCATCGCAATGATGATTCCGATGCCGGCGATTTGGAAAATGGCGTTCACATCTACATTCATTCCTGGCACCTCACTCCGCCTTCAAGGAACTTGTCAAGCACGGATACATGATCCCCCACTAATACATTAAAATTACGATTAACGCTCCGATGAGGACGCCTAAGCTTTTCCACATTTTCTCGTAGCGCTGTTGCTCATCTCTGGCATCCGTTTCTTCCGATTGAAGTTGGCTCATCGCAAGACGCAAGTGTTTGATTTGGTCACTTTGATCTGAGAGCCCTAGCACAGGGCCTAGCCCAAGAATCACTTCTTGCTCTGATTGCCGCATAGAGGTTCTTGCCCAGACTTCTTTGACTGTCTTTTGCCATAGATCCTTCGTTGATTCCCCATTGCTTCCCAGTAAACGTTCTGACATTAATCGAAATAAAGTCGAAAGTGGATCAGCAACTTGCTTGCTTAATGAAGCGAAAGCTTCAGGAAGCGGCGTAAGCGCATAGGCAATTTCCGTCTCCATTCGGCCAAGCGCGCCAATCAGTATACGAATTTGCTTGGGTCGCCTTACATAGTGAGCAGCTTGCAGAAACCCATACATCGACGCTGCTCCGAAGATCAGTACCCCTCCAACGAATTTCAGCATACCCATCGTCCTTTGCGTTCGTCATCCATCTCCCATTGCCTTACCTTGATGATCCAAGATCCGAAAGGAAGCTGACGCACCTTTTCTTCGCTGTAGGATCACGTATTTCGTAAACACACCTGCCTCCATCAACTCCCTAAGTACTGGTCGTCCATGGACATCTTCATAGCTTGCTCCATGTGCTGTCGCTAGCACACGAATCCCCGTGTGAACCGCTTCATGAATCGCATTCGCATCCTGGGCTCTTCCAATCTCATCCACGATGAGCACCTCAGGAGATAAGGAACGAATCATCATCATCATCCCTTCAGCCTTCGGACAACCATCTAACACATCTGTGCGAGGCCCTAAGTCGAATCTCGGTACGCCTTTAACACAAGCAGCCAATTCGGAGCGTTCATCTACGATGCCTACTTTTTTTCCTGTTAGTGAGCTATTCCTAGCTCCCCACTCCCCTCGGCTAATCAGTCTGGCCAAATCACGAATTAAGGTGGTCTTCCCTTGCTGCGGCGGAGAGATGATCAGGGTATGATGAATATTTCCCAAGCTTGGATCTACCAAATACGGTAAAATCTCCTGACCCACACCTTGAATTTCGCGCGCGATCCGAATGTTAAAGGAACTCACATCGCGTATTTGCTTCACTTGACCTTGATCGAGAATCGTACGACCAGCAAGTCCAACTCGATGACCTCCTGAAACGGTGATATAGCCTCTGCGCAGTTCTTCCTCAAACGTGTACAACGAATGATTCGTTAAGATCTCAAGTAGTGTCATACAATCTTGCCTGGTCGGTTTGTAAGCCAAAGCTTCCTGAGTGATCATTTGACCACGCTCGCTAATGAAGGCATATCGGTCCGCCCAACTAATTTCCAGAGGACGTGACTCTCTCACCCTGATCTCCTCCACACTAGCTTGTACATTCGGAGGAAGTTCGCTCAGCATGAATCGGATGTTCTGCGGCAACAAATGTATAATACTCGCTAGCATTGAGAGACAGCCCTCCAAGTTGTCCAGTCTTCTATATTCATTTCTATGCTTACTAGAAAGAAATATGACCGATTACTTTTTAATAATCCCAATAAACAAACAACTGACCCCTGCTATGATCCATAACATCTTCCCATATGATAGTTTGTCTGCTACGCCTACTAATCCAATTGTTGTCGTAGTTAGTAGTACTAGAGGACCTACTAGTGCTAGAGCTGAATTCACTAACAGCGCCTTCTCGATCGTAGCCAATCTGATCATAAGAATAGCAGCAATAATTTCGATGCTTCCTGACATCACCCGCAAGGAAGCCATCGTGAGTACAATCTTGTTCATGAACTATACACCTCCCAATAGTTTTGTAGCCCATGCAAGCGAAGCGGAATAGTGCATCGTCAAAACTAGCTTCGGAAGCATACGCTTTTCCCTACCTTATGCGAGCTCGTCTCATTTTAGGCATGCTGGGCACCTCCATTTGTGCTCATGCATATGCTGTACACATAATTGATCCTTCGAAGGACAGTGAGGAGAAATACCGATGGAAGTGACCTCTCAATTAAAATGGAACCCCGTTCTAGCCGACCCTACAGGAACAAGGCAGCAGAAACCAAGAACGTTGGGGAAAACGATGGTGATGGATAAGGGGCTTGGCATGATTGCCTTTCAGGATTTGCTCCAAACCTCTAGCAGCCATGTGGATATGATCAAACTTGGATTCGGGACTTCACCGCTTTATCCACAATCCGTACTGCGAAGCAAAATAAACCTAGCCAAAGAGAATAACATTCTCATTTATCCAGGAGGTACTTTTCTGGAAGTGGCTGTAAGCCAGCATGCAGTAGATTCATTTTTTGACATGATCCTTGCACTCGGCTTTAATGGCGTTGAAATATCTGACGGCACGATTCAAATGGATCGTAGACAACGGAATAAGTTAATTAGCAGAGGATTAGATGAAGGGTTAGAAGTCGTTACGGAGTATGGAAAAAAAGGATGGGGCTCCTCCATAGAATTAGCAGAATTAATTGAAACGGTCTTAATCGATTCGGAATTAGGTGCTTCCCTTGTCACGATTGAAGCGCGTGAGTCTGGCATGGGTGTTGGCATTTTTGATGGGGAGGGGAAATGCAAAGATGAGGAACTGCAAAGTGTGCTTGCTTCCATTTCAGGTGATAAGCTCTTATGGGAGGCACCGCTAAAAAGCCAACAAGTGCACCTGATTAACTCCCTCGGTCCCGATATTCACTTGGGAAATATTTCCCCAGATGAAGTTATTGCATTAGAAGCTTTGAGGAGAGGACTGCGTTCAGATACGTTGTCCTTGGGTGCCAGAAAGGATTAACACATGCATATCGAGGTGATCGCCAACATCGGCGAAGCAAGAAGTGACGAGTTTCTCCATAAAACCGTCATTGTCGTTGATGTTTTACGTGCAACCAGCACAATCATCACCGCATTGATGAATGGCAGCAAGGGTGTAGTCCCTGTTGATACGGTTATAAAAGCGAAGGAATTGGCGAGAGAAGGCGATCTACTTGGTGGAGAGCGCTATTGCAAAAAAATTCCTGGCTTTGATTTTGGCAATTCACCACTTGAGTACACACGCGAAGTCGTTCAAGGCAAACGCATCATCTTGACGACTACCAATGGCACAAGAGGGATTCAAAAAGCGATAAAAGCCGATCGTGTGCTTGCGGGAGCCATCATTAACGGCAAAGCCTCTGCTGCGGCAGCTATCGAGCTTAAACGGGACACAGTGATCGTCTGTGCAGGTACGCAGGATGTTTTCTCTTTGGAGGACGGCCTCTGTGCCGGCCTCATCCTGAATGAAATTGCAATTCTAATAGGCGAGCAGCACATGATAACGAATGACTTCGGTCTAGCAATGCGAGGTTGCTATCTCGAAGCTAAGGATCACTTGCTCGAGACCATTCTCTCTTGCAGCAACGGTAAAAAAATGAAAAAGTCCGGCTTCCTCGCGGATGTCGAACTTTGTGCCAAGACGAATAGTGCGGAATGCGTTCCCGTTCTGGAACACGATCAGATGGTTCTTTTTGGGCGATAGTCCACCTTACCATGCGTTCTAAATACAAGCCCCTTTCATAAACTTAAATGACGATGATGAGGACAAGGGGTTATGTATATGAATGGTGATATGCTCTTAGTTATTCTAATTATAATTGGACTCATAGGCCGTTCGCCGATCATTACAACTGCGGCTTGTCTTTTACTGGCCATTAAGTTAATTGGTCTCGATCGCTATTTCCCTACCATGGAACGTAGAGGTCTTGAGCTCGGCTTGCTGTTCCTGACGATCGGTGTTTTGATTCCATTTGCAAGTGACCGTATTTCGATGAAAGATATTCTCTCTGTCTTCACTACATGGCCTGGCATCATCGCCCTCGTGGGAGGGGCGATTGCCACCTATATGAATGGGAAAGGCTTGGAGTTACTAAAAGTAGACCCACAATTAATTGTGGGTCTTGTCCTTGGTTCTATATTTGGCATCTTATTTATGCGCGGCATTCCGGTAGGACCCTTAATGGCTGCCGGAATAACGGCATTTCTATTGAAGATTGCTTATTTCATAGCAGACAAACTTCATTAAGATTTCAAATTATCTGCGATCTTCTGGACCACCAACGAAAGCTTGCTCCGCTGTGTCTAAGCCGTATGCTGTGTGAAGAGCACGGATTACGTCGGTTAAGTTCGTATTGTCAATGACACAAGACATTTTAATCTCTGATGTGCTTACCAATGAGATCGTAATGCCAAGATCAGAAATGACTTTGAACATCGTAGCTGCAACACCTGGTGAGCTAACCATTCCAGCCCCAACGATTGAAACTTTAACAAGATCAACTTCGGACGTCACTTCACGGAAACCAACTTCAGCACGAATTTGTTCAATGACATCTAGCGCTTTCTCACGATCCGCCAATGTCGTTGTGAAAGAGAAATCCGCAGATCCGTTAATCACACCGCTTTGAACGATAATGTCCACGTCAATTTGCACTTCAGCAAGTGCTAAGAATACTTTAGCAAGTTGACCTGGTTTCTCAGGAACACCCAGAATACTAATTCTTGCTACATTTTTGTCATATGCGATGCCACGAACTACGATTCCTTGCTCCATCACTGCTTCCTCCTTCACATTGGTGCCTTCATTGTAATTAAAGCTTGAACGCACCACGAGGGTCACGTTGTAATTTTTCGCATACTCGACTGCGCGAGGATGAAGAACTGCAGCTCCAAGGTTAGCGAGCTCCAACATTTCATCATAGGAAATTTCAGCAAGCTTCCTAGCTACTTTCACAATTCGAGGATCTGTTGAATAAATGCCATCAACATCTGTATAAATTTCACAAAGATCGGCTTTGATCGCTGCAGCAAGCGCGACTGCTGTTGTATCGGACCCGCCGCGGCCTAATGTTGTAATTTCACCCGCTTCAGTCATCCCTTGGAAACCAGCTACGATGACGACATTCCCTTGCTCAATCGCGTTCAGAACACGATGAGGCTGAATATCCGTAATTCTTGCTTTCCCATGTACAGGCTCCGTATAAATGCCACTTTGCCACCCGGTGTACGAAACCGCTTGTTCACCAAGATTATGTATAGCCATCGATAAAAGCGCTACGGAAACTTGCTCGCCCGTCGTCAACAACATATCCATTTCACGAGCCGGTGGGGCTCCATCGTAAATTTGCTTGGACAAGTCGATTAAATCATCCGTTGTATCACCCATCGCAGAAACGACAACAACACAGCTGTGTCCAGCTTGTTTACGCTCCACGATTCTTTTTGCAACTCGTTTCATTCGCTCCGCATCACCGACAGAGCTACCGCCAAATTTCATCACTATAAGAGACAAAGCTGACCCACTCCTAACGCATACTAGTGCATAACAATTCAATATTATAGCATACATTTGTCGGGCTGTGGTAAGAAAAGAAAAAAAGCCTTTCGGACTCCGATGAGTCCGAAAGGCTTTGCTAATTAGTTGCTAGCGCGTGAAAGGTATTTGCCATCATCTGTATCAACGGAAAGAACATCGCCTTCGTTGATGAAAAGTGGCACCATTACATTAAGACCTGTTTCCACTTTCGCATTTTTCAATGCGCCTTGTGCTGTGTTTCCTTTAACGCTTGCATCAGTTTCAACAACTTTCAAGTCAACGCTCTTCGGAAGGTTAATCCCTAGAATTTCACCTTGATAGCTCATGATTTTGATATTCATGTTTTCTTTCAAGAAGTTCAATTCCCATTTCAATTGCTCGTGGGCAAGCGAAATCTGATCGTAAGTCTCCGTATCCATGAACGTGTACTCGTCGCCAGCCGCGTATAAGTACTGCATTTCACGGTTTTCGATGTGAGCACGTCCAACGTTCTCACCTGCACGGAACGTACGCTCAACGGTGTTACCATTGCGTAGGTTTTTGAGCTTAGAGCGCACGAATGCAGCCCCTTTACCTGGTTTCACGTGTTGGAAATCTAGAACTGTAAAAATATCATGTTCTACTTCAATTGTCAGACCTGTTTTAAAATCGTTTACTGATATCACTTGTAAATCCCTCCGCTAGTCAATGATAAGAAAATCTTTGGTAGAATGTGTAAGTATTTTAATGCCGGTCTCAGTAATTACTACGTCATCCTCAATTCGAACTCCGCCAAAATCAGGGAGATAAATACCAGGCTCAACAGTAACAACCATACCAGGAGTTAAAATCATATCTTCGGTTTTCGACACACGCGGAGATTCGTGGACTTCCATCCCCAGCCCATGTCCGGTCCCGTGACCGAAATAATCGCCATAGCCGCGCTTCACGATGACATCGCGTGCGAACGCATCGCCTTCTCTGCCCGTAATGCCTGGTTTGAGGTTTGCCAGACAATTCAACTGTGCTTCCAACACAATATCATAAATTTCTTTATGTTTATCTGTCGGCTTTCCTAGCATAACCGTTCTTGTGATATCAGAGCAATAACCTTTATAATACGCTCCAAAATCCAATTTGACAAATTCGTTTAATTGGAGAATGCGATCACTTGCTTTACCGTGAGGTAACGCTGAACGCTCACCAGACGCGACGATCGTCTCGAAGGATGTCGAGGTGCCTCCGTTTTTACGAATAAACACTTCAATTTCTAGGGCAATATCTAACTCTTTGACACCAGGCTTAATGAAGTTAAGGATGTGTGAGAAAGTTTGATCGGCCAAATCAGCCGCTTCCTGCATCACTTGCAGTTCTGCTTCATCTTTTACCATACGAATCAATTCAACAAGACGTGAAGTTGGCACGACTTCGATGCCAGGAAGACCTTGTTGGTAGTTTAAAAAATCGCCATAAGAGACGTCGCTTTGCTCGAAACCAAGCTTCGTGATCCCTTGCTGTTGCAAGAGTTCTCTTACGGACTCAATCGCCTTTGCTTTATGTTCTACCACTTCAAACAGTTTAGCTTGTTGCGGCGCTTGCGTCATATAACGGAAATCAGTTAATAAGATGGCACGGTCTAACGTAATCAGTACATAGCCAGATGAACCGGTGAAACCAGATACATATGTACGGTTATATGCGTTCGTGATGAGTAGTGCCGGTAATTCCTGCTGCTGCATAGCCTCGCGTAGACGTTCAATACGTTTCTCCTGCATCCAAATCACCATTCCTTTTTAAAGTTTTGCTATGGCAAAACTAGCTACGTAAGCAAATGCTTACAGATGGGGTAGTAATGCTCGTAAACCAAGCGCATAGCTATCTGCGCCAAATCCACATATTTGACCAATTACGACGGGTGCAATGACCGAATGATGACGAAATTCTTCACGTTTATGAATATTCGAAATATGAACCTCTACCGTTGGCAATTGAACCGTAGACAGCGCATCACGAATCGCATAGCTGTAGTGCGTGAAGGCACCAGGATTCATAAGAATGCCATCCTTTGTACCGTAGGCAGCGTGAATTTTGTCAATAATCTCCCCTTCATGGTTAGATTGGAAGCTCTCCAATTCGAGCGAAAGCTCGGTTCCAAGCTCTTGCAAACCTTCAATGATTGAAGAAAGTGTGACGGTTCCATATACACCAGGTTCACGTATGCCAAGCATATTCAAATTCGGACCATTCAAAACTAGAACCCTTTTCAATTCGAAATCCTCCCGAAACAATCGTCATAGGCAACTAGCTGCTTTCTGCTAATTAACCTTTGATATTTTACCATAACTTTCATGAGTTGGGTATAGCCTCTGTCGTTCTAGCGCTTGTATATTCAATGGCAATCGAATACCCAATAAACATCCCCCATACGAGGAATAAACAAACATCACTGATGATTGTATTTAGCTCCAACTCCGTAATCCAATACATCATTCCCGTAATTGGCCCTACAATGAGATAAATGATCGCCCACCACAGTGCACCATAGCCTATCCCCCAAAAAGGACTGCGCAATTTCCACATGGTGACCATGTAGATGAAAGCCGCGAATATCGAGAATAGAGCAAACGTGATCCACCCCATGAATAATCCCATCCAAGTATTAAAAAAATCGTGCTTGAAAAAAGGTTCAACTAGAAAACCAATGCCTATGGTTGTGAACTTAAAGTAATTCTCGACGATTTTGAGGGCACCCCATATTAACCCTGCAAAAAAACCGATATATAGCACAAATACCCAACGATTCGTCTGTTTTCTCTTCGCGGTATGCGCACTTGTCATCTGTGATCTTCCTTTCTCTACCGATAAGGCTTGTCTATTCATTGGCAATCATAGTATGTTCTGTCGCAATCGGTAGCATTCAACACCTGAATCCGTTACAATAAGAAAGTGAGAAAATGAATTCGAGAAAGATGAGAAGGTGAATCTTGTGGCAGAACAAAACAGTATATACGGAGGACAAGCCGTCATCGAGGGCGTCATGTTCGCAGGAAGAAATGTGCATGTAACTGCTGTGCGCAAAAAAGACGGTTCCCTTGATTTTTTGGAAGTACCAAAGAAAGTGATTCCGTGGGTTCAAGCACTTAAGAAAATTCCTTTTGTACGAGGAATTGTAGGAATTATTGAGTCCAGTGCCAAAGGTGCACAGCATCTGAATTTCTCCGCCGAGTCATTCGCCGAGCAAGAAGGTGAAGCTGACATGCCGAAGAAAGAAGAGAAAGCTGGCATGTTCTCTGGCATATCCATGGTTCTAGGCGTTGCTTTTGTCGGTGTCCTTTCATTTTTATTTGGGAAGTTCATTTTTACTTTAGTTCCAGCTATTATTGAACAGTTTTTGTTTCAAAATGTATTTAGCAATCAGATTCTTCATAATCTTATAGAAGGTGTAATCAAGATCATTTTGCTGGTGGGATATATTTACTTCATCTCTCTTACACCTATGATTCGAAGATTGTTTCAATATCATGGCGCAGAGCATAAAGTGATCAGCGCTTATGAAGCAGGTATGGAATTAACGGTTAGCAATGTGCAAAAATTCAATACCCTTCATTACCGTTGTGGAAGCAGCTTTATCGTATTTACCGTATTAATTGGTGTTGTCATCTACTCATTCCTTCACTACGACGGCATGGTCGAGCGTATTGTGCAGCGTCTCATTTTGTTACCATTGGTTATTGGGGTTTCTTATGAGGTATTACGTTTTACAAATTCCCTTCGTGAAGTACCTGTTCTTCGTTATTTAGGGTATCCTGGTCTTTGGCTTCAATTACTGACAACCAAAGAACCTGAAGACAGTCAAGTCGAGGTGTCCATTGCATCTTTTAACCGCATGCTAGAAGCGGAAAAACGAATTATGGAGGGACGGGCATGAGAAGAAAGTTTTCTCCGATTGAAATTGCCATAGGCATTTTGATTGCAATAGGCTTGATCGTTAGTCTACGTGTGTTATTCATTCCTATCCTTGTGCTTGGGGCGATTTTCCTACTGTATAAATTCCCACCTTCCCGTTGGAAGAAACCTTCCATCCCTCGTGGAGCTGGAAAAGGTAAAACGAAGAACGCGAAATTCCGCGTTATCAACGGGACGAAAGATTCCGATAAGGATGATTTCCCGAAATACCACTAAGTCAAAGATTTATGTGGAGGTCGCATCACATATTTCTCATAATTTTCTTCGTAGGTACTGGCCGACCAACTTTTGAAATACGCTTTGGCCGCCAAGAAGCCCGACTCGTAAAGTGACATGCTTAATTCCTTGGAGATGGTGAATTGTGTATTCCCAACACCTAACGTAGGAATTTTCACGGTTCGGAAGCGATTCTTCTGTTCAATGTAGCGTTCATCATGCGCACTAAGCATTGTGCTAAAGAGCGCTTCTAGCATCGTAATAGGTCCTCGGATCGTATGAGTTGGCGTATCACTTTTTCCAACAAGTTGGAAACCAATAACAGGAATGAGCTTAGCACGCGGCATTTCATTGTCGAACACCCAAAGCGGGAAGTTGCTTAACAAACCACCGTCCACGATATAATTAAACTGCTCTGAGAATGGCTTAGCCTTCTCGGAGCTTTTTATATTCCGCCGGATTCTAACTGGATCGAAGAAGTATGGAATGCTCGTGCTCATTCTCACCGCTTTGGCAACCGAAAGCTTGCCAGGCTCGATGCCGTATTGCGCTATATCATTAGGCAGAACCAATAGCTTGCCCTGTGTAATATCTGAGGCAATAATACGGAGCTGGTTTGGCCCCAGATCAGCAAACGTGCGAACGCCTTTTGCCGCGAGTTGTTGATTGATCCAATGTTCCAAGGCTTCGCCGGAATATAGCCCTTTTTTGAGCAACAAGCGTGCCGCGGGACCTATGATCTTCGTGTTGAAAATAGGAGAACGTTGCATAAACGACTTGAAAGGCGCTCTAAGGATCAACTCCCTCATTTCTTCCCCCGAGTAGCCAGCTGCCAACAAAGCAGCCACAATCGCACCAGAGCTTGTACCTGCGACATTATGGAAGGTATATCCTTGTTCTATGGCTGCGCTCACACCACCCGCCAAGGCAATTCCTTTGACGCCTCCACCTTCAAACACGCCATTAATCTTCATACCCTGCATCCTCCCATAGCTCTATTTCGTAGGGCTTCTTAGGTATGTATGCGAGAGCAGTTTGTTTCTATTCCCATAAAAAAAAGACAGAGTACCGTAAACGGTCTCTGCCTAGTTCTCTGCCTCTAATTCTTTACGAACATTCATAAGCTCATCTGCTCGGCTTGGATCTCTCCGAAAGTATTCTAATAAGGTTTCAATACACGTAATCGAATCCCAGCTTAAATGATGCTCTATGCCTTCGACATCCTTATATATATTGTCCTCATGGACACCAATTGTCGTTAGAAAATTTTCCAAAAGCTCATGTCTATCCATCAAGCGTTTGCCCATCTTCTTCCCCTTGGGCGTTAGGATGAGACCGCGATATTTTTCATAGATTAAATAATTATCTTTATCTAATTTTTGGATCATTTTAGTTACGGAGGAGGGGTGCACTTCAAGCCCTTCAGCAATGTCGGAAACACGAGCGTAACCTTTCTCATCGATAAGCTTGTATATTCTCTCCAAATAATCTTCCATACTTGGCGTAGCCATTGCTATATTTCCCCCTGCTGTGCGAATTTCTTAGCCATACTGCTTTCCTATCATAATCCATCTACCCAGATGCGGTCAAATCTCCCATGTTTTCAAAGCACTTCACTTTGGCACACTAAAATAATAGATTGTCATTCCGATTTGTAAAGGAGGCCCTCATGTCTACTGAGTTGCTTACAAGACCGCAGCCTAGCACGACGATTTTCGTGCCAGAGCTTGTTTATTTTGAACCAGATGCTCTGAATTATCCCAAAGGTAAGCAAATTTATAAATGGGCAGAACAAGAAGGCCTTGAGATCCATATGACGACCTCGCATAATCAAATCCGCGATTTGCCCGGCGAAACCGAATTAGATAAATATCGGATAGCCAAGCGAACCTTAGTCGTTGGTATACGAAAAACGTTAAAATTCGAGACATCCAAGCCATCCGCCGAATACGCGATACCGATCGCAACAGGCTGCATGGGACATTGTCATTATTGTTATTTGCAAACAACGATGGGTGCGAAGCCGTATATTCGGGTCTATGTCAATATTGACGATATTCTCGGGGCAGCTAAGAACTATATCGCGGAGCGTGAACCTGAAATTACTCGTTTTGAAGCCGCGTGCACCTCAGATCCTGTAGGGCTTGAGCACATTTCAGGCTCGCTCAAACAGTTAATCGAATTTATGGGTGAACAAGAGCACGGCCGCCTACGATTTGTTACCAAGTACCATCACGTAGAGCCTTTATTAGATGCCAAACATAACAAGCATACACGTTTTCGCTTCAGTGTGAATGCAGATTATGTAATCAAAAACTTCGAGCCTGGTACATCTCGATTTCATGAGCGAATCGAAGCGGCAGGCAAAGTTGCCAAGGCTGGATATCCACTTGGTTTCATCATTGCACCTATTATTTGGCATGAAGGCTGGGAGGAAGGTTATGCAACACTAATTGAGAAGCTCTACAACACCCTGCCTGCTGAAGCCACACATGATCTTACTTTCGAGATGATTCAGCATCGTTTCACGAAAACAGCCAAGAATATTATTGAAAAGCGATACCCCAAAACAAAGCTGGAAATGGACGAAGAAAAGAGAAAGTACAAATGGGGCAAATATGGGAAAGGTAAATATGTGTACAAAGATGAACAAGCTACCGCGTTGAGAGAATATATCACAGAACAAATTTTCGAGAAATTCCCTCAAGCGAAGATTGAATATTTTACATGAAACGCCTAAAACTTTAAGAAATCTGGTGTAATGGAGTTCAACCAAAGGGTGATTTGCGTCATTTTACCTGTATAAAGAAGAATGGCGATGACGATCATCAAGCCTCCACCAATTTTCATAAGTAGGTTGGAATAGCGAAGAATCCATTTGGTTGAACCGATGAAAAAGGAAAGAACGAAGAAAGGAATCGCGAATCCAAGCGAGTATGAAGTGGTTAGTTGAAACCAAGTTCCTGGTTCAGTTGCCGCCAAAGCAAGAATGGCTGACAGAATAGGCCCAACACATGGTGACCAGCCTGCTGCAAAACCCATACCAACAAAGACTGAGCCAATATATCCAGCTGGTCGAAATTTGATCGACAGTTTGCGTTCTCTCATTAGCCATTGCGGTTGAAAAATACCGAGTAAAAATAATCCCATTACAAATATTAAAAGTGCAGCGAATTGACGAAGCAAGTCCCGATAGTCAATAAAGAAACTGCCAACAAAGCCTGCTGTCAGCCCTAAAGCATAAAAAATAATGGAGAATCCAACGATAAAACTTAAGGTGTGTAGCATGGTTTGACGTCTAACTTGTACAGTTGTTCTACCTGACTTAAGTTCACTGACCGAAATACCTGTTATGTAGGATAAGAACGAAGGATATAAAGGCAAACAACAAGGTGAAATGAAAGATGCTATACCCGCCCAGAGGGCGATCCATACATTAACTGAATCCATGACTTATATCCTCAATCCTCTTTTTAAAATAATCCCAATTAAAATAGCGATAAGGCTCAGCACAACTGTCCCTCCTGGTGCCAGATCCCAAATCCCAGCTACAACAAGACCAACGATGACAGCAATTTCCGAGAATAAAATCGCTAAGAAAACGGAATGTTTGAAGCTACGAGCAATTAACAGACTGCAAGCGACTGGAATTGTTAACAAGGAGGAAACCAATAAGGCGCCTACAATTTTGATAGCGACTGAAATGACAAGTGCCGTCAGCATTGTAATCATCATATTATAAAATTTCAAAGGAAGTCCACTTACACTCGCTGCATCCTCGTCAAAAAACATCAAGAAAAATTCTTTGAAATGAAAAGCGATTACTCCGATAACTAAAACACATACAACAAGTACCACCCATAAATCAGTGGAATCTAGTGTATAAATACTGCCGAACAGGTAGCTCATGACATTCATATTAAACCCTTTGCCAAGGGTAAAAAGTAATGTTGCCAACGCAACGCCACCTGACATAATAATGGCTATGGAGAGCTCAGCGTAGGTTTTATATGCCTTGCGCAGTCGTTCTATTGCAAATGAGGCCAATAAGGCGAACACAAGTCCCACACCTAGTGGGTACACATTGATCAAGAAACCGAGTGCTACGCCAGCAATCGAAACATGAGCTAGCGTGTCCCCTATCATAGATAGACGTCTTAGAACAAGAAAAACGCCCATTAATGGCGCAGTTAGCCCGATCAATAATCCACCTATTAATGCACGTTGAAAAAAGTACTCTGTAAATATGTCCAAAACGCCCGCTCCTTACTGAACTCCGATCATCTCTCGAATCTGGCCGAGTGAATGGGTTAGATTCGTCTCACGGCAATCCTCGGGATCATGGGTATGCTTCACATAAAACTTGATGCCTCCGCTCACTTGCTGCGGCTCTGTTCCCAGATACGACTGAATCATGTCCATATCATGAGAAACCATAATGAAAGTCATATGATGATGCTGGTGCATATGCTTGATCATTCGGAAGAAACCGATCTGCGTTTCGGCATCAATCCCTACCGTAGGCTCATCAAGAATGAGCAGCTCCGGGTTGTTCACAATCGCACGAGCTAAGAAGGCTCGTTGCTGTTGACCTCCAGAGAGCTGGCCAATACGACGATCGGCTAGATCCTCGATGCGCATCGCCAGCATCGCGTCTTCAGCTTTTTGCAAATCAGCTTTAGAGAGTCGGCGATACACGTTCTTTTTGGTATACATGCCAGAGAGAACTACCTCCCTAACTGTTGCTGGGAATAACGGATTGAAGGCATTCTTCTGTGGTACATAACCGATTCGTTCCCAGTCCTTGAATTGACTCAATGGACGATCAAACAATCGGATTTCTCCACTAGTTGGTTTCAATAGGCCAACTAACATTTTCAGAAGTGTCGTCTTACCAGCACCGTTAGAACCAATCACACCAACAAAATCACGCTCAAACACATCAAACTGGAGATTGTTAATCACTGTCTTATTTTCATATGAAAATGAAATCTGATCGATTGAAACGATTTTCTGATGGCATAACATTTTATTACTAGTATCCATCTGATTACCCCTGACTTACTAAGAATGGTCCTACTTCCTTTATTGTAACGCTAGAAGTAGGTTTTTCAAGTTTTTGTCCATAATCGAAATATAATCTTCGCCTGCATCAATTTGCTTTTCGGTTAGACCTTCTAGTGGATTAAGTACGAGGGTGTTCACCTTTGCATCTTTAGCTAACGTTTTTGCCAGCTTATCCGAGACAAGTTCCTCAAAGAATATATATTTGAGCTGATGCTCTCTAATAAAGGTGTTGATTTGTTTGAGATCTTGCGCTGTTGGCTCTGCATCCGGTGATAAACCCATGATGGACATTTGAATCAAGCCGTAGTCTCTACATAGATATGCAAAAGCATGATGAGATACAGCAATTTCTTTTTTTGTAGTAGTAGCAAGTTCTTTTTTGTATCTAGCATCTAACTCCGATAATTTAGCGTTGTATGTCTGATAGTTTTGCTCATACGCATCCTTATGAACTGGATCCGCTTCGATTAAAGCCGTTTTAATATTATTAGCCATTTTCTGTGCATTTAACGGGCTTAACCAAGCATGAGGATCAAATTCTTTTTTATTATCATCTGTTGTGATCAAATTAGCACCTTGACTTGCTTCTACGACGCGCACTTTAGATGTACTTGATAGACTTCCTAGAAAATCTTTTACCCAACCTTCAAAGCCTGCGCCTTGATATACGAAAACTTGGGCCCCTGACATATTTTTGATATCCCTGCTTTTTGGAGACCAGTCATGTGGCTCCACRCCAGCCGGGACAAGATTTATTACATTTACATAATCGCCACCAATTTGTTTCGTGAAATCATATAAGGGATAAAAACTAGTCACAACATTCACTTTTCCCTCTACTAATCCAGCTTTCGAACTGCTGCAGCCAACAATGCAGCAAGCAACAATTAACAATAAAGCTATGTAAATATATCGCTTCGCATGTCTTGTCATTTGAATAAACACCCACTCTAAATCGTAATTTTTTTTATTAACGTTTTGATTATACGAGGTGGGTTTATTGAAGTCAATATATCTGGAGAGGAAAGTCAAAAAAGCCAGCTGCAACGTTCACAGCATGGCCATTTCTAATTCAACTTTGATTTCCCTATATTTTAATGCGAGATTGATTATTCTTCAGATCCTCCAGAATCGCTTGAATTTCCTGAATCACTCGAGTCTCCGGAGTCCCCAGAATCACCTGAACCTGAATCGCCAGAGCCTTCTTTCCCAACTTTAGCTTCTTTGGCTTTTTGTTTTTCCTCGCTGCTACCTTTTATTGGTTTGTCTGATTCTTCTTTCAACTTCTTATAACGCTCTTCCGATTCCTTAATGAGTTTAGCATCCTGCTCTTTTTGATATTTGATCACTTCGTTGTACATCTGATACTGCTTTTTCAGTTCTTGATCAATCACACTCTCATTTTTAGCATCAGCTTGTTTTTGTTTTTTTTCTTCTTCCTTTTTCTTCTGGCCTCCACCGAATAACGAACAAGCTGATAAAGTGATGATCAATATTACTAGAGTTATCCCTTTTCCTATACGTTGTATAAGCATCTTATTCACTCCGTGGTTAGTTTCCTTTAGCTTGCCCTTTGTCGTCAAAAATACCCTTAACATAGTCACAAAAAGCAAAAGACCCTTTCCCAGAAAATCTGGGAAAGGGTCTTTGTGCATAAAGCTATTATTTCACGATCGCACCGTTCGGCATTGAATCTGGAACGGTCGCTAGCGTGAGCTGATCGCCATGTGAAGCGGCGAGAATCATACCTTGAGACAGCTCGCCGCGCAGCTTCGCGGGCTTCAAGTTCGTGACGCAAATAACTTTGCGTCCAACAAGATCATCGGGCGTGTAGAACTTCGCGATGCCCGAAACAACCTGACGCTGCTCATAGCCGAGGTCGAGCTGCAGCTTAAGAAGCTTTTCGGCGCCTTTCACAGGCTCCGCCGAAATCACTTGTGCCACGCGCAGCTCCACTTTGCCAAAATCGTCGATCCCGATTTCTTCTTTTGGCTCCGGCGTTGGCACAGAAGCAGATGCAGCGGACGCTGGCGCTGCAGCTTTTGGTTCTTCGGTGCTCTCCGAAGCACCGCCACCCATGGCCTCGACGATGTAGGCGACTTCTGCCGCTACGTCGAGTCTGGGGAACATCGGCTCTCCCTTCTGCACCTTGGTGCCTGTAGGGAGATGCCCAAAGGACTGCACGCTCTCCCACGCAGTCAAGCGCGGTAAATCGTCCGCAGCTAAGCCTAGCTGCGCCCAGATCAGTTCTGGTGTCTTCGTCAAGAAAGGACGAAGAAGAACAGAAGAGATGCGCTGAGATTCCGCCAGCACATACATGACCGAGCCTAGCGTATCACGCTTGGCTTCGTCTTTCACCATCGACCATGGCTGTGTTTCGTCGATATATTTGTTCGTGCGGCTAATCATCTGCCACACCGCGGATAGCGCGATGGAGAACTCCATTTTCTCCATGGATTCCTCATACTTAGCTACAGTTGTACGAACTGTCTCCAACAGACTTTCGTCAAATTCAGTAGCTCCGGGAATATAGGCAKGAATTTTACCTGCAAAATACTTATCGATCATCACAATCGTACGATTCAATAAATTCCCCAAATCATTAGCTAGATCATGATTTACACGTTCCACAAAACTCTCAGGAGTAAATGTACCGTCTGCTCCGAATGGCACTTCACGCATGAGGTAATACCGAAGTGCATCCAAACCATAACGATCAATAAGTGTAACAGGGTCCACAACATTCCCCTTGGACTTGGACATTTTGCCATCCTTCATAAGCAACCAGCCGTGGGCAAATACTTTTTTCGGCAGAGGCAAATCAAGCGCCATTAACATAATCGGCCAATAAATCGTATGGAACCGCACAATCTCCTTACTCATTAAATGCACATCTGCTGGCCAATACGTTTTGAAAATCGTCTCATCATCAGAACCATAACCAAGTGCTGTAATATAATTGGAAAGAGCATCAATCCATACATAAATGACATGCTTTGGATCTCCAGGAACTTTAATTCCCCAGTCAAAAGTCGTTCTCGAAACTGCCAAATCCTCTAAACCTGGTTTAATGAAATTATTCAACATCTCATTCTTACGTGATTCCGGTTGGATGAAATCAGGGTTCTCTTCATAATATTGAACGAGTCTATCCGCATACTTACTCATCCGGAAGAAATAAGTTTGCTCCTTCATCTTCTCCACAGGACGCCCACAATCAGGACATTTTCCATCGACTAACTTACTCTCCAAGAAGAAAGATTCATCTGGAATACAGTACCAACCTTCATACTCACCTAAATAAATATCACCTTGATCAAGTAAACGCTGAAAAATCTTAGTTACCGCATCCTTATGTCGATCTTCCGTTGTACGAATAAAATCATCATAAGAAATATCCAGTTTCGCCCAAAGTTCTTTAATCCCAGAAACGATATTATCCACAAAAGCTTGTGGTGTTGTTCCTTTTTCTTGCGCCTTACGTTCAATTTTCTGACCATGTTCATCTGTACCTGTTAAATACCTAACATTATAGCCTTGTAACCTTTTGTAGCGCGCCATTGCATCTCCAGCAACAGTCGAATATGCATGCCCAATATGCAGCTTGTCACTTGGATAGTAGATCGGTGTGGTAATGTAAAATGTTTTGGATTGTTCAGACATTTTTCGTTCCTCCAATAGCGGTTAGTTGAAAACACAAAAAACCCTCATCCATCTTGGGACGAGAGTTGAACTCACGCGGTACCACCCAGGTTCCCCCGCCTTTCACAAGCTCGGGGCTCAGTAAGTCTATTACGACTTGCCCATTAACGCTGGGACACGAGACCAGCTTACTCTCTGGCAAAGTTTGTGTAAGCACTGGCTATACACTCTAATGCTGAGTAGCTCGAAGGCCTATTCTCCGGGACCATATTCCAAACATTCTCCTATACCGGCTTTCACCTACCCCGGCTCTCTGTTCATAGGCATCTGATTGTACTTATCCGTTCATCGAAATAAACAATATTTAGCATCTTAAGCACAATATATCGAAAAAAACAGCCTCATGTCAAGCCGACAGATTCACTATATTAATTTCCGCTCTTTGCTGGCACATGATCCACACCACCTGGGTGAAAAGGATGGCATTTGCAAATCCGTTTCACGGATAACCAAGAACCTTTCATAGGTCCGTGAACCTCAATGGCTTCTAACGCATATTGCGAACAAGTTGGATAGAATCGACATGTTGGGGGTTTGAGCGGCGAAATAAACTTCCGATAAAAATGGATAGGGGCTTGCACAACCCTTTTCATCAGTATTCTCCTAATTCTTTGTAAAGTTGTAACCAACACTACCATCTTGACTGAAAATAAGGATCCCGTCAAATCCTCTTACTATGACTGTGACTTCCAACTCCTTTAGAACTGAAAACACTTCAGGAATCTTGAATATAAATGAATGGATACAAAAGTTTTCATCACTGATTGCTGCGTAAGTTTAGATAATTTGACTTCTATATATGTTTTGAGATCAAATGGATCACACCAATTATCGATGATTTTCGGCATAGGAAACTTTGATTTAGTTGATTCAGAGCGAATAGCCTTCCTTCTCAATTTACGCAATGCAAGTAATCTGCTCTCTTCAACCTTAATTGCAAAACAAATTTTATCAATCAACAGCTTAGCACTTCTATAGTTAATATCCAGAATCTCTGCTAATCCGTATCCAGTAACTTCAACACCGCTCATACATATAAGCTGGATAGCTTTGAACCAGGTTAACAAGGAAAGTTTAGATTTATGCATAATTGTACCCGCGGTTATCGAAATCTGCATTCTACACTCTTTGCACTCCAACAATCTACGAGTACGAATTTGAAAAGCTTCATGGTGATCACACCGAGGACAATGAAACCCATTAGACCAACGCAAGTTCATAAGAAAATCCTCACACGCCACTTCTGTTTCACAAGTTGACGCTTCACTAGCAAGTGATTTAATATTCATCGCCTCTCAACCCCTTACGAGAACCTATGTTCTATGTTTTTATTATATCAAACAAACGTTCGTATGTATATGTTTTTTATAATATTTTCCATATACAGTGTCGTTGTCTAGAGGCTATATATTCGCAATAAAACAAATTCTGTGATATGTACAAGTTAAAATACAAGGAAGTTAAAGGAAGTTAAAGGAATTAAATAGGAAAATAAATAAGTAAATAAAGAAATATGCAAAGAAAAAACATAATAAATATATAAGTAAAATATTTAGTAAAGTTATAAAGATATTTTGACAGAAAGACAGAAAGACAGAAAGTCAGAAAGATAGATAGAAAAATAGAAATAAAAAAAATAGAAATAAAGAAATAAGGATTTAAGGGGATTTAAGGTTCTAAAGAATTATGGTTCAAAGGTTCTAGGGATTTAGGGATTTAGGGATTTAGGGATTTAGGGATTTAGGGATTTAGGGATTTAAAGAAGAAATAAAGAGAAATAAAATAGCTTAGAAAGCACATTTCAACCCGCCGTACTGCGACTTGTAGATAGCACAGAATTTATATTTTGGCGGGATACTCCCCCCTCCCAGATACTAGTGATAATATGTTGGTTTAAATTTTATGCTGCTATCTGTTTTTAATTTAATCGATTGTAGATATTACAGATTCGCATGAAAAAAAATCAAGAGTAGTTTAGCAAAAAATTTTGGTGATGCGTCAGTATGGTTTCGGGGGGCAGGGCTTGGGGCTTGGGGCTTGGGGCTTGGGGCTTGGGGCTTGGGGCTTGGGGCTTGGGGTTCGGCGATCGGTGTTCAGGGCTTGGGATTTGGAGGTTGGGGTTCGAGGTTCGAGGTTCGGGGCTCGGGGTTCGGGGTTCGGGGTTCGAGGTTCGGGGCTCGGGGTTCGGGGTTCGAGGTTCGAGGTTCGGGGTTCGGGGTTCGGGGTTCGGGGTTCGGGGTTCGGGGTTCGGGGTTCGGGGTTCGGCGATCGGCGTTCAGGGCTTGGGATTTGGGGTTGGGGTTCGAGGTTCGAGGTTCGGGGTCGGGGGGGCGGAGTTGTGTAACCGAAATGGGCGCAGTGTGTCGTTCTTCTGATGTTTCAGCTCTCTTGATAGGTCAATTTATTTGAATTCTGTTCGTATTGCAAGTTAGATATCGGTTTGTGTTACATGGTGACATTTATCATCTTTGGGTTATAATGTTGAATGGAGCTAAAGCAATGATTGAAGGAGTATATTCGAGATGATAATTGAGATATTTCAAGATTTAGTATGTCCTTGGTGCCGCATCGGGAAGAAGAATTTGATGGATGCGCTAGAAGATTTTACAGCTGAACCTGTTGAGCTGCACTATCGTGCGTATCAACTTGATCCTTCGACACCGGTGGAAGGTGCAGATTTCGCGACACTTATGCGTACTAAATTTCGTGCTGATGAAAGCAAACTGCAAGCAATGCACCAACAAGTGACTCAGGCTGGACAGGCATCAGGTTTACATTTTGATTTTGGGCAAATCACGAAAATGCCAAATACGTTAAAAGCGCATCAGCTCATTGCGATCGCACCTGAAGAAGTCAAACAGCAGCTTGTTGACGACTTGTTCAAAGCTTATTTTGAGGATGGAAAAGATATTGGTCACATCGACTTTCTACTTGAAGCTGCAAGTCTGCATGGCATGGATCCGCATCAAACTCGTATTCAACTTTCTGCTAAAGAAGGTCTGGAGCAGGTTGAAGATGACCTTGCTTTTGCCAGTCAAGCCGGCGTAACAGGGGTCCCCTTTTTCGTAATAAATCGTAAGTATGCGTTAACAGGTGCTCAACCCRCAGCTACGTTTCTGCAAGCGTTAGAGCAAATTAGTGCAGTGGGTTCGGACGAAACATGATCTAAGGTTCAATATCGCCCGGCATCTCCACGTGGAGAGTCGGGTTTTTATAAGCTGATAACTAGGAGTTTTACGAATGACTATTTTACTGAAGGCACTCAAGCAGCTGCCTACTCGCGCAATGATTTTTATACTTCCTTTTGTATTGATGTGCATGGTTGAATTTTTGGAGAGGGGTACTTATAAGGAATTTCATCATTGGATCACAACGTATCCTTTGGCCATGGTGCTTGCTTATTTCGTTGTTGGATCTTTGTATTTGTTTCTTATTGCTATTACTGGTCGTTCTAGGCTGTCGTTTTGGCTCCTTTGTGCCATTTTGTTGCCCCTTGGGGCGATTAGCGGCAGTAAGTTAAAGGCTATTGGCGCACCTTATTATCCATGGGATCTTTATTTTAACAACCAACTTATGGAGTACAAGAAGTTTTTGAGCGAATACTTTAATAATCGTATTGTTGGTTATACCATGCTGTTTATCGTTATTGTTGCTTGTYTGTTTCACCTCATTTTACGCAATCGCAAAATGAAGTTTCATTGGATCGAACGCAGTGTTTACGGTGTAATCGCTGTTGTAATCGCAACTAGTTTGTACGCGGATAAGCCCCTTTCGTTTACTAAACTATATGGGGTTTACACGGTTCCTTGGGATCAAACGATTACCTATGATGAAAATGGTTATTTGTATGCTACAGTTCAGATGCTTAACTTTTTACATGTAGCGAAACCAGATGGTTATAGTAAGAAAGCAATTACGTCTCTTCTGGATCAAATCCCAGAAAAACCAGCTACAAATGATAAAAAACCAAATATTATCGTTTTGCTAGGAGAGTCCTTTTTTGATCCAACGATCATGAAAAACGTCACTTTTAGCCGCGATCCGATTCCGCATTTGCATGAGTTACAAAAAAAATTCACTGGCGGCAACATGTTATCTCCACAATTCGGGGGTAGTACAGCAAATGTTGAATTTGAGGTTTTATCAGGGAACTCAATGCGTTTTTTCGGAAAATCACCTGATAAAATCATTCCCTATATCGAATATATGAATCACGGTGTTGACTCCTTAGCAAGCATTACAACAAGACAAGGGTACACGGCAACCGCGATTAATCCATTTTTCAGTTATTTCTTTGATAGCAGAAAAGTGTATAAGCATTTCGGGTTTTCCCGATTTATCTCAAGTGAATATTTCCCGAATGATTTYTCAGGACCCAATTATGCGGATCATGCTGTTGTGAACAAAATTATTGAGGAAACAGAAAAAAGTGCTGGACCTGATTTCATTTTTGCTAATACGATGGAAAATCACCATCCTTACCCTCCCAATAAATTCAATACAAATACGATTCAGGTTACTGGTGATATTTCGGCAGAATCGAAAAGTATTCTAGAAACTTATGCACAAGGTATTACAGCTACGGATCAGGCTCTGCAATCTTTGGTTGATTATTATTCGAAAAAGTCAGATCCGACGATTATTTTGTTTTTCGGGGACCATTTCCCTTTCTTTGAGGAAGATTATAAAGTATATCGTGATGCCAAATATGTGGTGCCTAATGACCCCGATCTGTATACGAAAACACATTACACGCCTTTTGTCATTTGGAATAACTTCGTACCTGCTGATCAAGAGAAGCTGAATTTATCTTCAAGTCCTTCTTTTTTGGGGCCGATGCTGCTGCACTTGGCAGGTGTAAAGGGAAGTTATTATACGGATTATTTATATGAATTATCAAAGAAAATACCTGTCATTCCTCCGCAAGACATGTGGTCGTCATTTAACATAAAGGCGAGCGATCTCGCGGATTATGAGAAGATGCAGTATGACAATCTGTTTGGGGCCAGATACGGCTATGAAGCTAAAGGCTACAAAGACACGATAGTACAACCTAAGTATACGTTAGGATACGGTGATCCTATCATTTCAAAGGTCACGATAGCAGACAAAAAAATTAAAGTAACGGGTTCACCATTTTTCTCGTCCTGTAATGTGTATATTAATGGGCAGGAAGTCAAATCTAATTTCGATGGAAAAGATACGCTTTATGTTGATATCGCTTCGAATCCTGTGATTGAATTAGGTAAGCCGCAACAAGTTGAAGTGCGCGTATATGATGATAAAAAGATGAAAATCGGTCAATCAAATCTTTATCCATTGCCATCGTCATGACAAAAGCCCCCTATGAATAGGATGAAGCATATCCTACTCATAGGGGGCTTTCGTGTGATGAGGAGCATTCCACCAGCTCACGTTCATTTCTTCACAACGGTAACTTCGGAAGAATTAGGGCACCATCATCTTTTGCGTCTGTATACTTTCAATGTAAATGGTACTTCTTACGACCAACATGTCCATCAATATCAAGGTATTTCAGGGATAAAATATGGTCACTATCACACTTATTATGGCACTACAGGCCCGCCCATTCCTGTAGAAAACGGAGCCCATATTCATTTACTGCAAGGCGTTGTGGACCCTAATCTATATAACACTGGAAGACGAGGTGCGCTTGCAAAATCCGCTCAAATGGAAGGGATCATTGTAGAGCTCCATCAACATGCCTATCAAGGTTATTCCACAATAGGGTTTGGATATGAACCTTGGTAGATTACTTCGTTTCTATATGAATCGCCCAATGGAAAGTAAAAGTCTCACCTGGCTCCAAGCTTTGAGCACCTGAGATTTCAGCAGGATAGGATTCATTGAACACGTTCATGATGCTCGTGTACGGTTCAAGTGACACTGCGTTGCTCCATGGTGCTGTGAATAGAACGTGAATTGGGAATTTGTCCCCCATTTCAAAGATAAGTTTCGTGTTGCGAGCCTCATACGCAATCTCGCATACTTGAGCCCCAGGCGCGATGCTAAGCATCTGTGAACCGCCAGGATATCCTGGCAACGAGGAAACCTTCTCGCCGCTCTGTAAGGCAGCTGTGAGCGCCGTCGGCACAGGTTCCCCTGCCGCAAACCCACCCGTGGACAGCAGCCATTCTGCCGCCGTGGGAATAGTTACCCGCACGCGGTCGGCTTCGCCCTCCGCGAACGCGAAGTACGGGTGAAAGCCAAGAGAAAGCGGCATGGTATTGCCGCCTCGGTTGGCGATTTCACCGCTGAGCGACAGTGTACCGTCCTGCAGACGGTACGTAAAGCGGAAGCATGCGGCGTGTGGGAAATACGCCAGCATGTCCGGTGTCTCCGCGATGTCAAACTCCGCGGAGACGTAAGCCCCGCCAGCAGCGTCTGCGCCGCTGGCAACGACCTTCCACGCCCGCTCGCGC
This sequence comes from Paenibacillus sp. 2RAB27, assembly GCF_052115445.1. NCBI lineage: Bacteria > Bacillati > Bacillota > Bacilli > Caryophanales > Paenibacillaceae > Paenibacillus > Paenibacillus sp. 2RAB27. The sequence continues at coordinate 417,039 of NZ_JBFRGR010000001.1, forward strand.
AGCTGGCCGTGGGCGTGATCAGGCTCCCGATTCGCCGGGAGCCGATATTCGCGGCCACCGAAGGTGAAGGCCGCATTTCTTACACGGCCCGGCGGGAACAGAATGGGCACGCCGTAGCGCGAGGAATTGACGCGAAGCTCCGACAAGTCGTCGGGCTTCGCGATGTAGCCATGGTTCCGCACATCGAAGCGGAACAGGTGTAGACCGACGGCCGGAATGATTTCGGCCACCGCCTCATTCATGTGGTCGACGAGTTTGAGCGTCGACTCCCCTTCCCATTCACTATGTATAACTTCATACTGGCTCACAGATGAATCCMCCTATTTTAAATGTTGTCTTTCAAATTAGGTTGCATTGTATGGCTATAACGATTACGGGTTTGATAATAGTTATAAATCATTATGATGCCAAGTACAAGAATAAAGCTCGTAATTAAACTTCCTTCTGCCCCAAAAGCTCCACCAGACACGAAAATAGCACCTTGCGTTTCTGTCGCAATGAATGACGACATTGGAATCCCTGAAACATCAAAACCGAACACACATCCCTGCATGAAATTCCACGCTAAATGCAGTCCTATTGGCATCCATAGACTCCCTGTCAACTCACGACATAACCCCATCAATAGGCCTGCCAATAGGATATTGATAAAAGGTAGCGCTGTCGTCCACATCCCTGGATTAAAGCTATGCAGGAGGGCGAAAACAATCGTCGACACCCCTACAGCTATTTTCGGGCCGAAACGGCTTTTCACAAGACCCTGTAAATACCCGCGCGCAAATAGTTCTTCGTTGATCGCTACCCCAATAAAGAGAAGAAAGCTCCCGCCTATCGCAGTTCCCTTCGATAAACTCCAATTCACCTGCACAAAATGGATGCCTCCGAATAACCATATCACTAAACTGCTAAGGGTTATCAGCACGGCCCCCCAGAGAAAACCTTCTCCGAACCGACGGGCGAACTGAACAGTTTGCAGCCCTAATTTCCATCCCTTTTTCCGCTCAAATATATAAAAACCCAAACCAACACCAGTTATGAAACCTACAATCTGTGCCMATAATGAGGCTTTAATAAAAAAGGGATTACTCGTAACAGCTTCCATACTCACGATAAGATCAGGATTTAACCTCACGGCAAGTACAGCTGCAGCTATGGATAAAATGACCGTGATGACGATGATGAAAATGAGGGTTAGCAGTACTTTACCTACAATCTGAAGGATTGGAAATGATCTTCTCTTCTTCACTTCAATATCGGCTCACTCCTTTCGTATATCAACAATTCGTGAACCTATGCCCAAATCCTCCCATTTAATTAGAAAGGAAACTCTTGTGCAAACGATTGCGTCATGCCACAATAAGACTATCTATTGACATTACCTAAGGGGGAACATATGCTTTTTGTCCTATTTGCCCTTTGGTTCATCGCATCAGGACTACTTATTGTAGATCCCGGTTCACGTACCATGCGCTGGATGAGCGCAGTGGCTTTTACAGGCGGTTCTGGCGCGTTAGCAGMTGTCATATCCGCGGATATCATCCCCTATTTTCAGGTAACTTCACCAAACCCATCACTAAGTGCATTCTTTTATCGTGTGATGAGTATCTGCTCCTTGCTTTCCTATTACGGCTTACCCTACGCTTTCGCAATGCTATCATTAGCCTATCATTCTACTTGGCAGAAGCCACTCTTGCGTACATGGTTACCGCTTATTTTGCTAGTACCGCCTATTGCTTGTCTGATCTTATTACCAGGGTATACCGAAGAAATGCCCATAGAATTCCGCGTAGTCRCGACCTGGGCCTTCCCATACATCCTCATAGGTACCTTACTGATTGCACTCAAAAAAGAACATCTCCCAGCCATGCGGCGAACACATTTGTTCACCTGCCTTGCACTTTTTCCGCCCATGCTTTGCGTTGGCGTGCTGAATTATGTCATGCCCAGCTTCGGTTTCTATCGATTGTGGATCTATCATGTGTGGATTTTGGCCTTTGTGGTCCCTTTCTTTGTATTTACGTTTTTCAAATACGGCTTTCTTGGTATCCGGCTGCTCATTGAGCGCCGCAAATTGGATTCCACGCTCCGCGCCATTACGTCTGGTACGGCCATTCTTAACCATGCCATCAAAAATGATGTAGGAAAAATGCGGTTATTTCTGGAGAAGATGAACCAACACGCAACAGACACAGGTCAAACCGAGCTTATACAGGACATTCATGTCGTCATGAACGCCTCCAGGCATATTCAGGATATGATTAGCCGTGTACATGAACAAACACAAGAATTGCCTCTGCGTATTTCACAGGTTGACGTACGCCAGTTGCTGCAAGATGTGCTAGAATCCCTTGATGTCTATTTAGGAAAGATCCGAGTACATGTTGAGTTGCCTGATCGGCTCGAACTTCAACTTGATCAGATCCAAGTCACTGAAACACTAACGAACATTCTTATGAATGCCATTGAAGCGATGAGCAGCGGCGGGGAGCTTTTTATTAAAGCTTTTTCAAGCAAAAAAAATATGGTCCTAGAAATTAAAGATACAGGTATGGGTATGGAGAAATCCGTCCTCAAGCAAGCTGTAGAACCTTTCTATACAACAAAAAGCGGCAATCGGAATAACTTTGGTCTTGGTCTAGCTTATTGCTATAGCGTCATGAAAAAACACGGTGGTAGTTTGGAAATTAGCAGTGAACCCGGTAAAGGCACAAGTGTCTATCTGACATTTCCGGGACAGCGTTAGACTTGCAGAGGAGAGGAAGTATCGGAATGGATTCAATTCGCATACTCATCGTGGAAGATGATCTAGACTGGCTGCGCGGCCTGACGGATTATTTGAATCGTCAAGGAGATATGACGGTCGTGGATAGCCGATCTACAGCAGAAGAAGCTCAAGCGTTATTTGGGAATGCCACACCTTCCGCTGATGTCGTACTTATGGATATTATGCTTCAAAATGAACCCGCGGGCATAAGTCTTGCGGAGCAAGCCTTCTTATCTTGGGGAGCCAAAGTCATCATGTTAACCTCGATGGAGGAAAAGGATTTCATTTTCCGTTCCTTTCAGGCAGGGGCAATCGATTATCAAATTAAGTCGCGTTTCGAGGAGCTCCCAGCCATTATTCGGGCGGCACATGCGCGCCAGTCCGCGATTAATGCAGCTGTTTCTGAGCAAATGCGCGAGGAATTCCGTAGACTTAAACGGCTGGAACAGCAATTCAAGATCAAAGAAGTGAGGGATCTCATCACCCCAACGGAGCTTCAAGTTCTTGATATGATCGATCAAGGCCATACGCAGACGGAAATTGCGAACCGCTTCTTCATTTCATTACGAACAGTGAAAATTCATGTTGGGCATATTTTGAAAAAACTCGGAAGCCCGAGCAGCAAGGATGCTGCTCAGCAGCTAAGAAATTTAGGCATTTTCGAGCGAGGTTCTTCACAAAAGGATAAAGAAATCAAGAAGGAGAAATCCGATTAGTGGTTTAATGGATATCTTTCTTCTTGAATCTTCCGCCTTTGACATCGTGGATATTGCCAACTGCAAGAAATGCTTTGGGGTCAAGTCCATCCACGATGGATTTCAACTTGGCTTCTTCCAACCGTGTAATCACACAGAAGATGACTTTCTTGTTATCTCCAGAGAATCCGCCTTCACCTTCTAAATAAGTGACGCCGCGTCCTAAGCGATCCAGAATTGCTCCGCCAATCTCTCTAAAGTGGTCACTAATAATCCATACAGACTTCGACTCATCGAACCCTTCTATGGTGACATCAATCATTTTATAAGCGATAAAATATGCGATTAACGAGTACATGGCACGGTCCCACGTATAGACAAACCCTGCACTTCCAAGAATGAATAAGTTGAAAAACATAACGATCTCGCCGACCGAGAACGGAATTTTTTTCGAAACGAGAATCGCAATAATTTCTGTACCATCCAATGATCCCCCGAAACGAATAACCATTCCCACGCCAATACCAAGAATGATCCCGCCGAATACTGCGGCTAGCAACGGATCGTTCGTAAGTTCTTTCACAGGATGAAGCAAGGCTGTACCTGCCGACATAACAAGAATAGCAAAGAGGGTAGATAAGGCGAAGGTTTTACCAATCAATTTATAACCGATGAATAAGAAAGGGATATTTAATAATGTCAAGAACACACCAATTGGACCTTGGGTCAAATACGATAAAATGATCGAAATTCCCGTAATGCCTCCATCAATAATTCGATTAGGCACTAAAAAAATTTCCAACCCAACAGACATTAAAACGGCACCAATGAATAAGAATAATCCACGTCGAAAAAACGCACTTTTTGTCATTTTCCGGTGTTGTAGCTGCATAACTGCTTCTCTTTTTAGTTGCATTTGTTCTTTAGCCATACGTGATCCCCTCCTAACTTATATCCTCTTTATAAGTATTCTTGATATAGCCACGATTTTCCTGCAATCAATCTATTTTTCATAGAGATACCATCGAATAATGTCGAAAGGCATGGTATAATATCAGGTATTCAAAGGACTTTTAACTTATTTTTGTACAGGAGAATCTATGAAACAACACATTGAACGATTGTTATTGGTAATTCGGCCAAGACTACCACTTTTACTTCTTGCACTAATCCCTGTTCTGATCATGGAAATCTTGAGCCGTGGGAACTACACTGAAATGATGTCTTGGAGCTTCAAGCATTTTATAGAGCTTCTTTTCAACGAATGGATCGTAGTAAGTCTTCTATTGTTATTCGTTGCCATCATAGGGCGAACTCGAATCGCGTATTGGGTGATCGCCGGTTTCCTCATTATTTTGGCCCTTATTAGTGGCGTAAAGCTCAAAATTCTAGGCGTGCCTTTGACGCCATGGGATTTAGTCGTAGCTGGCGAAGCCTCGGATATGGTGAAATATTTATCTAACATTTTGACTTTTAATGTCTTATCTGTCATTCTCCTGTTCCTTGTTGGCAGTTATTTCATCCTCTACCGTACAACCATGTTTATTAAAAAAGCAGCCTTAAAAGAACGTGCAATTCTTGCTGGAATTGGTTTAGTTATGTTTCTAGCTGTTTATACGGATCTGCCTTTGCCTGTTCAGAAGTGGTTTGGCATCGAAGCCGCAGTTTGGAATCAGGTGCAGAACACCAAAACAAACGGATATGCGCTTGCAACAGTACTGAATACCAAAGAAATGTTCTCAAATAGCCGAGAAGGTTATAATGATAAAGCCGTTGAAGCTATCGTGAATGCATCTCCGACGCCACCGATTAAAGCGGGAGATTCCTACACAAAACCAATTAAACCTAATGTTATTGTTATTTTAAGTGAAGCTTTCTGGGATCCAACCCTTATCCCCGGCGCGAAGTTCGACAAAGATCCGATTCCTTTCTTCCATAAACTACAGAAGACTGGAACGAGCGGAACGATGCTTTCACCTCAGTATGGCGGTGGAACAGCCAATGTGGAATTCGAAGTTCTTACAGGCAACTCCATGCGCTTCTTACCACAAGGCTCCATTGCCTATAATCAATATATTTCAAATGAAGTCGATTCATTAGCGAGTATTTATGCACGTCAAGGTTATACTTCGACTGCGATTAGCCCCTTTTATAATTGGTACTTTAATAGTAATAAAATCTATCAAGATTTCGGCTTTTCCAAATATATTCCGATTGAGTATTTCAAACCGACATACTCTGGGCCTTATATTGCGGATAGCGAAGTTGCTGCTAACATTATTCATGCAACTGAGCAAAGCGCAGGCTCTGATTTCGTGTTTGCGAACACAATGGAAAATCATTTTCATTTCTACCCTGGCAAATTCCCGAAAAATACGTTTAACGTAACAGGCAACTTCTCCGCTTCCTCGGTTGGTATGCTTGAAACGCTTGCTCAAGGTATTAATGGGTCGGACAATATGTTGAAGCAATTAGTGGAATACTACGAGAAAAAAGGCGAGCCTACGATTATTGCATTCTGGGGCGATCATCTGCCAGCGCTAGGTGATGATTACGCAACGTATATTGACACGAAGTATATTAGTGGTAAAGATGATCCTGATTTCTTGAAAAAAATGTACAGTGTACCATTGGTCGTATGGAACAATTTCGATACAGAACGTAAAGACAATTTGAATATTAGCCCTTCCTTCTTAGGTCCATATTTAATCGAATTATCGAAGCAACAAGGCAATTATTATACAAATTTCTTAACGGAATTGGCTAAAAAGTATCCAGTCATCCCGCCTAAGGATCATTTTGCTGAAATGAATATTAAAGAAAGTGATTTGAAAGATTACGAAACTTTGCAATATGATATTCTCTTCGGAGATCGACACGCTTATAAGAACTATTTAACACCGATCATCGATCCGAAGTACATGCTCGGTTTCGGTCCAATTAGCCTAGATAAAGTGGAAGCCGACTCACAAGATATATCAGGTCGCACGAATTTAACACTTACTGTCTCCGGTAATAATCTTCCCCCACTGGGTTACGTAACTTTGAACGGGAAAGTGATTCCGACGACTTGGAAAGACGAGCATACGGTTACCGCATCAGTGGAAGGAACTTTACTTAAAACAGGACTTTGGGATATCCAAGTACAGGTTAAAGACTCCAAAGAAACGATTGTCGGCAAATCGAATTCGGTTTCCATCGATATTGGTGGACGTTAAAAAAAATATTGCCAGTCCCTAATTCTCACTTTGAGAATTGGGGCTTTTTCTTTTTAACATGCTGATGAAAATAAGTAAGAGCTCATCCCGTTATAGGATGAGCTCTCGTTACTAATCTATAAATTAAAGATTAATGATTTTACCAGTCGCTTCGGATTCGAATGCTGCCAGAATCACTTTCAATGCTTGGTAACCCTCTTCGCCAGAAATGCGAGGCGGTTTGTTATCTAGAATGCTAGTAACGAACTCGCTGATAACTCCGCTAGATGTTTGTTTCTCATTCGTTGCTACTTGACCTACCTTGTAACGCTCAACTGTACCATTACGAAGCTCAACGATTACTTGATCGTTAGGGTCTGTATCAATTTTGATAACACCATTCTCACACCATAGAACGGTGGAGTTGTCTTGACCTTTGTAATAAGTCCAGCTTGCTACTAGGGAACCTGTAGCTCCACTTTTCATACGAAGCAAGCAAGTCGCATTATCATCAACGTCTGTACCCTCTTTGTGAAGTGTACCAACGAATGCTGCTACCTGAGCAACTTCATCATCAAGCAACCAGCGGATAAGATCTGACTTGTGTACGCCTAGATCGCCCATAGCGCCCATAATGGCTTCTTCCTTACGGAAGAACCAGCTCTCACGACCATCAATGCTCCAGCCCTCAGGACCTGGGTGACCGAACGATGTACGGAATGTAAGAACTTTCCCAAGCTTACCTGACTCCAAGATTTCTTTCGCTTTCACATGTGGAGGCATTAGACGTTGGTTGTGACCAACCATCAAGAATACGCCATTTTTCTTAGCAGCTTCAATCATCGCTTCGGATTCAGCAGCTGTAGTGGCCATTGGCTTTTCAACTAGCACATGCGCGCCAGCATTAGCCGCGGCAATGGAGATTTCAGCATGAAGGTAGTTTGGTGTACAAACGCTAACAGCATCAACTTTCTCAGCTTTTAACATGTCAACATAGTTGCTATAAGCTTTACCGCCATGCAATTCAACGTAGTGCTGAGCTCTTTCAATGATCGGATCAACGAATGCAACTAGCTCAACATTTGAATTGTTTGCGTATTCTGGAATATGTCTATGTTTGGAAATGGAACCACAGCCAATGACGGCTACTTTAATTTTACTCATGTGATAAATGCTCCTTCAATTATAAGAATAAATTAGTTATGAACGTTTAAATAATGCTCTTTAACCCAGTTGAAGCTGTTTTCAATACTAGTTAAAGGTGCTTTCTGGCAGTTATCTTGTTCTACGACAAGCCACTCTACACCAGCTTGCTCGGCAGCAACGATAACTTTATCTAAAGGAACATCGCCTAAACCTAGCTCCAAAGTAACTAGTTTACCATCAGCATCTTTCGTGAAATCTTTGAAATGCACTAATGGAAGACGTCCTGCATATTTGGCAATGTATGCCAGTGGGTCTTGACCTGCGAATTGTACCCAACATACGTCCATTTCAACTTTAATAGCATCGTTATTTGCATACATTGCATCGAAAACGAACTCATCTTCCACTTTGTAATGGAATTCGAAGTCATGGTTGTGATAAAGGAATTGCAAGCCTTGTTTTTGCGTCTCAACCGCAAGTGCCTGGCACTCAGCAATTAGAGATTTCCATTGTTCAACGTTTTCACGCTCTTCTGCACCAACATAAGGGCAAATGGCATATGTAGCACCGATTGTTTTCAAATAATCGATCTCGCCTTGAAAATTATCTCGGAATCTTTGCAAGCTGATATGGCTTCCGAAACATTTCAATCCAAGTTCATCTAGCAAACCTTTAAGCTTATCTGCAGGCATGTCATAATAGCCAGCAAACTCAACACCCTCATATCCTAGCTTCGCAACATGGCGAAGTGTACCTTCCATATCACGAGCCATATCATCTCTCAATGTGTACAATTGAAGTCCAATTCCTAAACGTCCCATTTGTTCTCCTCTTTTCTCATAGTGAAATCATTAATAGTAATCTTGGCATAAGTATAATCGAGATTAGCCTATTATGACCATTCACGATATAATTAAAACATCTCTTATTTGGCTACGAAAGGCGAAATGACATGGAAGCTGAACTATTAACTTGTGGGTATTCTTTTCATATGGACCCGTTTTATAATAATAACAAATCAGGGCTACTTTATTATCTTTTTCGATTACAGACAGAAGGCAGTTGTGAAGCCCTTGTTGATGGTCGTATGATCCCGATTGAAGCAGGCCATCTGCTTTTGTTTAAGCCCGGCGATCCTTACGAGTTGCGAATCGAAAAAGCGAAGACGCAGCCTGATCAGAAAATCGCCAGCGGTGATTACTACTTATTTTGCAAAGGTGATTGGATTGATGCATGGTGGAAACGCAACAACAAACCTACTTGCATGCGCATCGACCTCGACCCCAGATTGATCTCACTATGGCGGCAATTAAGCCTAGAGAAACGCAGAATGGAAGAAGAGAATCCCGAGCTAAGCGGTTATTTGCTCCAAGCACTGTGCCTTTATCTTGAACGCGCTGCGACAGAAACAGTGCAGGGTCGCCCTTTCACCGGCACTCGCATGAAACGATTCATTGAGGCACATGCTACTGCCGCGTTCAAAATTGAAGATGTTGCAGATCATGTAGGACTTAGCATTTCCCGAGCTGTCCATTTGTTCAAAGAATATTTTGGTAAAACAATGATCCAATATGCCACAGAAGTACGTCTATCCAGCGCGGTTGAGCGTATGCATGATAGCTCCATGTCCTTAGAACAAATCGCTCTTAGCTGTGGATTTGGCTCTTACCCTTACTTTCATCGTGCATTTAAACAACGTTTCGGTACCTCACCCAAAGCCTATCGACAAAACATGCAGTACACTTAAACCTATTCATTTAAAATAAATTCACACAATATTCAATTTTCCTAACCAATATATGAAACAATTTTAGCTCCTAAATCGTATTATCTATATACGAAAATACATAGCAATCTCTTATTTGTCTTAAAATTGTAAAACTATTTTAAGGTTCTATTAATAATAATCCGATATGCTAGTACTATATCCAATTCTTAGGATGGTGGAACTCATGAAAATGTTTATAACGATTCATAACAAACCTGTACCCGTATACTCCGATGAGAAAAATAAAAAGAAGTTCAATTTACTGAAGTCAGCACTTGAGGCCAAGGTTACCAAAGGTAGAGCAACACTCAAGAAATGTCTGGATTCAATCATTAGCATCGAAATTGTCGGGTGCGAAGCAATTCTTCATTCCCTGAATGAACGAGATTCGTTAGCTTTATCACTTTACTAAAAAAAGCCTGAAATCCATCCGTGGATTTCAGGCTTTTTTACTTATAAGTACTTCTGCTCTACGATGTTAAGATGATGCTGGGCATGTCCTGCGATCACGAAGGCAATCGCGCGGGCAGAAATGGCGAATGTATTCGCTGTCCCAACGCGTGTCCATGCTGTTTCAGTAATTGTAGGCAATAAGGCCAACGTAGCTTGTCTCTCCGCTTGGAAATCTTTCACCAAATCCGTTAAGGCCATATCGTCGAAAGTTGTATTGGCAATAAAAACATCTTGATCAAAGCCAGGTAAATCCATCGTGTCTCCGCGAGCAATGCGCAGTAATCGATAGCTCATAATGCGCTCTGTATCCGTGATATGAGCCAGCACTTCCTTCAAACTCCACTTCCCTGGTGCGTAGCGAGATAAAGCCTGCTCCTCTGTTAACTGTGAAAATAGAGATACGAGTGCCTTTTCTTGACTGTTCAAAATGGAACCATAGTCCCCTTCGGGCACCAACCCGATATAACCCGTATAGTAGGATGAATATTCGTCATGACTTGGTCGTTGCAGCATGTTAGAAATGTCTCCCTTCACTTATATGATGGTTTGAATCTTTCTATCATATCGCAAAATTCCCGAAAAATGAATCTTCTTCAAGTGTAAGTTCAGCCGAATCATTTTCATACCAGTCCAGTGAACTACAACATCGCCTCATCTATTTCACAGAAACAATTTTCTGTGATATCTACAAGATTATTATTTATGTCTCGCGGCTGAACTACAGCCTGTTTAATTTCTTCACGTTCCCCAAATTTAATAATAGTTGTTGCAAATACGACAGAAGATTATTTTTGCTGAGTTAATCTCTGAGCAAACACGCGATATGCGAAAACCCCCATTTTCCCAAAAAGGGAAATGGGGGTTACTCACTGTCTTATAAATTACTGCTGCTTAGCATTCAGCAGCCAGATTTTGCTTTGGAAGTCGGTATGCAATCCGACGACAGGAATACCGGCGTATAGCAAATGGTCGCCGGGGAAGAGCCCTTCTGAGCCTTCGATTTGATAATCGAAGTCAGGGTTGAGTCCTTTTAAGCGTAACGTCTTCAACGGCGCATATGGTTCAGCAAGCACGCGGATGAACACAACCATGGCTTGTGTCTTGTCCTCGGAGACAATCATCCACGCGGTGTCGTTCCCCTCGAACGGGCTCAACAGGCGATACATATCGCCAAATTGAACAAGCGGTCGAAGTTGTTTGTAGTCGGCAACCTGACGTTTGACGAGCTCCTTCTCTTCTTCCGTGAACTTCGTTAGATCAAGCTCATAGCCGAAGTTACCTGACATGGCTACATGGCCGCGGGTTTCCAAGGACGACATGCGATGTACTTGATGATTAGGAACAGCAGAGACATGCGATCCCATGGAACTAACAGGGTACACGATACTCGTGCCATATTGGATTTTCAAACGGCATACGGCATCCGTATTATCGCTCGTCCACGTTTGCGGCATGTAATACAGAATACCTGGATCGAAACGCCCACCGCCGCCGGAGCAGCTTTCAAACAAGATATGCGGGTATTCGGTAGTAATGGCTTCCATCACGCGATACAAGCCAAGCATATAGCGATGCGCTGTCTCTCTTTGGCGTTCAGGCGGCAAGGCCGCGGAGCCAATTTCGGTCATATTCCGATTCATATCCCATTTGACATACGTGATCGGAGCACTGCTTAGGATTTTTCGCAGCATAGACATCACGCCTTCACAAACCTCTTCGCGTGAAAAATCAAGAATCAGCTGCCCACGTCCTTCCGTGCGGCGACGATCTGGTACATGCAGGCACCAATCTGGATGTTTGCGATACAAATCACTCTCTGGCGATACCATTTCAGGCTCAAACCATAAACCGAATTCCAATCCAAGCTTGTTCACTCGCTCTACCAAATCTTCAAGTCCATTTGGAAGCTTCGCCTTATCGACAACCCAGTCCCCAAGTGAAGTCGTGTCATCATTTCGTTTTCCAAACCAACCATCATCCAATACGAAAAGCTCTATACCAAGCTCTTTTCCGGCACGAGCAATACTCTCAATTTTATCAGCATTAAAATCGAAATACGTCGCTTCCCAGTTGTTAACGAGGACAGGTCGTACACGATCACGGAACTCACCACGGCACAGTCGCGAACGGTAAAGGCGGTGGTAGGATCTGGACATTTCACCAATCCCCTGACCGGAGTATACCATAACAGCCTCAGGCGTTTGGAACTGTTGTCCTGGCTCCAGCAGCCAGCTGAAATCAAACGGATTAATCCCAATGGATACACGTGCTGTTGCAAAAGGATCGACTTCCGCATGCGCTGCGAAATTCCCGCTGTATACTAGGTTAAAACCATACACATCACCGTAGTCTTCATTGGCATCTTTGGCAAGTAATGCGACAAACGGATTATGTGAGTGACTGCTAGATCCACGACGGCTTTCAACGGTTAATTTGCCTGGAGCCAAGGCTCTTCTTTCAATATGACGTTCACGCGCCCAACTCCCTGAAAGCTGCAACAGATCCCAATCAGCATGGGAAAAGTCTACGCTCATACTTAATGCTCGCAAAAGCTTAAGATCAGCAGTTCCTTCATTAATGAAACGAACAGAACGCGTGATAGCAGCATGATTGGCGAAAATCGTATAGGACAGAATTGCTCGCAAGCCAGCAACTTTGTCAACAAGCTCTATTTCTAGCGTTTCAGCTTCATGATCCGCTTCTACATACGTAGATGGTAAGCCATCCAGTACCGGTTTCCCTTGCACGATACGATGCTTGTCATAGACAAGCTCAGTAATCGTCGAGCCATTAGGTTGCGCAACTTGATACGCAGGCTCACGGAAATCGCTTGTCCCATAAGCAGGGTATTCCTGCGGGAGTGTATCAAAAGAGATCGTTTTATTACCCTTAACCGGATTCGGGCTAAAAGAAGCTCGTTCCTTATATTGAATCACCGTGCCGAGTTGACCAGATCGTATAGAGCGGCCCCAGTACACGTGGGCTGGATAGGAACCATTAATAAGTTGAATCACATAGCTCATCTGATTATTTTGCAAATGGAATATACCTTGTACAGGTTCAAAAGAAATCGACATTATAAATCCCTCCTATTCTCTATTATCGTGTCCTGAAAGAAACAAAACTATGGAGAAACTACACCTACATATGGAGGAATGTCGTTTTTTCGCAAAAAAATAGAACCAAGACCTCCAATCGGTCTCAGCTCTATTTTCATCAACATGTCTCAATTAGCCGTACTTATACGTCATTCCATGGCCACCCTTAGGATACACCCAATCGATGTTATAAGAAGGACACGCAATGCGACACGTACCACATTCAATACAATTCTCAAATGCGACAGTCGTGATCTTTAGCTTTTTTTCCCACTCATACACATCGGAAGGACAAAAATAATTACAATCCTTTGTTACACAATTCAAGCAGGTTTGTTTATCTTTAATGACAAGGTGGGATTTATCATCGCATTTGTAACGAATGGTGAACAGTTTATCTGAAATATCACTTTGGCTCATCCGTTCATCGCCCTCCATCCCTTATAGCCCAGCTTCATCAAGTTTACCGTACCGCCTGCGGCATTTTTGATGAGCTTCATGGCCATTCTTTGCTTTTCGGCTTTCGTTATCCCATCCACGAGGAACATATTGTAAGCGGCTTCGTTTACAGCACGTGGCAGTCGATCGAACAATAACTCAGGATCCTGCTCTTTCAAAAATTGGTGCATTCCTTTGTACTTCTGTAGATCTTTGTGCACAAAAGATTCTTTGATTTTATTATCGTAAAGATGCATCGTTGGGGCTGTAAAATCCCCGCGAGCTTTCGCTTCGATAATAGCCTCCCCTGCCAAACGGCCCGAGGTCATAGCGAGATTCGTCCCCTCCCGGTGGACAAAGTTAATCAACTGCGCGGCATCACCACAGACACACCAGCCATCACCAGATAGGGTTGGGATTGAATGAAAGCCCCCTTCTGGAATAAGATGACCGGAATATTCCTTGGTCTCCCCGCCTTGAATCAACTTCCGAATCATCGGATGCTGTTTAACCGCGTCAAGTACAGCGTATGGCTTCACCTTTTTATCCCGCAAATGGTTGACCATCACACCGACCCCTAACGAGATCGTTTCTTTATTCGTGTATAGAAAGCCCATACCCGCCATACCGAGTGACGTTTCGCCCATAAATTCGATGGTGACACCTTCGTCCCCCTCAAGACCAAAGCGGTCCTCAATCTTCTCTCTTGGCAGCGCAATAACCTCTTTGACCGCTAATGACACCTCATCCGGCATCCATTCCTTATGGATCCCCATGGCCTTACCGAGCAAGGAGTTAACGCCATCAGCAATGACGACAACATCTGCATATAAATCGCCGTCATCACGGTCGGTTCGTACGCCTACAACCTTATTTCCTTCACGAATAACATCCAATGCCACCGTTTCATAAATCGGAATGGCGCCTGCTGCTACAGCTTTTTCAGCGAACCATTGATCGAATTTGACCCGCAGACCCGTGAAGCAATTGTAAGGTTCTTTGTAAGCCTCATTGCGATGGCCAAACGTGACCATAGACTCTTTGCCCATCATCCAGATCCGCTGTTCAACAATATAGCGCTCCATCGGAAAATTCTTCTCTGTCCAAAACTCAGGAACAAGCTCCTCGATTTGCTTACGATAGAGGACACCGCCAAAAATATTCTTGGCGCCTGGAAACTCGCCTCTTTCAAGCAGTACAACCGATAACCCCGCTCTGGCCATCGTTAGTGCTGCAGCCGCCCCAGCGGGACCACCGCCAACGACGATCGCGTCGAATTTTTCATTCATTTCGCTTCACTCCTTTCTCGGGCGAAGGTCGCCTCTGACTGCGTCTGTGTAGTGGATATGGAGGCATCAACCACCTGAGGATGAATACCGAAAAGCGTACGTCGTTTCCTGAATTCCTCTGTAATCGCAGGAACAATTTTGAATAAATCCCCAACAAGACCGTAATGGGCAAATTGGAAAATAGGCGCTTTCTCATCTTTGTTGATCGCGACGACGACATCGGCATGACTCATCCCGACCGTATGCTGCACGGCGCCAGAGATGCCGATGGCGAAATAGAGCTTCGGTCGCACCGTCGCGCCCGTCTGCCCTACCTGATGCTCGTGGCTAATCCAGCCCGCATCAACGGCAGCGCGCGACGCGCCAACGACACCGCCTAGCGCGTCCGCTAGCTCGGCGAGAAGCTTGAAAGCATCGGGCCCACCAAGTCCACGGCCCCCAGCAACGATAATCTCGCAGTCCTCGAGATTGAGTTTCCCTGTTTCGCGCAGGAAGTCGAGCACCTGCGCGTCAATCTCTTCCTCCCGCATCGTAGCTTCGATACGGATGATCTCTCCTTGGCGCTCCGCGTCTTTCGGCAGCGCTTGGAATACACCGGCGCGCGCTGTCGCCATCTGCGGCCGGTACTGCTTACAGAGGATGGTGGCCATCATCTTCTCGGAGAAAGCCGGCCGGCTGGCCAGCAACAGCCGCGACGGCGGCGGCTCCACGTCGAGCTGCGTTGTGTCGGCCGTCAGCCCCGTCGGCAGGTGCGTTGCAATCGCACCTGCTAAGTCGCGACCTGTCGCCGTCGCGCCGAACAGCACGATCTCTGGCTTCGCTTCCTCAATCAGCTTCAGACAGACCCGGCTATATGGCCGGGTCCTGTAGTTGCGAAGCTCCGCGGCTTCGCAAAGGTAAACCCGATCCGCGCCGTAGGCCACGGCTCCATCAGCGAGATGTGCGACATTCTCGCCAATGACGAGCGCCATGAGCGGCGCTTCCAGCTTTGCTGCCAGCTTTTTGCCTTCTCCTAGCAGCTGCCAGGACACCTTTTTCGCGATGCCCTCGCGCTGCTCAACAACGATCAAAACCCCACGATATGCCGACCAGTCCGGCATCGACGGATCAATCTGTTCTGTTTCTCTTGCCATCGTGTCATCCTCCGTTCCTAACTATTAAGCCCAATCTAATAGGCTTTGCATGTCCTTCGTCAATATCTTGTCGGCCAGCTGAGCTGCGCCAGTTTCTGGACTATCGAAAGCGATCATTTCCGTTTTCACCGCTTTGATCTCGGGTACCCACGTTTTGGCAACAATCGTTGGCGAGCCTTTGAGTCCAATCTTTGCCCGCTCCAAATCTGGAAAATCTGCCGTAGTCCATACAGTAGGCTTATATCTAGCCGCTCGAATCATGCCCGGCAATGATGCTCGTCGCACTTTATTCAGCTCTTTCAGTGCGGTGATCAGTACTGGCATGCTTGTCTCTACCACTTCAATGCCATCCTCCAGCAAACGATGAACACGTACTTTGCGTTTTTCTTCATCGACCTTAACCACTTTATTGACATAGGTAAGTTGTTCCAAATCCAATCGGCAGGCTACGCCTGGGCCAACTTGTCCAGTATCACCATCTAGCGTTTGTTTTCCACAAAATACGATATCCACCGGCCCCCACGTTTCCGCAATTTTGCGAATTGTTCGAGCAACAACGTACGAGGTCGCTAGCGTATCCGCTCCAGCAAAACCACGATCCGTCACCAACACGGCGTCATCGGCGCCTAAAGAAATACATTCCTTAAGTCCTTTTTCTGCGGGCGGCGGTCCCATAGTAACAACTGTAATGCGCGCACCTTGCTCATCTTTTATGCGCAACGCTTCTTCCAAACCATGCATATCGTAGAAATTCACAATACTGGGAACACCTTGACGAATGAGCGTATTATTCTTGGGATCAATGCGAATTTCTCTAGAATCCGGTACTTGTTTAATACAGACGACAATATGCAGCATCTCTGCACCCTCCTATTTCTGCGGGGAACTGGCTTGCATGTTAAACAACTGTTCTGAGTGGGCCTGTCATCATTGTGAATTTTGTCACGTAAATGTCGATGCGTAATCGCTTTCAGCTCATTCTGTGACCTTTCGAACAAGCATATGGATAAGAATCTAAAACAGTATATGCGCGAAGATAAGGAACTTGACTAAACCGTTGAAAAAATTCAGTTACTTGCTCTCATTCGACGAGCTATTTCACTGAAAGTCATTTTCTGCGATATCTACAAGAGTCATTGAAGTAATTTAATTACTGACTTAACTGACTTAAGAGCAACTAGAATCAATCTTTTATTGAAAACCCTGTTCTCCCTCCCGTTCGAAAAAACTCATAGTGTGATTTCCCTTAATGAGAATTTTGAATCTATTTTTTATTGTAGATACCACAGAAATTGTTTTTCTCGATAGATTAGGGGGAGCACAGTGGGTGAGTCTGCAAAGTTGCGTGAGTTGAGTTAGAATGAGCAGATTATGTTGAGGGTGTGGTGTGCTTGGAGTAGTACACGGGGTAGCGTGGATTGGGTGAATTTAGTGAAAAGAGTAGAATGCGTGAATCGAGTGAATTGGGTGAATTAGTTGTGGATTGAGTGAATTTCGTTGTTTGAGTAGATTGACCGGATTGTTTCACGCGTATCGTTTGGGAAGGGATTGAATKGGATGTATGGTTAAGTTAGCTGCTATGTTTTGGATACGTTAATTGTACTAAAAAACTGCCCACTGGCTTTTCAGCCATATGGACAGTCTTACAGATACCTAGTGAAACAACGTTAATATACTGTGATGAATCGATCAATGTGCATAGTGTAGACAAGGGGGAGTACTTACGCCTCCACATTCACCTTGGTATATCGATTCGCTGGAACTGGTATACCTAGATTCCCGCGAAGCGTATCTGCTTCATACTCTGTTCTATACAATCCGCGCTCTTGTAGAATGGGTACTACGTAATCAACGAAGTCGTCCAATCCTTTTGGCAAGGCAGCGGCGATGATAAAACCATCAGCGGCATTTTCTTCGAACCACGCTTGCACACGATCTGCAACGTATTCAGGCGTGCCTGTGAATTCGTTACGAGGCGTAGCTACATTTAAAGCGACTTGGCGCAGTGTTAGGTTTTTCTCTTTGGCTGTTTGCTTAATTTTATCGGTTCCGCTACGGAAGCTATTGCTGCCAAAATCACCTAGGTCAGGGAATGGCTCATCCAACGGATACTGAGAGAAATCGTGATGCTCGAAGAATCTCCCTAGATAATCGAGCGCTTTGTCAATTGTGACGAGGTTCGCGACTTCTTGATATTTGCGCTCGGCTTCTTCTTCTGTGAGTCCGATTATCGGGGCAATGCCCGGTAGAATAACGACTTCATCCGGATTGCGGCCTTCCGAGGCTGCTCTTTTTTTGATATCAGCATAGTAAGCTTTCGCTTCGTCAATCGACTCATGTCCTGCAAAAATCGCATCCGCCACTTTCGCAGCAAACGCTCGGCCATCCTCTGAAGCGCCTGCTTGGAAAATGACCGGTTGCCCTTGTCTTGAACGAGCAATATTCAAAGGCCCCTGGACGGAGAAATATTCACCTTTGTGGTTCAAGGTATGAAGCTTGCTTGGGTCAAAAAACACACCGCTCTCCTTATCACGCACAAAAGCATCATCTTCCCACGAATCCCATAGCCCGCGTGTCACTTCCAAATATTCATTAGCGATCCGATAGCGCTCGGGATGTGAGGGGTGCTCCGCTTTGCTATAGTTTTTGGCTGAACCTTCCAGTGGAGAGGTAACTACGTTCCAACCGGAACGTCCGTCACTGATTAAATCAATGGATGCAAACTGACGGGCCACGGTGAAAGGCTCACTATATGACGTTGATAACGTCCCCACCAGGCCAATGTGCGAGGTGACCGATGCTAACGCGGAAAGAATGGTAATTGGTTCGAACCGATTAAGAAAATGTGGAATCGATTTTTCGGTAATATATAAGCCATCAGCAATAAATACAAGATCGAATTTACCGGATTCGGCTTTCTGTGCTTGCTGTTTATAAAAGCCAAAATTCACACTGGCATCCGTAATCGCCTCAGGATGTCTCCAGCCTGACACATGACCACCTACCCCATGAATGATGGCACCTAGTTTGATTTGCTTTTGTTTTGTCATCGTTTCTCTCCGTCCTTTCACAATATCGCTGCAGTCTGTATGTGCAGCCGATAGCTTTTCACGAGTATTTCACCTTTTTGGATATCCTTATCGTAAGCACGTTCGAAGCCTAAACGTTCATAAAGCTTCACAGCCGATTCCATCATATCCGAAGTGTGCAAATGAAGTGTAGCAGCACCTAACTCGGCAGCGCGTCTCACATTTTCTTTTATTAGTGCGGTAGCGATTCCCTTGCCTCTGGCACTTGGCGAAACCGCTAGCAAACGAAGGATAGGTGACTCAATCTCAAGCTCAGGCGCTCCGTATGCGGCTTCGGAGGATTGAAACAACTGTGAGCTACCCACAACTTCATCATCGATTAGTGCAATAATACGCGCGATTGGCTTGCTACTATCCACGGAGGCGATAATATTTTCCTTATATTGATCCCATCCTTCAGGAGGTAGTACATCCCGATATTGACCATAGGCATCTTCCAGAACTCTGCGGATCGCTTCGCGGTCACCATCATTGGCTTCCCGAATGTGAATGTCTTTTGCATCCGTCATACTGAATCCCTCCCTAAACGCGCGCTTCCAGCGCATTCTTGATTCGTGCAATTTGTGCCAAATGAACCTGCACATGTGCGATAAAGGAGTCGACCACATCTTTGAGTGTGAGTGTTTGTCCTTTGAAATTAACGCCTGTTTTCTCCCAATCATCGGGTGTTAATCGTCCAAAAAGCTCATGGTTATATACGAGTAAAGACTGAAATAAAACTAAAATATCGGAAGCTAAGCCTTCATTGGCTTTGGCGCTGCTGACCCATGGATCTTGATCAAAAGCCGGCAATATGGCCGATGCACCCGAAATAATAGCGCGGATTCGGAAGGAAACGACAATATTATGGTCAGCCAAATGAGAGAGAACCTCCGTTACACTCCATTTATCCAGCGCTGGCTTCCAAACTAATTGCCCTTCGCTCAGTCCCTGGATAGCTTCCTGAAGTTGTTGATGCGTATGCAAATAAGCTGATAAATCGGGAGTCGTTGTGCTCATATGGATACCTCCACTGGGTTGTCGGATGATAGGTCTTCTAAGGCTTTCTGAGCTAAAATAGCAAAATATCGCGCACTAATTGGCAAAGCTCTTTCATCAATATCAAAACCAGGATGATGCCACTCTTGTGGACCTGATGTGCCCATAAATACGAAGACTCCAGGAATTTCCTTCTGATAAAAAGCAAAATCCTCGCCTGCTGGTGACGGTACAGGAGTAATAATATCCAGACCAGCTTGATCTGCAGCTTCTTTCGCCAACTGAGTTAATTGTTTATCATTGAACACAGATGGTGGTCCTTTGATCCATCGAACAGCAGCTTGCGTCCCATAAGCAGAGGCTACACCATGCACAACCTGCTCCAATCGCTCGATCACTAGTGCGCGGACATTCTCATCAAATGTGCGCAGCGTACCATCCAGAGTGGCTTTATCAGGAATCACATTCCACGCAGTTCCACTATGAATGCGTGTCACACTAATGACTGCACTTTGCAATGCACTAACATTGCGGCTAACGATAGATTGAAGTGCCGTGATGATATGTGCTCCCGTTACAATCGGATCGATTCCCGCTTCCGGGACAGCCGCATGGGTGCCGCGTCCTTCCACTTCGATCACGAATCCGTCAGCCGCTGCCATCAGAGGCCCATCTTTGATCCCTATCGTCCCGACAGGAAGATCAGGCTTGTTGTGCATGCCATAAATCGCGCGAACCCCTTCTAGTGCGCCGCTGCTTATCACCTGCTCCGCGCCTTGCGCCTTCTCCTCCGCTGCTTGAAAGATGAATCGAACTGTTCCCTTTAGCTCACTCTCGTGTTGTTTGAGCAATATCGCAGCGCCTAGCACAGCAGCCGTATGAAAATCATGACCACAAGCATGCATCTTACCTGCTACTTGCGACGCATACGGAAGCCCAGTATCTTCTTGAATCGGAAGGGCATCGATATCAGCCCGTATAGCAATAATCGGCCCTTCCTGCAAGCCGCCGACCTCTGCAATAAGCCCCGTTTTCAGCTTGAAATCCGCAATACGAATCCCAGCTTCCGAGAGCCAGCCACGAATCGCAGCCGTTGTTTGTATTTCCTCATGCGATAGTTCAGGATACTGATGTAAATGACGTCGGATCCCCACCAGCTTTGGTGCCAATGTTGATGACGTCTGTTGGAAAGTTGTTGCACACATATCACATGCCTCCTTCGAACCTACACCAACAATTCCGCGAAAGCTTCACTCAACAGTTCAAAGGAACGCAGACGTTTGCTAAAATCTTTCACGGATGTCGTTACAATAAATTCATCGATGTTATATTTTTGTTGAATCTCGAGCAGTTTCTGACGTACGATCTCTTTGGTACCCTTCGTAATTTCCGCCTGCTTCTCTTCAACGGTAAACTTGGCCTGCGTTTGGCGACCATATTCCTCCGCTTGCTCAAGCGTGCCGACGGTTAACGTCTTGCCATTTTCCAAATGAATTTTGACATTCTTGTATTCGCCTGCAAGCTCGGCAGCTTCTTCTTCCGTATCAGCTACGATAAGCGAGAGTGCCAAGAGAAGCTTGGGTTGTGTGCCTTTTTCGGTGTTAAAATGTTGATGATAAGCTTCAAAAGCTGCTTCAGCAATTGCATGATCCCCATTGATGAATTGGGCAAAAACATAGGGTAAACCGGCCTCAGCAGCGGACTGTGCGCTCGCGGCACTTGCGCCGAGGATATAAATATCCACAGGCACTGTAGGAATTGGCGAGACTTTCAATCCCTTCAAGGGATGCTCATCATGCAGTTGATTTTTTACGAATTGCTGCAGATCCTCCAACTTATCCGACAAGGTAGCTGCTTCTGTAATTCCCTGTTGCAATGCTTTCGTTGAACGAGGTAATCCGCCTGGAGCACGGCCGATGCCGAGATCTACTCTGCCTGGAGCTAGAGAAGCTAATACATTAAAGTTCTCAGCCACCTTATAGGGGCTGTAGTGCTGCAGCATGATGCCGCCTGAGCCAATGCGAATGCGCTCTGTTTTGGCCAATAAATATGAAATTAAAACCTCGGGCGAAGAGCCCGCTACTTGTTCGGAATCGTGATGCTCGGATACCCAGAATCGGTTATACGAGAGCGACTCCGCCTTCTGTACAAGCTCAATCGTATGCTGAAAAGCGTCATAGGCTGTTTCGCCTGGAAATACGACACTTTGATCTAAAATGCTCAATTTAATCCCCATGTTCCTACACTCCGTTTCCATAACTGAGTTGATGCTATATGTTGTAGCTCCATTCAGGCGTAATGCGCTTCAGGAATTGTTTCGTACGCTCTTCTTTGGCATTGCCGAAAATATCCCTCGGTTTGCCTTCCTCCACAATGACACCTTCATCCATAAAGACCACATGATTGGCCACTTCTCTGGCAAAGCCCATTTCATGGGTGACGATAATCATCGTGATACCTTCCTTCGCAATCTTCTGGATCACGTCCAGCACTTCACCAACAAGTTCAGGATCGAGTGCGGATGTCGGTTCATCGAATAAAATGACTTCAGGATTCAGTGCCAGCGCACGTGCAATACCTACACGTTGTTGCTGTCCGCCGGATAGTTGACTTGGATATGCGTCTAACTTGCTTCCCAACCCCACTTTCTCCAACACTTTTACACTGGTCTCTCTCGCTATGTCTTTCGATTGCTTTTGCACAATGACAAGGCCTTCCATGACGTTTTCGAGGACCGTTTTATGCTTGAACAAATTGTAATGTTGGAACACCATGGCCGTTTTTTGCCTGAGCGTATGAATCTCACCTTTGCTGGGACGCTTGCAATTCACGGTGAAATCCCCGATTCTCACTTCACCAAGACTCGGCTTTTCCAAATAGTTCAAGCAACGGAGCAGCGTTGTTTTACCTGAACCGCTGGGGCCAAGAATACAGACGACTTCTCCTTTTTGCAAGGTAAGGTTGATCCCTTTCAGCACTTCGTTTTTACCAAACGATTTGGTGATATTCGTCAGTTGAATCATGACACGCCACCTCGGTTATACAGATTGATTCGTTTCTCTAGTAAGCCTGTGGCTCGTTCGATCAAGAAGGTGATCCCCCAGAACAGCAAGGCTGCTGCAATGTACGCTTCGAAAAATTTCCAATTCGTCGTTGCGACAATTTGTGCTTTGGCGTTGATTTCCACTACAGATACGGTAAAAGCCAGTGTGGAACCGTGCAGCATGCCAATCAACGTATTGGATAAGTTCGGTAAACTTACGGCTAATGCTTGTGGCAAAATAATTCGTCGTAATGCCTGTGTCGTCGTCATCCCGATTGAATAAGCAGCTTCCATCTGCCCTCGATTAATCGCCACGATTCCCGATCTGACTACCTCCGAAAGGTAAGCACCAGCAGTGATGGAGAAGGAGAGAAAGGCAAAGCCGATCATAGGTATAGACACAGAACGGAAACTCCAACCGAAAGCAACCGCAATCGAGTCAATGATCATCGGCAATCCGAAATAGATAAGCAGCAGATGCATAAGCATCGGTGTACCTCGAACAAATGTCACATAAGCTGTTGCGATATAATGAATATAAGGCACGCGGTATAGTCGGATTAAGGCTACGGAAGCACCTATTAGAAATCCAAAAAAGACAGAAACTACGGTAATAAGCAGTGTAGTAGGCAGTGCAGAAAGCAATTGAACAAAAGCCGTCCATATGAATCCAGGATCGATACTCATGCTTGGAAGCCCCCTTTATCCGGCTGCGAGGACCATACACCTTTGAACCATCGGCGCGATAATGGTTGACGTTCTTCCGTCACAAGCGGTTGCTCGTGTTGGAGCAAACGTTTCTCGATATAGATAAACAGCTTTTCTAGTCCAAAGCAGATCACGAAGTAAATGATGGATAACGAAATGTACGTTTCCATAAAATGCTGTGTGGCCGCTCCGAGCGTTTGTGCTTTCCCCATCAATTCCATTGCACCAAGCGAGAAGGCCAATGAGGTATCTTTCAAGTTGGCAATCAACAGGTTCGTAAAGTTGGGCAGCGAAATCGCAAGTGCCTGCGGCATAATAATGCGGGTAAATGCTTGGTAGCCCGTCATGCCTACAGAATAGGCAGCTTCTACTTGCCCTTTGTCTACAGCTTTGACTGCTGCACGGATGACCTCAGAAATATAAGCGCCAGAGTGTAAAGCAAATGTGAGAATAACAAATGATAAGACTGGGGCTTTGGAGACATCCACATGGATCGCCTTCAGCAGTTCAGGTAAGCCGTAATAGATCAGAAATAACTGGATCAGAATCGGTGTTCCGCGAAAAAAGGAAACATAGATCTGAGATAGTCTTTGCACGATCGGTATTTGATAAAGCCGGGGCAATGCAATGAGAAATCCAAAGACGACCCCGAGCACCATCGAGCAAGCTACGATGAAAAGGCTAATATGGATGTAATTCAGCAATTTAGGCAGGAAATCAAATACATAGGTGATATCGAATTGGGTTGCCATGATGGTGATCTCACCTTTCTTAGAATCATGGAATGCTTAGCTATTTCGCATCATCTTTCTTGGTATAGTCTCCGCCTAACCACTGTGTACTCAACTTCGAGAGCGTACCATCTGCTTTGACGGCTTTTAAAGCAGTGTCAATTTTGTCCGCAAGCTCTTGCCCATCTTTATCATTTTTGCGGAATAAGAAACGTACTTCAGCTTCTTCAATGATCGGTCCAACTACTTTTAATTTACTTTGCGGATCTACGAGTGGAAGCAAGAAATCCGCTCCAAGTGCTCCATCTGCACGTCCGGTTGTAAGCTGGGTGACCAAGTCGTTGGCTGCGCCACTCTGATAAACAATTTTGATCGCATTGTCATTGGCTTTGTTATAGTTCTCCAGCAATGTTGCCTCTGCACTTGTAGCCGTCGTTAATGCTTTCTTGCCTTTCAAATCATCGATCGATTTCACGGTCGTGTTATCTTTGGCTACAATAACTTTGGTTTTCCAATACGCATAGGGTTCGTTATTGAACAAATATTTCTGCTCACGCTCTTTGTTCTTCTCAATTTCGTGTGCAACAAAATCAATTTTGTTCGTTTCCAAGCTAAGCAGCAGATTAGCGAAGTCCATTGTTTTAAACTCGAACTCGTATTCTGGCAACCGCTTATCGATTTCTTTCACTAATTCAATATCGTATCCTGTTAGTTTTCCGTCCTTATCGAGAAAGGCTACATTCGGAAATTGTGTCCCAGTGCCTACGATGATTTTCTTTACTTTCACAGGTGCAGCCGTTGCTGCCGTTGAGGCTACTGGCGCTTTTGATGCATCGGCAGCTCCTCTAGAAGAAGCATTCGTTGTCTCGCTTTTCGCACCGCAGCCTGCCGCTACCAAAGCTAATGCTAATGTTGTAACCGTAAGTGTTGTGAAATGTCTCATTGTGAACCCCTCCGATTTTCTCATGTATTTAATCCTTATAATTCCTACTTGTTTTGTATGAATTATTACTATGCCTTTAATTTATCATCAAGTTGTCGAACTGGATAATAGAGTTTTTCTATATGCATATCGAGAAGTTAGATCGTATCCCGAATCGACTGAGCGATTCCTTTACATAATTCTAAAGCAGAGTTGAAAAATAAGGTGTTCTCACCATTTAACACGATCATGTTGGTTTGCAGGGAAATACCTGCAATTTCCGGAAACTGAATCGGGAACAGCTTCCCCTCCTTGACTTCCTGTTCGACGCATAGACTAGGAAGAAACGCAATACCCACACGTCCAAGTACTAATTTCTTCGCCGTCTCCAACGTATCCGTCTGAAATTCAATGTTCGGCGGTTGCTTCATACTCGCGAATAGGCGGTGTATTCGCATCCAATCGAGTGATCCGCATTCAAAGAAAACAAGGGGATATTCACCTATTTCATCAATAGTAATGGCTTCGTTACCTATAAAGGGATGGCCTTCGTAGACATAAAGGTGAATAGGATCTTCATACGCTTTGGCTGAAAGTAGATTCGGGTGACTAATGTTTCGTACAAATCCGAAATCAAGCTCTCGATTCAGCACCTTATTAATGATCTCCTCGGACGAAGCCGTAGTCAGCTTATAGTTCACATCTGGATATTTCATTTTGAGCTTTGGAATAATGGTTGGCATGATATAGTTCGAAACGGATACGGTACAACCTACACGCAACTCGTTTGGCAGGGTACGTTTCTGCTTCAATTGAATTTTACTTTTCTGAAAAGTTTGCAAGAGTTGTTGGGCATACGGCAGAAATTTCTTCCCATCATCCGTCAACGAAATCTGCTTCCCAATCCGCTCAAAAAGTCGGCAATCCAGTTCACGCTCTAGGGATTGTATGCGTGCTGTGACGGATGGCTGGGATAAAAAAAGCACTTCCGCCGCTTTGTTAAAGCTGCCATAATGAATAACATAGACGAAGGCTTCGATATTCTCAATGTTCAATTTGAAACCCTCCTTTCAGCAATCTTCCGTAAACTTATTATTCCGATTAACTAACTTGGTTTTATGTTGGTATAACTATAGATCAACACCTAAAATGTGTCAATACCAAAAAAAGCTGATCTCCCTTTCTTACTGGGAGCAGCTTTTTTCATGTTTCAACCCTATTCAACTGTTCGATTCAATCGCCTGATTAATTCGCTCTCGTATCTCGAGCATCCATTCCGTGCTGCGCGGATACACGGAGAATGTGAGTGGCTCTGACAATTCTTCTTCAATTAAGGCAACAGTTCGTTCCTTACCGATCATCGTCTCGAGCAATTGTAAAGCTCTCAAATCCTGCAGCGCTTCATGAAATACTTCCAACCGAATCGACTCAATTGGCCCCGCTTCACCTGGATAAACGAGGAAGCTGTCTCCTGAAGGAAACCCGTGTAAAGCATCAGTCACTTTGAAAGGGTCCAATGGTTTTATGGAATATTGGGAGTAGTAGAAGTTATAGCCCCAATGTAGAAACCCTTGTATGCCAAACTTGTACAACTGCAAACCAATGATTCTATTGCGTGCAGACGGCATGTTAAAGAAGCGGTTCGACACCTCTTTGAACTGTGAACAGCAATAATAAGTCCACAAATCAGGGACGCCTGCCTGGAGGAAAGGCTCGATATGATTGTTCGATGGGATCGGCTTCTGGACGATGCCTTGCTCGTAGAAGGAGATCTCCGTCAGTGCGTCGATAATCGGGTAATCCGAAGGAAGGAGCTTCTGAACGAGATCACTCGCTTTTTTATACGACGCCAAGTGTTCCTTAGTAGGCTCATCTGACACATGGAAATAACTGCAAGACGCGATGCCCAGACGACGAATGGCCCGATCAAGTTCTGGTATGAGTTGTCCCAGGAAATGAGCGTAAGCTTCCCCGGTGGCATCTGTATCCCAACCAAAAATCCGGTGTTCTACACCACCAATACTCGCTATAATCTTCGGTGTATGTTTAGCCCCCCATTGGGTGAACAGATGCGAGAATTCAAAGTACTCGACACCTTTCTCCTGACAAAGTGCAACCCAACGCTCTAACTTTGTGAACTCAAAAGCATACGTCGTGCTGATATCGATTTTACTTCCACCAACACTGACATCGATTAACTGCACGGTTGGGCGCTCACCCCCAATTACGGTATCCAGCGGTGGGGTAAAGATCGGCGTCAGAATCATATTGATACCATGTTTGACGGCAGTTTCTAGAAACTGCCCTATGCGTGACCAGTGCTCCTCACTGAATACATCAATGTTGTAATGTGTCGCAAGGCAATCCGTGTGAAACCATTCCGTATGGATGAGTTTTTGCTTCGGAAGTGTTGCTGAGAGTACAGTGAGTTCCAACACTTCTTCACTTAGCTTCTCTCCTTCTGGCGAAAGGAAACCTACATGCACGTTATACGTACCCGCAAGAACAGAGGAATCTAATTCAACGTGAATCCAGACAGATCTCCATTGGCCAGGAAGTGCGGTTACGGTTGAATCCTCAAGAGGATACAAGGGATCGGGATACAACCCCGCCGTCGTCCGCAGAACATGCCCATCATGGTCCGCATAGCAAGGCATTTCAGAAGGAACGAGACCCACAGCACGAATTGTAAAAGGAATCCCCAGTGTCGAATAGACCTCTACACCGATGTTTTTCAATAGTTGATTAGAAGTAAAAGCAATTTGGAAACCAAAGTGCTCTCCTCTTAGTACCGATGCTTGTTTGTAAGATGCTTCTTGTGGAGCTTCATCTGCAAATACTTTGGATAACGAGCTCAAGCAAATGGTTTGAAAAGTAGCCTTGGGGTTCATGTGCATATCCTCCACCGTTTAAAATTTCAAATGGGTTACTTAATCCCAATTTAACGCTTGGAACGTCCCGGTTCGTGCAGACTCTTGCGCTTTGATACACATCAGAGCGCTCATCAATCCATCATCAAGCGTCGAGATGGAACTAGCCGTCCCCTTCATAATTTCAGTGAAATTCCGAGCCAGCTTCTCATCACCGCCAAAATGATTACTCCCAGCCCCGATCTCATAGGTCTCCACCCTTGCTGTATGATGCATATGCACTTTGACAATACCTGTGTAGAAATCAAAATCTACCGTACCTTTGTACCCCATAAATCGTGCTCCACGTGCAGCAGCACCTTTTCGAATAAAGAAGTTTTGCGAATAGGACATATGCATACCGCTTTCATATTGGAACAGGGCACTGCCTGAATCTTCATTCCCTGTATCTTTGGCGTAGCAACAATACTGCCATGTTGGATCTAACTGTTCAGACGTGTTGACTGTGCTCTCCAAGCAGGTGCGATTATCTTCACAATCGACACATTTGAGCCCCGCGGATTTATTTCCTTTGAAAATTTGCTTGGATGTCATCGCACAGACAGTGATTGGTCTCTGCCCTAGTACAGCTTGTATATAATCAAGATCGTGCGTTGCTTTTTGGAGGAAAAGCCCTCCTGTTTCTTGCTCGTTTCGGTACCAGCTTTGAAAATAAACACGGCCATAAGGTACATTATTTATCGCTTGTACATGTTCTACCGTACCGATTTTACCCGATTCAATGATTTCCTTAACCAACTCCACGATGGAGGTTACTCGTAATGGGAAGGATACCACGACAGGCGATTTAGATGCCTCGTAACCTTGTTTCAAACGAAGAAGATCTTCATAGTTCGTAGCTACTGGCTTTTCGATATAAAGAGGTAGATCATGTTGTAACACTTTCAACCCCATTGTTGTATGCAGATTACAGCGAGTGCCAATCATGGCCCCATCTAGCTGCTCCGTCTCCAACATTTGTTCCGGTGTATCATAGTACTTAATATGATCCCACCCTTGCTCAAGCAACTTGGCTTTAATCTGATCTTTACGTACATCAACAATCGCTTCAATTCGGCAGTCCGCATCTGCCTTCAATACTTCTTTAATCACATGCTCAATCCTATGTCCATAACCAATAACGCCTATCTTCATGCTAGCTCCCCCTCGAACTTTGCGATACCTTGATTATAAAAGATGCACCGAAGCTTTTCTTTGTCTTGAAAGCCGATTTTTTTGTTATTTCTGCTGTGTTATGATAGACATATAGGCATTGCATCGAAAGATCAGGAGTGACACCCATGACGATAAGCAAAACGAAAACGACCGAGTATCAACGGACACACTTGAAAATGAGTCTGGTCATCCAAAAAGTCATTACGATGCATTACTTCGAGTTTGGCAAGGATTATTCGTTTAATGGGGAGAAGCATGACTTCTGGGAATTTCTCTATGTCGATCGCGGCGAAGTGGAAGTTCATGCGGATGATCAGCGCTATTTACTGAAACAGGGATCTATCATTTTTCATAAACCCAATGAATTTCATAGCTTCTATGCGACCAAAGGAAAAGCGCCTAATTTGATCGTCATGACGTTTGATTGTCATTCGAAAGCTATGCAATTTTTTGAGCAAAAAGTGCTGCATTTAGAAGATGAGGAACGCAATCTCCTTGCCCAAATCGTACGCGAAGGACAACAAGCCTTCGAATTCCCATTCGGTCATCCCCTTGTACGCAGGCAAGATGCGCCTGTAGGCAGTGAACAAATGATTCAAAGCTACCTAGAAATTCTGTTGGTGCGTCTGCTACGGAAATCTGCTCAGGTAGAGGCCGATACGCCGCTCTCTACAGTTGCCAAGGAGAAGTCAGTTCATGATTTGACTAGTAGAGTCATGAGCTACATGGAAGCGCATATCGATGCTCATCTTACTCTTAACGAAATTAGCCAAGTGTTCTGTGTAGGCAAAACACAGCTCAAGGATCTTTTCAAAAAACATACGAACTATACGCTCATGGAGTACTTCGCCAAATTGAAAATCGAGCAAGCCAAAATCCTAATTCGCGAAGAATCGTATAATTTTACTGAGATATCCAGGCAACTGGGCTTCAGCTCAGTTCACTATTTCTCCAAGGCTTTTAAGAAAGCAACGTTAATGAGTCCATCCGAGTATGCAAGGACGGTCAAATCCCGCATGTAAGCACTTATCTTTCTAAAAACCAATAATCCCGAGAAGCTGCAGTTCGCAGTTCCTCGGGATTTCTCTTTGCTCGCCTATGATAATTACTCTTCGTCTTCTTCCTCAACCTCGTACGTGCACAGGAACCGCTCTACGCCCGGGTATTTCTCACCCAGACTACGAATCACGAATCCAACGTTGCGATAAAATTGTACAGCCTCTTCATCGGTTTCCACCGTAATGCGAACTGGCTGCATATCCTCAATAATTTCAAGCAACATGCCGCGTCCAAAGCCTTCTCCTCTACTCTCAGGCTCAACTGCGAGGTGGCGAAGTATCATTTCCTGCTTCTCATTCAGCTCGAAGCCGATAATGCCAACGGGTAAACCTTCCGACTCATAAGCAAATAACCATGTGTTTTCATTATTTTCATATTGGCTGAGGGCTTCTTGAAGACTATCTGGATCTGGAAACACGCTGTAGCCAAGTAATTGTTGAATATCACCTTCATGAAGGCGGGATTTCACATTCAGTAACACGTACACTCACTTCTTTCTATATTCATATAGCTCTAATTTTCCACTAATGCTTGCAGACTGTCAACTTGCGAGTATTTGAATACTCTATCCTGACAAGGCATCTTGCTTCACAGTTCGAATCGCTAAAGGTACTGCAAAAGCAACAATGCTTGCTATTAACCCATAAACGAACATCCCGTGAATCCCCGTATAGAAGACATCCGATTTTGTTACAATCGAGCCCATCACCGTGACGCTGACCGCTGTACCAATATTCCGTGCGAATAGCTGCAATGAGGTTGAAATCCCCTTCTGATGGGCCTCGACTAACTGCTGAGCACCGATCGTTGACACCGTAAACAGAAGTCCAAATGAGAGTCCGAGCATGGTTAGCGTGCTGAATACATACTCAAAAGAGGTGCCTTCACGGATGAAGAATAGTAAAACGGCTGTGACGACAAGTAAGGCATTCCCCGCTAGCAGCAACGGCTTATAACCGAAGCGTATCACCCATTTACCACTCGGGACGGCAACAACCATCCACCCAATGGATGTACCTAGGAGGGCAATACCGCTGATGAACAGAGAGTGCCCTTGATTCTGCAAAAACAACGGAATGAAACTGGACGTCCCGAAAAGCGCCGCACAACTGAGAAATGATCCGCCAATCATCAAGGCCACGGGCCGATTTCGCATCAGCGTCAGTGGAACAAGCGGGGCTGCATGCCCTTTTTCATACAAGAAGAAGGCAACAAGCAGGAGAACACCAACGACTCCATACAGATAGGTATATGAATCGACCACCGTTATGAGTAATAAAGACGAAATCCCTGCGGCAAATAAGAGTGCGCCCCAATAATCAATGACGGCTTTCTTCGGCTGATACACTTCTTTGTATGGCATCAGAGCTAGTAAGGCAATAAGGCATATCGGAATGTTCACGAAGAAAATCCAGCGCCAGTTCAAATACGTTACAAAAAATGTGCCTAATGTAGGTGCTAAAATTGCGGATAACCCCCACATGCCTGTGAAAAAAGCTTGCACCTTGCCACGCTGCTCCACCGGGTAAATATCACCGGCAATAATGGATGGGAATGGCATCATCACCCCAGCACCGATCCCTTGAATCGCTCTGAAAATAATGAGTTGCACCATGGTGTCTGCTAAACCACAGAGTACGGAACCGCCAAGAAATAGGAGAATACCCGCGGCATATATGCGTTTGCGCCCAAATAAATCCGATAAACGGCCTGCTAGAGGAGCTAGAACCGTAGATAGTACCATATAAGAGGTAAACGCCCAGGCATAGAGGCTGTTTCCACCAATGTCATTCACAATGATCGGCATCGTTGTATTGGCAATTGTCGTGTCCATAGACGCGACTAACATGGCCAGTACGATACTGACCATCACGGTAGTTCGATTACGCATGAATTGTCCTCCCTAAACTGACTTTGACACATCTATCCATTGTACCTGATTCCAGAATTGATGAATAGCAAGCGATTTACTCGGGATAGAGACGAGCTTGGAAAATTTCTCTTTACAAATGCCTTTCAGGGGAATAAAATTAATCCAATATGTTTAGTGGGTAATGAAAAGAGGACATGACAACATGACTTTGAGTATTATTCTAATGGGTGTAATTGTTGGATTTCTGGTCGGAATGACAGGTGTAGGCGGCGCTTCCTTGCTGACTCCCATATTAATTTTAATTGGCATTCATCCTTCCATTGCTGTAGGAACAGATCTTCTTTATAACTCGATCACGAAACTTTTCGGTACTGTCCAGCATTGGCGGCAGAAAACAATCGACTTTAAACTTGTGAAAATGCTTGCTATGGGTAGTATTCCAGGTGTCGTACTTGCCGTTGTATTCCTGAAATTATTTGATTCTTTCTTCGACAATCAAGAAGTAGTCATTAAGCACGCACTCGGCTATGTGTTGATTCTGGTATCCTTCGCAACGTTGTTCAAAGTATTCTTCGGACATCGGATGAAAGAGAATCGTTGGCAGCTCAAATCTTTAGAAGAGAAGCGTTGGTTGACGATTACGATTGGCGGCGTTCTTGGCTTCATTGTTGGACTAACGTCTATTGGCTCTGGCTCCTTATATGCGATTGCCATGCTCTACTTTTTCCGAATGATTCCCGTACAGCTCGTGGGCACGGATATCGCGCATGCTTTTCTACTCTCTTCGACAGCAGGAATTCTGCATGCCAGTATGGGGAATGTCAATTATTCGCTCGTTATTAATCTGCTTATCGGTTCGATCCCTGGCGTACTCATCGGCAGCATGCTCGCAACGAAAGCACCAACAACTGTACTTCGTACGATTATTGCCACCTTAGTATTAATTAGCGGTCTTAAATTAATTTGACGTTGAAGCAGAGCCCTAGGCTCTGCTTTTTTTTCTCATGGGACTCGACTTCCCTGTCGTATTCTGCGGTTGCCCAGGAAATAACCAGTTCATTTCCTGCCATCAAGTGCCCATTTTTCCATACAATAGGCTTTAACCTACACCGTGAGACTAGTCTCACTCATACCCTGTGAAGAACACCATGTGATCATAAAGGAGCGCTACTGCACATGCAGCGACTAATGTGTAAAGGGAAGATACATCGTGCGACTGTAACGGAAGCCGATTTGGATTATGTAGGCAGCATCACGATTGATGGGCTATTGATGCGCAAGGCGAATATCCACCCGTATGAAATGGTTCAAGTCACAAGTCTTCGCAATGCAACCCGCTGGAAAACGTATGCCATTCCCGCTCCAGAAGGCTGCGGCAAAATCGGATTAAACGGTCCGCCTGCCCATCTCTTCTCTCCCGGAGACCTCGTAATCATTCTCAGTATGGGACTCATGGATGAAGAGGAAATACGCGCACTCAAACCACAGGTTGTTTTCGTTGATAGTCAGAATCAACTACTTCACGTGGAAGAACATGATCTCGTCATTCAAAGGCAAGAAGAGAAAGCGAATGAGTAATCTATCCACGAGTAAATGGACGAAATATAAACTACTGCGCAAATCAAAAAAACTTCAAGCGTTTCTGCCTGAAACAGATTGGTTGAGTGAGAGCAGCTTCTGGCGCATGCTGACCAAATATGGTCAAATCATTCTAAAACCGACCGGCAGTTATGGCGGGAATGGCGTTATTCGGGTCAAAACCGTAGGAAGCTCTTCCTTTGAGGTCCATGATGGTGCCAAACGCCGAACGTACACGAAGCTAGATGAGATCAATGCATTTGTTAAGAAGAAAGCAAATAAAAACTACATCGTCCAACAACGTATCCGCCTTGCCACCAAGAATGGCCGTCCCTTTGATATGAGAGTGATGGTTCAACGACACACGAAGTCTAGTTGGCAAGTGACAGGGATGCTCGCGAAGGTGGCCGGCAAAGGCTTTATTGTCACGAATATTCGCATGAGCGGCGGTCGTGTAGTTACTGTAGAGAATGCTATCCGTGGCTCTGAGCTTAAGGACATGCAGAGTTCTGAGCTCCTTGCTCAGCTGCATGCCGTTGCACTCCGTTCAGCTGATCAGTTAGGTCCTTCCTATCGTTGGGTCAAAACGATGGGGATCGACATGGCCTTCGATAAGCAAGGACATGTTTGGATTATCGAAGTGAATTTCGCGCCTATGCTCGAATTATTTTTAAAGCTGCCTAATAAAGCTACCTTCCGTACAATCAAATCATTTCATGCACGTAGGAAACAAGCATGATCATTCCTACTAGAGACGCCGAGGAGGTCCAGATATGAAACAATGGGAGCTGCATTGCTCACGATGTTCTGCAAAACTGCCCTTCCGCTATCAAGACATGAAATGCAAATGCGGCGGCACTTTATTGGTTAACTATGATCTTGAGCATGTTGCACAAACGTTAACGAAAACATCGCTTGCGCTTAGATATCCATCTATGTGGAGATATCACGAACTGCTCCCTATTCACGATCCGTCCCATATCATTTCCCTAGGTGAAGGCTGGACACCATTGCTGCGTCTGCCAGAATGGGAAAGCAAGCTATCGCTCAAACGTTTGATGATCAAACGTGAGGAACAAAATCCAACAGGCAGCTTTAAATCACGCGGATTTTCGGTGGCGGTTTCTTTATTGAAACAAGCCGGAGCAACGAAAGCAGCAGTTCCATCGAACGGGAATGCAGCAAGCGCATTAGCTGCTTATGCAGGAAGAGCCGGCATTCAAGCGTTTGTTTTCATCCCTATGGACTGCCCCTCGCTCATTGTCGATGAATGCCCGATGTACGGAGCTACGACAGTACTCGTTGATGGCTTTATTCATGATGCTGCCGCGATCATCGAGTCAGGCCGCATCGAGCAAGGCTGGGTGAATGTCGGCACATTGAAAGAGCCCGGCCGTGTAGAAGGCAAAAAAACGATGGGACTTGAACTTGCGGAGCAATTAGGCTGGACATTCCCCGATGTGATCATCTATCCCACGGGCGGCGGTTCAGGTATTATTGGCATGTGGAAAGCATTCCTGGAGTTGAAGGAATTAGGCTTCATTGATTGCGACATGCCGAGATTCGTTTGTGTACAAGAGGAAGGCTGTCAGCCTATTGTGGATGGTATGAAGAGATCGTTGGGGGAAACACCTCCGATTGAAAGTAACACGGCTTCGCCTGTTGGAGACAGAATTATTCCCAATCCAACAGGGATGCGTGTTCCGAATCCGCCGGATTTGGAACTGCTTCTGTCGATTGTCGAGCAAAGCGGTGGAACGGCCATCGCGGTGTCCAAAGCGCAAATTTCCCAAGCCACGCATAGTTTAGGCTCGGAAGGCATTTCCTCTTCTCCCGAAGGCGCGGCCACTTGGGCAGCGATGCTTGCCCTTTGTGACCAAGGCTGGCTTCGCCCCACGGACTCCGTGGTACTTTTCAACACTTCGCATGCGATGAAATATGCAAAGCTTGGGGCGAGTGCGGCTATTCCCATCATTCGGACGTATGATGACTTTATGATTTATCGGAACTTATAGCCGGTTTGATGGTGGGTAGGAGATAGTCTATTTTTCGGACTATCTCCTCACTTTTGCCTCACTTGCTGCGATGCAAAAGTGCTATGGCTTTTTCAGTGATCAAGAATTGATAACTTCTTATCAGACTTCCACCACTTGGGCTGAGTAAGCCCTTATCCACCAATTCTCGTAATATTTTGCTACAAGTTACTCACGCAAACTGCAACCAGTGACACACTTCCTTCACACTAAATGGCTTACATGTTAAAGCAAACCTCAAAACCTCCCGCTCATAAACCGGCAACTCGTGCCACCCAGCTCCCAGCGCATTGCCGAATCTGCCTATCCATTCAAATAGATTTCTTTGGCAGAAACTCGGCTTTTTCTCAAGCTCATCCCGGCTATATGGAAAATAGGTATATCCGAGCATCGCAACACTTCGAGCACGTGCCCTTTCGAATGAGAAACGGTCTCTCGTAATTTTCTCAGCGGCGTAATGAAGCTGTCCTCCTCGAACACGATCCGCAATATAGGATGGCAGACGTCCCCATATATCTTCACACCTGACAAACTTATCATTTCATATTCGAGTTCCAACCCATCAAACGAACCCAAAACAGGCAACAGCACCTCCTTCAAAAGTATCTTCGTTCCCGTCAAATCCCTTCGCAGCATATCCAGCCTTTGTCCTTGTGCATCTCGAACTTGGTCATTCCAAAAGACCTCATACTCCTTCTCAAACAATTCAATCCCCCCTAAACAAATAAAMACGCCGCCAACTCCTACAAACAGGAGCTAGCGGCGTGTGCTTCACGCATGAATCGTTGCTATCTTATTGACCTAAATTATTTTCCTCATACAATCGATACATCGCTTGAATCAACGGTTCTGCTGGATCACGATTCAATAAATATAAAGTCATTAAGTATTGAAGCGGAAGTGCACATGTGTTATTGCCATCTTCGACAGCAACAAATCCTGCTTCAAGTACAGGACCATGTTCCTCATGAAGCTCTAGATCTACGTAAATCTTCTGTTCAGGGAACTCCTCGCGAACGGCTGCCGCACAATAAGGAACAATATGCTTGTCCAGCAGTTCTTTGGCTTCATCTTCAGATTGAGGCGGATTCGGAAGAAGGTGACTCTCTTCGCTTCTCAACAAATCAACGAAGAAAGAGGACATCCACAGTCCTGCATTTGGATTCGTTTGGAAATTTCGCATAATTTCATTCAAGAAAAATCCGCATGCTGTGGACTTTTCGTCTTTTTTGAGTGTAAAAGCAAACATTGGACCGTAGGTTGGGTTATTGCCAATTTGCCCATCCACTTCATACTCAGGGAACTGTTCTTTCACAATTTCTTGGATATGTTGAAACCATGTAATAATGACTTGGGCCTGATCACGTTCTGGATCATGTTCAATCTCTTCGGTTGCTTGTGTTTCGATATCTTTGTCTGTCATTGTGGTATAGCCTCCTGAATCATTCTTAATGGCACGAATAATTCTATTGTAACGCATTTACGCCTGTTCAGAAAGTATATGTTGTAATTTACATGCCGACATGCAATCTCAAGAGGCAACTAACTTCATCATAAGGATGCCAACCAT
Source organism: Paenibacillus sp. 2RAB27 (assembly GCF_052115445.1). Taxonomy (NCBI): domain Bacteria; kingdom Bacillati; phylum Bacillota; class Bacilli; order Caryophanales; family Paenibacillaceae; genus Paenibacillus; species Paenibacillus sp. 2RAB27. The sequence continues at coordinate 454,689 of NZ_JBFRGR010000001.1, forward strand.
CGCAATCGCTAAACCAGATTGTTCTAGTTTCGAGAATTTATCCTTCAAAATAAATCGCGTATACAACAGCACGATCAGTACATTCAGCGCGACAACCGCCGAAACCAATCCGGTAATTCCGTTCGCAAATCCATGAATGATAAGAATCATTCCCATGACATTTGTTATACCAACAGCCATACCAAATAGGAACGTCTTGCGTTCTGTCCAAGTACTTCTCTCTGTTTGCTGGGCAGCACCCTTCTTCTTATCTTTCCACCACCAGATGGCGAAACAAATCGTGCCTGTTGCAAACATAAAGAACAAGGTCGGAAATAAGGAAGCATGCACGAGGGTTGTCCATTTACTGGACAAGTCGTTCGCTGCAAATAAGAGGAGCGCGATCACACCCCAGCCAGCACCTTGTAAGTTACTCAACGTAATATCATTGGAATACCTAACGAATAAAATACCAATGACAATAACAACAAAAGCAAACAGCTGAAGCAAGTTCAGCCGTTCACCCCATAGGATATATGCAAATAGTACAACTACAACCGATGGCAATCCTGTCAAAATAGCAACTAAGGAAGCTTTGCCGACTGCGAAGCCTTTGAACATGCTGGCATTGGCTCCGAAGGAGAACAACCCCATTTGAATCCCAATAAGCGCCGATGTTTCCCATTCCGACTGCCACACTAGGGCACATGCTAAACTTACGACCGCACCCATTGCAAAAGTGCCACAGAGCAGTACGTTTCGATTCAGTGATTGCTGACTAGACCAATGATATAAAATTCCTCGCAGCCCAAAACAGAGAGCCGCAAGGACGGAAAATAGTAGCCACATGATGTTCTTTACCTCATTCTTTCAATTTCTTAACATGCTAATTTATTTTTCTGTTAATCGTACTAAGATCGCATCCCCGTTAGCGGATACTTTCACTTCAGCAAACTTAGCATTCTGTTCATACGTTCTCCCGGTGCCTTCTGGGATAAAGAAATTCTCGATACCATATTTAATTCCTTCATACCCTTCTCGTTCACCATTCAAGCGGACTTCATCAGGGGCAAGTTGTTCGCCAACCTTATATTCCCGACGGAATTCATAAACATCAGATGTACTGCCAAGTGCAAGAACAACGCTAATTTTCCCTTTAGACTTCAGATCTTCCACGTGCTGATAGATCTCAGGCTCTGAAATCGTGTAGCGTAGACGAACGTAGTCCCCTTGAATCAAGGAACGCGGGTCCAATGGTTGCAGCTGCAACTTGATCAGCTTCCCATGACTGAGAAGATACTCGCTCTTGCCAATTTGCAAAGACATAGCCGCTACTTGAAGTAAGACTAATAAGGCGATGATCCAACGATTCGATCCAAGCCCAAGTTGTGGTTGCGTTGCATCGTCTGGTTCGAGTCCGTTCTTTTTCTCAATCCACACTGTGATTCCTATGATCAGAATACCGATAATCGCGAAGCTGATGGATTTATGCAAGAGCTTCCAAGCTAAATCGTAATATTTGTAGACGAGGAAAGCGATCCAGAACCCCATCGACCAATTAAATATCCATTTGATATGAAGCTGTCGACTTATCAGAATTGCCGCTAGAACGAGAACGAAGAACAGCACATTCGTAGTATAGTACCACGCTGACTCTGTCATAAAGGTTAAGGCAAACAATGCTAATAAGAAAGCTGGGAAGCTGCTATAAAGGACGGGCTCGCGGAATGTTGACAGTCGAATCACCTGACCACCAGCGAAAAGCACGAAGAGCAATCCCGCAAGAATACTAAGCACGGCAACGCCACTATGGATCCAATCAAATAAGACAAATGCCAAGATAATGATAGATGTTAGGAAGAAGAGAATCCGTGTCATCAATCCCTGTAAAAAAACAAAAGCCACAAGTGTTAAAGCTAAATAGATGAGCAGCATCAACGATTTGTCCGTAACAACTGCAGCACCAGTACCCAACATGAGTCCGCTGATTAAGATGGTAAAGCGAGCTAATATATTAAATCCTCGCGCCAATAGCATCCCAATCACAGCTAGAAAGCCATRGCCGATTAAAATATTAGCAGGCTCATCAAACCCTAACACGACAGTCACGAGCCCAATCAGCGTGAAACTTCCTAACAGTGAGCCAATGATAATGACAGAAATCGTAAGAACACGTACGATCCACTTCGTGAAGTCTCCGTCACCATTGGTTTCTGTCGTTTCTTCCGTATCAATACCCTCTTCTAACTTCTCAGAAGATGGCTTCCAAGCACGCACATAGTTCATAAACATCACATTCGCACCGATAAACACGATCACGAACAACAAGCTTAAGATAAAAAAGAGTTCATTATGGTACTCAATTATCAATTCAACGTACTTCGTTGTGATCGCGGCTGAAATCCAAAGCCCTGCGAACAGCAGATAAACTTTACTCTGTGTCCGATGTGCATACAGGACAGCTGCTGCCAGCGCGGCAATCAGTGGCAAGTTCATCCAAATCCCATAACTCTCGAACATATGGGATACGGACAAGATAACGAATATACAAATTGTCGCTTGAAAGGTCACCCATTTGAGGAATGGGGACTGTAAGCGACCTTTCTCAAATAAGACGAACAAGGTACCGTTCACGATCGCAAGCCCTAACCAGATAAGGATTGTAGCACCTTCGGATTCGGAATAACTGCCCCATTTTGGAAAGAAGAACAGTCCATAGGCTAAATGTCCAAGTATATAACTCAAGACATAATAGGGCTGCCATCGGGTTAAGATCGCAAATAGAAGGGCTGGTAGAAACCACACTAGAAACAAACTATAACTGTCTGCGTGTGAATTATAGGTTTGACCGATCAACCCAACCCCAACTCCGAAAGAAATACAGCTGGCAAACAAGCTTAACTTACTTAAAAACTCTCTTCCCACCTGGCGCGAAAGCCAAACGGATAATCCGTAAAACCCCAATATAAGGACAAATATAGGAATAAATTTCTCTAATCGGTTCAACTTCTCCCAGTTAGAAGCAAAGAAGTAACCAATAGCAGTTAAAAGAGCACTAGCCCCCAGTACATAACCAAGTTGGACCATGATTTTGTTGGCTTTCATGCTGTTCATCTCCTCTCTTACTATGCTTCTAATTCTACAGGAGAACACTGATTTGAGAAGTACTATCTATTCCTAGTACCTGATCATTAGCCTATGGATGAAATACGACCATCTGCTTCATTCTCTTGAGCATGACTTCCTTGTGAATGATGCACGAGTTGTTCATAAATGCCTTGCATGGCAAGCAACTCGGTGTGTGTGCCTTCTTCAACAATTTCCCCATGACTCATTACGATAATACGGTCGGCATGCATAATGGTTGATATCCGATGGGCAATCACGATGGATGTTCTTCCTTCAGCAACAATGTTCAAGGCCGTTTGAATAAGCTGCTCGGTTTGTGAATCCAAATTAGCCGTAGCTTCATCTAAAATAAGAACCTTGGGTTGAAATACGATGATGCGGGCAAAAGAAATCAATTGCCTTTCACCAGCCGACAACCCGCTGCCTCTTTCTGAAATTCGTGAATCATACCCGTCCTTCATCCTCGTGATGAGCGCATCTGCTCCGACCAATTTGCAAGCTTCAATGACCGTCTCACGTGAAATCGTGGGGTCGAACATCCTTACATTTTCAAAAATACTTCCGGCATATAAATAAGGTTCTTGTTGGACCAAACCAATCGTTCGATGGAGATCCGCCTGGGAGATGTCTCTAATATCAATGCCATCTAAACGTATGGCGCCTCCCTGCACATCATAAAAGCGGCAGAGCAGACTGATCAATGAGCTTTTGCCCGCACCAGTAGTACCTACAACCCCAATCATTTCGCCAGGTGCGATATGTAAGTCCAAATCTTCAATGACCGCGGTATCCTTCTGATACCCGAAATGCACATGATCGAACTGAATGTCACCTTGAACATTAACCAGCGGAACCAGTTCTGAAACCTCTTTATCCTTGACTTCCGGTTGCGCCGAGAAAATATTCCAAATCCGACTCATGGATACTTGTGTGGATTGTAGTGTATTCCATTGCTGTGTGATGTTATTAATAGGCTGAAAAAACTGTCTAATATACGTAATGAACGCGTAAAGCACACCAAACTCTATCGCTTTATCGAAGACGGCAATACCGCCCACCCAAGTAATAAAGGCTATGGATAAGTTCCCCAAAATGTCAAAAGAGCGGTTAAATAACACACTAGTTCGGATCTCTCTTAGATTCGCTCGGAAATAACCTGTGTTCTTATCCGTAAAGCGACTCATCTGCTCTTTCTCTTGATGGAACGCTTGAATAAGGTGCATACCCGATAAGTTTTCAGCTGTGAACGCTACCATCTGGGACAACTTGGAACGTGATAGCTGATACGTTTTGCGCATATATTGACGGAAACCTACCGCGATGAGAGCGATGATGGGAATGACGATCATACTATACAACGTTAGCATCGGATCCAAATGATACATGAGCACGATAATGAAAACCAACGTCATGCTATCACGCACAAGGCTTAGGAGCACTTGGGTGAAAAACTGGTTCAATGTTTCCGTATCACTAGACACATGCGTGATCAAGCTTCCACTCGGCGTTTTATCATAGTAGGACATCGACTGCCTGAAAATATGTTGAAATAAATCTTTGCGGATTTTGGCTACAATGCTTTGACCTGCGAATTGCAGCAAATTATTTTGTAAGTAACTGAAAAACATGCTAGAGATAGATAATACCCCGTACAGCAAGCAGATCTTAATCAGTGCATTGAAATCATTTTTCCCGATCATGAGATTGTCGTCGATTGCAATTTTGACCAAATATGGCTGAAATAGATCTGCCGCGATACCCAATAAGGCACATACGACAACAACAGCAAACGTGAGCTTGTGCGGTTTGGCGTAAACAGCTAACGAACGTAAGGAAGCTTTCGATTGACTGAGATCTTGTGGAAGTTTATTCCGCTTGAACATCGTCGTTACCTCCTTCTTGAATGGCATACAGCTCCGCGTATAAACCGTCTTGTGCTATCAGTTGATGATGGGTGCCCCGCTGAACTATTCTTCCTTCATGCAGCACGATGATTTCATCGGTGTGCTTAAGCGCAGAGATCCGATGTGCAATCCAGATCGTCGTCTTATTCGTTCGTTCTTTCCGAATCGCATCAATAATGTGCTTTTCCGTTACCGAATCTACAGCGCTTACGCTGTCATCTAGAATCATCAAAGGCGAATCTTTAATAATACCTCTTGCTAAGCTCGTTCGCTGACGCTGACCACCTGACAAGGTTACTCCTCGTTCACCTAACTTTGTCTCAAACTTTTCTGGAAATGTCACGATGCTGGACAATATTTGTGCTTTATTGGCAGCACGTTCCACTTGTTCTATGGAGGATTCCCTTTTGAAGAAGGCAATATTATCCCGAATCGATGTACTAAACAAAAAGCCCTCCTGTGGCACGTAAGCGATTTGATTCCGCAGACTTTCAAGTGTCACATCACGGATATCGCTATCTCCGATCCAGACTGTTCCTTCCGGCGGATCGTAGATTCGCAGCATGATTTTCATCAACGTAGACTTCCCGCTGCCCGTTTTACCAATGATACCGATCGATTTCCCTGGTTCAATGGTCAGTGAGATATCATGAAGCACTTCATCTTCATCATCCGGATAAGCAAATGACAGATGCTCAATCCGAATCTCTTCCTGATCTAGGTGCGTAGGCTGAGCAAGCTCATTCTGCTTAATGTCTGATTCCTTCGCTAGCAGCTCATTGACTCGTTCTAAGGAAGCTCGTGACCGCTGCAGCGCATTAATGACACGCCCAATTTGTTGTAAGGGATTCACCATCATCCGAATATACAACGTTAATTCAACGAAATGCCCAATCGTAATACGCCCATGAATCGTCAAATAGCCCCCGAAGGCAATCGCAATAATAAGCGATACCGCACCCAGAAACGGAATTAACGCTTCAAATAACGAGGAAAGTCGTACTAACCGAAGCTGATTGTCACGAATCCGATCAACCGTTTCGCTAAATCTGCTAATCATGATCGGTTCTACAGCGAATTTCTTAGCAACACGAATGCCTCCAAATTGCTCCTCGGCTGATTCTGTCATCGTTCCCAATGCTTCCTGAACTTGTAAGGAACGCTGCTTGATGACTGGCTGAAACTTAGCAGATAACACTGGAATGAGCAATAAGGGCACGATACAGATCAGAATGACATAGAGCGGAATGGAGCTAAACAACATCGAAACAATTGCGGCTGCTATTAAAATGACGGAGTTCGTAATCTGGTTGATTCCCAAAGAGATGGACTCTCGAATAACCGTCACATCATTCATCACATAACTCAGCAGCTTACCGACCCCATTTTGGGAATAGAACGTTGCTCCAAGCCGGGTAAAATGATCAAATAACCGATTTCTCGTTTCGAACTCAAATCGTCTTCCGCTCCGCATAATCATGTACTGTCCAATCGCGCACAATACACCAAACGTAACACCTATTATGAGTAGCTGCACGCTGTACTGCGCAATTAAACTTTTACTGAGTCCACCCTTCTGGAGCTGGTCCGTAAACATGCCTAGCAATTTGGGATAGTACGAGTGAACAATATTCCCTACCGAAATCAAGAGTGCGGCGATGACATACACCGGCCAATTCTTTAACAAGAAGTCAACCAATAACCGTGTAGGCTTCAAAACGACATCACTTCCTATTACAATTTTGACTCGCTTGTAAGTCTTTCTCCATGTATTAAAAACGTCCGTTCCATGCATTTCCCAGTATACGCCTATTCAGTTCCACTTCCTATATCAGATATTGACGTTATAATAAGAGAAGTCGTCATAAATTTACATAGACCTATAGGAGGCGCAGGATCATGGACTTTATTTTAGATCGTATCGAAAATAAAATTGAGTTTTTTCAGGCTTATGATTTAAAAACACTTGAAAAGAAAATCAATGATCAAATCGACAATAACAAGGCGCTGATGCTCGATGTATATGCCATCCAGCATAACATCGTATTCGACCCGAATGCAGGGAAAATGCTGTATAGCGCTGTTGTTCATTTCAAAGTGAAATAGCATGAAGATGAAGCGCAGCATTACGGAATCGGGAGGCCACTTATATTTCGTTCCCGAACTCCCACTCTACGTGAATCGAGTTCATGAATCCTTCGACATGCAGCAGCATACACATGATTTTATTGAAATCAGCTATGTGGCAGAAGGCAGAGGCTCGCATTATATGGACAGTGTTCGTATGAATGTTACGAAAGGCGACCTCTTCTTTTTGCCTGTTGGCATATCTCATGTATTTCGTCCCGCATCTACGAATCAGAATAAGCCGCTGATCGTGTATAATTGTATTTTTACACAGGCATGGATGGACCAATTACTCCAGCATGCGGCGGCAATGGGTGAGCAAGAAATTCCACATTTTTTTCAAAAAGCAACTGACGCTAGTGGCGGTGTAGAATTCCTTTCATTCCATGAACAAAATGGTGAGTTCCAACCATTGTTTGAGCAATTACATTTCGAGTTTAAAGCTCGAAGAGCCGGTTTTATTACAGTCATGCAAGCGTGTGTTGAGCAACTGTTCGTCTATATGCATCGTGCGAAGTTTGATCGGCATCCTCAAGTTCCTCCAACTAGCATGAATAGCATTGAAAACTTGCTGACATATATTCGAATGAATTGCAGCAATCCGATCACGCTTGTCGAGGCGGCTTCAAAGCTTTCCTTGAGTGAACGCCAGCTCCAACGACAATTGAAAAAGCTCACAAGTATGAGCTTCACAACGTATGTGCAGCATGCCCGGTTAGAAGCGTGTTGTCAGTATTTACGTGAGTCCTCCGATAAAATCAGCGATATTGCTGAACGTGTCGGATATCAAGATATGAAATTCTTCAATCAGCTTTTCAAAAAAATGATCGGTGTCACACCGAGGCAATATCGCCAGCAGCAAGCTGAGCGCAAAAAACCACTCACATGAATTGAATGAGAGTGGTTTTTTAATTTGTTAAAGATCCATCATGAATTGGAAAGTCAAATCGTTGAAGCCTGGAAGTCCTTCATGTCCGAAATCCGGGAAGATTTCTAGCTTTTTGTTTGCAGTGATTTTATTGTAAGCAGCAAATTGGGTAGACGGCGGGCATACAGTGTCCATGAGACCTACGGCCATCATCACATCACCTTGAATTCGATTAGCTAGGTTTTGAATATCAATGTAGCCTAATTTCGTGAAATATTCTTCTTCACGTTTGTGCTGTGGGTCATGACGACGGAAGAAATCCTTCAATTCTTGATAGGCATCCTTCGCCAAATCCATCTCCCATACACGCTTATAGTCACTTAAGAAAGGATAGACGGGTGCTAGTTTCTTAATACGCGGCTCAAGTGCTGCACAAGCAATCGTTAACGCACCGCCTTGCGAGCCTCCCATTGCGCCTACGCGTGCAGGATCCACTTCAGGCATACTCATTGCTATGCCAGCAAGCTGTGCGGTATCTAAGAATATATCACGGAACAGGAGCTGATCCGGGTGATCATCCAATCCACGAACGATGTGTCCTCGTAGAGTCGTCCCTTTGGTTCCGCCAACATCCTCCGAGAATCCACCTTGACCACGGCAATCCATGGAGAAGAAGGAATAGCCCAGCGCTGCGTAAGAAAGTTTATCGTTCCAATCACCTGAATTACCGGAGTAGCCATGGAACTGAACAATAGCTGGATGCGGTTCAGTCATGTTCTTCGGACGAATATATTTCGCGTAAATGCGAGCACCTTTAACACCTGTGAAATACAGATCAAAGCAGTCCGCATAAGGTACTTGAAATTCACTTGGTCGAAGCTCGATTTGGGGATCTACCGCCTTCATTTCAGCGATTGCACGCTCCCAGTACGTATCAAAATCTTCAGGTCTTGGATTTCGTCCTTCGTACGTGTGAAGCTTTTCTAATGGATAATCAACTGCAGGCATGTGTCCATCCTCATTTCTATGAATTTAAGCGATCGTATACGAAGTGAAATCGATGACTTCACCATCAATACGTGGACTGATTTCCTTCGTTGGATCGCCGCTTAACAACAATGTTTGATTGGACAGGGAAGTATATGTAATCGTGTTATTTTCACCGTATGTAGGTTGTTTGTCTTTCATCATTTCTGCAAAATGGTGAACATCGCGAATGCTAAGTAGCTCTGCATTGGATTGATCAAGGCATTCGACGACGACTGCATTCGTTCTACCACGACTAGTTACAAAACAACGATCCTCCAGAACTTCACGATGATACGGTTGCTGGATGTATACGGCCATTAAGGCGTTGCCTACCCGTCCAAAAAGTCCACTTGGTGACTCTACCCACTCACCTAGCGGCAAGCACCCTTTGATATAGCCAGGTTGGTCTTCTGGAATGGAATAAGAGGCCATAATTACTTGTTTATGAAAAAGCACTTCTGTGTATTCGCTTTGATGGCGCAAATCTCCTTCTGGCTGCTCCAAATCCGGATGGAAAAAATAAGCATGATTCACACCTTGTACGTGATCTAGCGGGAACGCAATGTCCCAGCGATGCTGTTCGTTGTCGAACTCGCGAATTCGTTCCCACATGCCGCCCATTGCAAAGCTTTCTGTGACGTATACATAACTGTGGAGATGATCATTCTCTTTTTGAGCTTGACCGATTTGTTTAGGAATTTGTCGTTTAATTTCGACGGGTACTGATGACCGATGCAAGGCAGTCTGAATAGTTTGTGCTGGCGCTTCATACGCAAGGAATCCCGCATATTCAGTTCTTGGCATGTGAGCCGGCAGCTTGAAGTCCCCGTATTGCACATAATCGTGCAGCACATTCGTATCCTTCGGCATGTCATGCGGCCATATCCGCGCGTGCGGGCCTATCCAAGCGCCACCCAAGTAGAACGTCGCGCGCTCGCTCCATAAATAGTCCAGCATGCGAGCTAATTCGCTTCGGATGTCTGTATCTTGGATCAACTGCCACGCACAGGTAAAAGCCTGCACCCAATGCCAGAACCATGGCAGTCCACCGTATTCGGTCATCCCATTGGCTGTGACACGTTTGAGTGTCAATTGCAGACTTTCGTAACCATCCTTGATTAAAGCAGCATCTTCATAACGTTGTCCGAAAATCAGCTTCGCAGCCGTATATTTGGCTTCGTGATGACCATAACTTGTTAGCGGTTTCCGATAAAAGTTGCTGTCGTAAATATGACGAAGCGTCTTATCAAATGCCACGCGGAGCGCTTCACTCAACTGCTCTTGATATCGCTGGGCAAAATAAACCATCAAGCTCCCCATGAGCTCAACTGGCAATGTATTCTTCGACGCCTCTTGAGGCGTTGGTCTTAAATTGAGTGGCCAGTGACCATAAGTGCTGCTAGCTGGATCTTGATCTTGTATCTCAAGTAGGTGAATGAAAACACCTTCAGCTTTATCCTTTGCCTCTTTGCGATCGCCTTCGAAGGTGATCGTGGGATCCACAGAAGCAGCGAATAGATAAGATGCGTAATAGAAATTGTCACGCACGTCCCCTTCAAAAAGAAAGCCATTGCTTAGAACTGGCTGTTTATAAGCTGCTTGCGCAATATTCGCAATAATTTCGTCTTGGCGTTGCTGTATCGTAGTCAATTGGTCATCTCCTATTGAGGAACATAGTCAAGTGAAGAACATTTTCGAAGTCCAAAACTTGTGTTGAAACGTTTCACTTCACCAATTTTATATGTTAATAAATGTAGCGTCAATGCGAATTTGAGAGATGTGGGATTGCTAGTGGGTTGGGTTACTTATGAAGCATCAGGGGACTCCCTGTCGACTCCTGACCTTGTGGAAACGGATTAACTGGAAATTGTACAGCTATTTCGATGAAATCTCCCCGAAAAATCGATTTAAATGTAAAGTATGTAGGTAAATATCCCACTTTTTTTCAATCCCGCCAACTCCACTGAAAATAACTACAGAAAATTCATCTATTTGATATTTAAACGGACTTCAGCAACTGGATAAAATCCATCTATCTGCGGTAAGAACATGGCTAGTGTAAGCATCCAGCCGTCTTGAACCTTAGGACAGCTAGTCGTTACTTTCATCATCAATTCCATTTTGAAATTAGAAATCGCCTGCCCATGAAAAAGAGCCTCCGCAATCCCGCGGAGGCCCTTCATCTTATTTCTATCGAATCAGCGAATAAATATCCGTGTACGCATAACCATGTGCCTCTGCTACGGCTTGATATGTGACATGACCTTGTGTCACATTAATCCCCTTGGCGATGGCTTTGTTATCGAGCGCTGCACGCGCGAAGCCTTTGCCCGCGATTTGTAGACCATAGCTGGTCGTCACATTCGTCAACGCCAATGTAGAGGTGCGCGCCACGGCTCCCGGCATATTGGCTACGGCATAATGGATGACTCCATGCTTCACATAGGTTGGCTGATCATGGGTTGTAATGCGGTCGATCGTCTCGATCGATCCGCCCTGATCAATGGCAACGTCGATGATGACACTGCCTGGACTCATCGTTTTCACCATCTCCTCGGTCACGAGCCGTGGTGCGCGAGCGCCAGGAATGAGCACCGCGCCAACTACAAGATCCGCACGGCGTACAACTTCAGCGATGTTGTAGGGATTGGACATGATTGTTTTCACACGGCCGTGAAATTGATCATCCAATTGACGAAGCCGGTCGGCATTCAAGTCAATGATCGTTACGTCAGCACCAAGGCCTATGGCCATTTTTGCAGCATTTGCGCCGACAATACCGCCTCCGATCACGGCTACTTTACCTGGCTCAACACCAGGGACACCGCCTAGCAAAATACCTTTGCCGCCATGAGCCTTCTCTAGAAAATGAGCACCGATCTGCACTGACATGCGTCCAGCCACTTCACTCATCGGTGTCAGGAGCGGCAAGCTCCCATTGTCAAGCTGGATCGTTTCATACGCGATGGCTGTTACATTTTGACTAACAAGGGCATGCGTTAATTCCGCTTCAGGAGCAAGATGCAGATACGTGTACAAAATCAATCCATCATGAAAATAGCCATATTCCTCAGGCAGTGGTTCTTTCACTTTGACGACCATCTCTGACGACCATACCTCCGCTGCGGTTGCAACAATCGTCGCTCCTGCCGCTTCATAATCTTCATCTGTGAACCCAATGCTGTGCCCTGCCAACGTTTCGACCCGTACTTCATKTCCTGCTTGTTTGTATGAAAGCACCGAGCTCGGTGTCATGCCAACGCGAAACTCATTATTTTTAATTTCTCTCGGAACGCCAATAATCATGCCCCATCAACCTCTCTTGAGGACCCCCTAATGAAAGGATCGCTCTCTACTTGTCTCCAAGTATAAGAGAGAATTTGCTACATGCCATTAGACATTTTGTCAAAAAACTACCGCTTTTCTTTTCACAATTTTTTCTCCGGATGAAGGAGCTGATAGGCTCTGATTCCCACTTGCAGTGCCAATCTTTTCTCGGGAAGCATATAATCAGCGCCCAGCAGCTCTTCAATTTTGTCCAATCGATAATAGAGAGATTGTCGTACGATAAAAAGCTGCTGCGCAGCAATTTGCTTCGATCCATCATGGTCGAGATACACTTTAAGCGTTCGCAGCAGCTCGCTGCCTTTTAGGCTATCGTGATCAATGATCGGACCGAGATAGGATCGGATGAATGACGCCAAAATGCCTTTGTCCGCGATATGAAATAACAGTTCAAATACGCCTAACTCATCATAAAACATGACGTTCTTCTGCTGCAGCGTAACTGTTAATGACAACGCTTGGAGTGCCTCCTGATAGCTGCGATGCGCGTTCAAGAAGCTTTGATTAGGTTGCCCAATGCCGATCTTCAACCGTGTCCCCGCGTGATCCTTCATCCCTTGAAGCGAGTCAAGCACATGCTGTAAGCGATCCTTCGCTGGTTTCTTAGGAGCTTTATCGAAGGCAAGGACAACAAGTCTGTTATGTTTTAACGTAATTAAGGGGTGAAATAGCTGCCCCTCAAAAATCGGTCTAGCCGCGAGTGACAAATGCAGACCCGCAGATTCGATCCCATCATCTTCTGCGGTCATACCGTCTTCTTGCTCCTGCTCAAATTCGATCAAAAGAACCTGATACGTTAGTGCATTTAGACGTTTAAATTCGGCACCGATCAGCTCCTTGATCTGCTCCTCCTCTTGAATGCGCATATGAAGCAGATCATCTACCCACAGTGTTTGCGAATACAATTTCCGCTCTTCCATGTACCGTTTCCGCAACAAATCCTGCGCAATAGACAGGGAGGCTGAATCTAGAATTAAATACTCGTATTCCTGTGGCTTGCGATCCAGCACGAGCAGGATGTGTGCCCAGGTTTTGCCCATAGCCCCAACAGGCTGAACAATAACGGATTGACCCTCTACGTCTTCAAAATACAACCCTGCTCCTGTTTCGTCATACCCGCTTTCTGTACTTCTGCTTGCTAGGAAAGCCAGCCATTGCGCTGACTCCCGTTTGCCAAGCGGCGGAGTGAATTTCGGCCCAGCATCGACTGGCACATAAATAACTTGACCCTTCGTGCTGCTCTGCAATAAAGCAAGTACATGCGTGACACCCTGGGAAGACAACGTCATGCGATGAAATTCACGTGATATTTTCTCCAAATCCTGAAGTGCTTTATGATGCTGATTAATAATATGGGCATGGATATCCTGTGTGATATCAATAAATCGAACCGCTTCCGGGAAAATAATGAGCGGGAAATCGTGAGCCTCGGCCGCATCCATCCATGCTTGGGKAACTGAACTTATATAGTGTCCCATCTCAATACAAAGACAGGTTACGTTTCTGTGGATTAGCTGCTCTAGATAGATCATGAACGATTTCGTATCGTTCTTAAATGCGGCACCCGTCGTTAAGATCATCTCGCCACCTTGCAGCAATTGTTCAAACTGAATCACCTCGATAATGTGAACCCAGCGTACCAATCGTCCTAAGCCCATTTTGCCAGCCGCGATATAAGCCTGTTGAAAGGATGGGCGTGCCAATACCTCTTCAACGGTTAATTGATAGTTTTGATGCATGTAAACTCACTTCTCTCTGCTCGTTCTCGATCTATGCTTCACCAAAAGTTATCCACAATATCTGAATCAGAGTATTTGTGGATACGATAAATGAATTACGTTCATAATGGATTCATTTTAAGTGTACACGAAAATCTAAAAAGATTCATATCCCTACGCCAATTTCGTCCGTCTACTTCCAACATGAAAACGCCGCCAGCTCTAAGAACAATGAGCTAGCGGCGTATGATCCATGCGTACAATCAACTTCACCTAATTACAATTCCTGCGAATGTCTGATCCGAAGTACATCTTCATTCGCTTGACAAACCAATTCCGCGAACTCTCCATAGGGCTCGTCAGCAAGATCCAGCAGCCCATAGTTCCCAATCAAACCTTGCGGATTCCCATAGTCGTACATGGCGAACCAATGTGTTCCCACAACAAAGGGCATGCGAGCCGCCTCTTCCACAAAGTTGCGATACATTTCTCCCCTGCGAGCCTGAGACCTGACAATAACATTGCGGGCACCGTTCGTATTGATCAGAAATCCAGCTTCCGCACCTGCACAAAAGCTAAACTCTGTGATCATCATCGGTAATCCGGTTCGCTCATGAATGTGACGCATCCACCGTTCAGGCAGGTTGAAACTATAAAAGTTCAACGTAATGACATCGGCATAGTCCTTCATCACATCAAAAACAACCTCTGGTGTGCTCGTTCCAACCATCCGGTCTCCTAGGTTAAGCCGGTTTGGATCATATCGCTTGAGCGCAGCCGATGTCGTTTGGTAATACACGTCTGCTATCTGACGAAGGAAAGCCATTTTATCCGCTTCCAGCGCTTGCGGATGATCCGCTCGGTAAACCGCAATATGCGCCAAATCTTCAAAGTCCGTATACTCTGCTCCCCATGTCTCATTCAAAACCTCAATCGAGCTGTGGTGTTTCCTCAACATTTCGATCCAAGCCATCTTGCCGTACCCTCTTGCCGGCTGTTCCAAATAGTCGTCAACTAAGCTCGTATCGTTAGCACCGTTGCCAGGGTCATTGTTGCCCCATTGGCCCCCGTGTCCCCACCAATGTATTTCATTATCGGTATAATACCCGATAACACCCGGATCGTTCAATAATGCTTCGCCACGCCCGCTCATAAAGCAATCCAGACAAGCGCGTTCCACAGAAGCATGGAATTTGGGATCGAATACATCAGGGAAACCTGTCCCCCAATCTGTATTCACCTTCGGAGCAAATCTAGACATGCGGATTTCAACCGTTTTCGGCGTACCGTTTCCCCAATAATAGGGTTCATGCCAAGCGCCTAATGTATTGAAGCCGAACTGCTCAACCTGGCTTAGCTTTTCCGTAGCCCATTTGGGAAACCATTCTCGATTTCCGCCATATTTGTGTACCAGATCTGTTTTCAACCAATGTGCCTGATCCACGATCTGATTATGTACACCATTTACACCAACGGAATAAAAGGGTTTGTTTTGTGGCGATATAAACGACCAATTTCCGTTAGATTGCTCTACTTTATAGAATTGACTCATGCTATTCCTCCTATGAACTAATCAATGAGATCGCTTTAATTTCATTGTAGGAGAATCGATTCCGCGTCACAATGAAGGCATGGCACGATATATATCGGAATAGTCGGAAAATGAATCTGACTTAGCGCTCCATTCGTTTTTTGAATTCGGCGGGAGTTAAGCCAAACTGTTCTTTAAATACCTGAGAAAAATGAACACTATTATCGTATCCTACATCGTGTGCAATCTCATAAATTCGCTTATCGGTCCCAAGAAGCAATTCTCTCGCTTTCCCCATTCGGATTTGAATCAAATAGTTCCAAACCGTCGTACCGGTTTCCTGTTTGAATAAATKGGCGAAATGATTCCTGCTAATTGCAACCCGATCCGCAATTTCCTGCAGATTCAGCTTATCCGCATAATGTTCGTTGATGAACGCTTTTACCTCTTCTATCGCCCTGCGGGAAGGTTGGTCCTTAACGGCTTGCGTGACTGCAAAAATCCGCTGTGCCCCTTCCTCCAGACGGCGAACAGCACACAACCGAAAATAGCTGCGCACTTTATCATGTAGAATCGTCTTCTCCCACAGGCCCAAATCCTTGCCCTCTTGAAGCTCGATCTTTACCTTTTCTTTCTTCAGCTCTTCCACAATCATTTCCAACCATGCCATGGAGAGTGGATTTAACAAATAGAATCGGTCCCCTGCTAGACTTTCCAACATATCCAATGTATCCACGACTAGGAGCGGAAGCGTCTCGAGTTGAACGGTCTGAATTTGCAGCACCCATCGTTGCAGCATGTCCTGATGATGAGGAATCGATCGCATGAACAGCATGGCGGCTTCTGCTCGCCGCTGCGAGGACACCTCACCAATTGCTCTGGCAAGTGCTCCATTCAACTGTTCCTGGTCCACAGGCTTGATAATATAATCGATGGCACCGAGCTGCATGCTCGTTTTGGCAAATTCAAATTCATCATAGCTGGAAACGACCACAGAAATCATCCACGGATATCTCTCGTTGACCTTCGCAATCAGATCCAGTCCGCCCATCAGCGGCATTTTGACATCCGTCACGCAGATATCCGCGTAATGTTCCTCCAGCCATTCCAGAGCCTTCACACCGTTGGCTGCCAAGCCAGAAACAACGGTTTCCTCGCTGAATTGCTCGATTTTACTAGTTAAACTCGACCGTATAAGGTGCTCGTCATCTGCGATAAGTACACGGAACATTTCAGCTATCGCTCCTTTGGGCTGTTGAATCTATGGGGAATCCTTACAGTGACCTTAACGCCTCCAAGACGGCTTCCTTTATCAATTGCCACACCTACACCATTCATCTGGTAAAAGGCTTGCAAACGGAAGTGAACGTTTAAGAGACCGACATTCGTTAGCGATGCGTACTCTTCTTGCGATGGCGTCACCTTAAGCAGTCGAATACGGAAAGCTTCCAGCTTCTCTTCGTCATAGTTTTTACCATTATCCTCAAAAATGATCGAGATGAAGTCACCGTCCCGCTGCGCTGATACCTCCAAATGCGTCGGCTCACCAGTGGTTTCAATGCCGTGTTTGATCGCATTCTCCGCAATTGGCTGAAGAATAACCTTTAAACAGAGTACCTCTCGGCAGTCTTCTGGTATGTGAATCTGGTAGCTGACTTCCTCTCCAAAACGGATCCGGCTTATATTCATATAATGATTGACATGCGCAATTTCATCCTCCAACTTCACAAGCATATCCTGGTAGTTGGATGTGTATCTAAGCATGCGGGATAACGAGATGGAGGTCTTCTCGATGTCCGAATGTCCAGCTAAATGAGCCATAGAATTAATAGACTCTAGTGAATTATATAAAAAATGAGAGCGAATCTGGGACTGCATCGCAGAAAATACAGCTCGTTGCTGCATCAACTGTGTCTCCGTCAACTGTAGGATCGAGTCTTCGAGTTCATTCAACATCCGATTGAAGGAATGGCTTAAATCCGACACTTCGTCCGTACCTTCAATATGAATGCGATCCCTGAAATTCCCATACTGAGCCCGCTTCATATGGGACCTGAGTTTGGACAAACGGCTTGTAATCGAAGTGGCAACCAACGTGACAAGAATGATTGCAAGTATAATTCCCGTCGATGCGATCCCGATCGTGACGTTACGAACCCTGTTGATGCTGGACGTAATATCTTGATTGGAAAGAATCGCGACCGTTTTCCAACCGGTGTAAGGGATCGTATCGAATACAATCAGCTGTTGTGTTTCTTTCCGAAGGTAAGTACCGCTTTGAGCAGTCAATTGTTCGGTAATATCAGGTTCCAGAACGCTGCCCACTTTCGATTGATCCTGGTGAACCAAGATGGTTCCATCAGGTTTGGCAATGAGACCTATGCCTTTATCCCCAAGCTGCATCTGGTTGAGAATGGTTTGCACTGGTTCCAGTGAAATATCCATCTTCAGGAACCCTTTGGCCTCAGGCTCACCAAATTGTCCAGCCATCGACAAGAGGAGTACTTGCTCCGGATTATTTTTATAATTTACGTATGCGGTACTTTGAACGACACGATGATGGACCTTCTCGAGCCGACCGACTTCACTCAACCATGGCTCGTTGGCCATCGAATAATCCTTGGATAACCCAAAAGTGAGTGCATAATTAAATTCGCCGCCCTTATCCGATAGCATGGATATAGACATAATCTCAGGCTGGCGCACTAGAAAAGACCGCAAGTAATTACGCTCCAAAGAATGAAAACCGGAAATGAGCTCGAAGCGATCCGCTGGATCAACTTTAAGCCACTCCGTGAACTCATTGCTTGTTCCAAGAACCAGAAGTCCACGTTCATATTCCATGTACTGCCGGTTCAGATTGAGATTGGCTTGGCGCAAGATCTGCTCGCTGAAATGTGAAACGTCCTGCCGTATGGTCCGAGACGTATCGTAATAGCTGAAAAACCCGATCATCGACACCATTGACACAATGATAACGATGAGCAGGCTAACCAGCTTCCATTTTAAGGAGGCATGTATTTTCTTCCACACTTCTGCGTCTGCACCCCCATATAGGTGAAGAAGAACAACCCTCTCCCGGGAAACCCGATCGAGGGTTGCTTTCCAAACCCAATGACCTATTTTTTCCTATTTTTATTGTACCAGTCTGTACGCTCCTTGACCATCTGA
The DNA here is from genome assembly GCF_052115445.1 of Paenibacillus sp. 2RAB27. Lineage (NCBI taxonomy): Bacteria > Bacillati > Bacillota > Bacilli > Caryophanales > Paenibacillaceae > Paenibacillus > Paenibacillus sp. 2RAB27. The sequence continues at coordinate 473,490 of NZ_JBFRGR010000001.1, forward strand.
TCCCCGCCCTGCTTGCGCCAGGTTTTCACGAATTCGTCAAAGTGTTCAACAGGTGCTTTGCCAAGTACAATTTTGCTGCCTTCTTCAAGGAACATCGTATCGATGTTATACGTGTTTTTGGCTGCTGGCATACCTACAGCCTCATTCTTAAACCCTTCTTTATCGCCTACAGCCCATGCAGCCTTCAACTTGGCGAAAGCAGCAGGATTGCTCAGCTTGGCTTCCTCTACCGCTGGATTCGTACCATGAATCTTGAAGATCACGTTAAACGCTTTATTTTTCTCCATCTTCGCTGTGTCAACTACGATCTTGCCGTTTTCCTTTTTATACGAATCTCCTTCTTGCCCCAAATCGGTGAACATCTGGCCTTCTTCGCTCATCAGCCAATCAAAATACTTGATGACTGCTTCCGGATTTTTGGTACTCTTCATGATGATGTACGTTTTGGCAACCGGGCTCCAGCGGGTGCCCAGAGGACCGTCATAACCTGTACCTCGCGGAGTCGGAATAGCGACGACATTCGGTTTTTCGTTAGGAATCGTTTTGTCTAAATCCGCTTGCCATTGCCATGCCAGTTGTTGGGTGTGCGACCACATGCCGACCAACCCGGATTTGATTTTCTGTTCCCAAACAGTTCTGGAATTCGTCAGAAACTCAGAATCCATTACTTTTTCATCCACCATCGATTTGATAAATCCAAGTGATTGCTTCATATTAGGATGAATATTCTGGATGATCACTTCGTTGTTGTAATACACTTCCGTATAGGAGTTATTGACACCCCACATCCYGAAGATATTGTCGCCCCAAGTGAATTTCTCCCGCATGGAGAATGGGATCTCATCCTTCTTGCCGTTTCCGTTCGGGTCTTTATCCCGGAATGCTTTCAGCACAGTCATCAATTCTTCCGAAGTTTTCGGAGCCTGCAGTCCTAGCTTATCCAACCAGTCTTGACGCACGTACAGCGTTGAATTCGAATTACTGGAAGGCTGCGGAATGGCTAGAATTTTACCGTTAACAGATACTGCATCCCATGCAGCTTGGGGAATATTCTTCTTCAAGTTAGGACCAAATTTATCGATCAGATCGTTCAGTTCAAGAACCTTGCCTGCGGCAATCAGGTCGGCTTCAGGACCAGACCAGGATTGATAGACATCTGGGAAATCGCCGGATGCAAATTTCAATTTAAGCTGGTCTTCATACTGCGAATGAGGTAGGGATACCAAGTCCACATCCGTGTTCGTTTTCTTCTCCATGAAGAGAATGTTGGGATCATTCGCATCCAATGGAGGAAGTGACTGATCGGAAGCAAACATCCTGATTTTAACCGGTGCCGCTGGTGTTGCGGTAGGTGCTTGCGTTGCTTCTGCCGTTTTAGTTGCTGCTGGCGTGCTGACCGTATTCTCTTCCCTGTTTCCACAGCCTGCAGCTAGTAGCGAGAAAGCGGACAAAATAAATGCTGTTTGCTTGAACCCTTTTCTCATATAAACCTTCCTCTCAGATCTTGTTTATAAATCAAAGCGTGTTATTCTTTGATCGAACCGATGAGTGCACCCTTGATAAAGTGCTTCTGGATGAAAGGGTAAACCAAAAGGATCGGAACTGTCGCGACTAGAATTGTAGCCATCTGCAGACCTTGGGGTGAAAGAACGACGTTGGATTCAACTAGCGATGCCATTTCCTCGTTCATGTTGAACTGTGCAATCAAATTGTAAAGATACAGCTGCAACGGCCTCTGTTTGAAATCGTTAATGTACAGAAGAGCGGAAAAGTAATTATTCCAATGACTGACGGCATAAAAGAGAATTAAAGTCACCATGATTGGGGTTGATAAGGGAACTGCAATTCGCCACAAAATGGAGAACTCCTTCATCCCATCTACACGGGCTGCCTCGAACAGTTCCTCTGGCAGCGACCGGAAGAATGTCAGGCATATGAACATATTGAAGGCCGAAATCGCACCAGGAATAATTAAAGCCCATACCGTATTCAGCAAGTGAAGATTTTTTACAATTAAGTATGTCGGAATCATTGGCGCTTGGAAGATCATCGTGAACACAATCAGCAACAAAATGATATTTTTTCCTTTAAGACCCTGCTTAGCGAGCGGATATGCCGTTACGACTGTCATGAACATATTGACCACCGTTCCGACAACGACGATGAATAGGGTGATGCCAAATGATCTCCAGAACACTTTATTTTCCATCACAACTTGATAATTCGTAACATTTAAACCTTTGGGCCAAAAAGTGACCTCCCCCCGGATCAGCGCCTCTGGCGAACTAAGCGAGCTTGCGATGATATAGAGGAAGGGCAGCATAACCGCAGCGCACGCAATGAGCAGTACGATGTAGTTAAGCGCATCGAAGACTTTTTCTCCGAATGTGAGACGATAGCGCATCGCTTGTTCCTCCTCTCTTAGAATAAACGCTCGCCTGTCGTGCTGCGACTGATTCGGTTAGCAACAATCAATAGTACGAACCCGACAATTGACTTAAACAAACCAATCGCCGTTGTCATGCTGTATTCACCTTTGAGAATGCCTTCCCGATAAGCGTACGTATCGATAATGTCCCCAACTTCATATGTAATGGGACTCAGGAAGACATAGATTTGCTCGACGCCCAGATCGAGGGTATGCCCGATTTTCAATAGCAGAAGCAGCATGATCGCCGGCATCATACCCGGAAGCGTTACATGCAGGAGCTGTCTCCAGCGACTAGCTCCATCGATTCGAGCAGCTTCGTACAACGAAGGATTGATTCCAGCAATAGCTGCTAGGAAAACAATTGCGCTCCACCCCGCTTCCTTCCACATGCCAGAGCTGACAACTATCGTACGGAACCAACTCGGCTCTTGCAGGAAAAAGATGGGCTCGTAACCGAAGGCCTTTACCATGTGATTAATAAGTCCGATCTGGGGGGACAGGAGCATGTAACCGAAGCCCGCAATAATGATCCACGATAGAAAATGAGGCAGATAAACGATGGTCTGTATGGTTCGGCGCATCGCCATGCTTCTGATCTCATTCAAGAGAATGGCAAGTATGATGGGAGCAGGAAAAGCAAAGATCAGTTGATAAAAGCTAATGGCCAACGTATTCCATAACAGCCGTCGGAAGTGTACAAACTCGAAAAACTGTTGAAACCATTTGAAGCCTACCCATTCGCTTTGCAAAAAGCCCCCATACAAGTTGTACTCTTGAAACGCTATAATGCTTCCTAATAAAGGAACATACTTGAATACTAAAAAGTATAAAATACCTGGCGCCAACATCGCATAAAACGGCCAAAAACGCCTCATATAACGAAATGTTGGGGTTCCGGCAAGTCGCGTGTGCTTATTCTGAAGCGCCGCATCCTTCGCACTTGTCGGTGCAGTACTCATGAAGTTCGCCTCCCTCTTTTCTAAGATGTACCTTGATGTCTTCTTACTTAAATTGTAAGTGAAGCGTTTACACGAAACAATAAGGGGATCAACCGAAAAGCATAGGAATCGTCTTAGGTTGTTGAAAACCTTATTGCTGAACATACAGTACCATCACATCTTGGGGGTTCAGTACGACCACTCCACTGACAGCTCTGTCCGTCAATGCATCGGTATATGTGGTATCAAGGTTAACGGTTACTACCTCTTCCGTATGGTTGATGACAAAGAGAATTTTCCTTCCGCTATCGTCAGTTCCAACTCTGACCATAGCTTCGACGCCTTCAGGTAATCCGAACAAGATCGGGGTAATGCCCGCTTCACTGCAACCGGGCATCTGTTTCCCAACGTTCTTCTAACCAATGCTCCGGATAATAACATGCACCGAAATACATAGGCTTTTCTCCTCCTAAATCTTGCGGGTTGTTCCGTCTTCATCCAGACGGTAAACTTGTAAATTCGCGTATTCGGCGATTAAAGGCGCCATTTGACGAAAACCAATTTTGCCACTACCCAGAATGGGACCGAATGTCCTGCCATCGTCCTCCCACTCCAATATAGGCAGTTCGTTAATTGCAAAATGGACCTTAGCCMCCTGCTTCCTAAGCATCAGATGATAGGGCGGCATACAATCCTCCACATTCGGGATCGGATCGGCTCCTTGGGCCACTAAATGAAAGCCGGAGCTTTTCCTCAGGTTGCTGATATGAAAGCTTCTTTCTTCAGGGTACCTTCGTCGGAAATACGCGATATGCAGCGTGCGGATGTCTCCATGGGTATACTGCTCATATTGTCCGTACCTTTCGTTCAGAATGGGGTCGAACAAATCTTCACCCTTCATTCCGGCTGCAGCAAAAAACATCATACTCAGCCCCGGCTCCTTGACTGGCCAGAAATCCCACTCTACCTGAATGTCTCCAGGAAATTCCTCCGGGCACCAGAATACATAGTTGGCCATTTGCCCCAAGTTTGGGTCAAGAGCGTTCTCCATCCGCATCCTGCCGTTTGGAAATGAGATTTTGGCCTGTCCCTCTAACTTGAAGCCCCGAATATCCTCAATCGATGCCAGCTTGTTTTCGTAGATTAGCGTTCGCTTTTCTTTCGTCATTGTCTTTATTCCCCTTTCAAGAATGTCTCCTACTAATAATAGACGTTCACTTATCTTTTTTCTATGTCCGTTGCCTGCACCCAACAATGAGGAGATCTTCCGAATTGCATAGGATAGCATGATTTTATTACAAAACAAGCCGTTCTGAATATGCAGAACGGCTTGATCTTACATGGAGGCAGTATTTTCCCAGCTCATTAAGGCAGAAGGCCCATTCCCTGGTAAGGCGATGTCGGATCCAGTCTGAAATCATTCTTCATCGGTGTCAGAAGACTCCATGTGGTAGGATTCGTGGCAGGATTTTTACCCGTATGGGTCCCCGCTTCTATGTTTTGGTACAGATTGCCTGTCGGGAAATCATACACATAATCACCATAATTAAAATAGATCGGAACCGCGTATAAATCCGAATAGTCATCCCATCTCTCTACCAAGCTCCAGTCAAAAGTGGAAGTGAAAGGCGTTACATCCTTGAATTTAATCGGAGCCAAGTTTGTTACTGTGGTATTGCCCGATGCGGAAATATTACCTACGGTCCCGTTGTTTCCAGCAAGGGTATCAATAAATACTTGACCTCCATCTCGCGTATTGTTCGTGAAGACCATCGGATTGTGCGTATTGTCAGAAACATAGAACATTTTGTTCGAATTCACATGTCCGCCAGGAATTTCATCGTAATGGAAATTGATTTGTCGAATCACATTATTTTCAAACCTGAATTTAGATGCATAATTGGAAGGCGTATCATGAATATAGGCAAGAATATCTCTGCTATGGGAGAAGTAATTATCATGCATCACCACTTCATCCGTAGGATCCGGCGTCTCTCCGGGAGCCGCAGAAAATCTTAACGTAAAGAGTGTGCTCGCCGTACCGATGAATACGTTGTTATAAATCTCAGCACTGCCTGTTCTTTGCCCATACTGGAACGTACCGTCCTGCCATTGTTGGAACGGATCTTTCCAATCCAACGCGTTCATGATGACAACGTTATTATAGACCTTCACGCCATCACCCATATTGGTCAGCTGTATGCCTTCTGTCCCCGCCCTCAATACCCTGTTATTATAGATTTCCAGATTGGTAAAAATATGCTGCTTGCTGATATCACTGCTGGTATTACCGATGTACATGCCTTCCGATTCCGAATCGTGGATGTACATATCATGGATTTTAACGCCATCCATAGTGGCAGTCGGAACACCGTCCGTTTTAATCAATAGGCCAGCGAAACCGGCATTGGCGACCTCTATATGCGATAGCTCAAAGTTCGTAGCATTCTTGCTTACGCTGATGCCGTTGGAAGTGTTGCGGCCAACTTCTATCCCATATTGGCCATCTGAAGTCGAATAATTTCCATTCAGATGCCCTTGGAAATTGATATTTCCGGTTTTGAGCGCATTGTCATATTTGCCCGTTAATATCCAGTGCTTACCACCTTCGATCGATAAGGTATACGAGTACGTGCCGCTGACTTTGACCTGCCCGCCATAGTTGCTGATAATCAGAGGATTGCTGGCAGTTCGTTGCGGAAGATTACCAAGTTTCATGTATTGATAATTACCGGCAGGAATGTACAAACGTTCAAGTGTTTGCCAATTCACATTCGGGAATGAAGCTTGCAAATCAATATAATAGATAGAGGTTGCTCCTTGAACGGGCAATATCAGTTGACTGTATTGTGAAATAGCAATCTCGAGAGTTCCGAATACACCCGATCCATCTTGTGCAGTTGCCTTTATCGTTACATTCCCGTCCGATACCGCTGTGAGTAAGCCGCTTGCATTAATGGTAGCGCTGCCAGTTCCATTGACAACCGACCAGGTAACATTCTTATTTGTCGCATTGTAAGGCTGTACAGCAGCTGACATCTGCAGCGTACTTCCCGTTAATATACTGGTTGCTCCACTGGCTCCCGTAACCGTTATTCCACTAACAGGGTGATTTAACGAGTCCTGGATTCCGTTTCCATTTTCGTCGATCCACCCGACAATTGCGTATTCATTAGCCCTGTTGGTCATCGTAAGAGGACTGCGGGCTAACAAGTATCTGGCTTTTGGTGCCACAGGGTTGCTGCTGACATCATTATCTTTTATCCATGGTGTGGTCGATCCTGTAGAAAGGTTTTGCGCACTGTTGAAGTTGATCCGAGTTTCCGCAAAACCATTGTCATTTGTAGTATCCGTATCATCATCCCACCAAAGTGATGCATAAGGGGTCTGATTCCCTGTGCTTGAGGCTCTGTACTTGGTCCACGTTGAAGTTATCCTTACCTTGCTCCAGTCTGATCCAAAATCAATATAACCGACCCTGTCTGCGTATGCTGGCGCATCTATGCCTGTTACGCCTCCCGTAGGATCCCCAGTTAACGGACTGAGAGTCGGCTGTCCATCAAAAGATCTGTCCATTGGGAAAAACTGACTTCCGCTCGCCTGCCCAGCTAAGGGAGGGGTAATGACTTTGATGGACTCTTCAAAAAGATATCCGACAATAGCATACTCACTTGCTCTGTTTGTCATGTTGATCGGAGAGCGGAGCATCATATACCGTCCCAAAGGCTCAACAGGACTGCTGCTGACATCATTGTCCCGTATCCAAGGAGTTGTCGTTCCTGTGTTGGGAAGACCTTGTACGCTGTTGAAGTTAATGCGAGTTTCTGTTAGGCCACTATCATTCGTCATGTCGATATCATTGTCCCACCATATTTCGGTGTAAGGAGTCATATCGCCGGTACTTGATGCTCTGTACTTCGTCCAAGTTGAAGTGATTCGTACATTCGCCCAATTCGGTCCTAGATCCAGATAACCAACCCGGCTTGTGGAGTAAGCAGGCGCATTGTTCGTTCCCGCACCGCCTACTGGCACTCCGGTAGAATCGAGAGCGATATCAGGACTGTCAAAGGCATAATCCAACGGGAAAAATAAGCTGCCCGTCGCCGCACCAGCAGCAGCAGGCTTAATAATCTGCTGTTCACCGCTTGCCATTGCAGCGCTTCCAACAAGCAATAACGCAAGCAACATCATGAAACCGATCAACATACTCGTGACCATTCTTTTCATCCACTACTTACCTCCTCATCGTGATTCTATGTATACATAACCGCATAAGCGTGTCATGCCGCGCAAATCAGGGGGGATTTCTCCGACGGATGGCCTAACTCACTCCAACTCATGCCCCCAAAGCTTGCCAGAACCTTTGGACTTTCTCCACACATCTCGCCAACGGTGAACGTCGCTCGCCGTAATAACCGGCATATTTTGACGCAATGATCTCTGCGGAATCGCTGGAAACGGTTTGTGCGGCTCACTTTGGTACCAGTAGGCCACACTGGCGATATCTAATGTCAGTACATTGGCATGCCCATGCTCAATACTAGACCGGAGCGATTTGCGGAAATGAATGGCATCTTCCAACAAGAAGCGGTAACAGTGGGTCCGTCCCATGAAGCCGAGCTTATCAGGTACTCGGGCGTACCCGAAGTAAGGATGGGCATACAACTCGTTCGGGCACCAAGAAGAATTGAAGAAATCCTCCGTACCTGTGCCATGAAGGGATCCCGGCCAGGGTTCACCATCCACCATAAACATGTCGTCGCCTTCTCCATACCACATCGGTCCTGGACTATCGACATAGTAATTAACGCCGACAAAATGCCCACGTCCCTCAATTTCTGCAAACAAATAATTGCCTTCATCCGTTTGATTTTTCGGTGGTTCACCCATAAGTCCCCACTCGTTCTCTTGCTCGCCTGACGGTTCGGTTATTTCCCGATTCCACCAGGCGTGAAATCGTCCTGCATCATCCGGTATCGAAGCATGCTGCTCATAATCGATGTAATAATAAAAAGAAGGAACATCAAACTCTGAATCGTTCTCTATTGTGATTTTTGCGCCTTGGGCGAATGGCATGGGGAAGTAGCAATTCAATCCTTTTCCTCCCTTAGGAGCCGCAGCTATTGGTAAGGAGATAAATGGATAATTCTCACCCCAACCCTGCCCGAAGAAATCTCCGATCGGACTTTGTACGCTTGGTTCCGATTCCCCGTCCCAATACATGCGCACAATCAGATTGCGATTGTACATAGGATCCTTCGCATTGATTGTGATCCAGATATGCTTGATGATCCCCGCATTTTGAAGATGGGCAAGCACCGCCGTTTCCCCAGCTTTAATACTGATATAATCGTCATTTCCTCCCGATCGGTCGTAGCTCGAAACTCGAAGTGTTCGGCAATCCTGAAATCGATACAATTCATCCAATAAGCCCATTAAGATCTCTCCTTGGTTTAGTGGTCTTAGGGAAGTTGCCCCTGCTTCATAATTCTAATTGTATGGGTGGTCTGAGAATCAAACAATGAGGCAATCTCCCGATTTGCATAGACATCGAACGGTACTTCATCATTCACGCACCTCGCCCAAGTAGAGGAACCTGGTTCCCTTTCGCAGCACCGATGTCCCCTGCTAGAGCGTTATGCTGTTAAAAAAAGCACGTACCCATCCCATCGGGACGAGTACGTGCTTTGTATTTATTCATATAACGCTTTATCTATGGCAACCGTCTGACCCGACCAAACTTGCTGTGAGGTCCACGGTACATCCGCACCTTGCCAGAACTCATCATTCGCTGCCAAGCCCAGCGGTAGAAAGACTGCAGAGCATAAGTATAAGCTACCTGTTGAGATGTACGGCTCGCCAATTTCTGGCTGATGTCCGCATAGTCCAATCTGCAGCCAACCGCCTTCATCGAAGGTGCCTGGTGCTTCAATCAATCTGCGAATGACAGCAGTTAAAGCTCCGCGTACTTGAGCCGGTTGAACGCCGACAGGCAGCTCGCGCCGCTGTGCGGTCTGCGCTAGCGATTGGAAAGCTCCGAAGCGATAAGCTAACGAACGCCCAATCGCTGGGAATGTGCCTTCTGGCGAAATCATGCGCTCCTGAACCGCCGCATATCGCTGCGCGCGCTTCAGGATATTCTCACGCATTTTGCCCCAATCGGCATAATACGTTTGCACATGCTCAATGATATCCACCATCATCGGCTGAATAACGAAGCTGTTGTAGTAATCCGCATGATAATCCACGCCATCACCATACATGCCGTCGCCTAGATACCATTGTTCATGCTGCTTTAGTGCAAAATCAACACGCATATGATCCCAGTCCTCGCCCATAGCACCAAGCGCGGTTTCCGTCATCGCCGCGAAAAGCAGCCAGTTATTGAAGCCTGGCTTGCGAGTGCGTGATGATTTCATCGCGGCAGCGAGATTCTTTTGAACGCGAGGGTCCAAGCTATGCCAAAGCGTATTCGGCGCACGTAAAATAGCATGCGCTAAGAATGCGGTATCTACGATTGGCTGCATCCCCTGAGCAAAGTTCAAGAAATCCGGTGATTCCGGATCCGTTGCCGCATCCATCGCTTCTCGAACGAGATTACCGTACGCCTGACGAAGCTGTTCCTCCTCGGCATCTAATGCTGGTGTCTCTAACCAAGGTGCCATCCCGACGAGGGTACGACCGAACGCTTCGAGATGCGTGAACGCGCGTTGCTCTTCTCTTTTACATTCAACTGGCATGGTGGCTCTAAGTTGTCTACTTGCTAGCGCCCGAAGGACAGGCTCAGCGATGCGAAGCATCGTCTGAATCCAATAGGCGCGATCTGTTGCCACAGCCGGTTGTGAATTACTCATACCAATACCCCTTGAATCCTTTTTCTAGACGAAGCAGAGCTTCTAAGTAATAGTAGTCACCCCAAATGACATAATCATCCGGTGCAGCCCCGCCGCGAACACTGTATGAACCGCGCTCAAGGAAACCTTGTGCATCCGGCTTGCCAATTGTAGCGTAGGATTTCACCAATCCAGCCATCGAGCGCTGAACGCCATTTTCCAAAAACGCACGATCAGGATCATCTGCTGCCAAATGCTCAAGAATCTCCAAAGCCCCTGCTGAAGCAATCGCAGAAGCAGAACTATCACGCTTCGTCTCGGCATTAATTGGTGCATTGAAATCCCAATATACAACATCATCTTCAGGTAAACGTTCAAAGAAATAACGCGCTAAACGTTTGGCTGTCTCTAAGTATAATGGATTTTTCGTATAGTGGTATGAAAGCGCAAAGCCGTAAATTCCCCACGCCTGTCCTCTTGTCCAAGTAGATCCATCTTGATAACCTTGATGCGTTCCACCGCGAAGTGGTTCCCCTGTTTCTTGATCGAAGTAGAACGTGTGGTAGGAGGAATCATCCCCACGAACCAAATAACGGCGTGACAAATCAGCATGGATGACTGCTACTTCTTTATATTTCGTATCTCCGGTCTGTTCATATGCCCAATAAAGCAACGGTAGGTTTAATAGGCAATCGATAATAATCCGTCCGCCATTATGCTCGTCACCCTCAGGTCCCCAAGCTTGAATGTACTGGCCCTTCGGTCTCCAACGCTTCATCAAAACATCAKCAGCTTGCAAAGTAAGTTGCTTCGCATTCTCATCTTTCTCAAGAATCCACTGCGCCTTCGAAGAAAGGGAATATAGGAAGCCAATATCATGGTGATCCAATCCAACGTTATTTTCAAGTCTTTGTTTAAAGCTCGCTACCGTTTTCTGTGCAGCCTTTTGGAATACTTTGTCACCGCTATACTGGTAGCTCAGCCACAAAATCCCTGACCAGAAGCCATCCGTCCAATCGGTATTCGGATTCAAATGATAAATATCGTTCTCACTGACATGAGGGAACTGATCCCCGAAACGCTCAATATTCACTTTCGTCTTCTGCAAAGCATCCTCAATAGCTTGTTTCCACATGATAGAATCACTCCGTATCCCTTGTTATAGGTTGCTCAGTACCTGCTTCAAATTCACGAGCGTGTTAAACGTTTAACACTTACATTTAGATTAAATTGAAACGTTTAACCTGTCAAGCAAAATTAATGATTTTCACGTCATTTTTGGACAAGAGCGTTGATGCCCAAATACTATCGATCGGTGAAGTGAATCAGTGAGGTGCTTTATTTTTAAAAATAGGCTTAACCCACTAAAAAAAAATAGAACCAACGTCGATTTTCTTACGTAATACTATTCATGCATGACATTCTTTCAGGGTTAGGGAGGTTTCTTGCTTATGACAATGACATTAGCTTTTCACTTTAACACTTCAATACGGGATGCTATCTCTGAGATCATCTGGTATCTAAGAAAGAAACGTAGAATTTAATCCTAGCACCATGCCCTAAAAAACATAGAAGAAAGAACAAAGCCTATGGCTTTCCTTTAACGGAGAGACATAGGCTTTGTTCTATTTGAACTTTTATAAGGCTGCGCCTTTTCCACCATCAATATTCACAGAGGTCCCCGTTACGTAGGATGCTGCATCTGAGGCTAAAAAGGTAATCACATTCGCCGCTTCCTCTGCATTACCAATACGGCCTAATGGAATATCATGCCGCGGATCACTTGCGAACTCCTCCCAAGTAAGCTCTGGAGCATGCTTTTTCCAAACCTTCTCGATTTGGTCACTGCGAATAGTTCCAATACATACGGTATTGACCCGAATCTGTGCCGATCCCAAATCTTTGCTCATCGCATTCGTTAAAGCCAAACCAGCTGCTCTGCTAACCGATGTAGGAAGCGATGAGGCTGGAGGTGTTTTGGCAGCGGATGTTGTAACATTCACGATTGAGCCGCCGCCTGCTTCTCGCATATGTGGAATCGCAAATTGCGAGCAATGGATAGCCCCGAATAATTTCAACTCCAAATCTTGGCGCCACACAGCCGAACCTACTTGTTCAAAAGGTGCAGCAGCGGAAGTCCCAGCATTATTCACAAGAATATGTAAACCGCCAAAACGTCGAACCGTCTCTTCAATTGCTCTCTGACAATCAGCTTCCGATGTCACATCCGCCCCTATCGTGAGAACTTCGCCTTCGGTTAGATTGGCAATTTGGATTGCAGCTTCCTGAAGCTGCTCTACATTTCGCGCAAGTATAGCCACTTTCGCCCCTTCGCGGGACAAAGAAATGGCGGTAGCAAGTCCAATCCCTTTGCTTCCCCCGGTGATTAAAGCCACCTTATTTTGCAAGCCTAATTGCATATGGTTCGCTTCCTTTCCCTCAATAACAAAATAATAGCAATCTATTGATAAGCATACGCCATCACTGCGCCATTTTTCAAATATCATCTAAATTAAAAGTAAAGAAAAACCATCAGGACGTATCATCCTCATGGTTTTCCATTACCATTTCTATTGGTTTAAATAAACAGCTTTGCCCGTACGAGCGGACTCATAAATAGCTTCAAGAATTTGCGATACAACGTAAGCTTGCTCAGGCGTAACAACCGGATCAATATCTTGATCAATCGCGTTGATCCAAGTACGCATTTCTACATCAGCTGCGCTTTCGCTTTTACCATCGTAGAAAGCAACTCCGCCTGCTTTCAAATCAACCTCGGTTGTGTAAAGACGACTGTGCTTCTCACCATTGATGCGAAGGCCGCCTTTCATATCCGCTCCACCTTCAGTCCCGCTCAACGAGCATTTCGCTTCGTCTACTTCAAGTGTGTTTAACGCCCAGCTGGATTCAAGAATAATCGTTGCACCATTCTCCATCACGATCATCCCGAAAGCGGAATCCTCTACCGTAAACTTGCTAGGATCCCAAGGTCCCCAAGCGTTAGCAGCGTTTTCTTTGTGGGACAATTCATGGTAGGACGTACCCAATACAACCTTCGGCTTATAGTTGTCCATCATCCAAAGCGTAAGATCAAGTGCATGTGTACCGATATCGATTAACGGACCGCCACCTTGCTTCTCTTCGTCAAGGAATACACCCCATGTCGGTACAGCACGACGACGAATGGCATGTGCCTTAGCAAAATAAATGTGACCAAGCTCACCATCAGCACATACGTTTTTCAAATGCTGACTATCCGGACGGAAACGGTTGTTATAACCAATGGTCAACTTTTTGCCAGTGCGTTTCGCTGTTTCAACCATGCGCTTCGCATCTTCAGCTGTTTTGGCCATCGGCTTCTCACACATAACATGCTTGCCAGCTTCAAGAGCAGCAATTGAAATCTCCGCATGTGAAATATTCGGTGTCAATACATGCACGATATCAATCGTAGCATCTTGCAATACTTCTCTATAATCTTCGCAAACGAGCGCGCCTTCAATCCCATATTTCGCTGCAGCTGTTGCTGCACTCTCTTGGATGATGTCACAAAATGCGACTAATTCAACATTTGACAACTTGCTCAAACTAGGCAAATGCTTACCATTTGCAATTCCACCGCAACCAATAATACCAATACGATACTTACGTGACATGTGAAGACCTCCAGTAGGTTTTTTCCTTGCATGCAAATATATGATATCTAGACAACTTTCTTAAATGTAGCACATGAAAACGCTTATTTTAAGTCTAACATTCGGACAATGATACTAAGAAATTGCGACACGTCATGGGGATACGGATTGTGGACATCAGATACGGAGATGTGATGTGGACATGTGAGGTGGATGCTGGATCTCAGCGCTCCCATCCAGCCTTTTTCCGCTGCACTAAACAAATTAATGGATTTTAGGTAGTTAATTTTACTGCTTCTCCCCATCTGGGAGCATTAGATGGATTTCCTACTGCTAATTTCCGCAATAATCCACCAAAACGGCCAATCTCCCTGATATTAGCTGTATTTTTTCCATCTATTCGTTAAATCTTGGATAAAACGCCAATTTTAACAGTATTTTTTACAGTTATTTAAAAGCTAGCTACTCAAACGAGCACACTACTCCTGCTACTACTCTTACTCTTACTCTTACTCTTACTCTTACTCCACTCAAACCAATTTCTACTGCAACCAGCTTGTCACACATCATCTCAACCTATTAATCAAGGGTGAAAGCTCCGCTTCCCCCAGACCTCAAACACGACAAAAAAACCAGGAGGAAATTTCTCCTGGCACATACTTGACTTCCCTAACTACCGCCTGCCCGCTTCTGAGCATCCTCCAAATAACTTCGATACAGCCCCTCATTCGGTTGTTCCTGCGTTAAATTCTCGTAGTAGCGAGCAACTTTTTGGAAATAGTAGGCATGCACATCACTTGTCGGCACAAGCCGGTAGGGATCCCAGCGATACGTTTCTACCTGGTACGCTTGACCTTGCTCCTGCGTCCATAGGGCAATTTCACATAAGCCATCTGGACCATTCCGCGTCGGCATATCTTCGATTTCCAAATGAGAATAGGTCGTACCAGGTGGAATTACACGCTGAAAACCTGTTTGCGTCCATTGAATAATATCCAGTTCTGCTATCGGTTCATCCGCCCGCTCCCAACCAATCAGGACATCCCAGCCTTCTTTGCGTGAAACAGGCGCTGCAGCAAAGTCCTTCACAGCAAGATTTCTTCCTGTTGATGCCGACCCGATCGGAAACCAATTACCTGAGTACTCTTTCAGGGAAAACAAATATTGATGGTCTAAATATCTATATAGGGCTGTGATTTCTGGAAACCCATCACCATCCACATCGGCGTATAGAATCGCCGCGGGATCTCCCTCCTGCTTCAGCACGACAATCTCGGCCTCCTCAGGTATGCAACTGCGGACGACGGAAAGAAAATCAATTGAAGACAAGCTCATGTTATCCCTCTTTTCGCATCTTCTCAACACAAGTATATGCAGGGGGGAACTTGGCACATGTCTTTGATGATATTCCTAGTTCCGTTGTTCTTTAGAATTAAGCACTCCCGCGTTGCTCCTCATGCAACTGGTGAACACATTGGATAAAACGCACGGTCTGCGTCTGGGCTCTCATCACAACCGAATGGGTTTGCGCACGACCGCCCCAGCCATATTTGACACCATCTAAGAAATCACCTGATGTGACCCCAGTTGCCGCAAAAATAATATCGGAATCGCCCACAAGGTCCTGCATACTTAACACTTTCGATGGATCCGCAATCCCCATGGCTAGACAACGTTGATGTTCTTCTTCATTCTCAGCCAGCAAACGCCCTTGCAATTCGCCACCCATACACCGCAATGCTGCTGCTGCAAGGACACCTTCGGGAGCTCCCCCCGAACCTACATGCAGATCGATCCCAGTTTCTGGGAACGCCACCGCCATCGCGCCTGCCACATCACCGTCGCTGAGTAAATAAATTTTGACTCCTAGTTTACGTAAGATCATAATGTGTTCAGCATGTCGATTGCGATCCAGGATGGAGACCGTCAGCTCTGAAATTTCCTTATGCAGAATGCTTGCCGCTTTTTGAATGGTCACCTCAAGCGGATCTTCAAGACTCAGCTTGCCAGCCAATCGCGGACCAACCGCCAGCTTCGCCATATACATATCAGGGGCATGGAGGAGATTGCCCTTTTCTGCGATAGCCACAACAGATATGGCATTATTCCGACCGCTAGCCACAATATCAGTTCCTTCTAATGGATCAACGGCAACATCAAATTCAGGTCCAACGCCACTGCCTACCTCTTCTCCAATGTAAAGCATTGGCGCTTCATCCATTTCCCCTTCACCAATAACAACTGTCCCCCGAAAAGGAACAGCACTGAAATACTCCCGCATCGCGGAAGTTGCGGCTCCATCCGCATCATGCTTATTCCCTTTCCCTGTCCAGCTAGATGATGCAATAGCTGCTGCCTCTGTTACCCGTACGATTTCCAAAGATAAGTCTCTGTGCATAAGCGATCCACCCTCTCGAAATTGGTTTGATTCGTGTTTGATGCGTTATGATCTTTCCGCCAAAATTAAGACTGCTGTTTCCTCAATAGCTTTCTCGCTCACATCAATAATCGAACAACCCAGATCACGATACAGATTCATGGCATAAGCTAATTCTTCCTCTATGCGCTCTTTCGTCGCATATTTAGCTCCAAAAGGAAGACCAACGGCTTTCAGCCGTTCTGTACGAATACCAATCAGCTTATCCACACTCATCGTCAGTCCGACAAGCTTCTTCGGGTCTAGCTCAAATAAGAGACTAGGCGGTTTAACCTCTGGAACTAAAGGATAATTCGACACCTTAAATCCTTTGTGCGCCAAATATATGCTAAGCGGTGTCTTAGATGTTCGTGATGGTCCGATCAGGACGATATGGGCCTGTTTCATTGCGCTAGGATCTTTGCCATCATCACTATTGACTGTAAATTCTACCGCCTCAACCCGCTGATAATACTGTTCATCTAACTGATAGAGCAGCCCGACTTTACGCTTAGGCGAATCCTTAAACGTGTCAATAAAGGCTTGCATCATAGGGCCCATAATATCGATGGCATTCACGTTCAATCGGATAGCTTCTTGCCGCATCATTTCTCTTAATTCAGGCAATACAAGCGTGTAGGCGATAAACCCCTTCGCTCGCGAGGCTTCTTCTACGATCGTTCGTACTTCATCTTCCGTTCGAATGGATCCATGTCGCTTCACGACAACCTGACTTGCATTAAACTGCCGAATCGTTGCTTGAACAACCGTATTTGCTGTTTCTCCTACCGAATCCGAACATACGAAAATGGTATGCAGCTTCTCTCCCATGTAAATTCCCCCTGATTTACGTACCTAGCGCTACATCCAGCAGCAATTTGGTCATTGTTGTTTTCGTAATTCGGCCTACAACTTCCAGCCCTTCCCGGCCCTCAATTGCCTTGACGACGGGTAAGGTGTCCACTTCATGATGAATCATCTTCCGTGCTGCTTCCAGTACGTTATCTTCAGGGTTCACCGTAACAATGTTCGGTTGTCTGGTCATCACCAACGAGACTGGCATTGCCGTTGCCGTTGCTTGTCCTAACGTAACCTTGAGTAAATCCTTTCGTGAAACCACGCCTGCTAGTGCACCCTCCTGATTAACTATCATCAAACTCCCCACATTTTCGAGAAAAAGGGCAACAACAGCATCACTAACGGTGACTGTTTCCCGAAGCAAAACGGGAATGCCCATTACGTCCTTCACCTTCACGGACTCGATCAACTTGCTTGGTGCATGGACGTCGTGTGCTGCTGTTCCGAGAAAATAGCCCACCTTTGGTTTGGCATCGATATGCCTTAACATGACTAAGACTGCTAGATCCGAGCGAATGGTCGGTCGACTAACCCCCAGCAACTCAGCGATGCGTTCTCCAGTAATAGGTGCATATTTGCCGACGAGATCAATTATTTCTAACTGGCGAGCCGTAAGTTCGATGATGTTTCCCTCCTAAAGCAACAAAGTAATGTTATATAGTATGTTCTATTTGTTTTATATTGTACATTATATAACATTTATCTGAAATATAAAGATGTTTATTGCCCATAAAAGAATTTTTTATCACTTTAACAAGCGGAAAATAGAAAAAATCCTTACCCATCACCTCATAGAGGTTGGAGGTAAGGATTAGGGGTGAACAATCAATAAGACTGTAATCGACATAGAGGCGTCCAGATTCCTCCTTCAATTCCTTTAAGTCGATAAAATCGACTTAGATCCGCCCGCCAGCGGCAACTAGATCTCCCGTTCTCAGGAACTGTCGAAACGGACAACTTTTTACAAGAAAAAAGCGATTCCCAGAATGCCAGCCCCAACAATAACAACAAATGGATGCACTTTATATTTTACAATCGCCATAAAAGCACCGAACGCAATGAGAAGTGTTGCAACTTGTTTCCACGTGACTCCTGTATCTACCGTTCCGAAGGATGATTGGCCAAAATGCAGCGCTGCATAGACGATAAAACCTGTCACAACAGGCTTGAGACCGTAAAAGGATGATTTGAACCACGGATGCGAGTGCCAACGAAACAAGAAGGCCGCTACGAGGATGATGACCACCAAAGACGGCAGTACCATGCCTAACGTTGCAAGAATAGCCCCAGGGATACCCGCTGTCTCATAACCAATTAACGTGGCACTATTCGTTGCAATGGGACCAGGGCTGGTGCCAGACAAGGCAATCACATGATAAAACTGTTCTTCCGTCATCCAGTGATGCCGCTCGACCTCAAGCTGGATGACAGGAATCATGGCATAGCCGCCGCCAAAGGATACGAGACCAATTTTGAGAAATGCGATGAATAATTGGAGTAGCATCTACGAATCACCTCGTCCCTTAGATCCCATCCGCCATAAACCATTCAGCGGTCTTGTTGTCAGCATTATTAGATGCAGGTAGTTCTGTATGAGATGGAGGTTTTACCATGCCCCATTTGTTCTTAAGATACATGGCGACGAGACCGGCTACTACGCCGAGTGTGATCAACACGAGAGGCGATACCTGAACGACGAGCATGACTATCACAGTTCCTACTGCTATAAGGAGGGTAATCCGATCGAAGATCGAAGATTTTGCCATTTTGTACGCGGCTGCCGCAATAAGACCTATAATCGCAGCATGAATCCCCTCCATGAGGGCTTGCATTTTCGGGTAATGCTCAAGCCAAGCGTAAAGCACACTTAGCACGAGGACGATCAGAAAGGTCGGTAGTGTAATCCCTACGACAGCCGCGATGGCTCCTGCAATGCCTGCGAGACGATAACCGACCAACGCAGATACATTGACACCAACTCCACCAGGGGCTGCACCGGAGATGGCCAGGAGCTCTGACATTTCCGCGTCTGACATCCAATTCTTCGTGAAGACTACCTCTCGTTGAATGGCAGGTAGCATGGCATAGCCGCCACCAAATGTAAGCGGGCTAATCCGAAGAAATGTCCAAAATAGGCGAATCAACTTGCTGAATGTGTTCCCTGTCATTTTGTTCTCCCCCTCCACTTAATTCTATATTGAACTAAAGTAGAGGGAGAATCCAATCAATAATCGTAATCTCTTTACAAATATTTGCTTATATTCTGGGACTTCCACCCAATTCCCCCACAATGCCTGCAACCAGTTATATTCACTTTGATAAAAAGGGGCGCATTTGCTGCTTCATAGCTCTATTCGTCAAATACACACCTAACACGATGGATAAGGCTCCCAACAGATGATATAGCTGCAAAGATTCCCCCGTAAAGGTGGTTGCAAAGATTGCGCTAAACAATGGTATGAAGTTGAGAAATCCTGCACAACGCTGGGGACCAGCAAGCTCTATGGCTTTATTCCAGCTCAAGAAAGCTACGATGGACGCGAAGATTCCCACATAAAGTAACCCGCTTACCAAGGCGGGACTCCACGACACCTTAGGTGCCTTGATGATCCACTCGATGGATGAACTTGGAATCAACACCACGAGTGCAACGGTTACTTGCACCAGTAAAAATGGGCTTGAAGGAAAGCGACCAGCCATTTTTTTCATGCCCACTGAATATAAAGCCCAACATAAGACAGCGATTAGCATGTACATATCACCTTGATTGACGGATAACCGGAGGAGGGCAGACAAATCCCCTTGACTAATAATCCAACACACACCTAGGATCGATACACCAATACCAGGCAGCGCCCACCAGGCAAGTCTTTCCTTCATAACAGCCCAAGTAATGAGAACAACGAATATAGGCGTCGCCGAATTCATTAATGAGGCATTGATGGAGCCCGTGTACTGGACAGCGATATACGTGAGTGAGTTAAATCCGGCTACTCCTGTCAGGGAGAGGAAAACAACCATTTTCCAATTCGCGAGAAATTCATGTTTGAGTCGCCAGACAGTTTTTCCATAAAATGGTAGTAAACATAAGAAAGCAATCATCCAGCGTGCTGCCGCCAAAGTGATTGGAGGAATATGTAAGACGAGTGCCTTACCTGCCACAAAGTTACCTCCCCAAATGCAAGTGGCTAGGATTAATAAGAAATACGGTGATTGTTTCAACATGGCATATGTATCTCCTTTAAGTTAACGTTATGGATTTTTATAAGAGGAACGACAGTCTTGAAATGCCTCTTGGAAAAAGATACATACTAAAGCATAGCGTTGGCAAGCATTATTATAAAAACGCAAACAAAAGTCTCCGTTTTCTCGGAGACCTCAGGTGAACTATCAAGGGCAATTGTGAGACTACAGTGTGATTCAACTGATGCTACATCTCATCTTCCAGAAAACGCACCTCACAAAAACAACCGAGAGGAATCATTTCATGCAAATACAGCAGCATGCTCCCCTTCTCTTGCTCCTCCATTCGCCTAAGCGCATCGAAGTCAAAATGAATGATGCTGTTGATGACGTCATAATGCTTAAAGCGCAAACGCCCATATGGGAATTGCCGATTGATCGCAGCTAGAATCCCATATTGATTCAAGTTTGAGCGGAGTGCAGTTAGTGCAATTTCGGAAGGCACTTCTTGCAGTAATGGCACTTTGTCTGCTCGCACCGCGTTATACGCCTTCACTTGAAAGACCACATACGGATACAAGTAAGCGTTTGCATACTTTTCCACATTCAGTTCATCTTGCTTAGATAGCTGCATATCTTCCGTCCATGCATAAATGGTCGCCTTATATTTATCTGAAGTGTGAATTCGGATGTACCTTAAATGGGGAAAGCGAGTTTTCACTAACTTTTCCGATAATAACCGTGTTCCCACCAAGATCACCTCTTTCGTTCCTGCCTTTGTAGGATTAGTATATGCATGAAAATAAAAACAGCCATCCTTTTACTTTGAAAAGGTAGCTAACTTTATCGCCTCGTTTACTCATCTATATTCGAGAGCTTGGCCTAATATGATGCAGCGACAGCAAAAGCCGTCCCATGAGGTCAAATGACCACAAGGGACGGCTTCTTAAACTACACTATTTACAAGCCTTTCGCTTTCAAGAAAGCTTGCCATTGCTTCGTTGTTTCCGCATCAATCTTGTCTTGACCAGCCGCTTTCAGCTTGTCGATGTATTTCTGCAGTTGATCGGCAGGATCTACTGCACCGGTTTCAAGCGCAACTTGGAACTCGTTATCCACGGCAGTCACATTGGCAACCTCAGATTTGATGGTGTCTCTATTGACATCAAAGCCATAGGAAGCCGGAACCATGGCGCTTTCGTTCAATTTAATCGTTTTGTCCCATACATCTGGTGTCTGTGCACCTTTCAAGAACGCGTTAAATTGGTTCCCGAACACCCAATCCACATTCGGCGCATAACCGGAATCCTTGATCGGTTCAATATATTTGTCATCCTTTTTCGTATAGTGCTTGCCTTCTAACCCATTCGAAATCAGATTATATAACACTTTATCTGTGTTAAGAAGGTTTATGAACATGAGGGCGCGTTCTGGGTTTTTGGAKGTTTTGCTAATCACCTGCATAGCGCTCGCAACCCCCGTAAAGTAGGAATCCGAAATCGGCACATACACAACAGCGTTGCCGCCATTATTCGCCATTTCATCCACTTCGCCGCCTGGCTTCGTCGTAAACTCAAGGCTTACCGCCACTTTCCCCTTCTTCTTGAGATCTGTAATGTTTTTGAGCAGCGGTGCATCCTCGTTGATATAGCCAGCTAAAGACCATTTATGCATCGTCGTGAAGAAGTCCTTCTTATTTTGCAACTGCTGAATTTTCGTGATGGACGTGTACGTTTTATCATCCTTCTTGTAAGCAACCGCAAGACCATCTGCGGCGACCAGATTCGGGTCTGTATAGAGGCCCCATGAATTCTGAGCCATCCCGAAAGGAATAACATCCTTTTCATTGTCCTTAATCGTTTTCAGGAAAGGCTCGAGGTCTTTATACGTCTTAATTGAATTAACATCCAATTTATATTTATCCACGAATTGCTTTTGAATGACGAGACTTTTCGTCTTGGCTGCGATTTGATAAACCGGGAAGCCGTATACTTTGCCATCCGTCGCTTTCATATCCGGCCAGAATTTGTCGGGAATGTTCTTCCGGGCTGCGGCCGCATTTTTGCTAATCATCGCATCGGTCAGCTCCAAGAGCGCACCCTTATCAATGTTCGGCTGATAGCTGAGCAGCCAATATTTCGAGCCCCAAGCCACATCGAAGGCTTCACCGGAGGCCATAATGGTGTTCAATTTCGGATCGTATTCATCAAAAGAAAGTGGCTTAAGGTCTACTGTGGCATTGATTTTACTCTTCACATATTTATTGACTTCCTCATTCACGAGAGCCTGATCTTTACCTGGCGGATTACTTGKATAATAAAACGTTAGAATGGCGCTTCTTTACTTCCATCGTGATCATCATTGCCGGTTGTCGCTACATACAATTGGGTTGATACTAGCATGAGCTTACTCCTTTGCACATCATAATATCCTTATTTATGACTAGGAGCTTGTCGGTATACCATTTTCATTCACTAGGAGCCTGGTTTAAAGGATAAGCCCTTCGCAGCTAGTTCTTCTCGAATCAAATCTCTCGCTTTGGGGCCCATGCCATGCAGCTTCATAAGCTCCGTCTCGGTGATTTGGGTGAAGTCGTGGAGCTTCGTAATACCTGCTCCTGCTAACGCTCGCCTCGCTGGAGCCGCTACACCTTTGGGGAGTACCAACTGGTCTTCCACTTGCTTATTCGTTGACATGGTCTATACCTCCTTCTTTCGTCCAGCCAAAAAAGTACGCATGACTTGCTCTGCCTTCTGCGCTAAAAGCTCAGGTGTGCGAATCATCGCCTCCTGAAGTGTCATCGGACCGCTCACAATACTGTGAATACTCGTCATACCATATTCATATAGCTTCTCAATCCCATACCCGATGGATCCAGATAAAACAATAACAGGTACACCAAGCTTTGAAGCCGCCTGCGCTATCCCCATCGGCGCCTTGCCGGAGGCGGTCTGAGCGTCCGTCTGCCCTTCGCCGGTGATGACAAGATGGGCATCCTGCATATGCTCATTTAACTTGGTCATCTCGATGACCACGTCGATACCTCGCTGCGTGCTTGCAGGGAAGAACGCTTGAAACGCACCGCCAAGCCCACCCGCGGCGCCAGCTCCAGGGAGATGATGCACCGCAATCCCCGTATGCGCTAGCATCAAATTGGCAAAGTTGGTGAGTGCTGCATCAAGGGCTTCAACCATCTCGGGTGTCGCACCTTTCTGCGGTCCAAAGACATGCGATGCCCCTTGCGGACCAATAAATGGATTCGTGACATCTGAAGCAATGGTAAACCGCGATTCACGGATAGCGCGCTCATCCCACTTTGAGGCATCAATTTGTGTAAGGTGAGAAAGGGCTTGTCCCCCTGCTCCAATCTCACGCCCTTCCGCGTCTAGGAGAAGTAAGCCTAAGGCTTGAAGCATGCCGCTTCCACCATCATTCGTTGCACTGCCGCCGAGCGCAAGAATGAAGGAACGGTAACCATGATCGAGTGCATGGCGAATTAATTGACCCGTGCCGTAGGTTGTCGCCAGCATCGGGTTTCGGTTTTCCTCTGGAATTAGCACAAGACCGGAAGCTGACGCCATTTCAATCACACACGTAATGCCGTCTCCTAGGACGCCATATGAAGCCATTACCTCATCTTGCAGCGGACCTCGCACGGGAACAGTGATCTTACTACCCTGTGTGGCCTGCACAAGGCTATCTACGGTCCCTTCCCCTCCATCTGCCATCGGGATGAGGACGGTTTCTGCGTCTGGCATAGCCCGCAGAATCCCCTCACTTATCGCCTTGGCCACTTCTTCTGAGCTAAGACTGCCTTTAAAAGAGTCAGGTGCAATCACGATTTTCATTAGTCAACCTCCAGGTCGAACAGCTCACGCTTATTTATCTATTAATTTATACAACGCTTGGGTGCCACTTTCCTCTTCACCCATTGCGGCTAATTGTTCATAAAGTGATTTGGCAAGAGTTAAACCTGGTAGCTCTACTTTCATTTCTTCGGCCGATTGCAAAGCAATCTTCATATCCTTAATAAAATGTTTCACATAGAAACCTGGCGCAAAATTATCAGCAATCATTCGCGGCCCCAAATTACTTAAAGACCAGCTGCCCGCGGCACCTGTTTCAATGCTTTGCAGCACCGTTGTCGGATTAAGCCCCGCTTTCTTCGCATAAACAAGCGCTTCAACAACACCCATCATGTTGCTTGCAATCGCAATTTGATTGCACATCTTCGTGTGTTGCCCTGCTCCCGCTTCACCTTGATGGACGATATTCGTGCCGATTTTTTGGAAAATAGGCAGCATCTGCTCGTACACGTCGCGAGCACCGCCAACCATAATGGACAAGCGTGCTTCTCTTGCCCCAATATCTCCACCAGAAACAGGTGCATCCAAGGCGAATAGTTGTCGCGTCAGCGCTTCATCATAAATCCGTTTGGCAAGTGAGGGGCTCGACGTCGTCAAATCGATTAGGAAGCTACCTGGCTCTGCCTGGGTAAGGATGCCATCGTGCCCAAAATAGATGTCTTCGACATCCTTTGGAAATCCAACCATCGTCATAATCACCTGACACTTCTGTGCTAATGCGCCAGGCGTGTCCTGCCAATTTGCCCCCATTTCCAATAACTCCTGTGCCTTTGCTTTTGTACGTGTGTACACATGAACTTCATATCCCGCGTGAATAAAATGTCCTGCCATGCTTTTACCCATCACGCCTGTGCCAATGAGTCCTATGATTGGTTTTGCTGTATCTGATGTCATCTGTATGTCCACCTTTCCCAGGTATCTAGTAGTCGATTATATCTCCATTTAAACTTATCACCCTCTTCCTTTCTGGTCAAACGTGATACGGCAACAATATTTGTGCGTTAACGTTCGGTGGACGGCGGAGTAGCAGACCTTGCGCACAATTTTTGTGCGCTGGCGTGCGACGGGCTTCGGCACTGACGACCTTGCGCACGATATTTGTGCGCTGGCGTGCGACGGGCTTCGGCGCTGACGACCTTGCGCACAATTTTTGTGCGCTGGCGTGCGACGGGCTTCGGCGCTGACGACCTTGCGCACTATTTTTGTGCGCTAGCTTGCGACGGACTTCAGCGCAGACGTCCTAGCGCACAATTTTTGTGCGCTGGCGTGAGACGGACGACGGCGCTAACTACCTTGCGCACAATTTTTGTGCGCTAGCGTGCGATCGGCGACGGAGTAGTAGACCTTGCGCACAATATTTGTGCGCTAGATTGCGACGGACTTCAGCGCAGACGTCCTAGCGCACAATTTTTGTGCGCTATCGAAGCCATTCAAGAATGAACAACAGCTCCTCGCCCCCATAAACAAGGGAACTGCCTCGCTTTCACCAAAACAAAAAGCCGTTCCACAGGTGAAACCACCCATGGAACGGCTTTTCTCAACGACTAAATACCTTGGAAAGTGAACGCATACGCATACGTTCGGTTCGCGAATAACGTAAACTCGGGATGCGTTCTTGCTCCCCAGCTATCGTCTCCACCAACGCCCATCTGCTTGTAATTCACACGAACCACAACTTTATCACTCGCAGGTAGTTTATAAGGGTGATCGTGCGCTTCCAACTCGGATGGCGAGTACGGCAACGCATTAAGCTCAACGGTTGGCAAGCCCGCAATTCGGAGTCCGCGTCCAGCCGCATTCGTTAGGGTCGCCCAGCGAACATCGGTCTTATTGCCGCACTCTTGTGGACGCAAGTATGGAACGAATTGCTCTTCGACAGTTCCGTTATGAAGTGCAAGCTTTGCACCGACATTACGATCCCAGTGATTTTCGTACGGCCCGCGGCCGTACCAGGTTAAGTTCTCGAAAGCAGCATCTAGTTCGAACATGACGCCTACTTCAGGAATTTCTGGCAGTTTGTCACCCGGCGTTAATTGCATCCCAACTTCAACTTCCCCACTTGCAGACACGGTGTAAACCAGCTGAACTTCGGAAGCAGGTTTTGTCGCCAATTCATAACGTACACGAACCTCAGCACGTCCAGCATCCAATACTTTCGCGTCCAGTGAAAGGAGTTTACGTCCGCTGCCCGCTTCCTGCCATGGTGCGCAACGAATGTGGTGCTGGTTCCCGCGATCGTTATCCGTATAGGCACGCCAGAAGTTAGGTACTGGCCCACTTTGGAATAACTCGCCCCCGTCAAACTGATAGGAAGTAATATCGCCAGTACCTGCGTCAACTTGGAGTGCAAAACGCTCCCCTTGCAAGCTGATACGCTCTGCAGTGAACACGACTTGAACAGCAGTCTCCGTAGATAGCGCAGCCGCGGATTCTTTTTCCACTTCCCAGTTGCGTGCTTGGGATGCTGCATTCACTGCAGAAAGAATAAACTGCTCCCATGCGATTTCATGTCCCTTAGCTGCCCATAACGTATCGTCTCGCAGTACCAAACTCAGTGTTAACACGAATTCATCGTTCGGGAAAAGACGCTCAACACCGTCAAGCTTTAGCTCAACCACAGTCGTTTCACCTGGTGCAACCGAGTAAGATCCAGTGAACGGTTGGCTTTCGACAACCCCATTGCGTGCAATCGTCCAAGTCCAATCAAATTCATTCAAGTTTGTGAACAAGAATTGATTGGTTACCTTGATTTGCCCCTTAGCCGCAACAACCGCTTCGAACTTCACATTCTGGTAGCACTTCTTCACTTCGTGCAGCTTCGGTGACACCGAACGATCAGCGAAGATCAAGCCATTGCCACAGAAGTTGCCATCATTAGGCGCGTCGCCAAAATCGCCGCCATACGCTTGATAAGTAACGCCATCAGGCGTCGTTGTACGAATGGATTGATCGATCCAATCCCAAATGAATCCACCTTGTAAGACTGGGTATTGATCAAACAGCTCCCAATATTTAAATAGGTTACCGCAAGAGTTCCCCATCGCGTGACTATATTCACAAAGGATAAACGGCTTTTTCGGCTTATTTTTGGCGTATTCTTCAATCTTTTCAATTTTGGAATACATATGACTTTCGATATCTGACGCACGATCTGATGGACGCCAGTGGAAAACACCTTCGTAATGAACCACACGGGAAGGATCGGATTCACGCAAGAAATCATGCATTTTTAAGAAATTGTCCCCGCCTGAGGACTCATTGCCAAGTGACCAGATCACGATGGAAGGATGATTCTTGTCTCTTTGCAGCATCGAGTTCGCTCGATCCAGTACAGCACCTGTCCATTCAAGTCGGCTTCCTGGCACCGATTCACCCAATTCCTCCTGCCCATACGTCCAGGAACCATGCGTTTCAAGATTCGTTTCATCAATGACATACAAACCGTATTGATCACAAAGCTCATACCATATCGGATTGTTCGGGTAATGCGAAGTCCGTACAGCGTTGATATTATATTGTTTCATGAGCAAAATATCGGCAAGCATACTTTCCGCATCGACGGAACGCCCGCGATCACGGTCAAATTCATGGCGATTCACACCTTTGAAGACAATGACTTCGCCGTTGATTTTCATCAAACCATCTTCAATTTCAAACTTGCGGAAACCAACTTTACAGCTTTCTGTCTCTAGAAGCGTTCCTTCTTCATTCCATAAACGAAGAACGAGCGTGTACAGATATGGATTCTCAGCACTCCATTTGGCAGGTCGATCCATAGGCGCGGAGAATTCCACCGCTTGGCTCGCCATGTCACTCGTTTGAATGCCTACTCGAAGCGGCTCTCCCCATAGGGCTTGCTGCTCACCATCGTATAGCATCGCTTCCACATGATGGACACCTTGACTCTTCCCGTCATAGTTAGTGATCGTCGCTTGAATGTGCAGCTCAGCATCCTCGCAAGCCGCATCCAGATTCGTATTTACTTTGAAATCAGCAATATGTGCTGTTGGTGTCGAGTACAAATACACATCACGGAAAATCCCGCTCAAACGCCAGAAATCCTGATCTTCTAACCAGCTTGCATCGCTCCAACGATATACTTCAACAGCTAGCTTGTTCTCACCCTCAACCAAATAAGGCGTGATATCAAAATCCGCTGGTGTAAACGAATCTTGGCTAAAACCAACCAAATCACCGTTCACCCATACATAGAAGGCCGACTCCACACCTTGAAAACTCACATACACAGGCTGACTGTTCCAACCCTCGGGGATCGAAAAACTACGCACATAAGAGCCAACAGGGTTATACTTTACCGGGGCAAATGGAGGCTTAAGATCCTCATGGCCGACCCATGGATAAATAATATTCGTATACTGCGGGAAATCAAAACCTTGCAGTTGCCAATGTGACGGCACAGGCATATCCGCCCAATTGCTGGTGTCAAAGTCTTTTTTATAGAAATCATGTGGACGTCCTTCTGCATTTTCGGCAAAATGGAATTTCCATGTGCCATTTAAGTTTTGATAAAATTGCGATGCTTCCCGTACGCCAGCCAGCGCTTCTGCTTCCGTATGATAAGGCATGAGGGTCGCATGTGCTTCCAAGCGATTCAATTGATATATTTGCGGATTGTTATTCCATTCGGGGTAACCGTTTTCAGGAGCTGTGTATACAAATTTATTCGCCATGGGTGAAATTCCTCACTTTACGTTATTGGATAACAATTTAGCTTACCCCCTTATTGTACAAGACAATTATTTCTTTTAAAATATAAGAAACAACGCGTGATATATTAAAAAATGAAAGAGATGGTTGTTCCTTGGCGATTGATTATAGAAAGTTTTTTGTTATTACTGAAACCGACCGCAAACTCCCTCTCATTCTCGAAACGATCGGATATGAGCGCGAGCAGCAATTTTATGTACGTGAAGAAGGCTACCCTTGTTTTCATTGGCTGCAAACGATTTCCGGCAGTGGCGAAATTATTCTAGACAGCGGCCCCGTCAAACTGAGTGAACGGCAAGGCATGCTGCTCGCTGGCGGCGTCCCTCATGCCTATCAAGTCCCAGACACCCCTTGGTCGACTTGGTATTTAACCTTCGATGGTGCATTAGCTGCCTCTATTGTGCATGCTTTGGAAATCCCGCTTTCTACCCCAATTAGCTGGGGGGCCGACACACCGCTTGCTAGTATTCATGAGTATTACTATCATAAATACCGCGATAGCCACGACTTCACCGGCACTAACGGCTCCGTAGAAATCTATCAATTCCTGACGCTGCTGAAGAAGCACGGCATTATCAACAAGAGCGCCTCCTTCTCGCAAAGTCATGAACGGCTTCTGCCGCTGCTGCTCGAGTTGGAGCATAGCTTCGGCGCTGCGCACGTCGGACTTAGCTGGATGGCGACTCAGCTCGGTGTCTCTGCGCAGCATGTGAATACGTTATTTCGCCGCGCATTCGGACTCTCTCCATATCAATACCTGCTCCAGATGCGCCTGCAGAAGTCCAAAGAAATGCTGATCGCACAGCCTGATCTAACAGTCAAACAAATCGCAGAAGCCACGGGCTTTCTCGATGCATCGCATTTCATTTCGACCTTCCGTAAAGCCGTTGGGCAAACGCCGGATGTATTCAGGCAGCCGTATTTGAAGTGAACGTGAATCTTCCACGCAAAAAAACCGCCGCGGCGGTTTTTCAAAACATCTATAAATTAGTGATTTGGAACGAATTCACTATGCGTTTCGAGCAGCTTTTGGACGAAACTCTCAAAGTCTCGTAAATTCGACGAAAATTTGAAATCGGTTACACCCGTATGGAAATCAATAACCGTTAGAGCAACTCGATTAAGGGGGTACTCGGGAATGGGGTCAGAGGCAAGTGAAATATTTTTGAACGGATAGATGGATGTTTCACCATAGAAACGAAGCACTGTTAAATGATCATCTCGTAACTCCAACGAAATCTGCTGTTCCGAATCCGTGAAACTCTTCAATGTACTCATCATAAATCAATCCTCCTCTTGTCCTTTATTTTACTCTTTCTTTGGAAGATTAAGAAGCCCAATTTGTAAATATTTGTTGGTAATCCTAGCGTCATTAGAAGTTACTAGATGCAAAAAACCTCGCCACTGGCGAGGTTTCCATACCTATTTATATTTTTGAATAAAAGCTATCGCGCTTGCAATATCTTTCTCTGGCTGAGCGCCAACTTCACGCTCGATTGTCAGGTAGCCCTTGTAGCCAATTTCTTGCAACGCTTGGAAGTAACGTCCGAAATCTACATGACCTTCGCCTAAGGCCAACTCGCGGTAAGTATCTCCAGATGTCGCCGCCTCAGCGATGTTCTCGTGTGACATCGGCTTATAACCTAGTGAACCGTATACTTCACGCGGATCAGCTTGACGAAGTCGAATACCGTCCTTCACATGCGTATGAACGATATAATCCTTCAACGTGTAGACACCTTGAACCGGATCATCACCTGTTACCATCACCATATTCGCTGGATCAAAGTTAACCGAAACACCTTTGGTAGATAGGTTGTCTAGGAAGCTTTTCAAATGTGCCGAAGGTTCTGGCCCTGTTTCTACTGCGAAATAGGCACCTAAGCTGCTCGCATACACACCCAGCTCTTCACATGCTTGCAGCATCGTTTGATAAATAGGATCGTTCCGATCCTCGGGTACAACACCGATATGCGTCGTTACCACGTTCGACCCTAGTTCAACAGCAAGATCAAGAATGCGCTTGGATTTCTCAATTTTCGCGGCATTTACGGTCTGATCTTGGAAGCCATGTCCACCTAGATCGCCGCAAAGGGCTGAGATTTGAAGATCCAATGACGCGATGTAGTCGCGTAATTCCTTACGTGCTCCCGGCGTTAAGTTCGTAGGATCCATCTCGCCAGAAACCGCATATATTTGGACGCCATCTGCCCCTAATTCTTTCGACTTCTTTAATCCGTCCCGTAGGCCAAGTCGCAAACTATCTACCATAATACCGATTGGATTGCTGATCATATCTTAAACACTCCTTAAAGTTTTTCGCTAGAAAAACTGGCATCGTAAGCATAAGCTATCGCGAGCTTAGCGTTAGTTAATTTCGTCCCAAATTCTTCGGATATTTTGTAATCCGATCAATGTGCCTCGCTTACACTCTTCCATCCCCTCAAATTCCAGGGATATGTATCCATCGTAGCCTGAGCTTTTGACCACACGTAGAATTTCAGGAATATTCAAATCACCTTGCGCCACAATCGCTCCGCGCAAATAAGTGCCATACGTTGACTTGAACCAGCCTTCTCCCGGATTCTGATTGGAAGGACGAATGTAGAAATCCTTCACATGGACAATAGAAGCATAAGGAAGATTATTCGTCACAGCGGCAACAGAATCCTCGTCCACACATACAAAATTACCAACATCCAAAGTTGTCCGGAAATTCGCACGATCAACAGCATGAATCAGGGCTTGAACACGTTCACTATGCTGTACGAAGAAACCGTGATTCTCTACGCTCGTAACAATCCCAAATTGGTTCGCATAATCAGCAATTTGACGACATGCTTCTGCTAAGCGATCCAAATTGGCGTTGAAATTACGAATGGAGAGATCCTCACTTCGAGCAACATCGTGCCGCATTTTGGTAACACCTAATCTGGCAGCAAGATCAACCTCGCCCTTCACACGCTCGATTTCCTGCTGATACTCTTCCTCCGTCTCAGTAAGGAAATTAGCGCCGATGGCATAATTGGAAATATCAATACCTCGAGCCTGAGCCCTCTCACGAATCGCATCCGCAAGCGCAAAGTTACCCGGTAAATCATACCCCAATGGGACAATCTCGACATGTTCACCTCCCTGATCCGCAATCCAATCGATGACGTCCATGATGGACATTTCGCCAGACTTTAATGCCTGATACAGGCTATATGTGCTAACACCTAACTTCATATGCGCTCCTCCTATGCTCCGATTCGTTCGGACTATAATCTGATTTCTTGACCCTTCGCTGCAGATTCATAAATGCCGCATAGGATTTTCATTATTTCTAGACCATCTTCAACCGGACTAATCGGTGTTTCACCAGTTTGGCAGCAAGATACGAAATGATTGATTTCATTTTGAAAAGCACTGTTGATATCGATCGATTTGTTATTGATTTGAGGCGTTACATTCGTAATCGTATCCAAAATCTCCGTTACGAACACGATTTCAGGCTCAAGCTCAACGCCGCCTTTGTCGCCATACAATTTGACAGCGATTTCATCCTTCTTAGCATGCAAAGTGAAACTTACATCCACCATGAGGGAAGCCCCATTTTCAAAACGAATCAATACATTCGCCAAATCCTCAACCGTGTTGCGTTCCGCATCATAATCCGCTGCTTGATAGAAAGATAGGTTCTTCACATTCTTCCGATTGCCCAGCTTGTTATACGTATGCCCACTTACCGCAACTGGT
Source organism: Paenibacillus sp. 2RAB27 (assembly GCF_052115445.1). Lineage (NCBI taxonomy): Bacteria > Bacillati > Bacillota > Bacilli > Caryophanales > Paenibacillaceae > Paenibacillus > Paenibacillus sp. 2RAB27. The sequence continues at coordinate 506,116 of NZ_JBFRGR010000001.1, forward strand.
TTCGGCTTGCCCATCAAGTACCAACATACATCAATCACATGTACACCAATATCGATCAGCGGCCCGCCGCCAGAGCGCTCAACGTCCGAGAACCAACCGCCTGGATTACCTAATCGACGAAGGCAAGAAGCTTTGGCATAATAAATCTCACCTAGTTGACCATTATCTATAAAATGCTTCACAAGCTGAGCATTCGTATCATATCTTCGCACAAATCCAACTTGAAGAATCTTCCCTGTTTCACGAACCGCATCTTGAATACGTTGCGCTTCTTCTACTGTTTTACATAATGGCTTCTCTACCAAAACATGCTTGCCAGCATGAAGAGCAGCAATACTGATCTCGGCATGCGTATTGTTCCAAGTACAAATACTCACTGCGTCAATCTCCGGGTTCGCCAAAAGCTCGTTATAATCGGTATAAATGTTAGCAATGTCATATTTCTCCGCTTTCGCGGCAGCTCGTTCACGATTAAGGTCACAGACAGCGACAATGACAGCATCCTCGGATTTCGTATAAGAAGCAAAGTGCAAATCTGAAATTGAACCTGCACCGATAACACCAATTCTCAACTTGTTTATGCTCATTGCACATTCCAGCCTCCCTTTAAATAACTACTACTTAAAGTTAACATGCTTTGGACATAGCGAGAATACCTAAGATAAGCAGCTCCATGGACTATATGTTCAAAATGACCMCGAAGATTCATCACTGTTCGCTTACGGTATTAGCAAAATTTTGCCTATACTCTGTCTACTCTCAAGTAATCGATGCGCCTCGGCGCCATCCTTGAGGGAGAACGACGTCAGCGTATCCATCTTCAGGCTCCCCTCACGCAGTGCTCCAAACAAATCATGAGCCCGCTTAATCCGATTATCCAAGCTGGTCACGTGATTCCAGAGGTCGCCGCCGGTTAACGTTTTGGAGGTATCCATTAGCATTCTTGGATCCACAGGTGCTGGGTCTCCACCTGCCATACCATAGAAAACGACGGTTCCCTTGATTCGGACTGCGGCAAAGCTATCCATTAAGGTGGAGCCTACCGAATCATAAGCTACTTGTACACCGTCCTTTTCATTTGACCACTGTAACACTTCCTGGACCCAGTCCTTGGAATAGAGGATGACCTCATCTGCTCCAGCGTCTAGAGCGACTTGCTTTTTAGCTTCGGAAGAGGTGAGTCCAATCACCCTCGCACCTTTACTTTTGCACAATTGGATCAAAAGTTGACCCACACCGCCTGCTGCGGCATGGATCAGAACTTCATCTCCAGCCTGGACGGGATAACTGTCGTTCGCCAAATAATGTGCAGTCATGCCTTGCAAAAGCAGGCCCGCCGCATGTTCAAACGAGATATCCGCGGGTAACGGAATCGCCCGATCAATAGGAACGGCAACTAGCTCCGCATTAGCAAAGGGCACATCGGCAAACGCAATCCGGTCCCCAATTTGAATATGCTGGATGTGCTCAGGCACGCTTTCAACGATCCCTGAACCTTCATACCCAAGAATATATGGCGGATTCCCAGCCAAATGATAATTCCCTTTGCGACGATAGACGTCCGCGAAATTAAGACCTATCGCTTTCGTCCTAACCAGAAGTTGTTCGCTATCTACGATCGGGTCAGGAATCTCTTTATATTGGAGAACTTCGGGACCTCCGAATTGTTCGAAAATTAGTGCTTTCATAAGTGACCTCCCACGCTTAATTAACCGTTGTTATTTTAACATAACCGATAGCAGAACCAAAAAAGTGCCTCCAACCGCTCTACAGCGAATGGAGACACTTGAAATTAATGAGCTATAAAAGCATGGTGAGAAGGCAATTCCATATATGGCATGGGTTTATTGATGTAATAGCCCTGAATACCCCAGCACTGCATGTCAGCAAGCATATGGAAATGATCACTCGTTTCAATGCCTTCTGCAACAACTAGTAGATTCAATGCTTTCGCCATGGCAAGAATAGCTGCGATCAATGGTACATTGCCATCTGCGATGAAAATACGGTCGATCTTCAGCTTGTCAATCGGCAGCTGCGTCAGCATACTTAGCGATGAATATCCTGTTCCAAAATCATCCAATGCGACGGTAAAGCCTGCATTCCGCAGCTTACCCAGAATGAGTTGTACTTCTTGCAACGAGTGCAAAGTCGTACTTTCTGTAATTTCAAGTTCCATGGCGGTTGGGTTTACACCCTCTTCTTGCAAAATTTGCAAGACTTGAGCAACAAAATTCAATTCATTGAGTTGGATGCGTGAGATATTGACAGATATTTTGAACAAAGGACCATAAATATCCTTCAGCTGATGCCAATCCTTGCAGGCTTGACGAATAACCCAATAGCCGATCGGTACGATAAGTCCTGTTTTCTCCGCAATCGGAATAAAGTCTCCTGGCTGTTTGTGCCCGCCATTCTCGCTATGCCATCTGAGGAGCGCTTCCGCACCAATCGCCATTTCTGAGGCTGGATTATAAATAAGCTGATAATGCAAATACAGTTCGTTCTTATCCATCGCTTGCGAAAGGGCTAACTCATGGATGAAATTTTCGACATGATCGTATTTAGAAGAGGCTTCGTACAAATGATAGCGTTTGCGACCTGTTCCTTTCGCTGTGTACAAAGCAATATCAGCTTGCTTTAGCAGATCTTGAATCGTTTCATCCTGTTTTCGCTCAGCAATCCCAATACTCACTGTCACTTTCACTGCATGTTCATCGACGCGGAAGGGTTCATGGAAAAGCCCGCTCAACTGCTCTGCCGTCTCTTCAATTCGAGTGTAGGGTACGGAATCCACGACTACGAATTCATCACCACCTAAGCGAATAAGTGAATAACGGCTATCACCGAATACCTCAATCAGCCGACATGCGACTTCAACAAGTACTGAGTCTCCAGCCTGATGGCCGAAAGTATCATTAATATTTTTGAAATTATCCAAATCCATTAAATAAATCGTCGGCGGCTCCAATACATGCTCGAGTAAATATCTGCGATTGAACAGATTAGAGAGATCATCTTGGTAAGCATAATTGTACAGAATGTTCTCATGCTGTTTGCGCACTGTAATATCTCGAGTCACTGAAAAAATAAAGCTAGCATTTCCATGCGCATCCAATATAGGCGTTAAAATGCTCTCGCCACTAAAAGTACCATTAGGTAATTTGACGCCATCCTCGTATCGAATCGTCTGCCGTTCATCGATTACTCTGGCATATTTTTTATATAAATAATCTGCCATTTGGCTCGAATTCGATTCAAAAAAAGTAGTTCCCATCTGATCCATCGTGATTCCACTAAATTTCGTCGCGGCATTGTTAACGTAATAATACGTAATCTCCGCATCCGTCACTTTCATAATGTAAATAGAGTCTTCAATATCATCCAGCATCATTTGCAGTAAATTCAAATCCAATGTTGTCGTTGCAGGAATTGTCATCCGTAGGACTCCTTTATCCGAATAACCTAAGCTTTTCGACCATGATGGGCCTATTGTACTATCTATTCGACATAATTCTTTCGTATCCTTCCTAAGTAGTTCTACATTCACCATTCTAGTTACAAAACGTTATGAATAGTTAACACCAAAGCGACATAGAAAGTTACCACCAAAACAATCGTTTTGTGCTAATCATAATCGTTTTACCTCCTTATTCGAACGTGCTGCGAGGCTTACAATTGTCTTATGCAAGTATTTATAAGCTAGCAAATACGGGAGGTTACACGCATGATAACAAAAGGGAATCCATTCTCACTTAGTCAATATGTTAATGAAGGCTATAGCGGGCCTATGCAGGGACTAACGCTTGAAGAATCCGATATGTACTATAATCGTTTCTTTGAGGTCATCGAACAGAATAAATATGAACCCGGTCCTACCAAAATGAATCTGTCAGCCTGGCAACAGCGGCATCATTGGGCCTATACGCTAGCTACACATCCAAGTATCGTTAACGCGATGAAACAGATTCTTGGAGATGACTTAGTGTTGTGGGCCATGCATTTTTGGTACAAAGAACCTAATAATGATACATTCATCCCTTGGCATCAGGACATCAATTATTGGCCGATGGAGCCTGCGATCAATGCAACCGCCTGGGTGAGCTTAGGATGGTCGATTCGTGAAAATGGTTGTCTTCGCGTGATTCCTGGCACACACAAGTCGATCGTCGAGCATGTTTCAACTGGAACTGATCAAAGTGCGTTCGAGCAAGGATTGCCAGCGGAGTCGATTGATGAATCGTTAGCGATAGACCTTGAGATGTCTCCAGGTCAGATTGCCTTTTTCAATGAAGCTACCTTCCATGGTTCTGAAAATAACAAATCGAATATACCGCGAGTAGCCTTCTCGGTTCGCTATACGACGCCTGAGGTCAAGTTCAAAATCGATGAGTGGGGCGGCGATACCTCGCGTATCCGTACCTTCCTTGTAAACGGTGAGGATCGTTTGAACCGAAACGAAGATATTAAGGGTATCGTACCTCAGGATTAGATAGGAAATCGTTGCCACCTCTGCATCCAGGCATGATAGAATAATAAGAGCAGACGAGATCCGGGGTGCGGAGGGAAAAGCATTGAATTCTTTTCAGATGATGATTGAGGCGTTGGAGATTCGATTTCTACATATTACTCAGTATCAACTTGATTATCGTTGGCAGGCCAAGGAGCGCAAATTACGGCACTGTGTGATGTGGTTTGTGCATAAGGGAAGCTTCCAACTTGCGATTGATCAAGCTTCCATGCGGTGCAATGAAGGCCAAATCATCATTTTGCCAGCCCATAGCTCAATTAGTTTTCATGCCATTTCGGATGAATTATTGCTAACAAGCATTAACTTCGATGCCGAAATCTCCTTAGTTAGCAACCGAAGCTGGGTGCAGCTTCTGAATCTTCCAAATATTTTTGAAGACAAGGCCAACAAGATTGAGCGGATTGTCCACGAAATGCTTATTCCTGAGAATGAGGTGACAGCTTATGCTCATCTTCTACAGCAGTCATCCTTGCTTCGAATTTTGTATGAGCTTCTGCGCACAGAAAATATAGCGGTGTCCAACTCCAGTTACTCACACTTGGACAAGCGTATCCATACCATCATCCATTTTCTTCACGCGCATCCGCAACAGTTGCCTGAAATAAAGGAGTTAGCTGAGCTTGTTCAGCTGAGTGATTCTCATTTGCGCAAATTGTTCATCAAACAAACTGGACAGGCTCCGCTCCATTTCGTGCACAGCATCAAAATTGAACAAGCCAAAAAGCTTCTCGCGACTAGCGTGAAGCCCATTTCTCAAATTTCTTATGAACTTGGCATCGAGAATTCAAACTATTTCTCTCGCATGTTCAAAATCAAAACCAGCTTAACCCCGCTGCAGTATCGGCAGCAATTTAGTCTGTGGTTGAACGATTAGGATGGACTAAAACCTACAGCTAATTCGGGCTGTTTTCTGCATATGCAACTGATACCCGATAAATAGCTGTAGGTTTTCCAACTAGAATGAACTTTATCTACTCCAGCTCCAACGTAACCCGTATACTCACCTGATCTCCCACCTCAGCCGCAGATAGATCAATTAAGTAGACAAGCTCTGTCCCGCCCTCGTGATTCTGGTGTTCAACGGATTGAATCGAAGCCTTCAACTGTTTCGCATCAAAGCGCATTAGTTGTTGTTGACCTAAACCAAGCTCCAATCGAATCTCACCTTCCTGCACGATAACTGGTTTGTGCTGTGTAACGAAACGTTCTGTTACTGAAGCGCCTGACTCACGGAAGTCAAATGAATCCAAGATCGTCAGCTTGCCTTGCCGTTTATCAAACTCGAAGCTTCGCTCAAAGTTCTCAAGTGTTGGCACTGCGTAGGCATGACTGAGTTCAAGCTTGAACTTGTCACTTGCATCCGTACATTCCGCAGCTAGTACCTGTGCACGATGCTGGATGCCCGCTTCCTGGTGTCTGCCGTTGATGATTGGCACACTATGACCCGCCGAACTGTTACAAAGGATCGCGTACCGCTCCTCACCAAAATATTGTTTGGTATATAGGCCCGCTCCCAAATCTTCAAACCATCTGACCCCATCCACGATCCATATGAAGTGTCCGATGTCATTGTGATTATGGGGCTCATCGTTATGTCCGCCTTTAGCTGCAAAGCTAACCAGCTTGCTGCCTACCTTCGCCCTGCTCACCATCCATTGTGCTTCTGGCAAGAAATCCGTTTGCAGCGGCATTTCTTCACGTTCTCGAAGCAGATCTTCATTCAACCACACCACGTTGCGTACGGCGCTAGCGAAGCGACCACAATGATCAATCGTTGCTGGCTGGTTGTCCAATGTTGGAATCCGAATCTCGTCAAATTGTTCGCACAAACGGCTGAAGATACCAATTTGAATGCCATTGTTCCGTGAGCAGTCAGAGAAATTGGCAATATGGTTGCCTTGCAGGAAACAGCTTTGTGGGAATTGAGCCACTCTGCGAGCCTTGGCACTCCATTGAAGAATGTCCACTTTACCACCTGTACGCTGCTTCAGAAGTTCACTGAAATACACGTAATAGCCGAAACCATAATACCAGTAACCCAAGCCTTCCAAGCAGGCGCCTTCTTCCGAAAACCCCTCAAGAAAGCAATCCATCGATGCGAGAACTCGTGCAATGACAGGCATCAGTATTTTCGAATCCTGAATGAGGTAAATAGCCGTCATACCGATATTCCCCGCACAAACAGCCGACCAATTGATATCGCACGTTTCCCACCAATAAGCTCTCTTGAGTGACACATAAGGCTCAAGAACCCGCTCCATAATTTCACGTTGCACCCTTCTTACCACGAGACCATTTAACTTAGCTTGGAACATATGGCAAGTCTCACTTAGCGCATGGGCCGTTTCTGAAGCAAATAAATCAATATGCTTATATTCTTCTCCTTCTACAGCAGCATCATGATTCATCAGATGAGCAGGCAGACACCACGTATATTCATCACAAATAGCCCAAATTGTATCTTCCAAAGCGGGCAGATAAGGTTCAACGCCATCCTTCAGCGCCGCTACCACCAAAGCCGCTAACCGTCGACGACGATCGAAATAGAGCGCTTCGAATTCAATTCGTGTTCCTTTGGATCGAAACAAATCCCACTCTCTAAAGGGTAATGCTGCGATTGGCTTGCTCCCGAACTCCTTGGTCAGCGGTGAAATCTCCTTATAGACAGAAGTAAGTAAAGGACTCTCCGTATGCCTTATTGGTGTTGTGGCCACTTGCAAAGCTTCGTGAAACAAACTGCCTTGATCGCTTTCAGCTTCTAGCAAAGCATCTAATAGATATCGACTATTCATCGTTCTACCTCCCTATGCACATACGATTTCGTTTACCTTTAAATATAACCGCTACCGATTTCAACAAACTAGTTATTATCTTTACCTCTATACGTCAAAAATTGACCTCTTCTCTATTATGAAAAAAAGCCTCACGCAACAAGCGGAAGCTTCCTTCTCCAAACCATATGTATTACTCTGCTGCCCCGACTGCCTTCAGCCATGCATTGGCAATTAATGCATGCCCCGCAGGGGATGGATGTACCCCATCCGGTGCCCAGAAAGCGCTGTCAGCTTGTGTTGACGCTTGTGCAAATAACCCATCCAAACATAATAAACGCGCGCCGAATTCTCTTGCTAATTCACGCACAGCGGTAATCTTCGGATCCAAATCTTCTCTCCATAGCTTGCGATCTTCCGGCACGGGTAGTACAAAAGGCTCGATAAGAAGCAATTTCGCTCCTGTACTAGCTGTTTGATCCAACAGTTGACGATATCCCTCTTTGAACTTTTCGGTCGAGGTCCCATCATTGCTATCAAATCTGCGCCACGTATCATTGATGCCAATATAAATCGAAACGAGATTAGGTTTCAAGTCCAAACAATCTTCTTGCCACCGCCCCTGAAGATCAGGCACACGATTGCCAGATATTCCGCGGTTTAAGAATTTAACTTGTTTCTCTGGATATTTCGCTGAAAATTGAGCAGCTGTCATAAGTGCGTAGCCTTTGCCTAAATCATTGCCATTCTCACGAACACGTCCGGCATCTGTAATACTATCCCCTTGAAATAGTACGATATCTCCTTGCTCCAACCATACTGCCATTCGAACGAATCCTCCTTTGATTTACCACTTTTGCTTCTTCTTACTTACTAATAATTTCCTCACAAATTATACCATGTCCTTGGAAGCGAGTGTACAACTAATATCAACGAAAGATGTGATGCATTTTACGTATATGCGTTTAAATAATGACAAATTTGGACAAACGTGCGTGAACTCAACCTCATTTATTATAAATGTCTTAACGAACCTGAAGCATTCGCTCAAAAACAAAAAAACCGAGATGCACACCCGTAAGTGTGAACTCGGTCAAGCTAGTTATGCGATCGTTCGGAGAAAAAGCAATTGATAATAGGTATTCAACAGTTCATCCAACTCGATAGAAAGTTTCAATACCGTTTCAGACAATAGGCCGTATGTTTGACTAGCAAGATTCAGTTCATTGCGTAATGTCTCAATCTTCTCTTCCAACTCATAACGATATCCCATATTGATCCCTCCGATTTCGAAATTCCTATTGTGGATAACTCACACGTTTTGTTACCTTTATCATAATTGAATATTGTTAAGAAACTATTAGCAAAATACACGAATTTACGAAATTTTACAGAAAATTGTTAAATTTTGATCACTTGACCTGCTGGAATTTCCAACGATTCGCCTTCAACACTGAGCCACACCGTCATAGCCGAAGGATTATGGATGATTTGACAACTAACAGAGAATCGCAGGTTGTCAAGCGCTTTCATATAGGCCACAATTTCAGCATTGGTTGCAAACCAAATGTCGGATTGTCCTTTTACTTTCTCGCCAAATTGCTCAAGGATCTCCCAGTTGTTGTCGTTTTCAAACTCATAACTGTGTCCCCATACATAGAATAATGCCATGCGTGAATGTCTTTGTTCTAACTGTACGAACGTATCAGCAAGCGCGAGCATGTTCTTATGGTGACATGATGGATGCCACTGCAAGAAATCTTTCGGCATTTCAAAGCTGCCGTGGCTAGCAACCGTCCGCGCATACTCAATACCTAGTGTTGGCAGCGCCTGGATGACACGATCTGAGTAGCTTCCAAAAGGGTAGCTCATGCCACGCACGGGATAGCCAACTAAAGATTCCAAAGCTTCGCGATCCTGCGAAATTTCACGAACAATTTGATCCATTGGTGACTGCTCTAAAAAAGGATGATCCATGGTATGAGCAGATACCTCATGACCCTCGAACAAGGATGCCACCTCAGATGCCTCAATATAGCTTTCTTTTCCCAAGAAACTACTGTTCAAATGAAAAGTTCCCTTGATCCCATACTCATTCAATATACGCACGAGCCTGCGATCATGTTCCCTCCCATCATCATAACTTAGCGTTAAAGCTTTGGTAACACCTTGTGGAAATCGGTCAAATCGAATGCGCATTGGAAATCCTCCCAAAATAAGTCTATTACATTCTTTCAATGTATCAGAAACTTCTCTGGCGGGCTATCATTTCCTTATTCGGCTAACCAATTCGATAGATTTGCTTTCACAAAAGCATCATCATTCAGATGTGGATAGTCTTTGTACATGCGGTCGATTTCTTCCGATTGTCCTGGGGACAATTCTTCATGCGGATTCAAACACCAAGTTCCTTTCAACAGCCCTTGTCGACGGAGCACTTCATGAATACCCGGAATACATCCAGCAAAACCATTGGCAGGATCGAAGAATGCTGCGTTCGTTTCGGTTACTTCGATATTACGGGTAAGCCATTCCGATGCCAGTGTKGGGTTCATTCTTATTCCCTTGATTTCGACTAACAACTCCACCGCTTTTTGCGTCCATACTGCCCAATGACCAAGTAAACCACCAACAATTCTTTTCTCTATGTTCTTACCCTCGAATTGGAATTTATAAACAGTTAGAAGATCAGTAATGATGTTATCATCATTACCTGTATAAAGTGCAATCTCATCGCGGCGCTCCGAGTAGCAGACAGCACGCACCACATCAATCGTTTGGTAGCGATTGAAAGGAGCCATTTTGATTGCGACAATGCCTGGAATGTTCGCGAATTGCTTCCAGAAGTCGAAGCTGTATACCTTGCCTCCAACAGATGGCTGAAGATAGAAGCCGATGACAGGCATTTTCTCGGCAATACGAGCTGTACGTTCCAAGATTTGTGCTTCTGTCCAGCCAGTCAAGCCTCCCATCGATAATAACGCAGCATCATAGCCCAGCGAGATTGCGATATCTGTCTCTTGCTCCGCTTGTTCGGTAGGGCCACAGATGCCGGCAACTTTAATAAATGGCCTGGTAAGTCCTGCGCGGTCCACCTCTTCAGCAGCCATACGAAGTACTTTCTCGTACAAATTATATTTCGGATCGCGGATTTCAAATTGTGTGGAATGCACACCAACAGCAATACCACCAGAACCTGCAGCCATATAGTAACGAGTCAATGCGCGTTGACTTTGCTCATCCAGCTGACGATCTGCGGTTAAGGCAAGTGGATGTGCTGGAATGACGAGCCCCTCATGCAACGCTATGCGTTGCTCATTACTTAATTCCCTACGTTGCGTCATAGTTAGAATTTCCCCTCTCGCTCTTGAAAATGAGTAGGTTTATTAATCATATTGCCCCCATGCAGGGTCCACTCCGCAACCCAATCCAGCATCTGGAGAAGTGATACACGCGGGTATCCAAATAGCTGCATACTCTTCGCCGCGTTGCTAAGCAACGCCGTTTCTGACTCTTGCCCCTTGAAGATAGGCTCAATACCCAGTCTTTGCCCCAGCTGCTGTGCCGCATATTTCACGGATACGGTCTCTGGCCCCGTCACATTCAAGAAATTAGCTGGACTCTGTGTCGCCAACAAGGAGCGGATCGCAATTTCATTCGCATCCCCTTGCCAAATACAATTGAAATGCCCCATGGAAAGATCGATGGCACGTCCTTCCTTCAAGGACTTCGCAATTTCCAATAGCACGCCATAGCGCAAATCAATGGCATAATTTAAACGATAGATCAAAACTGGCGTTCCATTCTTGTGACTATAGTGCTCGAACATTCGCTCGCGTCCAAGACAGGACTGTCCGTATTCCCCAATTGGAGCTGGGCTAATGGCTTCATGAGCCCCGCCATACGTAACCGGTGTGAACGGATATACATTACCTGTTGAGAATACAACGATACGGGACTTGCTATATTTCTCAGCTACGCGTCCTGGCAGGTAGGCATTCATCACCCAAGTGAAATGTTCCTTACCCGTAGTCCCAAACTTCGTGCCAGCCATGTAAATCACATTAGGAACATCTGGCAATGCCTGAAGCGCCTCATCATTTAACAGGTCGCAAGCAATTGTTTCTACCCCAAAGGATTGCAGTTCTTCCTGTAAACCACTTTCGGAGAATCTCGAAACGCCATACACCTTTTTATCCACACCTGCTGCCCGGATGGCATTCATCGCTAGCCTAGCTAGACTCGGTCCCATTTTCCCTCCGACACCAAGCAGCATAATATCTCCCTCTAATTCCTGCATAAACTGTATTAAAGCAGGTGATGGTGCTGACATGACTTTATCCAAATCTTCTAAAGTTCTCATTCTCGCAATCTCCTCACATCATGATCTATATTTAAGCTTCCTGACTGTAGTATACGGACTCTCAAACATAAAAGACAAATCTTTATATTGTCTTTTAATAAACACAACTTCTTCGTTAAACGAGATAACATCCGATTTGGCGGATGTGTGGGAGGTCGGTGGGCGGGACTGGCGGGAGGGCGGGACTGGGAGATCGACGKGCGGATGTGCGCGAGGGCGGCGAGCGGGACTGGCGGGAGAGCGACGGGCGGGATGTGTAGGCTTGGAGCAGCTAGAGCTACGTAAAGATACCATTAACTGTAAAATATACAGCTAATTATGCGTAATTTCCTTGAAAACTTGATTTAGCTGTAAAACATGTAGTTAAAACTGCCTCATTTGTTCCGATCGGCTAAAATCCACAAAATTAACTGTATGTTTTCCAGCTATTCTGCGTTTTATCAGGCTATCCCGAAATTTAGATGGAGAAAATCCATCTATTCGCTTGGTGCGCAAGCCACACATCATCGCGCCATTAATAGATAAGGGTAAGAATCGCTTACCCCACGACCTCTAAACAAATACAATCTTACATGTTCTAAAAAGAAAGAAACCGCTCCATGTGGCTGAAGCCAGCGCTGGAACGGTTTATCTTCTAAAGCTTAGACTCTGCTGGGATCAGCCGCCAAATTTTCCAAAAAGTGAAGTCGAAACGTTTGTTTCGGTCTTCCTTTCGGCACCTTCACATAGCCTACACTCGAAATCAAGTTGTGATCCATCCATTGCAGCAGGAGCCGATGCGTACTTCTGACAGTTACACCAAGAATACTCGCTAATTCATGTACTTCGTAATCCAGCTTGCTTGTCCGTGCTACAGTCGTCATGAGACGACTCAAATACGTCGATGTCATCCCGGCATCTTCTGCACTCTTCAGCAACTCAGGATCTGTCATCGACAAGTCCCTGCTAAGGGGGTCAGCCATCTCCAGAGGGCCAATTAACGTCTTGTCCTCCCGCACGATGAAGCAGGTATTGCCTCCGGCTTCTTTGCATCTGCGCAGCGCAAGGCGAGCATGCGTACCCGCTTCATTCGCACTGCGACCGAAGCCGATACCCATACTAAGAGAGAGACCCAGTGATTTCCAAACTTCCCGTGCGAGCGGAACTGATTTATAGCCAACCGTCTCGCGTTCAAAAATCCCCCGTGTCGTAAAAAACAAATACTCATCAGCGCCCAGATGTGTTAAATAACCATCCAACGACTCCACATAGTCGATCAGTTTTCTGTGCACTTCCAGCTTGAAGCGCTGAATATCATGCTCTGTACTTTGCTGCTGCAGCTTTTTGCCGAATTCATCCACATTGATCATGCCAACTAGGATCTGTGCTTCTTTGCTGCGCCGTGTTTCCGTCGAGAGGAGTGCACGTTCCAATGCCACTATAATGTTCTGATCGGTCGGTGTAATCCACTCACACGGAATCCCCTGCTTGTTCAGCGCGTCAGCGACCTGAATATCTGTGGTTAGCGCCGCTTTCGTTGCTCCCCTGAAGAAGGCCTCCTCATGAAATTGCGTCATTATCTCCACTTGCGGGTACGGTACGCCATCATAGATTAGAAAGCTAGCAGGTGTTTCACCGATTTCTTTGACATGCCTACTTAGCATTGAGGATGTAAAAGAATCAATACTAAAAATCGCATCCACCTCATGAAGCTGCGACTTACTGCGTAGCCGATACAACGCACTAAATAGCCCGGTGTCCGTCAACGGGATCATATGTACAGGCAAATGCGTAAGTACATTCTCTTTTACTCGTCGATAGAGTGTCGGACCTGTAACTATCAGCACTTCAACTTCTAACAGCAGCTGCTCGGCCATCTCTGATGCCGTTTCAGCCGAACATGCGCGAGGGATAGGCTCGAAGGATGGGAACGACGTCGCGATCACACTCAGTACTTTATTCACCAGAGCCTCTGGCCCTAATATCCCAATGGCAATTCGATTCGGAATATCCATCTGTGACGGCTCCTTTGCATCATCAATATGATCAAGTATACCCCTGTTCATGAATAAAAGACAAATCGTTATTGTGTCTTTAAATCCAAATCATGACATATGCAAGACGATTTCAGTGCGGAATACTCCCCCCGCAGCCATTAGTCCGAAATTACCGAACTAAACTCTCAGTCCGCATCATGAAATCAACTTTAGTCCTAAATAACCCAACTAATTCGCTACGAAAACCCCTTTCACATGGAAAAAAGAGAAATAGTTCGGCAGAATCGGACTATTACTCCTTTTGGGAGAGGAATCCTCCGAATAATTCGGAGAAATCGGACTAAAGTGGCGTTTAGTGCGCATTAGTGGCGCGTGACGGCGTGAGAGGTGTAAAGAAGCAAGTGAAGCAACCTATGCCCGTACTAGGAGCGGGATATCTCTGCATCGCGCCAAAGTTATGGAACTTGGTTCCACTATTGGGTCGATTATAACCTTATTTCACTTAAAACCAAGAGATTAGTGGAACCACGTTCCGTTAGCTAATCCGATTACCTTTATATCGTGAAATATCGGAATGACGTTCCCTTTCGCAGCACCTATGCCCCCTTCTGATACGTTCACCTTACTAAAACAAAAAGCCCGGCCGTGAGAATCACGTGCCGAGCCTCCTATTGTCTAGCTTAATTCCGCAAGCAGCGGCATCCCAGCCTGTGCACCAAAGCGCGTCACCGACAACGAAGCCGCCTTAACAGCAATCGTCGCTGCTTCAAGCACCTCTTTGCCTTGAGCAAGAGCGACGGTGAAAGCTGCGTTACACGCATCCCCTGCACCCGTCGTATCCACAACTTGGACGCGTGGTGCTGGAATCGTGGTCAGGTTCCCCGCTACCAGCATAGCTACGCCTTTCTCACCTCGTGTGAGCAACAACCGAGGTCCCGTCGTTTCCCATTGCTGCATGCCAGCCAGCAGCTCAAGTTCGTTCGCATAAGCAGCTCCGCTGAGCAGCTCAAATTCTGTTTCATTCGGTGTGATGAAATCAACGAGCTGCAGCAACTCAGCTGGCAGTTCAACCGCTGGCGCAGGATTGAGTACGGTGCGAACGCCGGCTCCTCGCGCAATCTCAAGCGCCGACTGCACGGCAGGCAGCGGAATCTCGAGCTGCACCAGCAAAGCATCCGCTTCTTGAATGAGCTTGGCATGTTGGTGCACTTGCTCGGGAGTCACTTTGCCGTTCGCTCCTGACACAATGACGATGCAATTGTCATCCATGGTATGTAAGATGGTTGCCGTACCCGTGGAACAATCATATCTGCGAACAATGGCCTCTGTGTGAATGCCATGAGCGGTCATTTGGGCTAGCAACGCATCCCCAAAACCGTCTTGGCCCACCGCCCCGATCATGGCAACTTGTGCACCGAGCTTCGCACAACCTACGGCTTGATTAGCTCCTTTGCCTCCAGGGATCGTATGCAGCTCATCCCCTTGCAAAGTTTCACCAATCTTAGGCATTCGGCTCATGGATACGACTAAATCCATATTCAAGCTGCCTACAACAACAATGCGTACTGTCTTCATGCAGTTAGACACCTTCTTCTATTAAAATGTATATGAATGGTGATTACAAAGTTTCCTTACAGATTCGATCAACAAGGCAAGAATTCCTTCTTTTGCCGAGAATCAAGCCAGTCGGGATGTGCCATCAAAAACTAGTTTGAGCCACTCAGCTTCTGGAAAAAATCTCGAAATACGTGATTACGATCTATATAATGAACATAGCGAATGAGATGCCGTGATTGATCTTGGCTCCATCTAGCCTCATCGGATACGATCGGACTGGATAGAAGTACACTCGGTGTGCTTCGTTCATTCACAAGATAGGCAATCGTTGAAATATCCCAAATGACACGAAAGTAAGCGAAATGATCAGGATGAACTTGTCGGAAAGTCTCATATAAATACTCACCAATCACACCAGTTTCCTTCACATAATCTTTCATCTCGGATAACGTTGTTTGTAGATGCGAGGCAACGCCCATACATGGAATTAATACGAGTGGCACACCACTATTCAAAATAATGCGTACTGCAGGAATATCTTGCTCCAAATTAAATTCCCGCGTATGTTGCCAGTGGAGCGCATGCCCTCCTAACCAAACGACAACGATGTTCTCGATAATACGCGGTTCCATAAGAATGGCGGAAGCCACGTTCGTTATGGCGCCAATAGCGACAACGTACAAGGGATCCTCCGGCGAGGAAGCCATTGCACGTTCCACCAAATTGCGGGCTGCATCGCTCTCCACCGGAGTTTCCGGATCTGGTAGATACGCCTCAGACCCTTTGTAAATTGGAATGTCTGTGCGCTGCATCAGATTTAGAATTTTGTGCAGCTCGTGGTAGCTCTTCTCCATGCCATCCTTCGGCCCAGTCGACAGCTCGTTAAAGAAAGGTGCTGCGTAGAAAGCTTCCACTTGAAGTCTTTCTGGCGATTTCAAAGCATACACAACAGCGAACTGGTCATCAATTTCATTGAAGGTATCCGTATCGAGCACCATTCTTATCTTGCCGGTTCGTGAATTCAATCGTTTCATTCGTTGTTCTTCCGTTATTAGTGGATATTGCATAGGACAACTCCTCACCTTTTATATCATGAATTGGCTTACATATTTACTCAACAATTGAGAATATAGAGATATTCTACCTAAATTCATGGTATATTTTTATCATAGATCGGCTTATTTTTTATACGATTCGGCTATCTATGGTATATTTCATGTGGAAGGATCAGCTGCGATGAATGGACATTTGGATTTTCTTTTTGGAACAACAAGGCCTCAGAATGGGATGATTCATTCTCATAAACACCAGTGCTATGAATTGGTTTATTACATACAAGGAAGTGGCTCAACTCGAGTTGGAGAGCACACTCACCTCTTTCACAATGACACCTTCACGTTAATTAAGCCGCATACGCTGCATGACGAGAAACATGCGACGGACAGTGAAGTTCTATTTGTCGGATTTCAAGCGKAGCTAGGGAAATATCCCCTTCGAGAAGGTTTATATGTCGACCAATCAGAAGGAGCGATTCTTGCCTTGCTGCAAAAAATGATCATTGAAATGCAGAATAAACGCTCTTTCTATACGGCTAAGCTGAATCATCTAGTTGGCGAATTAATTATTGAACTCCTCCGTTATGATGAATTCACTACCTCCGAGCCATCTGTTGATAAGGTCATTTATGCCAAAAACTACATCGATGAGAATGTCAGTCAGAAGATCAGTGTTGACCTATTAGCAGATTTGGTTGGCTACAGCTATGATCGATTCCGTCATCTATTTAAAGAAGAATATGGTCTTTCACCTATGCAATACGTGATGTCCAAGCGCTTCGAACTGGCCAAACGACTGTTGAAACAAACGGATCTCTCCATATCGGCCGTTTCTAATGAGAGTGGTTTCTCCAACGATACGCAGTTCTGCTCGCTTTTTAAGAAAGCGACAGGGCTCTCTCCCCGCCGATATCGCTTGCAACAATAAACATGAAGGAGCTGCATGAAGCCTTATGTCTCTACAGCCTTATTTTGAGCAAAATAAAAACCAAAGTGGTTTAACCGATATCGACAGACCCTTCTATGTGGGTTGCCAAACCACGCTTCATGAGGGCTACCAGATTGCTTCGCAAATCACCTTGGAAACGGGCTTTAATCATACCAGCTATTTCATTAAACAATTCAAGCGTATCAAAGGTGTTTCTCCTAAACGCTATTGTAGAGAACGATTGCAGGTTACATATGAACATCTTGAAGGATAAGCTATGTTATTCCTACTTCATCTCTGCGCCTCTTTGCGTTAAAATGCAGGAGGTTATCAAATCAGCTACATAGATGGAAATAATACAGTTAAATCTGCCATAATTCACCTTTAAAATAGAATAGATGGAAAATATGTAGTTATATTTACATGTTATCAGCTAAAGTAGGCGATACACGAAAATTAACTACCTTTTTTCTATGTATTTGTAAATTCCAGTCGTAAATCATGAAAATAGCTGTACATTTTCCAGTTAAACGAGGCACGCAGCCTTTTCAGCATCTTCACTGGACGTCAGAAAAATCTCCATCGGTTTCTTACTAAATTATTCCAATCCGGATGAATCCAGCCTTCTTGTGGTAACGTCTTCCCCATATCTCGAGTATATGGAAAATACCCCGTGTGCAAACGGATCTAATTCATACTGTTTTCTCCTTTCCTGAAACAAAAAAGACAACCCGCAGGCTGCCTTTTCCTCTCACTAAGCGGTATTCTTTTATTAAACTGCTATACCTGCTCATCCACCATACGATTCGTTAGTGCACCTAATTTCTCGATTTCAATCGTTACCACATCGCCATGCTTCAAGTAAACACGCTGATCTATCGGCTTACCAAGCACAACACCCTCAGGCGTTCCTGTCAAAATAATATCACCAGGCGACAACGTCATATGCTGGGAAATATAGCTGACGATTTCATCACAGTGGAAAATCATATCCGATGTATGCGAACTCTGTCTCGTCTCGCCATTCACCGTGCAAGAAATCGTTAACTGATTCGGATCACCAACTTCATCAGCCGTTACCAAATACGGACCCAGTGGACTGAATTTATCACAGGATTTCCCCAGCAGCCATTGTTGTGTACGCATTTGCAAATCACGCGCCGATAAATCATTCACATTGCAATATCCAAACACATGGCTTAATGCCTGCTCCTTGGACACATATTTCGCCTGTTTCCCGATGACGATAACAAGCTCAGCTTCATAATCAACCTGACTCGTGACACGATTCGGAAGTGGAATATCATCGCCAGGTGCGGCAATCGTATTATTGAACTTGTTAAACAAAATCGGATACTGAGKAATGGCCGCATTCGTTTCTTCGGCGTGCTTACGATAGTTCAAGCCAACGCAGATAATTTTACCCGGATTGGTGACACAGGGACCGTAGCTTACTTGAGATTCATCTAACAGGTAGGCACTTTCCGCCGTTGCCCCTTCAAGAACTCTTGCTATATAACGTTCAATCCCAGGAATCACCGCTTCAGAGTTCGCAATGACCGACATGATGTCAGTTGGAATTCCGTCCTCAGGGAACGCTTTCAATGCTGCTGTTATATCGAATACCTTGTTGTCTAACTTCACACCAAGATGTCTACTACCGGAATGGTCAATCGTAACTAGTTTCAAAATGAACATCCTCTCTCTTCAAATAATTGTTAACACTGAGCTTACTTACGCATTCTTACCGAATACCGCGCCACCATCAATGTATAAAGGTGAGCCCATCATGAATTTGGAATCATCTGATGCTAGGAATAAGGCAGCTTGAGCTACATCCTCTGGCGTTCCGAGCTCATCGCTAAGTTGTCTACTTTTCAGTGAGGCGATAGCTGCCTCAGGATCATCATAAGAGGTTTTCAAATAATTCTCAACAAATGGTGTTAAAATCGTACCAGGTAACAGCGCATTTACCCGAATTTGGTAGGGAGCATAATCGACCTGCATGGATTTCGTCAATGCCAATACGGCTCCTTTGGTAGCTGCATAGGATGCGCGTCTGGCTAACCCAATCTCGGCAACGCAAGAGGACATATTGATAATGGATCCGCTGCGCTTTTCCATCATATGGGGAATAACATATTTGGACGGCAAGAATACGCCGCGAATATTCACACGAATGACACGATCCCATTGGTCCGGCTCTAACTCGTGTAGAGCGCCAACACCGCTAATTCCTGCATTATTAAAAAGCACATCAATTCGTCCATACGCTTCGATTGCTCGGTCTACCATCGTCTTGACGGAATCTGGATCCGTCACATCGGCTTGTAGGAAGAGCGCGTCCCCACCATTAGCTTGAATTTCGGATGCCGTTTCCTCACCTTTGACCGCATCCAAATCATTGACGATCACATGTGCTCCTTCTTTTCCAAAAAGCAGTGCTGTGCTTCGCCCGATGCCTGATCCTGCACCTGTAATTAGAATTACTTTCTGATGTAATCTCATCTGGTTCCACCTCTTAGTTTATTATAATAAACTTAGTTTATAAAATATTATAGACTAAGTCTATCATCCGACGTCAATCGCGTCAACGCCAAATAAACCAGATACAACCCGTTGCCCCGGATCTAAACTGGTTTACCTGTAACTTCGTCTTGGTGGCTACAGTGGCACGGTTGCCGATAACGCTTGTGCGAGAATCTGAATCTCTTCCCTCGCTAGATCTTGTTTCTGCGTCCATTGATGTATAGGCATCGAGCAACTAACAGCCGCTATCCAATTACCGTTCCGATCAGCAATCGGCATGGCGAAGCAGTAAAAGCCGAGCACGATTTCTTCTTGATCCATCGCATATCCTTGTTTTCTTACCATTCGAAGCTGTTCCAACAGTTCTTCTCCGCTTCGAACAGTATTCGGAGTA
This sequence comes from Paenibacillus sp. 2RAB27, assembly GCF_052115445.1. Classification (NCBI taxonomy): domain Bacteria; kingdom Bacillati; phylum Bacillota; class Bacilli; order Caryophanales; family Paenibacillaceae; genus Paenibacillus; species Paenibacillus sp. 2RAB27. The sequence goes on from NZ_JBFRGR010000001.1 coordinate 526,220, forward strand.
AACGCTTGATAACTTCCTTCTTCGTACAAGGCGAGCACTTGTGCATCCTCCAAAGCAGACAGTAATACCTTACCCATCGCCGTCGCGTAGGCAAGCATACGCATGCCAGGCTCAGAGATGAGACGAACTGGCGTTGGCGCCTCTTTTTTGGCTAAATACACGAGCTCGCCTTTCTCCAATCTAGCCAACTGAAAGGTTTCACCAAGTCGCTCCACGGAGCGAGCAGCTTTCTCCTCAAATAACTTCACTAGCGACATACCAGAGAAATATGCGTTGCCAATCACACCGAAAAAGGAGCCGAGCACATAGGTATCCCCTTTTTCTCGGATGACCCAATTCAATGTCTCCATCGTATGTAAAAGCGAAAACATCGTGCTCTTATTAATCCCCGTTGCACCGCTCAAGTCCATTAACCTAAGTTTAGAAGGCTGCTCCGCAATTAATTGGAGAACATCTTGTGCTCTTTCAAGTGCTGGGACCCAATATTTTCTTTCCATGCGCATACCTCACTTAAACTTGACTATCCATAACCGTTTCAATTAATGCTGTATTACAATAATTTGACCGTATCACCGAGTCGAATTTGACCTGTTTGAACGACAGAAGCATAGACACCAAACTGCAGGTCAAAGCTTTCGTTTACTTTTTTGAGTACAGAAGGATCTTTATCCAGTGAATCTGGATCTATCGTAATCATCATACATCGCTCACAGTAGCTGTCTACCTGCAATTGTACTTCGCCTATTGCAATCTGTCGACCTATCCATTCTCCTTCGGAGCAGGCATCGTCATCTAACGCGACTACGAAATTGCCACGGAAGCGACGTTGATCCAAATCCTTACCGTGCAGACGCTCGAGTTTCCTTAAGCTTGCATCTGTGATAAGAAGTATGCTGGCACCATCAACGGAAAGCAGATGTGGATGTTCTGGATGCTGCTCTTTTAATCGCGACATGGTAAGGGGAGTCTTCGTTTGACTTTGAATTTCTTTCAATAGTGCCTCATTCCAGCCGAATATTCGCCCATCAGCAGCTTTTATTTGGATATCTCCGTTGAGATAACTCGCTTGATAGGTTAACATGTTAGGCATATTTCGTGCCGTAACATATCGCCACCAGCCCGATTTGGCTTCATCATAAAAGGCTCCAAACCGATCCCCTAGCATCCCATAGGTTTCAATCTGACATGATGTCAATCGCTCACCAGCGAATGACTTTATGGGATACCGATTAATTTCACTTATTTTACCGATGGTCACTTGCAAAGTTCGTTCCTCCATCAATCTCATATTCCACACACGCAACCATTTTACCATGTCGGATACCTCAGAGCTAGGTGATGCGACTCGCCGCGCTTGCTAATGGATGAAAAAAACCACCTGATTTGGCGGCTAATTTTTATCTATATTTTGATGTTAATGTTTTACTCCAGGAGATTTGTTGTATACCCCCTCAACATTTGCATATCATCAACAAGTTGCCATCTGGATCTTTAAAATTAAACCAATGTCCATGCTCGATTCCCGTGACAATTTCAACATTGCTATCTTTCATGAATTGGTAAGCCTTCTGTATATCGTCCGTGTTAAAATGGAACGCAGGATTTCTATATGTAGCATCCATATGATATATTTTGCTGTCCAATATAAGATTTGACCCATTATTATCCAATGGTATGCAACAAAGATGGTCGGCGATAATTTCAAACGCAGGCTCCAGTCCAAGAATACCGCAATACCATTCTCTTGCGTCTCTAATGTTACTCACTGGAATAAAAATGCCTCCGACTCTACTTAGAATAATGCTCACATTTTTCACACTCCCTAATTCTACTTTTTAAGATCTATTGTATCATATTAATTGGTAAAATAAGGGGGATTCTCTCTCTGGAGCTTGATATCTCTTCACAACGCTGAAGTTTACACGTGAAAAAAGCCACACAGTACGTGTGGCTTTCTATATGACTTCCTTACTTAAATGCCTAAAAATTTGGCAAGTTTATCAAGCAAACGTTGTTGGGAAGACAACTGTATCGCTATCGTGTCAAACCGATTGTTCAGTACTTCTTCATTTGAATCGACTTGATTGCTAACTGCTTCATCGATTAGCTCATTTAATTTCTGAGTATTGATAGCGTAATTATTACGCATTTCTTGCTCTAATTCTGTGATACTTTCCTTATGTTGCTTGCGCAATTCATAAGTCACTGCATGCATCTCATTCCTAAGATTTTGCTCCAAAACTTCTGTGATCTTGGGTTGAATGGTACTGAGTTCTTGTTCCATCTTCGAGATGCTTTCTTGAAGTTGATTCTTTAACTCACCTGTCGTTGCCTGCATGTCACTCCTGAGGTTTTGCTCCAGAGCTTCTGTCAACTTGGGCTGAATCGTAGTGACTTCTTGGAGCTCTTGTTCCAATCTGGCGACAATTTCTTGAAGTTGATTCTCTATCTCACTTGTTGTTGCCTGCATGTCACTCCTGAGGTTTTGCTCCAGAGCTTCTGTCAACTTGGACTGAACAGTCGAGAGCTCTTGGAGTTCTTGCTCCAACCGCGAGACACTCTCTTGTTGCTGCTTCTGTAACTCACTTGCCGATGCCTGCATTTCACCTCTGAGATTTTGCTCTAGCAATTCTCTCAGCTTTGGCTGAACCGTATAGAACTCATGGAGTTCTTGCTCCAATGACGAGACACTTTCATGAAACTGCTTCTGTAACTCATTGGATGATGCAATTATTTCTCCTCTGAGACTTTGCTCCAGAGCTTCTGTCATCTTGAGCTGAACGGTATTGAGCTCTTGGAGCTCATCTTCTAACTTCGCGAAGCTTTCATTTTGCTGATCTTGCAGTTTCGTTGTTCCTGCGAGGATTTCACCCTTGAGATCGTGCTCAAGTGTTTCTATCAGCTTCGGCTGAACGGTATAGAGGACATGCTGCAGTTCATTAACCTGCTCTGAAACATTCTTATATTGTATGTTGAGTACATCAATGTGAGCGGCAACTTCGTTGCTGTCGTCTTGTTCAATGACCTCAGCTACCTTACAAGTAAAAATCTTGATGATATTACGCAGCTCTGCAACTTCTTCAGAAATGCTATTAAATTGAAAATTTAAGGATTCAGCTATTTTTGTAATCCGTTCATCCTGATTAGCGTCCTTCGTGACTTCGATCATCTTTTCCATAAATGTAAGAACAATATTCCGAAGTTCTGCGACTTCATTCGTAAGCTCATCGAACAGAACGTTGACGTCATTTTTAGTTGGCGCGACTTGTCTAGCACTTGTAATAGAAGATATACCAACCGATTGACTATCATCTACTACTTCGTTTATACGCCTTGGTGTTTTAATTGCTTCTATTTTTTGCGTTAATAACTGTACCAGGTTACGTAATTCCAAAATTTCATTACTTACAAGTGGGTTAACTTTGTTTTCTACAAGTGGTACATTCAATTCTGGAACACTCACAGCTGAAGAAGTGACAGGGATCTCACCACTACTAGGTGTACGAATACCCTTCTGGGACATTTCCTGTAAATGTTCGCTAATCATCTTAAGTGATTTATTGGCATCTTTCATTTTTGCAATCACTCGAAATATTTCGACTGATTCTTCTGTATATCTTAAGCCTCCTCCAACAGTGGTGGACGGAAGAAAATCAGCAAATTGTTTGGACCATTCCACGACTGTTCCTTGCGTTCTTTTGATTAAACGTGCAATCTCATTGACCTTATATGTCCTTTTCATTTGTTAACGATCATATCCTTTCTTCTTATATCCCGTAGGCTTAGGCATCTATAACATGTTATTCAGGGCCATATACAAATGACAATGAATAAGTGAAATAGTTAGCATCGCAAAGAGGCTGCCCCATATGTAGGACAGCCTCGAAATATAAAATATGAAATTATTTTACAAGTCCATGTGGATCAATGACGAACTTGCGAGAAACACCACGATCAAATTCTTGATACGCTTGAGGCGCCTCGGCCAAAGAAATGAGGGTCGCGTTGACCGCTTTGGCAATCTGTGCTTTGCCACTAAGAATCGCCATCATCAGATCTCGGTTATATTTCATGACAGGTGTTTGTCCGGTAACAAATGTATGTGACTTGGCCCAGCCCAACCCAAAGCGAATTTTCAACGTCCCGATCTTAGAATCTTCATCCACTGCACCAGGGTCCCCTGTGACATATAATCCCGGAATCCCCAAGCTGCCTCCTGCACGCGTAACTTCCATAATGGAATTGAGCACGGTTGCTGGTGCTTCACCATGCGCTTTGCCATGACCATGTGCTTCAAAGCCTACGCAATCAATCGCGGAGTCCACTTCAGGTGAGCCCAGAATCTGATCGATTTGCCCGGCTAGGTCCGCATTCTCACGCAGATTAACGGTTTCGCAGCCAAAGCTTTTCGCTTGTGCTAAGCGCTCTGCATTCAGATCCCCAACAATGACAACCGCAGCCCCTAACAACTGTGCAGAATGCGCAGCAGCAAGACCAACTGGACCCGCTCCAGCTACGTATACGGTCGAGCCTGGACGAACGCCTGCACTAACAGCGCCATGATAACCTGTTGGGAAAATATCAGAAAGCATCGTCAAATCTAGAATTTTCTCCATCGCTTTCTCTTTGTCCGGGAATTTCAGCAGTTGAAAATCGGCATAGGGAACCATCACATATTCGGATTGTCCGCCAACCCATCCACCCATATCCACATAACCATAAGCAGAACCTGGACGATCTGGATTTACATTCAAACAAACATTGGTATTCCGCTCTCTACAACTACGGCATCGACCACAGGCAATATTAAAAGGTACGGAAACGAGGTCTCCCTTTTTGATAAACTCGACATCACGACCTACTTCAATGACTTCCCCCGTAATTTCATGACCTAGAATAAGTCCTGAGGGTGCGGTTGTACGACCCCTTACCATATGCTGATCACTGCCGCAAATGTTGGTCGTTACGACTTTAAGAATAACACCATGCTCACATTTTCTACCGACATTCAAAGGATTAACGCCAGGTCCATCTTTTAATACTAATTCCGGATAATCGGTGTCACGAATTTCAACACTTCCTGGTTTGCTGTAAACAACTGCTTTATTTCCTGCCATCTTCTCTTCTTCCCCTCACACAGTAGTTATGCTGAGTTAGTCCCATTCATAAACAGTGTCTAAGATCGCAAAAGCTCGGAAGTAACGCAAACACAAGAATACTATTCTCCCTTCTCACCTATTATCCTGCCTAGTTGTCATTAAAATGATAACGATTACAAAATAAATCAAGAACGCACAGTCAAGCTGTTGCGCTCTTGATGGATAACCCTCTTTAATCGAACCTATGGTGCACTAGGTCCAACCTCTGAAGCTGCCAGTGGATGTTTCCCAAAAGATGTGCTTGTAGAGCGTTCGTCTGCTCCAATGTCATTGGAGGAACGTGTTTCTCCATCCATATCCTCTGTCACATAGGAGTATGTTCCAACCGCAGCGTTAATTGCAGGAGAGGTCGATGACAATTTTTGCAAGCCGTTTACCGTCGTGAATAACGGGTTTGTTGCCCATATTTGAGCCGTAGTCCTTGAACCATTGTTGCTTACTGTGCTGCCGTTCCCTATGTTCCCCTCAAATACCGTGTTGGTGGTGCCAACTTCATAATACAGAGTCCCTGTGGAATTTTTCACGATATTATTTGCCACTCTGCTGTCTTGAGGAGCATATGTCTTCGTAGAACCAACAATGATTCCCGTCGTGCTGTTCACAATCGTATTGTTGACAACTTGCGCTCGGTATATTTTCCATTGTGCTGTCAAGTCCTCCGCCGATGGATTCGAAGGATATCCCCCCGTACCTCCATCGTAGTTACCGTTATCCAGAATAATCGCGTTAGCCGTCAGATTCTCCATGTAATTATTGTAGATCTTATGATCGTTGCCATAAATGCGGATTCCTGCTTGTTCCGATTCTACACCATCACCGAGGAAATAATTGCCGTAAAAGGAGTTGCTATGTCCATGTCTTGAGGTGAGTCCACCCTTGGACGTCTTGAAGGTATTATAGCGAACCGTATTATTACTGCTTTTTACAGAAACGATTTCGGGTTCACCATCGCAGTTTTCAAACAGATTGTACTGGATCGTATTAAACCCATTGGATAAGGATATCCCTGATAAGCCAAGTCGTATCGTTTCCTTGCCATTCGCAACCCATGGTCCTACATCATGAAAATAATTATATTCAATAACGTCATACTGAGAGATGTTTCCGTTTCCATCACCTTGATACGCAATAAGCGGATCCGTGTCGCTCTTCGGACCAAAATCATTATGGTCAATGCGATTATGATGACTATTAACACCACTAACCTGCAGCCATATGAGGGTTCCTCCTGTTGCTTGAAGGGCGAATCGATTTCGAGTCACACGAATGTTATTAGAACCGTCTAGCAGCAGTGCTGTGTTTCCTAAATTTGTGAACTTTAATCCCTCGATAACGACATTCGACGAATTTTGAATTTGCAGAGAAGCACCGCCAGCAATGATCGCCTGACCTGCATTCGCAGCCTTGATCGTGATCGGGCTGCTCGCTGTACCATTTTTACCACTTAAGACAAATGGTCCTGTTTGCGAGTAAGTCCCATTGGCTAGCACGATCGTCGTACCTGCGCTTGCATTGCTTAAGGCGGTTGTTAATTGAGCGGAAGTGGAAACAGAAACACCAGGAATCACCGGGGCATCACCATAAATTTCCACCTCGGAATAACTGTTCCATAAGTTAAGGGAATTGCCGTGGCCAACAATTCGCACATAGCGAGCTGACGCTACATCCGCGAAGTCGAACGTTTGTAAGCTTGTATTTAAACTGCTCGTCACATTGGACTGAACCGTCGTGAAGTTTACATTATCCGTGGACGTTTGAATGTCGAAAGTGGAGGTTCTCGTATCTCCGCTTATAAAAGCGATTTTGATATAGGCAACCCTGACGTTGGAGCCTAAATCATACTTGATCCATTGACCATTGCCGCTAGCTGACCAGCGCGTGGTTAAGTTGCCGTCCACTGTGTTAGCAGGCACATTGCCATCATCCGCGCTTGCCGTTACGGAAGTCCCTGCGATAGAGAATTTAGTATCTACGGAAGCGCTTGCAGAAGTGTCGCCGTAAATTTCCACCTCGGTATAACTATTCCATAAGTTCGCAGAGTTGCCGTGTCCGACAATCCGCACATAACGAGCTGGATCTACATCAGGAAAATCAAAGGTCTGCAAGCTTGTATTTAAGCTGCTCGTCACATTGGCCTGAACCGTCGTAAACGTAATATTGTCTGTAGATGTTTGAATATCAAAATTCGAGGTTCTCGTATCTCCACTTATAAAAGCGATTTTAATGAAAGATACTTTTTTCACAGCGCCCAGATCATATTTAATCCACTGCCCCTCTCCGCTTGCTGACCAACGAGTCGTTAAGTTCCCATCCACCGTATTGGCAGGCACATTCCCATCATCCGCGCTCGCTGTTACCCCAGATGCCGCGACCGTCAGTTTCGCGTCTGCCGCATAACCAGCAAAAGGAATCATGGTAAGAAACAAACTAATTAATAGCATAACAATACCTACTTTTTTACCTTTTCGCATAAATACATCCTCCCTTGATTTTCATTTGAAACCATGTATCCAATCTAATCATTGAACTCCTTTCATTCATATTGAGTGCGTGCACTCTCCACCAATTTAATACAAATTACGGAAAATAAGCATCATCATAATCGTGAATGCATCTTCAAAATCGAAACTGATTACCCTCATTACCTAAACTCGCTATTCAAATATGGATGTCAGGCATAGGAAGAGGCCCATGCTCAGTTGCATGGACCACCGACGATCATTCCTATGATTTATTTACATGCTTCCACCATAAGCATCAATGCCATGGACTGCCCATACGGCATCGGACATTGTTTGATGTTGCGGTAATAGTCAAGGTTATCCTTTAAGCCTGTACCGTAAGAAACACCATGGACAATTCCTTCATCATCAATTTTGCTTATGACACCTTCCAGTGCTTTCAGTCCCACAGCGCGATAACGCTCATCAATAAAACCTTTTCGTACTGCCTTCAAGATGCCATAGGCGAACGCAGAAGACGCTGATGTTTCCAAATACGAATCAGGCTGATCCAACAGTGTATGCCATAGGCCGCTTTCATGCTGAAGTGTGGCCAGTGTTCTCACCTGTCGTTCGAGTGACGAGATCAGGAACTGGCTTACACCCGTTGGTAGAGGAGCGATATCCAGATAATCTACCAGTCCTGCTGTATACCAAGAATTGCCACGAGCCCATAAGGCTTGCGCATAATGATGGTGCCCGATAAATGTCCAACCGTGAAAGAACAACCCTGTCTTCACATCGGTTAAATATTTGAGATGGACTAAGAACTGTCGGATACTCTCTTGGAAATAAGCATCATCTTGCAAAAGGACACCCATGCGTGCTACGAACAAAACGGTCATAACAAGGTATCATCCCATAATTGGCCTTCGTTCAAATTCCGTGTAACACAATGCTGAAGGCCGCCTTCATCCGTTCTCGGCATTTCTTCCATCACATAAGTAACCCATTCTTTACAAAGCGCCACATACGCCTTATTCCCTGTTTCCTCAGCCAAATAACTTAACGTCAACATGGGACACATCGTATTTACATTTTTGTCCGGTAAGCCTTCAGCAATCCGCTTGTCAAACCATTGTATGAGCTCATCTCTGATCGCCAAATTGCCAGTCTCCTTGTAATAGGAGTACAAAGCAAACAATCCAACGCCCTGCGGCCATTCCCAATTATCCATCGAAACAATGCCAATCGCGACACTTTCTTGAAATGCTGGTTTTAAAGCTTTCATTTGATGAATCAGCTTTGAAATGATGTGTTCATACTTTTCAAACGTAGCAGCATTTGTCATAACTCATTTCACTCCTTAAGTGAGAATAGGCTGTATGAGACGGTCCTGTAGCTGTTGTGTATAAAGACTGCGAGGATTTACATGGCTCCCGAAACTTTCCCAATAGGCATCCTTGCGTTGCCTTTGATCATAGGGACTTGGGAGAAGTGGCTTGCCTTGACTTCCAACATGTCCGATCGCATAGTTTTGAGCGGTTGGTGGCTGTTGAGAGACCAGCTCATTGGACGTATTCCAAGTAACATAGTTCGCCCCTGACCAACCATGACCGCTCCCTAACCAGGCCCGATCCTGAATATGGATACGTCCCTCTACATTGTCATAGAGGCATCCCACTGACCACCGATGATGCGGTTCACTCGTGTTGTAATCCTTTTGCGACTCGCAATCGAGGAATACATTCGGCCCCGCAACCCGTGCATCCACTGCAAAAGCATGTCTCGCGGTTTCCGAGTAAGATCGCTGCACGAGCGTTAATTCACCCATCAGATGATACGAATAGCGGCGGCCTCCCGTGATCACGCTGATAAAGGCATAGGCTGCACAATCCTGGATCGTGATCCATTTCGCAGAGCGTCCTACCTGCACCAGTGCATGTTGGAAATGGAAACCAACGATATTGCGTATCCAAGCGTTTTTGACATGATCCAGATAAATAAAATTAATCGCATGCTGCTCGTCGGCCAGGTATGGTTCTCCGCCCTCATTACCGTCAATTCGCGATTCCATGATACTTGGATCATACGAAACTACCACCCTCAAGGACTCGATACCGATCTGTTCGATCCGGCCTCCATCCTCATACTTAATAAGTGCCCCGCCTCCCCAGCGGCTTTCAATCGCATTCGCGATTGGAGCGTCCAGCGTGATGCATTTGCCATCCATATGGGTGATTACTCTGTCGAACTCCAACTGGAAGGGAAGCCAATGAGTCGTCCCGCCTGCAACGGGCCTCATGCGAATGGCATCCATGCCAATGGCATGAATCCAGCGTTCATTACCGTAGCGAAGCACCTTGACAGTGTCTCCGACCCGATAGAAGGAAGCATCGCTAACATGAATCGTTCGAGCTCCCGATGGCACATAAAGATCGGAAATGGAGGTCTGCGTTTCAGCCAGTAGACAAGGAGCTGATTCTCCCTTGATCTCGATCAAATTCCGCTGTTTTGTACCTGCAGCATACAGTAAGGTTCCACCTTCGTTTTCTCCCTCACCGCGTAAGACAATTCCACTTGCCCTAATCTGCAAGGTACCATCAATAGGGTAGACGCCCTTCTTCAGCAGAACGGTGCCGCGAAAGCCTGACGAAGATGGCGGTAATGCAGCTACCTGATCAATCGCGTCCTGAATATGTGTCGTATTATCTCCCCCTACAGGTTCAAGTGAAATAACAGGTGCAATATCAGGAATCGCTACGCCGCCTCCACCATATCCGCAATTCGAGAAGTCGATGATCTGATTCCCCTTGAAATCAGGCACATAAACCAGTTTCCCATTTTTATCGACATGTACGATTTCACTTTGCCMCGCTTTCGAACTATGAACGGGCTTAACGGTAAAATAAAAAGCATCATAGAAGGCGTTGCCATCTTCTACTTCCATCACAACATTTATCCGGTATTGACCAGGGTCCCTCGCTTCGCCAGGAAATGTGAATGTCGTAGACGTATCCACTCGCAATTTGCACACGGGAAGACTCACAATCAACTGATCCGTGGACATGTTCACCAATGCAACTTGCATGGTCATCGCTTCTGAAGGCCTTACATGCAACTCTGGAAGTGTACGACCAAGTTCCAAGAAAGCTGGCTGTCCAATTTCCATAACCAAGGAAGGATGTACAAGATCAATATCCACCAACCACTCCATGGGATTATACACATCTATATAAAAGCTTGCCTCTTGCATCACGCCATCTAAAGTTACATTAGCCTTAATCTGTGAGATGCCTGACTTGAGACAGGTTATCACCMTATTCTCATTTACAGACGCCACATCCTCATGGCTGCTACGAATTGAAATTTCCCCATACGCTAAGTCAGCATCCGAACCATCTGTCAAAATTCCTTTCAAATCCAACTCCGCTCGGTTGTTCACTTGCACCGATAATGTATCATCTTGATCGTAATCGCGGCCTCCTACCGTGCAAACTACACGATCCAACAAGGGACCCGCAGGAATCGCTAACCGATCATAAATACCGAAATCAATGAGCTGAAAATCACGTTCCGGATCAAATAGCTCCACTTTCAACTTGACATATCGTCCTTTAACTCTTGGAAACAAAACACTTTCGTCAGTACGAATTCCGCCTCTTGACGTTTCTCGACTAAAGGATTCATGCCAAATGACTCCGTTGGAAGAATGAAGAATACGGTATTTAGAGATGAAACCGGATGCCAGCTTCAACAGGACACGATTGAACGAGTAGCAATCACCCAGATCAACCGTGATCCATACGTGGTTATCATCCTTTTGATCGGAACTTGTTGGTTGCCAATAGGTAGTAAGGAAACCATCTACCGCGTGACGGCCAGTCCCCTTCGTACGTTCTGAGCTGCAGGTTACTTCGCAATTTTGAGCGAGATTAATTTCCGTTATTGCTTCTGTTTTAGACATTCAAACGTCCCTCCATCCTGATGCTGCTCATTCATGAGCTAGTGGAATCACCATATTCCAAGTTTGTGTAGCGTCATGAAATCCCTTGGTACCATCTGATGTAGCTGCAAATAAATGAGTAGGTTTACCATTTTGAAACAGTAGAAAAGGCCTTTCTAAATTACCCATTGTTTGGGTAGTTCCATTATCCCATGTGACTTTTCGAGAATACGCAAGCGATGGATGAATTCCCCAATTCATGCCATCCTTCGAGAAGGCGTATACACCACCGTACTTTTCACCGGATAGATCGCCATCCATATCCTTCGCGATCATGGCATAACCGTCATCTGTACGCCACACGAAAGGGTCTTCCAAATGTGCGTCGGGCGGGAAAAGCGGGTTTTCACTCATAACACGGTAAGGTCCCTCGTAATGATCTGCTCGCGCAACCCCAAACGTCATTTTCCCATGCCCATTGCCTTCATATTGTCTTGCTTTATAGATCAACAGCACGGAACCATCTTCCGCTATGCACGGGGCAGGATTAGACGTTAAGAAACTGTCAAACTTCCCTGGCCTTGTTGATACAATAGGTTCATCACGCCGCTGCCAAGGTCCGAACACACTATGCGACACCGCCAATCCAATACGCTTGTTCGCTCGAGCAACGATACATCGCGGATCTTGGAGCCCATATCCATCTCCCTCCATCGGATCCGGAAACGGATGTGTTGACCCCATATAAAACAGCAAATACTTGTCTTTGTGCTTAACGATATGTGGATTATGCGTGCTCCGCCCATCCCAATATTCGGCTCCTCTCGCAGGCAGTACGACCTCCTGGAACGTATAGGGTCCTTCTGGCTGATCTGAAACAGCTCGAACGATCTCAGAGGAGACCAACCAACCTGGATGCATCGGAAGTGATTTAGGCCACCTAGAGGCAAATAAGTGGAATTTGCCATCATCACCTTGAACGGCAGATCCGCACCACACCCAATAATCCTCCATTTGGAATCCACCGTTTCGTGGAGCTGGCAAGAAATTGTGAAGCATAGCAACATTCTCCTTCCTACTTGCTTTCATTCATATGAATTCATGACTCGTTAGCGTAATTTCTTTCAGGTTCATCAAGACGTTTCCACAGATCGTGTTTGGCTGAACCGTTATCACATATTCTCCAGGAGCATGAAAGTGAAAGAGTCCGATCTCGGAGGATTGGAATTGGTATTCGCCGCCCGTATTCGTTACAGCAGCAACTAACTTATCTTGACCAACTGCAATCTCGAAGGAGCCTCCCGCAGATGCTTCATCTGCACCGTACACAGCAGTTACCTTGTACGCCCCAGCGTCCATCACTCGAAACTTCCATTGCATGTAATCTTGCCTAGAGGACCAGTTTTTCACGTTGTCTCTTCCCTTTTTCCCCGTATCATAACGTAACGCCTCCCCATACAGCTCTCCGTCAAATACGCCAAAAACATTCGTAACACCGCCAGCAAACAACACTTGTCTAGGATTGACATCTAGTTCGCCATCGAATTCAACTGCAACAACGATACACATGGAATCAGGTGCTTCAGTCTGCAGCTCGATGAGGTGATCACCGCAATCGTTCAGTAACCGATGCGATAATGTGGTTTTCGCTGTATCTGCCAATAGATAACAATCCTGGATCGAATTACGAATGCCAGGCAGTAAGAGTTCACCGTGAGCAGGCCAATCCCAGACATGCAAATATAAGGTACTGCCTTTGCGTGTACAGCGCCCCCAAGGGGTCCTACCGATCGGACTGCCCTGTGAGGCATAGATGCTTTCACCATTCAGCTCCAGCCAATTCCCGATCACGCCAAGTAATTCCAACGATTTCGCATCGAAATTACCATCTCCTGTTGGCCCCACATTGATGACATAATTTCCACCCATACTGACGACATGAATCATGTCATGGAGGACTTCTTCGGGACTTCTCCAAGCATGATCCGTTTGGTTATATCCCCACGAATGATTTAGCGTTGCGATCGATTCCCAATCTCGCTTTTGTGCGCTAATATGGCGCTGGTTATCACCTGTATTCTCATAATCGCCGAATCCCTCACGACGAACTCGACGGTTGACTAGACAGTTTGGTTGCGTTTCATGGACCAAATCCACAAATTGCTTTCCTTGTTCATCCGTAATTTTGTGTCCACAATCAAACCAAAGGATGCCAATAGGGCCATATTGCGTTAGGAGCTCTTTCACTTGAGGAAAAGCTTTTTCTTGTAAATATTGCTCATAGCGAGTACGTTTGTTGTCATCCTCTACCCATGCGTGGAGCGGATCATAGGCACTAATATTTGCCGGGAAATCCAAGGTGTTTCCTTGGGAATCCGGATGATGCCAATCCATTGCATGCGAGTAGTACAAGCAAAGCACCATATTTTCGCGCTTACAAGCATCAGCTAATTCCGCCACGGGATCTCTGCCAAAAGGGGTTGCTTTAACAATTGTGTAGTCACTTACTTGCGAATCGTACATCGCAAAGCCTTCATGATGCTTAGCCGTGAAGATCATGTATTTCAAACCAGCATCCTTCGCAGCACGAACCCATGCACTCGCATCAAATTGATGAGCATGGAATTGATCGGCGATGCGTTCATATTCATGAATTGGAATTTGAGCCCTTAACTGCAGATGCTCCGCGTAAGCAGCATTGACGGGATCTCCTTTCCATACACCACCGGGCAGCGAATATAACCCCCAGTGAATAAATAAACCTACTTTGGCCTCGCGCCACCACTTGATTCGCTGCTCATGCGCTTCATCGGCCAACAACTCTGGGAGCTGACTCCCTCGTTGACTGTCCGCTTCTGCGTTATCCATTAAATGATCTTTTGTCGACATTGATCTTCCCCCTATTTTAAAGACCTATCCCTGTAATATTTCTTCGATTTCCAATAGATCTATGTCAGAAAGTTTGACGCCAGAAGCCCTAACATTCTCCTCCACTTGTTGGGGGCGGGATGCACCTATAATGCAGCTTGCGACATTATCCAGACGAAGCACCCATGCCAACGCCAGTTGGGCAACGCTTAGTTCATTGCGCTCTGCAATCGTTCTCAATTTATCTACCTTGTCAAGCAGCTCTTCCTTCATAAAATGTATAATCGCGCCATTTTGCTCTGGATCCGCTGCCCTGGAGTCGCTCGGATAGGGTGTGCCTGCTTTATACTTGCCTGTCAGAATCCCTTGAGCCAGCGGCGAAAACACAACTTGCCCGATCCCTTCCCTCGTACATAAAGGCACAATTTCCTTTTCAATGCCGCGTCGAAACATATGATATTGCGGCTGATTCGAGATAATTGGGTGTAAATTCAGCCTCTTCGCCATATGTGCGGCGTCGAGCAGTTGCTCTGTTTTCCACATGCTAACGCCCGTGTAAAGGACTTTACCTTGCGTGACCAGATCATCCAAAGCGCGTAGCGTTTCTTCAAGCGGAGTATCCGTGTCATATCTATGGCATTGATACAGGTCAATGTAATCCACACCGAGTCTTTGCAAGCTGGCATCGCATTGCTCCCTAATATGTTTGCGGGACAATCCGCGGTCATTGGGTCCGTCCCCCATGGGCACACATACCTTGGTTGCCAACACGTAGGATTCCCTGGGATATTTGGACAACGCCCGGCCCACCACTCGCTCTGCATCTCCTTTATGATAGACGTTCGCTGTATCGAACAGATTTATGCCCAACTCGTAGGCTTTATCAATAATCGATTCCGATTGTTTGTCATCGATCGCTCCACCATAGGTTAGCCAACTGCCTAAACTGAGTTCACTTACTTTTAAGCCACTGTTGCCTAATCGTCTGTACTGCATGTTAGAACCTCCCCATCCTACATTGCTATTACTAAAATGAGAATAAAACGACCTCCGACTCGATGTTACTATCCTTGTTCCCCTTTGTCATTGTTCATACTTATACCCCTATGTCTTTTTTTATGATGGAGCACGGATTATGACAAAAAGAACCACCTAGGTCGTACACCTAGTTGGTTCTTGTTCGTGATCTTCACTATTAATTCTGTAAAGCTTTTAACCAATCCAGCAATTGTACTGCCGTCGATTCCTCGATGAATTTGCCTTTTTGCGCTTGAACAAGTGCTTGTAGTGCATACAGCTTAGGGTTAAGGTCTAGTTTCGATGCCTTCTGAATGAGGTTAACCAAGGTCATTAATCCTCTGTAGATGCCTTCATTTTTGATCCAACCTTTTTGTTTCGCAATCGTAATAACTTCGTCCAAGTGGTCTAAGTCCATTTGAACTTGCAGGTTAAATTGCTGCGTTGTTGAATTGCCAGCCCGATCTGTCGCAGTAACAGAAATTACGTGGTTCCCCCATGTAAGTGACATCGGTTCAATGACATAGGGTGGATCAACTGGCTTGCCATCGAGTAGGATTACTTGATTAGCAATGCCGCTCAGCGCATCCGTGATCCCAAAGTCCAAGTCAATGGCATCTGTCAAGTAAACCGACATGGAGACAGTTGAGATCATGCTCGGAGCGCTTCGATCCAATTGAAGCGTGACGGACTTCGGAGATTCTTCGTTCCCTGCTCCATCAACGCTATAATACCTGAGCTCCGTCGTACCTTCGCTATCAATCTGAATGGTAGTTCCTTCTGTGAAGGTACTACCGTTCACACTGTAATACGTATGTGCAACATCACTGCCTCCATCTGTTGCGGAGAGATGAATCGTTTGGGTATCTTTATGCCATCCAGCTTGCACATCATCCGAGGTGATCGGTGCAGTCACATCTGCATCTCCGCCTACGTAGATTTCATTAATATTGTTCCACGTATCCTTGGAGTTGCCCTTACCGTTGTATTTAACATATCGCGCGTTTTCTTTCCCAAACTGAAAAATCTCTAATCCTGCAGTTTTGCCACTGCTTTTCCCACTAAACACAGTCTTCCAGCTGACGCCATCTTCCGATACCTGCAAATCAAAGTTATACTTGTCGACATCCCCTTTCAGGAATGCAATAAGCACAGAACGTACAGGTTTCACTACACCTAGATCAAATTGGATCCAGTGTGTAATTCCCTTGGCCGCATAGCGGGTTGTCAAATCGCCATCGATTGCACTCGCAGGAGGAAAACTTGCATGATAACCTGCGCTTGCTGAAACATTTTGAATAGGATAACTAATGAAACGATCCGGCACCTCACCGTAAATAGGGAAACCCGTCAGCAGCACCTCATATTTAGCTTGCAAATACGGATCCTGGCGGTCCTTCACCGTAATAATTGCCGTTCCAAACACTTGCTGAGGTTGCGCAATCTCCACAATATGACTGCTAGCTGCACTTATCGTTGGAATGACCTTCGTACCCAGCGGCACTGCAACTGAGTAGGCATACGTAGAAGGTGAGAAATTGGTGATAGATACACCATTGATTTGAATATCCGTTAATTTTGGCAATAAGGATTCAATTGGTGGTGTATGACTTTTGGACAATACAAGCTTATCTAACTGTGCAGCGTTTCCTTGCGACTTTATCGTCAACTGATGGAAGCCATCTGTCAGCATAAAAGGCAGATCGGCCGTCGACCAGCCCCAACCTAACGCGTCTGTAGACAAATTGACCTCTGTCCCGCCGTCCAAAGATACCTTGAGGTTTCCTACACCTGCTCCACTTGCAGAGCCCAACATATGTAGATACACACTGCCGCCATGCGTGACGTTCAAATCAAACGTTAATGAGGCTGCTTCCTCTTCTGAAGATTGCATGAAAGCGCCTTTGGAACATGTGTCACAAGCCCCTCTTGTAAAATCCCCTTCCCTGCTTGAGTAACTTTCTGCTTCCCACGTTGGTGATAAATCTGCATCCACCTGCTGTGTCCAGCTTGTGTGATCTTTGGCCCACATGATCCGGGCAAAATAGATGGGACTGGTTAGTACAGTGCTCATATAATAGGGATTCGTTAGCAATTTATAGACAGTTGGATCTGGAGCATAAGGAGAAATATGCAGATATTCGCTCCAGAGATTCGTCAATGTACAGCTCGTTGGAAGGCCGTCCACTTTACAGTAGAAGTTACCTGTGCCAGTTGAGATTACATATCGAATCGTATTTGCAAGCTTAATTAATGTATCTTGTGTAACGCCATATTTCCCGCGATCATATGCCCTAGTCATGCCCATGATATCATTCGCAGCATGAACGCCATCGGCGTCCTCGACTTTGCCGAAATAGTCAGCAACATACCACCATTTATATACATCATGACCTTGCACTTGATAAGGTTCCAGTGAAGCGGTGAACCAATCGATCGAGGCTTTGACGATTCGGTCATAGAGGTCTACTCTAGCCAGATCATCGGCTAACAGCTCGTGACATTCCGCCAAACGCATAAAACCGTTATTGATCATCATCTGCTGGTTCCAAGGTATCGCTGAGTTAGGTGCTCCACTRCCTGTTGTGCTCCAGCGTGTATCATTCGGCCAATACTGGCGTAATGTATCTGGCTTTACGAAATTCGGGATCATATACGTATCCATGGATTTATCTAACTCGATAATGTATGATTTCGCTCGCTGCAAATACGTCTCGCCATAGAGTGAACCATTTCCAATGGGTACCGTTTTGTTCCACAAGGACTTGTTTTGAAGAATCAGTTTCGCACTGTATGCAATGTGTCCGATTACATCGCCGTTCTCGCTGCCTGAATACCCTTCAATGAGCAAGCCATCACTATTGACTTCGCCAACCTTCTTGTTCGGCCATGCCAGCTCCCTATTTCCGTTCCATAGAACACGGCCGGTCACTGGATTATTCCTAGCAGAAAGCATATTTTCGCTAAATGAAATCATCCGATCGAGTATAGCTTGATCTCCACTGATTTCGTACATATAGCCCATTGCTTCTACGTTCTGACCGCTAGGACCATAGACGAAATCATTTCCGATATTACTAACCGGCAGACCGACGGAAGAAGAAAAGATATATTGCTTAAACGAATTAATTTCCTCTTGCGTGACAGGGCCCTCTAGGCTGCTAACCACCATGGGTGCTCCCGTGGCAGCAGAGGCTTTGGGTGCTAAAGGAGACCAAATCCCCGAGCAACTAAGCGTAAGCGCCAAGCATGAGACAAGTAGTTTACGCCAACCTTTCGTCATTTTTGCTGGAATTGCTGATGACATTACGAACCCTCCTTATTATCGCGACCTTCTGAAATCGCTTTCATAAGCAATCATAATTTTTATTACGCCTTCAAGCATACTATTTTTTTAAGCTCTTATTAATCAAAATTATGATTGTTGCCTATTATGGCGGAACGTGACAAGAAAAGAAGCTTAGCGCAATCTTGCCGCTAAGCTCCTCACATTCATTTATTGGTTATACACTTCAATTTCATTAATCGTCGGTACAGCGCTTGCCGCACTAATGTAAAGCCTCAGATATCTGGAAGTTATTGGCGAGAAATTGACCGTTTGATTAGCACCAATCGTCGTCCCCGTTGTTCCGGAAATATCCGAATAGGTTGTGCCATCGTTCGAAAACTGCAGCTTGTAAGAAGTTACCCTCTGGAACGTGACTTCTTTCATCACTACCTGTTTATACGTGGTGGCGACACCAAAATCGACACTGATCCATTGATTATTCAAGGAACCACTCGATGCTGACCAGCGGGATGTATTAGATATGTCTCCGTCAAATGCATTCGCGGCAGAATAAGACGCATTCCATATGGTTGACGCACCGTATGTTTTGCCCAATGCGAGATTGCCCCCTGCAGCTAACGTCGTAGCGCTGCCCGTGTTGCTTGCAGCAGAAACGTTGCCTGCCGAGTCCTTCGCCTTTACCGTATAGCTGTATGCGGTCGAAGCCGAAAGTCCCGTGTCGCTGTAAGAAGTTGTCGCAGAAGATCCGACCAAGGCAGCGCCACGATAAACCTCATACCCCGTTACGCCCACATTGTCTGTCGAAGCGGTCCAGCTCAAATTGATTTGACTGCTTGATGTTGCTGATGCTGTCACATTAGTCGGCGCTGTTGGTGCCGTTGTATCTGATCCGCTAGGACCATATACTTCCATCTCATCAATGTTCGGTATGTTACTGGCTGTGGTTATGTACAGCCTTAAATACCTGGAACTCACACTAGAGAAGCTAATCGTTTTATTGGCCCCAATCGTCGTTCCTGTTGTTCCGGCGATATCGGTATAAGTGGTGCCGTCGGTCGAGGACTGGAGCTTGTAAGCCGTGACCCTTGGGAACGAAATTTCTTTGATCACTACTTGGTTGTACGTCGCTGGTGAGCCAAAATCAACACTAATCCATTGATTGTTAAAGGAACCGCTCGATGCAGACCAGCGAGTCGCAATATCACCATCAAACGCTTTGTCACCTAAGTAAGAGGCACTCCAAGTCGTTGAAGCACTGTAGGTTTTACCAAAAGCGAGATTCCCCGACAAAGATGACGTCGTTGCACTTGCTGTGTTGCTTGCGGCAGATGCGTTTCCAGCTGCATCTTTCGCTTTGATCGTATAGCTATAAGCTGTCGATGCGCTAAGTCCTGTATCACTGTACGAAGTTGTCGTCGAAGTTCCGACCAGAGCAGCTCCTCGATATACATCGTAGCCCGTTACGCCTATATTGTCAGTTGAAGCTGTCCAGTTCAAATCGATTTGACTGCCCGATACTGGCGATGCCGTCAAATTCGTTGGTGCCGTTGGYGACTGCGTATCCGTAGTGCCTCCTGCTACTGGCTTCCACCAGTTACCTGAGATGAAAAGCATGTTTAACAACGTATAGCTATCGTCGTAATAGCCTGTTTTATGGCTTTTCATCCAATCCCATCCCGAATTGACCCATGCTTGATGGCTGCTGTTCGTGACGGCTGCTGAAATAAAAGGAGAGACGAAAACACCTGCCGGACCGCTAGCTGAACCAGTTACGGTTCCATCCAACTTATATCCGTCTTTCACATTGTTTGGAGTACCGCCCGTTTTCGCTTTAATCCATACAGCCATTTTGTCTGCAATTGTTTTACCTCTTACGTCTCCATAGAGCGCGTAATCCATAACGATTCGGAGTGGCACGCGTGCCGCATTATAGTTATACTCGTTCGTTTCAGGAAACTCATCCAAATAATTAGTGGGAGCCGGTTGAGGCGGATTGCCGACAACAAAGTCCGAAATCAGCCCTGTGCTTGGTGAATAGGAAGTGCTGAACGAACTGTAAACACTATACAGATTGTTAATGACATTCAACCAGGTTTGATCACCAGTAACGTCATAATAAGCTCTTAAATGAGAGAGCATCCAATCAGATGGTCGCGTATTCAACACACTTTTACCATCCCAATCACCCAGGTTCAATCGGTTATTGGTCGTTACATTACTGACTTTAATACCATCTGTAATCATCTTTTGGGCTTCCGCTAAGTAATTGATCGTTCCAGCTGAGCCCCATTGATAATGAGCCAGAATTAGGGAGTAAGCAATATCCATATCGCCATCAGTCGCGGAGTCAAAATGTCCCTGTGCGCCTGTGTTATCCGCTACCACCCAACCCATGAGGTTGGCATTTTGTACGCTTTTATAAGCTCTAGCTGTTTTAAATAGTCCGTCATAAATCGTTTTTGCATTCACATCATAGCCTGCCATTAACGCCGTAATAACCATGCCATAGCCTTGACCTTCGGAAGAGCCTAGTGGTACATACCCATCAGCGTCTCCGGTTATCTCCCCTTTCACATAGTATCCGCCGGGCAAAGAGGACAAGTTGTTTTTCAAATAGCTTGATTTCCATGAGGTATAGTACGCTGCGACATCTGCATTCATTTGAGTCTGTGTAAGATGATCCGGTTTGATAATCCCAGGATAGTTGACTTGTTGTGGAAATGGCTTTTGCTCACCTACCGCATGGGCATTTGGTTGTAAAGCCGGCGAAAGAAAGGGTGCCGTAAAAAGGGTAACGCAAATCACCGCAATTGACCATAGTTTAAATTTATCCTTGATGGGTCTTACTTGGATCGCATCCATGCCAATACCTCCGCTTCAAGATTGTTATCCGGTACAAGTGATAGCTGAAAATTACTGATTGTACACTTCCATCTCGTTGATTGTCGGGGTATCGCTTGCCGTACTGATCAAAATCCGCAAATATCTGGATGAAACTGGGGAAAAGTTGATCGTTTTATTCGCACCGACCGCCGTTCCCGATGTGCCKGAAATATCCGAGTAAGTTGTACCATCTGTCGAAGACTGAAGCTTGAATGACGTTATTCTTTGGAATGTGATTTCTTTGATCACTACCTGATTGTACGTGTTGGCAGCACCGAAATCGACGCTGATCCATTGGTTGTTCAGGGAGCCACTCGATGCTGACCAGCGAGACGTATTCGAAGTATCGCCATCGAACGCATTTGCGGCAGGATAAGACGCATTCCATATCGTAGATGCATTATACGTTTTGCCTAAAGCGAGATTCCCATTGTTGTTGTACACCTCTATCTCGTCAATTGTCGGTACGGCGCTGGCAGTGGTTACATATAACCGCAAATATCTGGCGTTCACACCGGTAAAGTTTATCGTCTTGCTTGCGCCGATCGTTGTGCCCGATGTACCTGCAATATCTGTATAGGTTGTGCCGTCGCTCGAGGACTGGAGCTTGAATGCCGTCACCCTCTGGAAGGTAATTTCTTTGATAACAACTTGATTGAACGAAGTGGCGGCACCCAAATCGACGCTGACCCATTGGTTATTCAAGGAACCACTCGATGCTGACCAACGGGTAGCTGAGCTGCCATCAAACGCATTCGCTCCAGGATAAGTAGCACTCCATATCGTAGATGCGTTGTACGTTTTGCCCAACGCGAGATTGCCCCCGCCCGATTGCGTCGTTGCGTTCGCTGTGTTGCTTGCTGCGGACAAGTTTGCTGCAGCATCCTCTGCTCTTACCGTGTAGCTGTATGCGGTCGAAGCACTAAGCCCCGTATCGCTGTAGGATGGCGATGTTGAAGACCCAACTAATGTGCCATCCCGGTATACATTGTATTCCGTTACGCCCACATTATCTGTCGAAGCAGTCCAGCTCAAATTAATTTGACTGTTGGATGCTGCCGTTGCAGTCAAGCCCGTCGGTGTGGTTGGCGCTTGTGTATCTGAAGGCGCTTGCGTCGTTGCACTAGCTGTATTGCTTGCAACCGAAAGGTTAGTTGCCGCATCCTTCGCTTTTACCGTATAGCTGTAGGCAGTTGAAGCAGTAAGTCCTGTATCATTGTAAGAGGTTGTCGTCGAAGTTCCGACCAAAGTGGCACCGCGATAGATATTATAGCCCGTTACCCCCACATTGTCTGTCGAAGCTGACCAACTCAAATTAATTTGACTGCTGGATGCCGCATTTGCTGTCAAATTGGACGGTGCCGAAGGTGCGGTAGAATCCGTTCCGCTTGTGCCGTAAACTTCCATCTCTTCGATATTTGGTATGTTGCTGGCTGACGTGATATACAGTCTTAAATACCTGGAGCTCACATTAGAGAAGCTAATCGATTTATTTGCCCCAATCGTCGTTCCTGTCGTGCCCGAGATATCTGTGTACGTGGTACCGTCGGTCGAGGACTGGAGCTTGTAAGCCGTCACTCTTGGGAACGAAATTTCTTTGATCACTACCTGATTGTAAGCTGTTGGCGTACCGAAATCGACGTTTATCCATTGATTGTTAAAGGAACCGCTCGATGCTGACCAGCGAGTCGCAGCATCTCCGTCAAAAGCTTTATCCCCCAAGTAGGATGTGCTCCATGTAGTGGAGGCACTGTAGGTTTTGCCCAATGCGAGATCCCCTGATGAAACCAATGTGGTTGCACTAGCAGTGTTGCTTGCTGCTGATACATTAGCTGCCGCATCCTTCGCTTTTACCGTATAGCTGTATGCGGTCGAAGCACTGAGTCCCGTGTCGCTGTACGATGTCGTTGTCGAAGTGCCGACGAGTGTGGCGCCACGGTAGACGTTATAACCAGTAACGGCCACATTATCTGTAGAAGCCGTCCAGCTCAAATTCACTTGACTGCTCGATGCTGCGCTTGCGGTCAAATTAGTCGGTGTAGTCGGTGCTTGCGTATCACTGCCTGTGTATCTTTGGTTTTTCACATACATAAGGCGGGCGAATGAAGCCATCGTTGTACTCGTCATATTAGGCATCGTCGCATTGGCCAATGTGTAATAAACATCCGGGCGGAGCGCTGCTAATTGGAGATTGCCGCTTCGAGGATACGTGGTCGGCGCACCATGCCCCGTTCCATCTGTACCGTCAACTCGACCCGCGTAATCCCCTGGTCCCCTCATCATCACGTCGGCATACATATTGGCAAATGGCGTCATCATTGACGCTGTTATGCCATAACGACCGATCAGAAACGCTCGATAAAAGCCCGATACGTCTAGAGCGCCGTGATTAGAATCCTCGCCTCCCAGTAAGGTCGGATTATAGCCCCAGTTATATGCGGTATTTCCTTTACTGTCTGTATAGGTTTGTTTGGCTGAATTATCGCTGAAAAACCAATTGAGATTCGTCTGAACAATCCCGTCGTATTGCGACACCAGAGAAGGATTATCTCCTTTGATCGCATGAGCAGCAGCCAGATTCTGCAAACCGTAAGTGATCATCATCTGCTGGTTCCACGGGAATACGCCTCCGGGCATGTAAGGCGATTGCGTTTGGAAATACAATTTATTCCCTCTCGAAAGATCTAGCAGTTTCGGAAAGAGGAATTGGCTAACCACATAATCAGCCTCTGTAATAAACGTATTTGCACGTTGTAAATAGGTCGCTCCGTGTCCGTAAGCATCGCCGATGGGCACCGTCGTGTTTGAAATTGCCGGGGTCTGGAGGATCAGTCTGCCGCAATAGGCAAGATGACCAATCGAGTCTCCATTGGCTGAATCTGCAGAAGCTGTCCCGGTATTATTCCCTGGCCATACTGGCGCAATCGTGTTGGTCCACACGGTGCGTTGCCCATAAGGAGCAGGAAGGATATCGTTACGCTGGGAAAGGAGCACGTCGCAGAAATAGATCATACGGTCGAGGATTTCCGTATCATTCGTTAACTCATACATGAGACCCATCGCTTTGATGTTCTCACCACTTTTGCCCTGCGCATATTCACTTTGCATAGAGCCGGTATTGGGCCAGACAACAGGCTCCACCGTCTGAATATAGGATTTGAAGGAGTTTATTTCGTTCTGTGTGATGGGTCCATCGAAACTGTCAACCACCATTGGACCGGCAGCTAAGGCTTGATTTCCCTGGAACAATCCAATGACAAAAGCGATAATTACTCCAAATAAGATAAGTTGTTTCTTGGAGAAAGTAAAAACACGATGCTTCCTTTTGAGGTGAGAACTGGTTAACAATGACATTATACAACCCTCTTTACCTATCCCCATCGGCTGGGGTATTTGCTGATCTCATGATTCAATACAATGCAACATTGTTACTTCAGGAGTCTTCCTACCTCCTTCCAAATTCAATCCCCTCTCATTATAAAGCGCTTTCAAAAAAATAGGAATTGATGCTACTAACTACTTTTTTTGTTAAACTAACTTTTTTTAAGGATCTGTTCACTGAACACCTTGCACATATTATAAAGGCTGCCAATAGGCAGCCTTCTCTAGTTTTACTTACGGCATTCAGTATTCCTTTACGCATAGTTAAGTTGCAGTCTTTATAGAGATTAGCTATCCCCGTATGCTAGATATTGATTAGGAATCGTGATCGTAAATTTGGAACCTTTCTCTGTATGGCTATCCGCTTCAATCCTACCATTGTGCGCTTCGACTAACGCCTTCGCGATACTAAGACCAAGTCCGACGCCACCACTGAAACGCGAACGTGATTTATCCACTCGATATAAGCGATTAAATATATAAGGCAAATCATTCGAGTTTATTCCGATACCCGTGTCTTCGCAAGACAAAATCGTTTGGTCTTCCCACCAGTCGACACGAATGGTGATTTGGCCTGGAGCAGATGTGTATTTAATCGCATTGAGGACCACGTTCGTAAGCACTTGCCTTATTTTGTCTGCATCTACCTCTGAATAGCAGGGCACATTAGTTGGCTCGAATTGGAACGTAATCCGCTTCTCTCTAGCCAAAGCTTTATGGTTGTTGTAGATACTGCGAGCGAGCTTGACCATATCTGTACGCTTGACGTTCATTGTAAAACGCGCCGCTTCCGCTTCTGATAGCCGCTCTAGATCATTGACCAACCTGGACAACCGAACCAGCTCATCATAAATTTCTTCCATTCGTTCTGTCTCCGGTTCATATATACCGTCAACGATGGCTTCCACCTGAGAGAGGATTGAGGTTAACGGTGTCCTGAGCTCATGCATGAAATCCTCCATGAGATGGTGACGCCAATCCTCCTGGCGCTTCAGTTCCGCCGTCATTTCAGTTAACGTAATGGCCAGCTTCCGAACTTCCTCTGGTCCTTTTATTGGAATCTTAAGATTACGTTTGCCTTCACTAATCTGGACAGCAATCGTATACACGAGTTTCAAATGCTCAGACAATTTACKGGCAACCACTAATGAAATGATGATTGCCACAAAAACAACGCAGATAAGTAAAATACGAGTCCGCTGCTGAACCGTCTCCGTAAATGCCTGAAAAGCAGGATTCAGTTCATCACGCATCGACATCTGACCAAGACGCAAATTTCCAAGAACAACGCCATTATTTATATAATTTTGGCTGCTGAAGGTTCCTTCATCCACTTTGCGGCGTGCTTTTGCATACGTATTAAGCCAAATCTCTTTATGATCTTTACTTTCATACAGGATGAGTACGCCATAGAGCGCAGCCCTTCTTCGCAACCACTCCTCTTGCTCGGGAGTCAAAGAGTCAGCAATTTGTTCCCGCTTCATATCATCCATGAGAAGATAAGCCGATCTATCCAAATCTTTGCTTTCAAAGCTGCTGAACATTTGATTCCAATTCTGATTATYCATTACAACAATAATAACGACAAAAAAAGCTGAAAATAATAAAAATGATAAAAAAAGGATAACATTCATCTTGCGAAAAAAACGAAAAATAGCACTCATTTTGTATCATCCCACGTGACAGCAAATTTATATCCATGTCCTACTGCGGTAATGATATAAATCGGTGCATTCGGATCCTGTTCAATTTTTTTCCTAAGGTTTTTAATATGCGCGTCAATCGTCCGTCCATCACCCTGATACCGATAGCCCTGCACCTTGTAAGACAAGTCCAAACGGGTAAACACTTTGTTGGGATTGGAGCTTAATATAGAGAGTAACTTAAATTCCGTCGCGGTGAGACTAACCGGACAGCCTACAACCAGCGCCTCCTTCTCCTCACTGCGGATCACTAACCGTCCCTTATTAAACGTACTGTCCTTATCTAACGGTTTCTCCGAGGTAACTCTTCGCCTTACTGCATTGATTCGGGCGACTAATTCTTTGGCACGAAACGGTTTCACGATATAGTCATCCGCACCCAATTCAAGGCCGCGAATGGTATCAGACTCCCTTGCTTTTGAAGTCAACATAATAATCGGTACATTCGATTTCTCACGAATTTGTTGACATACCTCTTCTCCCGGAAGCCCTTCAATCATTAAATCCAAAATAATCAAATCGTGCTGGCAGTAGTCAAATTTACGAACCGCTTCATGCCCATCAGCCGTAAAGTCTGTTTCCCAGCCTTCCTTGGTAAAGTAGGCAATGAGCACATCACGGATTTTGGGTTCATCTTCAACAATTAAGATGTGCAAGGGTATGCCCCTCCTCTAAAAGAGGCAGTCCAAAGCATTATTTCAGCTTCAGAACTGCCTCGATTCGTCATTTACTAGAAACCTTATTATTCAACTAGACCAGTCCGTTCCACACTTTCAACAAACCAACGTTGTGTGAATAAATATAGAAGCAACGGTGGCATGATGATAAGAAACGATCCCGCCATTTTCAACGGTTCGTCAAAAATGGACTGCCCCGACTCAGCGGTCTGCGCACTAAGTTGGGTTGCTATTTGCGCAAGCCCCATTGACAACGGAACGTCTTTTACTCCAATCAGATACATGGTAGGCAAGTAATAATCGTTCCATGTCCAAACAAACGAGAACAGGAACACAACGAGAATGGCAGGCTTCGCGAGCGGAAGCATAACTCGAACAAACACCCGGAATACACCAGCGCCGTCAATTCTTGCTGCTTCTTCCAGTTCCTTGGGCTGGGTAGAGAAAAACTGACGATAGATGACTACAAATAACGCGCCTTTTAAACCATGCCCAAAAAGTGCGGGTAATATAATAGGAATATAAGTCTTAATGAGACCGATCTGACCCGCTAAAATTAAATTTGGCAAAATCAGAACCTGCTGCGGGACAACAAAAGTTAAGAGCAAACACGCAAACAGAATTTTTTTGAATGGAAAATCCAGACGAGCAAACGCATAACCAGCGACCGCACAGGAAAGTGTTTGGAGAATGGACACCGATAAAGCGAGCAGTAAGCTAATGGAAAACCACTTAGGATAATGCAGCTTATTGAAAGCATCACTTAAGGTTCCCGTGAAAATTTGGTGTGGAACCCAAGTGACAGAAGGATCGATCAGATCTGCACTATTTTTTACCATTGTCGTCAACATGTAGATAATCGGATTTAGGTAAATATAGGCTGTATCAATGAGCAGTAGGTAAATAAAGAGCCGGAACAAGAGACCCGTATCCGCTTCTTTACCCAGAATGAAATACCGGGTGCGGGTTAGCCATACACGTATAGTTGACCATTTAAAGGAAGCTTTTCTTGTTTCCGTCACGATTTTGGCCATGTCTTTCGCCTCCTTTATCTTCCCGCCGGTTGGGTCCTGCGGAAAGCCCGGCTGAATAAGAAATAGATGATGCCCAGGAACACAAAAATAATGGTGAAGTAGATCCATGCAAGCGCACTGGATTTACCGTAATCCGTCGTGTTTACCTGTGACAAGATTGGATTGGTCGGAAACGTAAACAGGTCCACGGTTGTGTAAATCAAGTTAAGTAAGACGAAGGGAATCATGGCTGGCAGTGTAATTTTCCAAAACGTCTCCCAAGGATTGGCTCCGTCTATCCGAGCTGCTTCATAAACGGATGGTGATATCGTCTGACGTCCAGCAAGGAATATCAGAATTTGCACACCGGAATACCAGAGCACGAGGACGAACGAGTCCATAACCTTCGTAATTGGACTCGCCCATACTGTAGGAAGGTATGGTGTAATTACGCTCATAAGGTTATATCTGTCCAGAAAGTTCAGATTACCTTCCCCCTGCGTGATAAACTCCTGCACAACCTGACCGGTCGTGAATATCACTGGCAGGAAGAATACAGCACGGAAAAATGTTCTTCCCCAGAATTTCTGGTTCAACATGATGGCCGAGAGTAACGAAAACACCACGATAATAGGAAGCATAAGAAGCGCCTGGCGCATAAATGGAATCAATTGATTATAGAGCAGATCTGGATTCTCAAACAAAATTAACCTGTAATATTCAAGTCCCTTATATTTGACATCGATGCCCGTCGCCAAAACCTTTACTTGATGAAAGCTCATGTAAAAGGAAAAGCAGAGCGGGAACACCATAAAGAGCAGGAAGCCGATCAACCATGGCGCAATAAATAAAGTGCCTTCCAACTTGCGAAGGGTAGTCGATTTCATGTTGCGGGTTGCGCTCATGGTTTCATTCCTCCTTTTACGACTAAATAACTATCTGACGCAATCATCTGACCCTCGTAGGAATAAGGTGCATGACTGTAGTTAATGACGATTTTTTTGCCATTCTCATAAGTTGTTTCTTTAATCTGAGGCGCGATCTCGCGATGACCTGTGATGAACTGATCCTGCACGTCTCCTAGCGCTTCGTTCCATTTTTGATACTCCTGGACAGCCGTCTGTTCCCATTCGGTGTATGCCGGACTATACAAGTACACATTATTCAAGTGTTTTAAATCATCCGACGCTGAATACGTGAACAGATAGGACGGATTCTCACCGTATTCAAGCGCATGGAGGAATCCGATATGAAATTGGTCACGGAGATTAGAAGGCTCCGAGGAGTAAGGCACAAGACCATGCAGCGCGATCTGAGCAAACGGAACACCGGTTTGCGTGAATAAGTCGTACGAATAATCATTGACCATTCGTGCCATCGAATCGACGAAAGGAACGGCAAAGAAATTAGAACGAAAGCCAATGACATGGCCTACTTCGCTGCGAAGTTTGGAAATAATCCCCTGCTGCAGCTTACTATTTTCATCGCGTGAAGAGCCATAAGTCGTATTAAAGTCACTGTTCACAAACCGCCCTATCGCGTTTAGCTCTACCCCATCGATACCTAGCCCTTTATAATACTGAATTTCCTTCGGCAGAATCTTATCGTTGAACCATTTTAAGCTGACAAGTCCAATCTTGTCATTTGCGTTCGTTGTAAACGAGATAGGCGTTCCGCCCAAGTCACGCATTCCTTGTACCTTTGGACTGAAGCCTCCATTTCCCGTCGTATTCTCCGAGTAATCTGTCCGCAGGTATACAGGTATATCAAGCGAATGTGCGAAGTTGATGAATTGCTTCATCCCCTTGTCTCCACCGAGACGCTTATCCACTTGGCTTAAGCCACCTAAAGCGCCATAACCGTCTTCCTGCCAGCCCCAGTAACGAACCGCCATATTATCGATCCCAAGCCCATACAAGCGCTGAACGATTTGCATTGCTTCTGAAGTCGTGGTCGCTTTTACATAACGATCCGATAACCACCCTTTGGTTGTATCAGCTCCAAGCAGCACCATATCCATGGGTACTTTGCTTGATTTCACATTCACTTTTTGAAGATCATACTTCTCTTTTAGATAAGTTCTATAACGTTCAGCCATTCCTACATAATCCGATTTATCCTTTGGCAGCAACATGTACCGTGTAACGCGGTCGCTGTGGAACCGATCGTTTTTGCTATAGGTGATAAAAGAACGCTTCTTCTCACGGTTCGTTATTTGTTTAAAAGAACTGCGATAGTTACTTTGACCGGTGATCCAGTTATAGGTGCTATAAACCCCTGCAGGCGAAGCCAGAATGTCATTAAATTCTGCCCCTTCCTCCAAGACAGCTAGGAAGCTTCGGTTCTCATTTTTGGCACCATAAATCGGCATGGCAGCGTCCCGACGGGGGCTTTCCGAAGAATTGATTTTGAAAGCAATGTCTTCCCCATAAACCGGTTCCCGATAGATTTTATTAACGTTCGTGCTTTTATCATCGTACTTAATTAGTGCCCCTGATCCGTCTGGGATAACCATATAGCCGTCCTGACMCTCAGACCTTTCGGCTCCAAAGAATGAATATAGCCTAACCCAAATTAAGCTCAGCTTGCCTTCCTTGATTCCCGAATCAATGATACGTGTAGTGACGGTATCATTCTCAAGCTTGACCTCAATCGGAATCGTAAAGCCTTTGGAAGGCATATCGAATGTGAGCTTAAAGCCATCTTTGACGTTCTGCACATCCGTGATCTTACCATTTTCTTCGAGCAGATTGGTTTCTTTGGGCTGTGCTTTAGAGTCGTTTAAATCCAAGTATTGCACCATAATCGGCGAACGAAGGTGAGTTCTCCATACATTGGTCGTCTTTTCATTCGCCCATTGTGCCGGGTCGGGATAGGATCTCCAAACGCGACCGTCATTCTTATCTTCCACAATAAAATGAGCGGTTTTCATATCTAGCTTGAGACGAAGCTTATCATTCTCACTGACTGTTTTAAAATCTGCTTCATTGGGCAACTCTGCCGGTCCCTGCGGAATTTTTGGAGCACTGACAACAGGAGCTGCCGTCCGATTTACAAGTGATCGATCAATGTTATCAATTTGAAGG
The DNA here is from genome assembly GCF_052115445.1 of Paenibacillus sp. 2RAB27. Lineage (NCBI taxonomy): Bacteria > Bacillati > Bacillota > Bacilli > Caryophanales > Paenibacillaceae > Paenibacillus > Paenibacillus sp. 2RAB27. Next base: position 557,683 of record NZ_JBFRGR010000001.1, read on the forward strand.
TGGGTCGCGATATAAGCGATAAGTCCCCCAAGAATTACAATAGTTATGATCCATGAAATGGGAATCCGGAATCTTCGCCTCATCGTACCTTCACCTCCTGGAATATTTCATAGATGAATGTTTTCAGATCGGTGCTTAGACCGAAAATAATCATAATGAGAATAATCATCATCATAAAGGTAAACAAGCTATATACAATGTTAATTGCAGTTTCACCAACTGAATAGTTCTGCAGGGATTGAATTTTCCAAAAGAACATAGCCAGCGTCCATATTATTAGAGCGTCCCATATGAAATTATAAATAGTCAGCTCAGAAGTTGTCATGATGTTGGAGACAGCAGCTAAGGGTATGCCTACGAATATAAGCGGTATGAGTGCGTAGCTGCTGGCAATGAATACATCACGGAAACGGCCTTCCCCGTGGTAAATCGAGCTCACCATATAATTGGAAACCACCCAGCCAATCCATAGCAGAGCACATTTCCCAAATAAAAGCAGCAAGTTTAGCTGATAAGGGTTTACCTTATTAAAGGTAAATCCGGTATATACCTGTGAAATGACAATGGACGTAAATATCATGGCAAGAATGATCAATGCACTACCATAACTCCCCTTATTCTCATAACGGAGTGCGCTGAAACCATCGATTGGATGCCGCATAATGGTGAACATATACTTCAACTGTACAATGAGCGGAATCGTTGACCTCTTCCTGTTTCGCAGTGCCTTTCGCCAATTGGTCTGTCGCGTAAACCTATTAAGGGCCATGAACATGATCACCGAAACCACTAGAATCGTAGCAAACGTATCAAAATGCTGCTGAAACCAGGAGAGCCGAATTTGCCAGAATGCATTGGAATAATCCGTCCGGTTGCCGCCTTGATAGAAATATTGTTGGGCAAGTTGGTAGTCCCCTCGCTTATATGCAGCCTTTCCAAGACCAATCAGAGCGGGAATAAAATAAGTGTTGTACTTCAACACCTCTTTCCACAGCAACTCGCTTTCCTCATACTTTCCTTGCAGCGTGAGTGTATTGGCTTTATTGACAAGGGTTCCAAATTCAGAGGTTCGGAAAACTTGGATCGTCCCTTCCTGTCCATCGAGAACTAGCAATTCACCTTTGGAATTGGATTCGATAGCGACAGCACTTTTGATTACGCCAAGCTGTGTAGTCTGAGAGGACACAAACCCTCCCCAGAAAAATAGCAGATTCCCAGTAGCGTCGTACTGATTGAACATCTTATAAGAACTGTCAATGGCTGTAATATTCCCGTTGATATCGACCGTTAAATCGACAAGTTGTGGTTTCACCGGCTGACCGTTTAATGTCTTCTGTTCGATTGGCCTTACTTCACCAAATACTAGCGATTCCTTTTTACCTGTCAACTTGTCATAAGCCTTATCGAGCATATTCAGACCGCGGATGTTCAGTTTCTTGATCTGGTTCTTCGTCACATTTCCGGCCGTCGTTGTATAAATGAAACCATCCTTATCCACCGTGACGGAACTGATTGCACCTGGCAGCTTTCTTGTTTCGTTTGCGTACATTTCTTTGGTATACAAAGACTTTTTCAATTTATCAAGAGCAGACAACTCTGTATTATTAGCGCCATAGAAACTCTGGAACTGTCCTTCTGGATCTAACTGCAATAGTCCCTCGTAACCGCCAAGCATCGCAATGTACAAAAATCCGCGTTTATCGACCACGAGCTTAATTGGCTCGTATTTGTACGATTCTGGTAAATATCGGGATTCTGGACGCTTATACTCTTTGGTGAATTTGCCATCTGGCGTCAACAGAACAATTCGTTTATTGCCTGTATCCGCGATATAAATGTCGCCCTTCTCTGTAACAAATATACCCTCCGGCTTATTGAGCGGGTTTTCGGCTACGGTCAGGTATCGCTGCCATACACCATTCGGATCAAATTCAACAATCCGATTGTTGCCTGTATCAACAACAAAGATATGATCGTTTTTATCTACGAAAACGTCCTTCGGGTTTGTCATCGGAGATAATCTCTGCAATTTAGGGTTATCTTTGTCCGTTACTGTAAGCCCCGAACCGATAACACTGACCGGATAGTAGGCGGGCTGTGTCCAAATCAAATCGCCGTTTGCGTCTTTCGAGTTGGTCGCAAATTGCACTTCAGCAGATATCGTCAGCGGCCAAAGAGAAAACAGCATCGTCCCGATGCCTATCGTTAACCATTTGCGTAATTTTCTTAAACGCTTATTGCTTATCATCCTGCGAGGCACCTCCTTCCGTTTGTCATTTTATACCGGAATGCGCCATAGTCGCGATTACTTTCCGTTGGAAAATCAGGAAAATGATTAAATTCGGTAAAAATAGAATTAAGGCTGCAGCAGCATTTGCTCCTTGTCTGGCTACAGAGTTGGCCGTAGTGTTGACCAAGGTAGACAGGAAGAACGGAAATGTCTTCATCGCTTCATCCTGCATATACAGCGCTGACGTATTCACATTAGACCATGTGCTTTGAAAAGCAAGAATGGCCACAGTGGCGACGGCAGGCATACAGATCGGCATGACCACTTTCATGAAAACAGTCCATTCCCGTGCACCATCGATCTTACTCGCTTCCAGAAGCTCATCCGGTACCTGATCAATGAATTGCTTCATTAAGAAAACACTGACAGGTGCTGCAATATGAGGCAAGATATGTCCCCAGTACGTGTTCATGATATGAAGACGGGTAATGACCAAATACTGCGGGATATGAACAGTTTCCGGAGCAAACATGAGTGAGAGAAGTATGATGGCAAAGAACACTTTGTGCCCAGGGAACTTATGCTTAGAAATCGGATACGCGCATAGCGCACTGACTACTACGACTCCAATAACCGTAAGAGCAGCAACCACAACACTGTTAAATAAATATCTAGTCACCGGAACTACGGAGGCACTTGTCACTGCAAAAAGCTCAATAAAATTTTGCAGTGTAGGCTGTCTCACGAAAATCGGCGGAGGATAAATGAACAATTCACTTAACGGCTTAAGGGAATTCATAAAGATGAAAGCGATTGGCATTAGCATAAAGAGGGAAAGCAACGTTAACAGTACGTATAGCATTCTCTGGAAACCGTCTGTACCGCCTACTCCTTGCAACTCACCGAAAGTGGTTACACGATGCCATATTCGTTTAATTGCAGCCATCATTCATCCCCCTTAGAGCCGAACAGACGAATGCCGAGCCTGTTAGACATATACATCATAACCAGCAGGAATACGGAAATTGCGGACGCGTATCCCATTTCGAAACGAATTTCCCCATAATCGGTAATATGACTGATTAGCACCGTACCGGAATACTGAGGGGTTGGAAATACCCCGGATAGCTCGTTTCCGATCGCACCGGCTTTGAACGTACCAACTATCGCCATGACTGCACTAAATAGCATCTGTGGTTTCATTGAAGGAATCGTAATATACCATATTTCCTGCAATCGGCTCTTAATACCGTCCAGACGCCCTGCCTCATACAGCTCTCGGTTTACTCCGAGCAAGCCTGCCAGCATGGCTAGAAATCCAACGCCCATACTAGCCCAAAGCGTTACAGCAATCATTGAGCCCATTAAGTAGGCTTTATCGGTTACCCATAGCATCGGACTATTGATGAATCCGAATTTGAGCAGGAACGAGTTCAAATAACCGATTCGGTCGCCGTTTAGAAGCGGCAGCCAGAAAATACTCATCGCAATTCCCGCAGTCAGCGATGGTGTATACATAGCAAGTGCATACCAGGTACGTGCATAGCCTGGGAGCTGGGAGATAATCCAGGCCAGCATGAAAGCAGCTATATAGCCACCAGGCCCAACGATTAGTGCAAATTTGATCGTATTTGGCAAAGCATATTTGAGAAACACGATATCTTGGGAAAGCAAATATTGAAAATTGCTCCAGCCGATAAACCGAGGCGGCTCGATCGCATTAAAGTAAGTAAAGCTGAGCAGAACCGCAAGTACGACGGGGACGAAAATAAATGCGATGAAACATAATGCAAAAGGTGCTATAAACACGTAGGAGAGCCGGTATGACCAAACGAGCTTAATGAAGCGCTTCGTCCGAACTCCAAGCGTTTCGCTTGTTCGGGTCGTTCCTACATTCATCAATCTTGGTTCACTTTGTGACATACGGGTTCACCCCTTCCCACGGTTTTGTTATCTGAGGCAGATCCAATGTGTGAAGCACCTTCCCATTCCCATCGACGAAGCCGAATTCCTGCTCTTTGCGCACCATCTCACGGTCGATATTCAGGATGGCTTCTTCCAATGATTCCCGGGCGTTCATGCCATCAACAACGGTTCGGTTCCATGCGTTGTTTAATTCACGGGTTAGCATATAAGAACCTGGAAGGTTGGCCTGCTCCCGATACCACTTCCACTGCTCCAGAATGACATTCATGTCTTCCTTCGGCCATGGCAAATGCGTAAACGCCTTGATATTAGCTGTGTTCCAACGGAACGAAATCCCGTTGAACGATTCCAAGTCAGAGCCATATCGCTCCTGAACCTCTGCGGAGAGCAGCCACTTCAGATACTTCCATGATTCTTCTTTATGCTTCGAGCTTTTGTAAATAAAGCCGGTCGTTTGGCCGCCTGCCGCCCAACGGCTTACGATGCCGTCTGACTGCTTAACACCAGGAACCGGAGCGATGCCCCACCAACCGGTAAGCTCTGGAGCTGCAGCTGCTAATGTAATATAAGTGTTGTAATCCGCAATTCCGATTGGCATATCGCCTTGGCGGAAGTGCTGGAAGAAGCTAGGTACTGATTTTTCAAAATCGTAAATATTGAATAAATCCGTCCACTGCTTAAAGCCCTTAATCGCTTCTGGTGTACTCAAAGCTGTCTTCATACCATCCTTCGTATAGAAGTCCGCATTGTTCTGATAGAAGAAAGGAAGATAATCGGTTGGAGTCAGGTAGAAGTTATACCCATTCTGCTGAAGCGTTGGCAGCATATCATACACATCGTTCCAAGTATCTGGCACCTTCACATTTAGCCTATTCAAAATATCCTTGCGATAAAAAAGAACCTTGTACGACTGTGTTTCCGGTAAAGCATAATACCCTTTGTTATAATAGAAAGGAAGAAGTGCTCCAGGCGCGAAGTCCTTTGCAACCTTGTCGAAGTCAGGAAACGAACTTAGATCAAGCAGTGCGTTACGCATGGCAAAATCAATTGATTTATCCTGCGGTTGACCTAGCGCGATATCGGGTGATAACCCTGCTGCGTTCGCATAAATGAGCAAATTCTCACTCGGAAGCAAATTCACCTTCACTTTAATTCCGGTTTCTGGTGTAAACATCTCATCCGTCAGTTCCTGAAGCAGGTTGACATAGTCCCGCCCACGATTTACCCACACATTCAGAGTGCCATCATCTACTTGATTGATATCATCCTTTTTGATAAACGAATAAAAAAAGTTATGAATCATTCCGTTCATCTTCTGCCACAAGTTCGCTTCCATTTTGGGTAGAGGAGATCCCGATGGCACAATGTAGAGTTGATCCAGTTGCAGTGGCGACTTGATCAAAGTTTCACGAATCGCGCTAACCCGATCGATCAGACTAGAAATATCGGCCATATGGTAGGTAATCTCATCGGGATATTTTAAATAGTCTGTCAAATCGATTGCTGCTGTTTCAATGGTTTGGAGCGAATTGTCCCTACGGCCATTAGCAGCAAGCATGGCTTCGGCCATTTTGTTAAGCTGCTCCTTGGCATCTTCCACTTGCTTAAGAATTTCCGGAAAATCTTGTTCGATTTTCCACGTCCGATCCTTATCTATATTCCCGCCGGTAAGGGCCCGAATTTCTTCATCCACTTGCCTTAGTTTATTAATAGCTTGCTCACCTAGAAGAATGACCGGTTGAAATGGTGCAATCGTCGCAGTCATTGTTAACGTATGCTTCCCTTTTTCCAAGTAAAAATCGTAAGGCTTGCCTTTTGAGTCACCCAAAACAGTACCCTTCCAATAGGTGGAAAAAGGGAATGCGTAGTTCTGCATCTCTTTAAAAGGAACTTTACCGTCGATCGTAATGCTACGAAAAACGGACATATTGGAGCTGAATCCTTGGTAAGTCCGTCCTGCGATTTGATAGCGGCCGCTTTCCGGCACTTCAATCGTCCATCCGATTGTTTGTCCGCCATTCTGCCATTTCGTACCGCCAATGGAGTTGAAGATAATGTCACCATTGGCTTTAGGCGTCATAAACGGTTCTTGAACGGAATCGATTCCAATGGCAACATCGTCTTTCCAAGCAGCTTCTTCCGCTTGGATGACCTGCAGGTTCCCTTTGGTCTCACCTTGCGGATATTTCGCTGATACTTGTGCATAATCCAATAGGGCTGTCTGCGGCTTAATGGCAATGGATTCTATGGCAACAGGTTCGGAGCCTGAAAGCCGTAGGGTATGCTTACCTTTGCCTAAGTACCATTGGAACGGATCAGCGTAAGCGCTTGAAGTATCTTCGAAAGATTCTGTCATCCACTCATTCAGCTCGATCGGACGTGGACGGATATTGTCACCGTTTACATCCTTCTTCAGCGGGAATTCATCTTTGAACTTACGGTGAAACGCTATGGATCGGGCTTCGCGAAATGGAAAACTTCCATCCAATTGAACGGATAATACGATCGCTCGTTTGCTGGTAATTTCACCTTCCTGAGCTTTCAACGGATGATACGACATGGACATTTCATATAAGCCATCCTCTGGCACATCAACTTGATATTCGATCCAATTGTCCTTATCGCTTCTCCAAACCAATACGTTTGGCTTTCCTTCGTACGCGCCTGCTTGTGCCAGCTTGTTGTCGGATTGAGCCTTAATATCCGCGCCCTGCACCGTAATCTGCTGCGTTCCGTCTTTATAACCTTTTGCTCGCCAGCCGTCCAACACTTCCTGATAGTACGCCCCTAGATCATTCACAATAAGGCTCGAATTGCTATCGGACTTTGATGTCGGCTTCGACTGTCCTTCCGCCGCAAATACCTGTCCGTTCCAGGACGGAACATCGGTAGAAACGAGAAGAACCGACGCCAGCATGAGAACTGCCGCACTTCGGCGCACATTTAGTTTCCTGCTCATCTGTTCATCCCCCTTCGCGGTCAATCAATTAATCGAATCCCTGAATCCCTATCAAAAAACAGGATCTTGTTCATATCGACTGATACCTCAATTTTCATATCTTCATCGTACATGTTTCGCGGATTAACCCGAACAATCAGGTTTGATTTCCCTCCGATATCCAGGTATAGAAACCGATCCGCACCCATGAGCTCGCTGAGCAGGTGTATGCCTGGAATAATCGCTTTCGGAAAAGCTGCCGACATAATCGGATCCACACTTGCATTTTCCGGTCGAATTCCGAGTAAAACCACTTTGTTGACTAAATATCTCTCACGCAGCGCAGCTGCCTTACCCTCCGGTATTTCAAGAGCAAATCGGTTCGTATGGAATTCGAGACGTCCTTCGTGTTCTTCCAGTCGACCTTCGATAAAGTTCATTGGCGGAGATCCGATAAATCCCGCTACGAACGTATTGGCCGGGCTGTTATAAATTCGTTCGGGTGTATCCACTTGTTGAATAAGGCCATCCTTCATCACAACGATCCGATTGCCCATGGTCATCGCTTCAGTCTGATCATGGGTGACATAAATGGTTGTTACACCAAGTTGCTTATGCAGCTTAATGATTTCCGTCCGCATCTGTACGCGGAGCTTTGCATCAAGATTGGACAACGGCTCATCCATTAGGAACACCTGTGGCTCCCGCACAATCGCCCGACCGAGTGCAACCCGTTGGCGTTGGCCTCCGGAAAGCATTTTCGGCTTGCGATCTAAGAACGGTTCGATTTCCAGAACACGCGATGCTTTTTTGACGCTTAGGTCAATTTCGTGCTTTGGCATTTTTCGCAATCGAAGACCGAAGGCAATATTTTCATACACCGACATATTCGGATAAAGGGCATAGTTCTGGAACACCATCGCAATATCGCGGTCCTTCGGCGGCAGATCGTTTATCAACCGATCGTCGATGTAAATTTCACCCTTGCTGATGTCCTCAAGGCCCGCTACCATTCGCAATGTTGTCGATTTCCCACAACCTGACGGACCAACAAAAACCATAAACTCAGAGTCATGAATCTCCAAGTTAAAATCATTAACTACCGGAAACCGATCTTTTCCGTATCTCTTAAAAACGTGATTAAATAAAATGCGCGCCATCGGTACTTCCCTTCCTTTCGGAAATGACAATTTTCATCTGTTTACTTATATTGTAAAGGAAGCTGTGTGAATTTCGTGTGAAGGTTTCGAATCCAACTCACGTGTTCACAAACAAAAAACCGCCCGTCAGCTAGCCGAATTGCTAGATTAGGACGATCTTTTTCAACAGGTTCTACTTGACTGCTTGAGGGGGTAGCTCATCCATTTTTTATTATTTCGGCTGACTGGTTTCGATAAGTTTATTTAGAGCATCATCAGCTTCACGCAAAGCTGTATTGATATCTTTCTCTTTATTAATAATAGCTTGGAAAGCAGTATTTGTAATTTTATCGATATTCGCTTCATTCATATACTTAAAAGGCGCAATAACAGCCAATTTGTTCTTGTTAATGGCAGCCATATTTTTAGTCTTTAACTCCGCAATTCCTGTTCCATAAGCTTCTCTAACTTTTGAATCTTTGAGAACAGGCGTTACAAGGCTCTTCGACATATCCATCTGTACCTCATCCGACAGAACTGTTTCTAGCACGAGGAAAGCAGCGTCTTTGTTTTTACTCGTGGAGGTAATATTAAGCACAGGACCGTCCACGCGTTGGCTAATTCCTGGCGCCTTCGGATTCGTCGGATATGTTACGATATCCCAGTTGACTCCAGGCGTTTTGATCAACGAGTTAGCAAAACCACTATCTGCAGCAATCATACCCAATTCACCTGAAGTAAAAGACTTCTGGTTGGCAGCAGCAACGACTGTTTTATAATTGCCTTCCATTAACCCTGGCGTACTATACAAATTGGCCCAGTATTGGAATAGCTGCTTCCACGGATCGGAACTTAACAAGGATTTTTTGGTGTTAAAATCAACAGCTGGCAATCCAATCTGTCTAGCTCCTCTGTACAAGTAATCAGCATATAATCCACGGTATTGAACACCACTATCCATGCGGGTTAATTTGACACTCAATTCGTTGACTTGATCCCATGTCATACCATCTTTCGGGTAGGATACGCCGAATTTGTCAAACAAGTCTTTGTTATAATATAAGGCAAACGAAGTATTGTAAGAAGGAAGTCCGACAAGATAGGTTTGATTGCTAGCAACTTTTACGGTATCAATAACTTCCGTAGCAACGCGGTTTATATCAAAATTATATTTTTTTATCAAATCTTCGATGTTCGTGGCTAACTGAAGCTCATTAAGAGTACCCATACTCCCTGGATAATATCCAACGATATCCGGTGTAACACCGGCGGCTAGCAATTCTGTTACGCTATTACCTTTGTCAGATGTGTTGATTCGTTCCACAGTAATGAATGGATACTTCTTTTTAACCGGTTCTGAGATAAACCTTTTAAAATTTTCTTCGGAGAACATAACATTGGAAGTCGCAATTTTCACAGTGACAGGATCTTTTTTAATTTCTACTGGCGCAGTAGTTGCGACAGTTGAAGCTGCTGGAGTAGTTGCTGCAGGTGTTGCAGTTTTACTACATCCTGCAGCAACGAATAGAACTGTGCTCAAGGTAAGAATGGTACGAACCGTTTTTTTCAAAAGAAATCACTCTCTCTCCAAGTATGATAGTTTTAGTTGATCTCCCAACACGCGGATTTCGATTAGACAGTTATTCACTGGCGTATTGCCAACACTGCCCCTCAGCCTGCCTATCTTACGAACTCCCCTTTTGTAAGCTTCCAATTTTGTAACGCTTTCATGAATGGCAATATAAATGAGGTGAGCCTATGTCTGACCCATGGAACAATTCCACCTTCATTATTGCATTCCTTAACCTCCCCTCCCTTCAAAAGAAGGAGCAAATGATCTTTATGTCCCAATAATACTATCGCGAGATCCATTCTTCATTATTCACACTTATACAACTATGTCTTTTTTTAAGGTAGCAGCTATCTGCCATTATTAACCTGACGAAAATCGGAGGGTGACATGCCCATATGTTTTTTAAAGGATGTTGAGAAATAAGAGCCATCTTGAAAGCCTGTCATATTCGCCACTTCGGTAACCGAATAGGAGGAGTACACGAGTAATTCTTTGGCCTTCTCCATCCTTCGATCATAGATGTACCGCATAGGTGGTACTCCAAAATGTGTTTTAAAAAATCGAATGAAATAATTGGGATGAAAATGCACCGTTTGCGACAATTCATGAATGGTCATTTCTTTGTCTAAGTTCTCATCAATGTATTTGATTGTGTCAACCAATTTGTTCACAGATGAAAACTTCGTATTCACATTTGTTCCTCTCAATCCTTGGTCGATATACATTGCTATCATTTCAAGCAAAGCTGCCTGGATTTTAATGGAGGATGTCAGCCCATCATGACTTCGGTTGACGATCAACTCCTCAAAATAACCCAACAAGCGAGAACTATTCTCCACAGTGATAATATTCGGGATACCAATCGATCGGAAGAGTTGATTGAAATTGATATTGGAAGTGAAATGGCACCAGTACATGGTAAACGGGGGGGGCGTTAGTTACGGAGAATGATTGTAAGACACCTGCTGGAGCAAAGAACAATTGCCCCGATTTCGGCTGATACCGCTTGTCGTCTAATTGGATCCATCCATCGCCTTCGCAAATATAGTAAAATTTATTGAAAGCGGGAATAAAACTGACATGCTTCCAGCCCTGCGTACATTCGGAAAGCTTCGCATATAGCAATTTCACCCTTAAATCGGAAAGCTTATGATTCAACAAATAGTTTGTTATTTGCACAGCTTCCACTTCCTTTATCGCATAGGATTGCGCTCCGAGATGTATGAATGAAGAAAGCCCCACCTGACACAAGGCAGGCGGAGCATCTTCCCCTTCAATTCCCCCAAAGGTTCATGTTATTTCTTATTTCTTCTTTGCATCGTACGCTTGTTGAAAGATTTCCAGGTATCTCGGCAATTTCATATTTTCCAAATTTTTCAAATATTCATCCCATTTTTTATCAATATCCAAATCACCGATAATCATTCTCGCTGTCGACTCTTTGCGATAGTCATCAATTGTTTTGCTGATATTGGCAATCTCATCGGTCTGTTCGTTTGTGAAGCTTAAGGTTGGAATCATTTTTTTAGGGTCCGGTTTATAGGGCTCGTATTTGTTCAACGTTTCTTTATACAGAATATCTTCCAGCGGATTTTTCGGATCGGCTGTCTGTGCTAAACGCCATTCATTCGTACGCAAGGAAGGACCCACTTGACCCCAGGTCGTATTCTTCGCTCCTGGAGCAGTATTGCCAATTAACGTATACTTGGCAGGCTTACCATTGATACCGATCTCATTCGGGCTAGCCACTTTCCATTCGATGTCCGGTCTGCCAAGTATGGCGCGATTGGTGGCTTCCTCGGTATATAGGAAATCAGCCAAACGCATCGCAACTTCCGGATTCTTGGCTTTATTCGTAATTACATAAGATCCCCATGTGATACTTTGAGGAATGTATTTGGATGCTTGGACGCCATTTGGTCCTTTTAATGGTGGAATCGCAACGTAATCCTTCCAACGCGTTCCTTCTAATACGTTGAAAACTGTCGGATGTTGTGCTGCAACTACACCCAAGATAACATTACCTGGATTTTCACCCAGTTTCCTTAATTGATTCCGATCCTGAGTTAACGATTGTGGATCAACCAAACCTTCTTTAAACAACTTGTTGATATATTTAAGCCCTTCCTTGTATTCCGGCTGCGTAAAAGCCGCGTTAATTTTACCGTCTTTCATGAACTGCATGTTGCGGTCGCTGTCAATAAATGCTTGCAAGAGGAACGTATCAATGTATGAGTTAGCAATGTTGGCTCCGATAAACGGGATTTCATCCGCTTTATTGTTGCCATTCGGGTCTTTTTCCTTAAACGCTTTCAATACTTGATAAAACTCCTCTGTCGTTGTTGGTATCTTCATGCCAACCGCATCGAGCCACTTCTGATTAATCCATAATTTGGTAGGTTGCGTGCAGTGAAAGCACTCGTTTACAGACGGTAAACCGTAAATGTAGCCATCTGGTGAAGTAGAGAGTTCTTTCGTAAATGGGAATGAAGTAAACATTTTTTTGGATTCAACGCCATATTTATCGATTAGATTGTTAAGTGGGATAAACACACCGTCTTTACCGTAAAGCGCCAATTGAATTTGATCGATGTTGAATCCAAGATAAACATCCGGATAGTCTCCGCTTGCTAAGGAGATATTCAGCTTCTGCTTTGGATCGCTTGCAACTTCCCATTCGATATGAACATTTGTTTTCTCTTCCAGCCATTTGGTAAACGCGTTAGTTGCAAAGTTCTCTACAGCCGGATTCGTTCGCGTCATCACTTTGAGCGTTGTTTTCTCTTTGGTTATTGGAAAAACACCCGGCGGATTTAACACTACGTTCTGTATATCTGTAGGTTGCTTGGATGCCTCCGAAGTATTTTCACCTATTTTACTACAGCCACTTAATACGACAGTTGCACTTAAGAATAAGCATAAAGCGGAACCCCACAATCTCTTTCCTGGCATTTGTAATTCCCCCATTTTAAATATGAATGTATGGTTATCCCTTTAAGGAGCCAATCATCATGCCTTTTACAAAATGTCGTTGGATAAATGGATACACAAGTAGAACTGGAATTGTAGAAATGACAATTAATGAATACTTCAGAAGTTCTCTCATTCCTTCTCGCTGTGCTGTACCAACGACATCCGTAATGACTTCCTCATCGAATGTATTTTTCACTAAAACATCACGCAAGATGATTTGAAGCGGAAACAGATCCGGTGATTTCAAATAAAGGAGAGCTGCAAAATACGTATTCCAATGCCCTACCGCGTAAAACAAGGAAAGTACAGCGATAATAGGACCAGATAATGGCACGACGATTTTTATTAAAAATTGAGTATCACTGCATCCGTCCAAAAGCGCCGCTTCTAACAACTCGTCTGGAATCGTCGTTTGAAAATACGTTCTTGCGATAATGACACTCATGACACTCATGACACCTGGGATAATCAGCGCCCATCGGGTATCTATCAAGCCTAACTCCTTAATCAGGAGGTAATTAGGAATTAGTCCCCCGCTAAACAACATGGTGAAAACGAATAGTGCCATCACCGCTTTTCGAATATAAAAATCTTTACGGGACAACGGATAAGCCGCAATAAGCGTCATAATCACATTGAAGATCGTTCCGACTACCGCATAGTACATCGAATTGGCAAACCCCACCCAGATCCGATTGTCCTTGAATACCGCTTCATAACCCAGGAATGAAATATCAACAGGCCACAGCCATACCTTCCCTGAAATGACAGCAGTTGTTGAACTTAAGGAAGCACTAAGCACATAGATAAGCGGGTATAAGACTGAAAGTGTAAAAAGACAAAGCATCGTATAATTAAAGATATTAAATACTTGATCGCCTCTTGGTTCTTGAATTCGGGTCGACTTCATCCTATTCTTTGCGTCTCTCACTACCATAGGCTCGTTTTCCCTAATGTTTTGGCTGCTTTGTTAACCATAAACAGTAGTATCAGATTAATGACGGAGGTGAATAATCCGATCGCTGAAGCGTAGGAATACTTGATTCCAGTTGAGAGAAGTCCGACCTTATACACATAAGTATCAATCACTTCGGATGTGCTCAAATTGAGCGGGTTTTGCATTAATAAAACCTTTTCAAAGCCAACATCCATCAAGTTCCCCACACTTAGGATCATCATTACTATTGCAACCGGTAAAATCCCGGGAATATCCACATGCCACATTCTTTGGACTTTACTTGCCCCGTCCATCACAGCCGCCTCATGCAGCGATGGATCGATAGCAGCTAAAGCTGATAAATATATGATACAGCCAAAGCCTGCATGCTGCCAAATGCCAGACCACACATAAAGTGACTTAAAGTTGTCTGGATTTCCAAAGAAGTCCACCTTTTCAAATCCTATTTGTGCAATAATCATATTGACAATGCCTGTTTTGGGATCAAGAAGTTGAATGATAATGCCCATCATCACGACCATCGAAATGAAATGCGGGGCGTAAGTAATCATCTGCACAGTCTTTCTAACAGAAGAACGGCTAACATAGTTTAAACAAAGTGCCAAGAAGATAGGAAACGGAAATCCTGCCAATACACTATAAAAACTAAGCCCCAGCGTATTCTTAATGACATTCCAGAATTCATAGGAGTCAAAAAAGTTCTTAAAATGCTTTAACCCTACCCAATTGCTCCCGAAAAATCCTTTATGAGGCACATAATCCTGAAAGGCAATCACTGCACCGTACATCGGAATGTATTTAAATATTAGAATGTAAACAATGGGCAGCACAGCTAATAAGTACAACTGTGGCACTTTTTTTATGTTGAGGAAAAGCTTACTCGCGACATTAGATCTCTTCTTCCTACGTATGCTTGAAATTTCCCTGACGATTTCCAATTCAAACCCCCTCCTCTCTATTGCTATTTTAATGATAGTTTTTAGATGAAGGGGCAGCATACTAGTTTTTTAAGAACTTATTCAACTTATTTATGGTATTAGCCTTCTTTCATATGCAAAAAAAGAAATAATGATCGTGCTGCAGAGTGCAACCGTACCATTATTTCTCTTAAGCGCTATAAACTCAGGATGTTAAGGTCATTTCGCCGTTCCGACTCGGCATTCGAAGTGTAATCTTTGCACCAGTGCCACCCGCATTGCTCGAGATCGAGAGTCCATGCTTATCTCCGAATACGATTTGAATTCGACTGTGTACGTTCACCAAGCCGATCCCCCCATCCCGTTCTCCGCGTTCTGGCAATGTTTGCCGCTCCTGTCCAGTTAGCTTTGTTTGTAGCTCAATTAGCCTCTCAGTCGTTATACCCTCACCATTGTCAGTTACGGTCACGACGAAATCATCGTTTTCAATGAAGGCATCGATGCTTATCTTATGATGACTCTCGATCCCATCTGGAAAAGCGTGCTTAAACACATTCTCGACCAACGGCTGCAGAGTAAGGCGCACCATTTTTTTCAACAATAGCTCTGGCGGGACTAAGACTTCAACTTCAAACGTTTGACCTAATCGATAATTCATAATGTTCATAAAATGCAGAACGTGCTTTAGTTCATTGGCTACCGTAATTTCCTCCAAGTCAGCTCTTATCGAGTAACGAAGCATGTAAGAAAGCGATCGAACTATTTCCTTGATCTCTTGAGAATCTTGAACGACGGCATAACAGACAATCGTTTCCAACGTATTGTATAGAAAGTGGGGGTTGATCTGCAGCTGTAAGGCTTGGAATTCAGCAACCTGCCTTTTAAGCAGATATTCCTTATTCTTCAGCTCCTCTGCATAAACTTGCTCCATCAGCTCCTGCAATCTAGTAACCATCATATTGTAGCTAACCGTCAGGCGGTCCATCTCATCTGTCCTACCGCTGATCGGGACATGCGTCCAGTCGCCCTTTTCCGTCCTGCGCATCCCACTTTCCAGCATTTTAATAGGTCGGATGATTGAATGTCCGAAACGATACGCAAGAAATAGGGCAATCATTAGTGCAATGACACAAGTAATGAGCGTGGTATTTCTAATATTTAAAACAGGAGCTCTGAGTTCATCTACAGGCAAAGAAGCGACTAGTGTCAGACCTGAATAATCAGATCTACGGTTGAAATGTACGCGTTCTACCTCGTCCTTATAATCAAAAATGCGATTTTGGTTTTCTTTTAACTTCGTCAACAGCTTATCATCCAGGTGCGTCCCGATCATTTCGGTTTTTGGGTGGTACACAATTTTACCGTTGTCGTTAACAATGTAAAAGTAGCCCGTCTCCCCCAAGCGTATACCCTTCCATAACGTTGTAAGTTCTTCGATATTTAACTCAATACCAAGGATTCCCTTGAATACTTTCGATGTCTGACGATCGGATATTTTGCGGGTTACGGCGAGTCTGCCATTCAGAAAACTCCAGTCCATTATCGTCAATTTACCGTCTGGGTTCGTAGACTCCTTCAATAATTCCAGATTATCCAAAAGCACGGACTCCGTAAAGTCGGTCGTTCCCGAGTTATGGTCATAAATGCTCAGTCCATTATATCCGAGCAAATAAACCATACTGATTTCAGGATTATTAATGAAAAGGGGCTGTATGACCTTCTCTTTAATGGGTCTGATCGACAAAAAATACGAAATAAAGTTATCGTTGTTCAGGTTCAAAAAATCCTTCACGTTCGTCGAAGTCAGCATCGACAATGTGGCACGATCATACTTCATTAAATACATATCCGTATGATTCATCGCGTTATCCACAATTTGCGTTAATAGCTCATTGGTTTGCTTATCTACCTCTTTGGAAGACTGCATGTAGAGTACGAAGCCGACGATGGATGAAGAAATGACGATGACAATCACGAAATAAGCGAACATTCTAACAGCCAAACTGGATCTCATTATTTAATCCCCAGCTTATTTCGGTATTCGCTCGGCGTACAGCCGGTCATCTTTTTAAATATTTTGGTGAAATACGGATAGTTTTGATAACCAATGGTCACACCCACGTCCACGACTTTATAATGAGGTATTTCAAGAAGTTTTTTGGCCATTTCGATTCTTTTCTTCATACGATACTGGACAAACGTTTCATTCGTCATTTTTTTAAAGATATAGCTGAAGTACGTTGGTGCAAGTCCCATTTTCTCAGCAACTTCTTCCAAACTGAGTTCCTCGGAAATGTTATTGTCAATGTATGTTTTCGCTTCCTCGAACAGGCTTTTCTGATTACCGCCTCGCCAGTGGAATAGTTGATTATATAAATGGACTAATTCCGTTTGCAAGTAAGCAATAGCCTCTGGAATGGTATTCAGCTGAGCTGGCGATGAATGGGTCGTAAAAGTGACCAAACCGTGAGCATTTAGCTTTTTAATTAATATCTTTAACCCGTCCGCAATAATCTGCTCCAATTGTTGGGCTTGAATCCCATGGATGATATCCCCATGTTTCCAATCATCCATGAGACCATTCAGCGCATCCAAATCCGCAGACCAGATCGTTGACTCCACACGTTCCAGCCACTCCTCCACTTTGAGAAAGGAGATCGGGACAGAATGATCCTGCTGCAATAAGAGTTTGTTCAGAACGGGATATAATTCATGTTCTGTAAGCGGTTTCAACAAGTACTCTTTGACCCCGTAGGTAAGACACTTTTGGGCATAGGAAAAATCATCATAACCTGATATGACTACAATAGGAACAGTCAAATTCATCTCCAGAACCTGTTTGCACAATTCCAGACCGTCCATCTTTGGCATCCGTATATCCGTTAGCATCATATCCGGACGTTGCTTGTTGATTTGCTCGAGAGCCTCTACCCCATTCGCTGCGACGACCGTGCGAAATAAAGGGCTGCACTGCCTGACAAGCTGGGCCAGCCCCATCCGAACCATCGGTTCGTCATCTACAATGAGGATATGTTTCATTTCGCAAGCACTCCCTTTTTGAGCTGGGTTAAAAAAATCCTTGTGAACATTTTACCACAGTGCTAATTCATAAGAGTAACTTTTTTCTACACTATACGCCTCATAGTCATACTCATGTATTATGTTATTTTACGATCCTATTTGTTTTTTTACTATATGCCTTCCTCAACCCACCTACGATTTAATGGACCCAACCATCATGCCCTTCATAAAATGCTTTTGCAAGAACGGATACACCAACATGATCGGTATTGTAGCAACGACGATAACGGCCATTTTCAGCCCTTCGGGTGAGACCAAGAGCATCAAGTCTGAGGTTGTATCCGATGATCCCATATTATCCGTAATAACAATCTCCCGTAACCGTACTTGCAGCGTAATCAGCGAGCGCTTGTCAATATAATAGAGGGCTTGTGAATACATATTCCAATTCGATACCGCATACATAATCCCCATTGTTGCCATGACCGGTTTCGACAGTGGCAGTACGACTTTCCAGATCATGCGAAGCTCACCACATCCATCAATACGGGCTGAATCCAACAGCTCAATGGGAAGATGGATAAAAAAAGAACGCATAACGAACAGGTTAAAAGCGCTAATCGCGGATGGAATCATTAATACCCAAAGTGAATTAAGCATATGCAGATTTTTCAAAAGCAAATAATTCGGAATCAATGGTGCATGGAAAATCATCGTTATCAACACAAAAACCAATGCAGGTTTCCGAAATACGTATTCCGAACGGGATAACGGATACGCTAAACTTGCTGTTGCCGCTAGATTAATGAACGTTCCGAGAACGGTAATCGTTACACTATTGCGAAATGCCATCCAGATGGTAGAATCCTTCAGAATCATATGATAATTCTCAAGCGTGAATCCTACCGGCCATAGGCTGACCTTTCTACTATTGATTGCGACAGCGTCGCTGAAGGATTGAGCAATCACATGCAGAAGTGGAAGAAGCATGGTAAGCCCGATCATTAACAGCAAAATCATGTTAATTACCTGAAATGCTCGCTGGCTGGTTGTAGAAATCACATCGGTTACCTCCTTTTGACTAGCGTTAGTATAGACTCTCTCCTGTTGTTCTTTTACTCAGCGTATTGCCAACAATAATCAATGCTAAACCAACAAATGATTTAAATAGTCCAATCGCGGTGGTGAAGCTATATTGACGATCGACCAACCCTGCTCGATACACATAGGTATCCAGAATTTCTCCATTTTCGCTGTTCAGAGGATTCAGGAATAAATACACACGTTCAAAACCGAAGTCCATAAAATGCCCGATTTGCAGCAGTAGCAATATAGTAATCGTCGGGAAAATAGATGGTAAAGTTATCGACATCACCTGACGGAACCTGCCCGCTCCATCGATCTCAGCTGCTTCATACAAATCTGGGTTAATGCCAGCAATTGCAGCAAGATATATAATGGTACCCCAACCGCTGTCTTTCCAGATACCAGAACCAATTAGAATAGATCGAATGTAACTGCTCTCACCCATAAAATAAATAGACTCCACACCTAACCAACCTAATACTTGATTTACAATTCCTGTTGTCGGGGAAAGCAATCCTATAATGATTCCGCCGACAATGACCCATGACAGGAAGTGCGGCATGTAAATAATCGTTTGTACCAATCTCTTATATCCGTTGAACCGAATTTCATTCAGTAATAAGGCCAGAATAATAGGTACGGGGAAAGCAAATATAAGGTCATACATACCGATTAACAGTGTGTTTTTCAAAATGATCAGAAACTCTGGATACGTAAATAACCGTTTGAAATGTACCCAACCAACCCAAGGACTGCCCGATATCCCCTTGAATATATTATAATTTTGAAACGCAATGGAGGAACCGAATAAGGGGATATACTTAAACACTGCAAAATACAGGAGCCCAGGAATTGAAAGCATATACAAGGGCCAATATTTCTGAATAAATGCCCACTGAGATCGAGCATTCGCAAACTGGAACTGTTTTTCTGCAGAGATGTCCGTTTTCGAAGCCATACGATTAGCTCCCTTCATTTTTTTGGCATCAACATAATGATCTTCGTGCCTTGGCCTATCTCGCTTACAATCTGCAACCCATACTGCTCACCAAACACCATTTGAATCCGACGATGCACATTTAAGATACCTATGCCGCCGATCCCTTTCGTCGAGCCGCTTTCTGCAAGCCGGTTCTCATTAAGCTTCTCCCGCAGCTCTTGCAGTCTTGCTTCTGCAATCCCTACGCCGTTATCTTCTACACTAATCCAAAAAATTGAATTATCTTCGCCCGCGTGAACACGAATAGCATGGTGGTCCTCCACACCGTCTGGAAAAGCATGCTGAAACGTATTCTCCACTAACGGCTGAAGTGTCAGCCGCACCATATGACGAAGCAAATACGTCGGATCGATGTCCACTTCCATATCAAACTCTCGTCCGATCCGGTGTTTCATCACGAGTAAGTAGTGCAGAACATGTTTAAGTTCATTGGCTACTGTGATTTCTTCCAAATGAGTCTGTACAGAATAGCGAAGCATATACGCCATTGCCTTCACGATCTCATAGATTTCCTTACTATCTTTAATAACCGCATAGCATACGATCGTTTCTAGCGTGTTATACAAAAAGTGGGGATTAATTTGAAGCTGCAGCGATTGAAACTCAGCTTTCTGACGCTCAATGCGATTTTCCTGATCCCTTAGCTCGGCTTGATATACTTCATCAACAAGCTCTGCGAGTCGACTAACCATCAGATTATAGCGATTAATCAGCTCTACAATTTCATCTCGGTGATTGGGAAGCGGCAGAATGACCCACTTTCCTTTCTCCGTTTCACGCATCGCGCTTTTTAGTTTGCGAATCGGGCCTGTGATCGACTTACCAAACCTGATGGCAAGCCATAAAGCGAGAATGAGTGTAAACCCTCCGACAATAATCGTTGTAGTCCGTATCGTGTCGGTTGGTCTATGCAATTCATCGACGGACATGGAGACAACAAGCCGCCAATTGCCATATTGGGAACGACGGCTCATGAACATACGTGATTTCCCATCAATCTTAGAGGTGAATGCGTGAGTACCCGCTTCTATAACCTGTTGATGAATCGCTTCCGGCATCCCCTTGCCGATCTGCGCAGCATTTGGATGATAAACATAGTTCCCATTACCGTCGGTGATAAAGAAATAACCATCGCTCTCTAAATCGATGCCCTTCCATAACTCAGAAAGCTCTGATKCTTTCAGCTCAATGGCGAGAATACCCTTAAGTTCTGTAGAAGAAAGCCCGCGGATACGGCGAACGAGCGTCAGTGTCTGATTGGCTTGCTCCGGTAAAATACTATGATTCAGTACAACCAAGCTGCCATTCGTCGTCGTATTATGTTGGAAAAAGTCTAGCTGCTGTTGTATTTGCTCCTTTGTGAACGAACCCGCGTTAATCCCATTGTAAACATACATGGCGTTACCGTTGAAATTCATTAAGAAGATATCAGTAATTTCCGGATTTCTTATAAAAATAGGTTCGATGCCTACTTCTTTGACAAGTTTACGAAGTTCGTAATACGGATATCCGATTTCCCCTTCTGGCAGATCAATGAATCGTTTAACATCGTTATTGCTGAGCAAAGACACCATGGAGCGCTCATATGCGCGAATATAATAGTCAGTGTGATACACCGCATTACCTACGACTTGAGTCAACTGCTTCTCAACAATTTGTTCCAACTCACGCGAAGAGGCTTTGTACGAGAAGTAACCTACGCTAGTTAAAGATATTAAAATGACGACGAGGTAAGATAGAAACAACTTCTGATATAAATTGAAATTTTTCATTTAATTCCTATGGAATTACGGTATTCCGACGGGGACACCCCATAAATTTTCTTAAAGGTTTTGGTAAAATGCGGGTAGTCTTCATAACCTACTTCAATGGCGATATCAAACGTTCGCATATGGGGAATGGCGAGCATGTCCTTCGCTTTCTCCATCCTTTTATTCATCCGATAGCTGACAAACGTTTCGCCCGTCATCCTTCTAAATAACGTACTGAAATAGGATGGAGAAACCCCGATCAAATCCGCCACCTCTGCTAGCGTGATCTCAACAGATAATCGCGTATCGATGTAGAGCTTCGCTTCTTCCATTGGATCCTTGTAATTACCCTGCCGTGAACATTGTAGTTCTTTCATCAACGCTCTCATGCGACACTCAAACAAGATATACAGATCCTCTCGCGTCGAAGCCTTTAGCGGATCTTGCAAACCTGGCATGCTAAATTGTTTCTTTTCTTGAAAATAGTTGTCCAATAGATGCAATACATCATCTAATTGATATTTCAATTGATTGATAGTTAACAAGCTGCAACGTTCTCGCCACTCCGTCATGAGTCTGGTCATTTCATCCATCTGCAGCGACCAGATACTCCCTTTTATCCGTTCAATCCACTCTACGTACCCTGAAATGGATATACAACTTTGCGCATGGAGCTTGAGAATCTGATCGAATATATCGTGCAAATCAGGCGGTGTAACAGGTTTCAACAAATAGTGCTTTACCCCGTAAGACAAGCATTTCTGTGCATACTCAAAATCGTTATAGCCGGAAATCACGACCTTAAGCAAATTAGGATGACTATTGTGCAGGATGCGACAGAGCTCTAATCCATCCATTTTGGGCATACGTATATCGGTGATGAGTAGGTCCGGCTCAAAATGGCTAAACCGATCGATTGCCTCGAGTCCGTTATTCGCCGTCTCAATCGTTTGAAATGGTTGCGTGTATTGTTGGGCCATCTTCATCATCCCGCTGCGAATTATCGGTTCATCATCCACAATCAGTACTTTCATCCTTCAATCCTCCACACGCCTAAGTATGACTGATAAATGAAGCGGAGCCTCCGAGATCGAAACTTGCCTCAGCTTCAGTCTAAATGTGTCAGTGCTGCCTCTTAGTCCAACAGCTGAGTCAGGCAATAAAAGATCTATTGGTTTGCAGCCTTGTGTAGAGCGGAGCATGATGTCGAGCCTACATTCAGACACATCCCACTCTAACGTGCACTCGACTCCGCCACGCGCTAGCAGTGGACCCGCTTTTCCTTTTCTCCAACGGGCAGGCAGCGCAGGTAAAATATGCAGCTCACCGGGAATTGAGAAGAGCAGCATCTCTTGGATGGCAGATGTCCATCCCATGTTGGCATCGATCTGCACGGGAGCCCACTCCATGTCAACACCAATTCCCATACCGCGCCAGTCATTATGCAGGGTAATTAGATTGTTCATGACACAGGATCGGGTTAATGTCTCCAGACATTCGAGTGCCGAATCGCCTTGACCCATTCGCGCATAATTGTTCGCCATATGCGCCAGCGACCAGCCTGATTGCTCTTTCAATCCTAAGCCTAAGCGTTTCTCAATGGACGTGACGAAAGCTTTGTAAAGAATAGGATCGCTCTCACGCGTTACCTCAGTTCCGGGAAATACAGGGTATACATGCGATTCATGGCGGTGATGATCATTTTCCTCAAAATAAGGATGCATCCATTCTCTAACGGCGCCATCTTCCGTTAGTTGATACGGTGGGATTCGTTCAAGCATTTGCCGCCATGTCGAAATGTCTTCCAGATACATCCCAGTTGTCTGGGCCCCTTCGATGAGGTGTGTCAGAAGCTCCTTGGCAATGGCAAAGTCCATCGTCGCATTCATCGTTGTTCCCATTGAGCTGCCAGGACCCTTCCAATAATTTCCCGGTGTATTTTCCGGTGAATTAGAAGGGGAACTCATCCAGTATCCATCATCATCCATCGTAAAAAAGTCTTCATAGAACAAAGCAGCCTCCCGCATAAACGGCAGCGCCCGCTCTTGTAGAAATGCCAAATCTCCCGTATGCAGGTAGTAATCATAATAATGTTGACTGACCCACCCCGCTCCACCTGTCCAGTGAATAATATGCGGGGACGTATGCTTTAACAGCCCTGAGCCCGGTACGCTAGGAGCGGGGATAAAGATTCCGCGACAGCCATACAACTGTCTGGCATTGACTCGGAAATCATCCATGAGCTTTTCCATATAGTTAAAGACGGCAAGTAACAGCTCTGTCATGTTGCCCGACAATGCCTGCCAATACATCATCTGAAGGTTTTCATTGACCATGTGAAATGCCCAAACAGCGTCATAATCGCCGAACCATAAGCCGTATAAATGGCAAGGCTGCCCCTCCGCACGAGAACTTGATATTAGCAAGTAACGACCATATGCCCACATTTTCTCAACTAGAGCATCTGGTGCTTCCCCTTGATAGGCTTGCATCAGCAACTCTTCGTTGGATAACTCTCGCCCATCTGCTGCTAAGTCAAACGCCATCGCCTGAAATAAGCGGCCGTGTTCAAGCACGTGATCTGAAAGCAAGGTATCATAGCAAAGTGGAAGCTTGTTCATCTCTTCATCCAATCTGCGCCATTCATTTTCCCTATTTCCCCGAGTAAATAACTTAATGATGACGAAGACCGACTCCGCATTCTTCACGGTTAAGCCAACCTGTCCTGAACTTGTATGTCCTCCCTGATGGATGACGCGGGCTACGCCTCCGAAATCATTCCCGTCCGGATGTTGTGCGGCATAATAAATGGTATTACCTGTAGATTGCATGTCTTCGCCTTCGGGGAACACAATACCTGACTTGCGAAAATCTCTTTTATCATGAAGCTGCATGCGTAACTGCGCTTCAATCGATTGCGGTCCCCATTTACGAATATCGATGACGACGGCATCCGCAGTTCGGGATACAAACAACCTCCTCTCATAACGGGTATCCCCATCTGTCCAGCTAACCGACACCTCCCCGGTCTCCATTTGAAGCGTTCTTTTATAGGAGCGGAATGCTCGGCGAAGGGGCATGAATATCTTAAAATCCCCCAGTGGCAGAGGGGACGCCAGTTTGGGTTGGTAACCCTGATCTTTCAGCGCATCTGAAAGCACTTTGTCTGATTCCGGAGCCTGACCTTCATTCAGCAAGCGTCTTACCTCTCCCAATCGATCACTCACATCCGGCAGCGGCATCGTAACACCGTTCCACCATAAGTCTTCGTGGTTCAAAAGAACCGTCTCTTCGTGAACCCCACCGTAGACAGCCGCTCCAATCCTACCGTTACCAGAAGGCAATGCTTCCCGCCATAAAGAACGCCACCAAGAAGCTGTATAGTTCATTGAGATGAGATTTTTCGTGTTCATTGATGTATCCTCCTAGTCATTGTGCATAAAGAAGGAAAAGTATTTGCTTGGAAAACCAAACAAATACTTTCCATCATGCACGTTGGCAGCTATTTCCGATTACTTGAAACGATCACACCTGAGCCTTTTTTATAACGGTCATTTGCTTCTTTAAGAATCTCGTTTCCGCCTTTGCTCTTGTATTCTTCAATCACTTTCGGCCAGTCTGTTATCGGCTCTTTGCCATAGATCATTTTGATCATATGGTCAATGATCTGTTTAGGACCAACATCATCGCCTAGTGGCGCTAAATCCGGATACCTGGAGAAAGATTCAAGTCCTGGTACAAAACGAACCGATCCTAGACCTTCTTTGGAAACAACCGTATCCAAATACTGAATCATATCTCGACCTTCCGGCGTCAATTCTTCTCTTGCCTTGTTGTATTTCGCATCATGGACGAACCAGAACATGCCCCGGAATCCGTCTTCGTCGATCTCTTCTGGTTTGGTTGGCGGCGTAAACTTCACTTTGCCATTCTCCATGGTGTACGTTTCGCCTTCAATGCCGAAAGAGAAATATTTCTCAGCTTCCGGTGTCGTCATCCATTCAAAGAATTGAATGATTTTAATCGCTTTATCCTTCGATAGCTTACTATTCAAGTAGTAAGATGTGTTAATACTTGAATACAGCATGTGACCTCCCCAATTCTCAGGTCCACGCGGAGAAGGAATAATGTCAATTTGGGCAGTCGGAACTGCCGTCTTGACTTTGTTGCGGTAATTGGATAATCCAGCCGCGTTGGCCGACCACATCCCGACCTTGCCGGCGTCAATGTTTTTGCCGTAGTCCGTAGAGGAAATGGACGCAAAATCCTTCGGAATTAATCCTTCATCGAACATCGCTTTGTACGCTTGAAGTGCTTTTGACATATTTTCTACATCAAAAAATTTCGGAACCACTTGGTCTCCCTGTACTTCGAATTGAGAGGGAAGGACATCATACGCTCCCAGTATGGTATCCGCATATTTGAAGTTTTCACGCAATTGATAGGGATTTTCAACTCCTATCTTTTTAAAAGCACGCATGACATTCAAGAAATCATCAACTGTCTTGGGTGCGGGCAGACCTGTTTGGGCAAGCAGATCAGCTCGAATGAATGTCGCACGCCTAGATGGATTGGATAACCAAGAAGGTATTCCGTATATTTTTCCGTTGAAGCTCGTTTCTTGCCATGCTTCCTTCGGTACCGCTTTCATAATATTCGGTGCATATTGTTTGAGCAGGTCATCAAGCGGCATGAACACACCGGCTTCCACCGAGCCAGCCATACCTTTTGTGGTAGCGCCTCCAACATTTTGCACAACATCAGGAATATCATTGGATGAAAACATCAAGGACATTTTGGAATCAAAATCTTTGAGTGGGATCATCCGAAGGTCTAAGTCCGCTTTGGTCAATTCCTCGAGCTTCATCACCCACTTTTCTTTATTGACATCTGCTGACTTCTCGGCATATTTATTCCCAGATGTCGTTATCGACATTGAAAATTTTAGCTTTTCATTCACCTTTGCAGTCTCTTCACTGCTCTTCTGTGTAACTTCACTGCTGCATCCTGAAATTACGCTGATCGCCAAAACACCAAGCCATACCTTACCCCATATTTGTTTCACATACCCACCTCTATTTCAAGATTAACTCAAGTTACACTTGGTTATTCCTATCTTAATCTTCCAAATAACCGAAGGGCATGTATTTTTTTACACTGATCTTGTGTTTATTTATAAAAAGTGACTAACCCTGGTGCCCAAAGACATGCACTGGTGTACTCACGATATAACCGCGTTCATCCGTGATTTGAATGAAACATGCAGACGTATTTTCCTCAAGTAGTGCTCGAATTTCATTTGGACCCCATTCGATGTGTGCTTCCTTCGTAAGCCATTCAATCTCAAACCAGTCTGATATCTGTGTTGCATATCGCAGCTCGGCCTTCACAATGGGAAGCTCTGATCTAAATACGACGATTACTTCCCCCACGTTCACTTTTTCACGTAGAATCTGTGGCAGTGCGTGACCACCCTTCGTTATGTGATCAGCAAAGGCATAAATCTCTGGTGCTTTCCATCCCGCCGCATGCGAGTGTCTCAATCCGAAATGAATGCTAAGGCTTGAGTCCACGCTCCCCTTGCGTGACGCTTGATACGATTTACTAAATAAGTGAAGCGGAAAATGAGGATCATGACTCCAATTCACCCATAGCATGGGAATCGTAATGCGATCGAAATACGCCGAAGGATCCCACAATTGCTTAATCTTCTTAGCATACTCAGGCGGCATTTGCTGAAAGCTTTGTCCATACTTATTGGTTGCTTCGAACAAATAGCCACAGCCATAGACTGGAATGGCATAAGAAAACCGTTCGTCCACGCCTGCGACAATACCGGCCACGATCCCTCCCCACGAAATCCCGTGCAAACCAATTTGATCGCTAGCCACGTTTTCAAAGGAACGCAGAAAGGAATGCGCCAGAATGACATTCGCAACGGCGTGGAACATCCACTGATCCTCCACGGGGCTTGCATAATCTGCAAATTCACCTTGCCGAGAGGGTCCGCTCCATGTGTGTTCTGGCCATACACCTTCCGTAGTCTTGGACGTAGCGATATGCCCTTCCAGATCCATGGCGATGGCTGCATACCCGCGGTCGTTCCACAGCTGTACCCATTCTTTGAAAGCGGTCCCCCCGCCTCCATGAACGAGAACTACGCCAGGGACCTTGGCTCCTAATGCAGCATCAGGTATCCCATAATAGGCAAATACGCGTGTTTGCTTACCTTGGTAAGGCAATGCCTCGTACATAATGGCTTTGATTTGATCATCATCCATTTCAGGAACGGATACTGCTTGTGTCGCTTGATACAGTGATTCCAGGTTCCATGGCAGAGGCGGATGATTGTTTTCCCGGTTTTGATGTTCGTTTTCCACTTGATATCTTCTCTCCTTCGCTTCGTATTGATTATCGTGCCGCTAGCGTAATTTCGGCAGATTGGAGACCGATCGATGTTCCTGAAACCACAATCTCCCCTGGGGTATTTCCGCTCTGAATTAATAACAGGCAATAGCCATTAAATGCCCGACGACGATTCGCTTTATCAGGCTCATGGCTGCTTGGATTACCGTTGCCAACCCCCAGAATGGTCCCGGCGCCCTCTACCGTGAAGTATACTTCGTTATCCGCGATCGGTACAAGGTTATCCGCTTGGTCACGAATCGAAACTTTAACTACACAGACATCCGTTCCATCCGCCTGTATGTCGGTGCGATCTGGCTCCATGTGTACTCGGTATGGGAAATCCGTCGTCTTCACCTTTTTCTCAGCAAAAAGTTCGCCTTCCTTATAGGAAATTGCTGTAAGTTCCCCAGGCTCATAAGGAACTTTCCATTCTAAATGCCCAGCTTTAATCATAGGCTGGATGCCAAGCGTACGTCCATTTAGTTGCAGATCAACCTCATCCCCATTGGAATAGACCCAGACGTCCACCAATTCGCCTTCTTTTCCAGCCCAATTCCAATGCGGCAACAGATGAACCATAGGCTCTTCCGTCCATACAGATTTGAGATAATAATAAACATCTTTTGGGAAACCGCATGTGTCCATGATGCCAAAATGAGAAGAAATGCACGGCCACCTGTAAGGAGTAGGCTCGCCACGATAATCAAAACCTGTCCAAAGAAATACGCCAGTCAAAAATGGATTCTCAATTACGTCGTTCCACGCTTTTTCCACGGTACAAGACCAAGAAGGCATATACATTCCTTCATAGGATGGACAATAGCCTCGTTCTGTATCAATGGCATATATACCGCGGGTGGTTGTGCTGCTAGCGCTCTCACTTCCAAGTATGATTCTAGACGGATAATTGAAATGATCGGTCAAATCTTGTTGCTTTCTTTGCCCGTAATTGTAGCCAACAATGTCAACTTGATCGCTGTACCCCTCTCCATTCCAGCCATGATTCATAGCCGCAAGCGTTGGTCGAGTAGGATCCAGTTTGCGGGTCACATTGGCAAGTGTTCGAAGAATACGCGAGCCTGTTATCTTTCCTTCCAGTATCTCTTCATTCTCCATGCACCAAACAATAATTGAAGGATGATTACGATCCMTCCGGATCAAGCTTTCTAAATCGGCAAGCCCGCTAGGAGAACTATCCAGCTTCCGATTCTCATCAATGACCATCATGCCTATACGATCACAGATGGCAAGCAATTCCGGGGTAGGCGGATGATGTGCGCTTCGATAGGCATTGCAGCCCATTTCCTTCAATAACTGAAGCTTATATGCGATAACACGATCTGGTAAGGCAACGCCAACCCCTGCAAAATCTTGATGATTACAAGTACCCTTGAGTAGAACAGACTCTCCATTGAGTAGAAATCCTTCTCTCGTAAAAGCAAGCGTACGTATCCCAAAATGGGTTTCATAGGTATCCACGACTTTCTTCCCAATACTCACTTCCGTGATCAATTTATAAAGAACTGGATGATCAGGTGACCAGCATTGTGGGAGTGCCACATCTACCCTGTTCTCAACTTCCACCTGATCGAACCAGGCTACCTCTACGCTTTCCGATGTAAAAGCAACCATCTCACCGGCTTCATTCACGATCGTGGAAGTGAGCCAACATCCGCGATCCTTCTCATACTCGTTGTGAATAACTGTGCGGATGACTACCTCAGCACGCTGCTCCGTCACATGAGGTGTCGTTACATAAGTTCCCCAATGTGCGACATGGAGACGGTCCGTTTTCTGCAGCCAAGTATGCCGATATATGCCGCCTCCCTCATACCACCAGCCTTCATATCGCGTAGCATCGACTCTCACAACGATGACATTATTCCCTTCATCACCGTAGCGCGCTTGATCAGAAATATCATAATAGACTTCCGTATATCCACTATCATGTGTTCCAAGCAGATGTCCATTAAGCCATACGGTACTGACGCCCATGACACCATCGAAATGTATGCTTATCTTTTTCCCACAATCTTCAGCGGGTAGCGCAAACATTTTCCGATATAAGCCAATCCCCGTAGGCAAATATCCATGACTGCCAGGTCGGCTTCCAAGGTTCGGGTCATTCCGCACTTGTTCCTCCACAACCCAATCGTGAGGAATGCTGATCCGTTGCCAATCCTTTGGTACAAGGGCATCTTCTGTCGTTTGATCTACAAAAGCAATTTCTAACCATTCTCCCAGTTCTTGACTCCCAATGTCTGTGATACCACCTGTCTTCCCTGCTTTTACGGCGTATGGAATCGATATATCTCCTTTATGGAAAAACCAATCCTTGTCGAAATGCTCTTTCGATCTTACTTTTTGATACGTCATTTCAATGCACTCCTTTAACAATAAATGTATGCTATATAACTTTATTGAAATTATATTCCTGAACAAAACCTTCAACAATCAAAGAATATTTATGCTAATATAACAATATTAATGTAAAGGGATGAGCGTGATGACAATGAAACATTTCTTCTGGCATGTCCTAACCGATATTGATTTTCAATTACCTCTTTATCTGGTCTCAACGGGCTACTGGGTGAATCAACCAACCGTAGTGAGAAAGGATGGCTACAAGGCATATCAATGGATTCAGTGCTTTGACGGGCAAGGAGTTCTCGAAATCGAAGGGAAATCGATGACACTTTCCAAAGGACAGGGCATGTTACTATACCCGGAAGTACCTCACCGATATTATCCCGTAGAGGAACCATGGACGGTACAATGGGTTGAATTTAATGGCCATTTCGCTGGGCCACTTTTGCAATCCATGCAATTTAACTGCTCTATGGTTCTCTTTATGACGAAGCCTGACATGGTCGAAGCCAGAATCAATGAAATTAATCATCTTTACAGCATTCGTAATCAAATCTCAAGCTATGATGGTTCCCATCTGTTGTATGGCTTGCTTATGGATTTATTTCGATATACATCCACATCAGATACTCGCTCGAATCAGGAGCAATTGGAGCAGCTAAAGCCGGTTATCGACTACATCCAGCAGCACTTTGAGCAGCCCCTAACCCTTCAGGACTTGGCCAATCAACTGGGTGTTACACCGCAATATACGTGTGTTCTATTTCAGCAAACGTTAGGCACAAGGCCTTTCGCCTACATCAATCAGTATCGGATTCTTAAAGCGAAAGAATTTCTTCAATTATCCCCTGATCTCGAAATAAACCATATTTCGGCAAAAGTTGGCTTTGAAAGTCCGAGCTATTTTATTAAGTTGTTTAAACGAAGTGAAGGCATCACGCCCAATCATTTCCGAAGCGTGTACAAACTAACATGAAGAGGCTGAATCTCTCTGTAGAAGATCTACGTGAGATTCAGCCTATTGCTGTTTATTCGAGCATTTGTAGCTCGAGAATAAAAATTACTGTTAAACATAAATCCGTGCTTTTTATTGAGATAGGCGACGGAATTAATCACTATATGGTTGACTGCTATTTTTTTCCCACCTAATTTATACCCGTTACCGTCGCATATTCAGAATCTTTCATCTCCTAACGGACAAGAAAAACGTTATTTGGCATGGAGTGAGACTTCCCTGAATCTAACGGACACGATTGCCTTTATTTGCACCTAATAATAGGAAATAAGCAAAATTCTAGTGAATAGCGACGTTTGTGTCCGTTAGAATTTCAAAAACACTGATTTGGAGCAAATAAGGCCAGTTGAGTCCGTTACGAACAAAAAACCGTTCCCCTGCATCACTCCAATGAGCGCTATGCAATGAAACGGTGTGTGCTTCACTCCGTCGATCTCCATTCTCTAGGTGAACATACATCCAGTTCTATATTCGGATATGCTGCTGTTTTCCTTTTTTCAAAAAAGTTATACTTAATCATATGAATCCCCTAAAAGGAGTGATCCATCCTTGCAGTATGAGCGCCTGCCCCTAGCTGCCGGCTACACGATCCAAGAGAAATACGCCCAATTCACCGACCATGATTTACATATGCACGATGCTCTCGAGGTCAGTATAGCGCTGGACCAAGGGATGAAATACAAGATCGGAGATGCGTGCTATTATGCAGGTCCAGGGGATATCTTCCTGCTGCGTCCCTTCGAGCCGCATTCGAATCTAACCCAAGAGGAGGGGCAGCCCAGTCGTTGGATCATGCTGCTTTTCTCTCCTTCTTTCGTTGGGGTCATGCCCCGAGGTTCCAGTTTGCTTACACCTTTTTACATGACGAATACTTCACCACTCATTCCAGCGGATTCGGATTACGCTCAATCGGTAAAAAGACTGGCCCTTGAAGCGCTCGAGGAAGCGAAGCACTCGCTCCCCGGATGGGAACTTCAGCAGCAAACCTTGATGATCCAAATGCTTGTTCATATGCAGAGGTACTATTTGATGCATAACCGCGATCAACTACTAGAGGATTCCTCCGCGCAGGGCATTATCCAGGCAATTGACTATCTCATGGCGCATTGGGCAGAAGAGTTGGATATGGACATTGTGATTGAACAATCGCACCTCAAGAAAACGTGGTTCTATACCAAATTCAGGGAAGTGACGGGATTAACTCCGAATGAATTTATCATTCGGTTACGTCTTCAATATGCCGGTCATATGCTTCAATCGACAGCGAAATCCATTACGCACATCGCCCTAACTTGTGGCTTCGGATCAGCGAGTTATTTTAATAAAGTATTCAAAGAGCTCCATCACTTGACTCCGAGGGAATATCGCAAGCGTTGAACCCTTGTCGTACCCACTCCGTCTAGAGTTGGTATCCTGATAGCTGTACGCGGTCTTCCAGCAACTTGCCCGTCTTCGCGTAACGGCAGTTCACCGCTCCAACTTGGAAAGCATAGGCACGTCTTGGTCTATCCGTATGATTCATTTTACTGTGGTGGAGCGTTTCGCGATGGAAAAATACCGCATCCCCCGGTGCCATCGGATGGCATGGCGTTCCGTTGGCAGGCTCATCTGCTCGTTTATGCCCCTCTTCTGTATTGAGATTTGGTTGTCGACCTAGAAGATGGGAACCAGGCGCGAGCCAAAGTCCCGCATTCTCCTGCGAGATATGATCAAGTGCAATAAAACCATTCAGCATGTGACCAAGAATATGTGTGTATTGATTATCCTGGTGCCACTCGAGTCCCTTCCCCTGCGGATCCACAACGGCATACATCCCCATCCACAGCTTGACCTCATCGCCCAAAATTCGTTCAAACACACCAACGACATCCTGATTCGTCAGAAAGCTTGTTGTTTCAGGATAAGCAGCTTTCTCTTTGGCGATGTCGATAATTGCATGACTTTTCCACTGCCCGTCGCCTAGCGTATTCGCGAACACGGCATTCTCATTGTTGATCGCTTCCACGGTCTCCGCAGTTATAAATCCTGGTGCGTAAAAGTATCCCTCCCGATAAAACTGGTTGATCATTTCCTCTGTTAATTGAAAGTTCGTAACTCGTGACATCGCGACTGCCTCCTTAAGATCCCTTGATTACTTCCCTTCCATCGTACTGAATTTAACGTGAAATTTCTTGCATTTACGAGAGTGAGAATTAGCAATTTTGTTCAGTGGCGGCATGTTTCATGACTCATGAGAAAGAGAAATTGCCGCAGATTAGTGATCTGCGGCAGTTGTATGGAGCATTTGTATCTATCAGCTGCATTAGATGGAAAAAGTACATCTATTTCCGTGTTTCCTTCCCTGTTTTATGAAATAACTGGAAAACATACAGCTAAAATCAATCATTCTCGTCAATTGTAGCCGAAACACGAAAATTAGATGGAGCTTTTCCAGTTAAAATCCAATCTAGTTCAAATTGAGTTGAAATAACTGGATATTTTCCATTTATTTACGAAAACTGCTTTACTCAGCCGGTTTAGCGAGTTGAATCATCCCTTTGTTTACCTCGATGGGCCACATAACTGGACGCTCCAATGGATGCTTGTTCGGCTGATGAATGGTCAACTGGAGCGTACCGTCAAATTTGTGAAATATCATGCCGTGTCCGCCATCGCGGATATCCAGCGGTTCCGCATCTTGTATCCAAGGTCCGGTCACCTTACCTGAGGACGAGCGGGCTAAGCCCATCGTATACCCATTTACCCCAGTCGTCGACCAGAGCATGACAAGTTCGCCATTCGGCATTCGGTGTAGATAAGGGCCATCCGTGACATAGTTGCTTGACTGCTCGCCAAAACCAACTGACCATGGAGCCTCCGAGGCACGGAATAAAAGGATCGGCTCGGAAACGGCTTTCTGAAGATCCGCCTGCAGCTGAACCGCGTACATCTCTCCATCCTTCACTTCCAGCCACTCCCGGCAGAAAATCATCCATGGAGTCCCCGATTCATCCTCGTACAGCGTGCCGTCCAAGCATTCCCAATCCCGAGGCGTAAGCGTATCACCCGCAGGTTCGAATGGCCCCAGCGGCGTATCGGCGATCAGCAAACAGGTAGCTCTGCATCGATTGTCGGCTTTGAAGCTGGCCAGCGTATAATAGCGCCCGTCACGCGCATAGACCTCCGGAGCCCAGTAGTGTTTATTTGACCAGAAGTCAGGCGATGGACGGAAAGCCTGAAATGGTCCTTCCCATCCAGCTAAATCCTCACTGACATACACATCAAATCCGATTGCTGGACCTTCCCACACATTTTGCCCAGTAGAACCGTACAAATAATATTTGCCGTTCGTCTGATCAACTAAGACATACGGATCGCGGAAATGAATGTCGCTTAACTGTAGTAGACTCATAACTAGTAATCCTCCAGCGGTTATTTCCCTTCATTATAGGGGGATCAGCGATTAAACAGCAACATTACTTCACATCGACCACAATGGAAGGCAGCAATCGTCCGTGTACGTACGGCAGTAAACGCCAACGACCTTTTTCCGGGAGCATCATCAGGGTAGGAAGATGTCGGTCAGCACCATTGTTTGCTGGCCCTAAGGCGTTAGCTGATGCCGAGAGATTAGATGAAAATACTTCGACAAATGAATTCGTTCCTTCTTTTACGGCATAAACTTGGAATGGCCCAGCAAGCTCTTCATCCGTCCCCCAGAAATGCCACATATATTTCTGATTTCTTCCAGCTATAAATCCAGCATCAATAAAGCCAATCTGTTTCGCAATACCGCGCATCCAATAATTCCCTGATTGAAACATCGGACTTAGCTCCCAAGATGGTGTTTCCAAATTTACGATTACATGTCCGAATAACTGATCGTCTAATTTCACGTCTAGTCGCCACATGCCTTCAAGGGGAAGCGTAAATCGGGTCGTATACCTTTCAAGGCTAAGATACCCAGGGCTAGGTGTTTCAATTTTCTCAGAAGCGACCGTTTCACTTCTTCCAGTTTGTAGCTGTACAGCCTGAATAGTTAACGTTTTACCTATAAAGGTCTCCATTGCAGCTTCAAAATGAAACATATACCCATTCATTTCTCCAGCCCTCGCGTTAGGCTCAGGAGCTACATAAAAAATCAGACGCCCCTGCTCATAGTAAGCTTTCTGCTCATGGATATTTGCATATTCGGGACTTGGCCCACCTACGAAACCAAACACAATCACAATAACTAGAATCATCATAGTTGCCGCCCCAAATTTATATCGTTGTTTGGAGGAATCACTCGTTTCAGTGACACGATGAAGGACACGATTTGTGAGTTTCTTTGTAAAATGTCGATCTTCAAAAGGCGAATCTGCCATTCGCTTTGCCCAGGCAGGCTTTTCATCATTCATCCCCTACACCTCCTCCTTGTTATAGGTAACTAACGCATTCATCTTTTTCTTGGCCCGATTTAATCTTGATTTGATGGTACCAACCGAGACATGCAATAGCTTGGCAATTTCAATCATTTTGAGTCCATAATGATAATCCAGAATAAGCACTTCCCGATATTTACGAGGTAATGTCATCACCAAGTCCCAGAGATCACGTGTGTCATTCCGATCGAAAACAACCTGCTCCGCAGCTGGCGAGCTGCCCGTCGAGATGAACCGATCCGTCAAAGTTACTTTTCGAAAGAATGCCCCTTGCAGGTAATGGAGTGATTTATTTCTTGTGATTGTAAGCAGCCAACTCTTCACAGAGCAATCCCCGCGAAACGCATACATCCCAGTAAATGCCGCAAGAAATACGTCTTGGGATATATCGTCTGCCACATGAGAACGGCGTGTTAAGAAAAAGGCAAAGTTCCATACATCATCCCCGAACTCTTCCATTAAGTCTCGTAGTACAAGCTCCCGGTCATACCCTTGAGCCAAATATTTTAAATACTCGAAATCGTTCGCCACGCGCTCACCTCAACTAATAAGACCGTACAACCCGGAAAAGGTTCCTTATTGTGGAAAAAAAATAGCTCCAGACCTATATAAAGTCTAGAGCTACCGCATTACCGTTCAAGTATTATTCTTTTACACGTCCAAATAATCCTCAGCCAACATAGCAAACAACACGTGATCCTCACGTACGCCATTAATTTCCAACAACTTGCGTGCCAGCCCTTCTTGCTTGAAGCCTGCTTTTTCCAACACACGCATCGACCCCACATTACGCGGCATGACACCTGCTTCTACACGTAGTAATCCTATTTCTTCAAACGCGAATTTCATGATCAGTT
Source organism: Paenibacillus sp. 2RAB27 (assembly GCF_052115445.1). Classification (NCBI taxonomy): domain Bacteria; kingdom Bacillati; phylum Bacillota; class Bacilli; order Caryophanales; family Paenibacillaceae; genus Paenibacillus; species Paenibacillus sp. 2RAB27. The sequence goes on from NZ_JBFRGR010000001.1 coordinate 594,245, forward strand.
GAATCGCTTTTGTCATGTACCCTTTTCCATTATGCGCCTGGTCCATGCTATAACCGAGAATGCACTTCTGATGTGGCCCACGTTGGACTTCAAAAAGCGAAATATCACCAATAAGTTGATCCGTTTCCGTTAGAAAAATGCCGAAAGCGTAACGCTTATCTTCTTCTCTTTGTTTGATCCCGTTTTCAATGCCCTTCTCTTGTACTTCTTTTGTATAAACAGATTCATTGCGCTTAGGACTAACGCCCTCGAATAATTCACGATTACGCAGCATGAGGTTCAGCATATCATCAGTGTCACTTACATCCAGAAACCGGATGTAGACTCTACCATTATTGTCATTCATGAATACCATCCTTTATCTAGAAGTCCTGTTATTATACGTCGGAATAAAGAATGGTTCAAATCACGCTATTTTTGTTTAAGAAAATAGTGCTGTAATTGGTTAGCGAGCTCATCATCCGAAAGGGGATTCCTGTGTGTGTTTTCCAAGTAAATATATTTCTCCGTTTCTGGCATAAGGTATTCTTTGTACCAGTGGAAAAAGTCTGGACTATCCCCCTGCATACGCAGGAATCTGCGCAGTGTATCTATATTAGTAACGGTACTCGCGATATTCGTTAACCAATCGGCACGATAGAAATTCGCCCATTTGCCATGCTCTGCCAAGCGAAGTGCCTGTAAACCTTTGTCGTAACACCACATGGATTGTGAAGCAAATACGAAGGCTTGCGCATATTGTTCGCTCCGAGCAGCTACATAGGAACGGCAGAGCCATAGCAATCCTTCCGAACCTGTCTGGTGAATGACACCTGGCAGCCACAAATGGTCAATAGCTCGCTGTTTGTCCTCACCATCCAATTTGCTAAGCAGCTCCTCACATGCCTTGACCCACTTGGACCAAGAAGCATGTCCCTCTTCAGCTCGCTGTTCAAACCATTGTATTTGCTCAGCGAAACTACCTTCTCCCGTCGCCCACAGCAAGCCACGATCCGCTTCATTTGTACGCCCTTGCAGCCAATGACCGATCAATCTTCTCGCAGGATGATTATAAAACTCGTCTCCAGCCAGATCATCAGCATGAGGCCCATATGCAATGGAGGCATCTGTATACGTGCGATACAAACCAGCAATTTCTTCCTGATGACTTGGGTAATAGCGACTAACAAATGCCTGTAAATGAGTCTCGACATCCATCGTTCCTTGAAGCCACAGCTCACGAACAAGATCTAGCAAATACACGTGCTGACGAATATTCCCGCAATTGAGCAGGAGATAATCGGTACATCCCGCTTCAAAAGCGCTCTCCAGTTCCTCCTTCACAAAGGCAGCCGAACCCTGAAACATCGTCAAATGATTCGATGCTTGAAGATCATGGAAGGTCACGTGGTAATAGATACCATGCTGACCACCATCATCCGCAGCAGGCAGCGCTCGCATCCGCACATTCAAATTCCCGTGCCGACGAGACACCATTTTGCCATACCCATTATCCGCCCAAATTTTGATCACATCATGAGGCAATTCAATATAACCGTCTTTATATAGCTCTGCAATCTCACCGTACAAAGCTACACAATAGACGGGGTTATCAACGGCTTCCTTAATCATCTCGTATTGGCGATATATGACGCGGGAAATCATTTCCCCACGCTTTGTTGGTGTATCAAAGGATGGATCATTCTCCCAAAAAGGCTTATCCCCCTGCCCTCTGAATGAGAGCACCCACAGAATGTTTTGATTCTTTTGCTTCTCAATGGCTTTCAGCCATAACTTTTCAAATAATTCAGGGGCCTCCTTGTAGCTGGCCGATCTGCCAGTATAAGCTCTTAGGAACATTTCTGCGCCCAAAGGCTCCGCGTGATGATGGGTAATCCACAACCCCATTTCTGCTGCTAGCTCTAAATGAATACCTGTCTTCGGTAGATCCGTCCCCGGAATCACCATATTTCCACCACAGCGAAGCAGCGCTTCAAAAACGGGCAGCCATACTTCACGCGAAGGTGGGTACGTCTCTTTCCATCCTATGAGACATACCTCATCGTTGACGAACCACCCGCGGAATCTCACTTTAGCTACAGGTGAGTTATAGGGTTCGCAATTCACTTCTATCGTAGTGCATTTCTGAATCGGCTGATCCATCCAATACCAGAATGGATGAATGCCTAGAATCGTTTCACTCACATGCAAGATACCGTAAACGAGCCCCAAGTCATCATTAGCAACGACATGTAATTGCAACTTCTCACCATCGTGCGTATATCGTAGAGCAAATGCTTCCGTATGCATCGCACAGCTATCATGCTCAGACGCATAACGAATGACAATCTCTGCATGTGCGGGTTCATTTACTAGAATTGGTTCCGTACCGAGCACATGTAGGATATCTCTAGTAAGCATATTTAAGGCATGACGAACTGGCATTCCCAATCGATCTGGCGGACAAATAGAAAGCCTTCCCTCCAGCCGTAACGTTGATTTACTATTCACATTTATATGCAAGTCTACACCCCTATCGAAGGAAAAAATCATGGCGCGTCCTAAGAAGCGACAACGCCATGATTCTATGCCATCTATTATTTTTTTACTGCTGTATCATACTCTTTAGCTTTTTTCATTAATTCTTCGTAAGCTTGATCAGCTGTTGCTTTGTCGAACATAACTTTCTCTACGATCGTTTTGTAGTCTTTCTTGAAGTTACCCCAGCCTTGCGGTTCAGCCACGAATTTCTGTGCTGCCGGTCCTACTTTGTTAATGAAATCAACGGATGTTTTGTCAGACGCGCTGAAATTTGGTGCTAAAGTCGTTACGATTTTCGCATTTCCTGGAATACCACGTGTTAATGATAATGTTTTCCCTGCTTCTTGGTCGTTAATGAACCATTCAACGAATTTCTTCGCTTCATCTTGTTGCTTGGAGCCTGCGTTCACACTCCAGAACATGCCTGGTTTCAACCAACCACCCGTTTGACCTGCTTTAGGAAGTGTTGTAAATCCAAAAGCGTCTGGTTTAAGACCATTAATAGCACCAACTTGGTTGGAGAAAATGTGACGAGCAAGCGCTGTTCCATTGACCACACTATCCATTTTCGGATCAAGTTCTTTGTCTGTCACCGTAATATCAGCAGGTGTAACGATGCCTGCTTTACGCATTTCGGATTGCTTATTCATGTAGGTAATCCATGTATCTTTATCGATCGATAGCTTGTTATCTGTAAAAGACTGCCCTTTACCTTGACTAAGCTGATAAGCTGTATAGTCAACTAAATCTGAGCTTTGATCAACGAAAACGTATTTATCTTTCCCTAGTTTGGCTTTGGCATCTTGACCGAATTTATAGTAATCATCCCAAGTCCAGTCCCAAGCCGGTGCCTTTAAACCTAATTTCTCGATCACCGTTTTATCGTAAGCCATGCCAAGTGCGGCAGTTCCTAACGGCATTGCGAAGAGCTTGCCATTCACTTTACCTGATTCGATAAGCGCTTTATCCATATCTGCAACATTAATGCTGCCTAGATCAGCAACCAAATTACGTCCAACATACTCATTCAAGTAAGCAGCATCCATTTGGATAATGTCAGGCGCATTTTTCGCTGCGAACTGAACGCCGAGCTTATCGAAGTAGCCGTCCCAACCGGAGAATTCGCTTTCAAAAGTAACATTTGGATGAAGTGCCGTATATTGAGTTAATGCCTTCTGAGTCGCATCATGACGCTCTTGCGCTCCCCACCAAGCAATACGCAATTTGACTGGAGCGGCTGGTTCCGCTTTAGTCGTGGCAGCTGCTGTTGGTTGAACCGTAGCTTTCGCTGGAGCTTCCTCCGTTTTGGATCCACAAGCTGACATGGATGCCACGACAACAAGTGATAGTGCAGTAGTCATTAATTTTTTCTTCATTGTATAATTACCCCTCTCGCATATGTCGATCTCACACACTTATCGTATCGCTGAAAGCCTGAACGGTATAGGAGAGAATCGAACTGATTTCTTTCAGTTTTTGAAACAAGTGGGGAGAAAACCTACTTTTTCAGCAAATCACTCGGGTTAATTCCGCAATATTTCTTGAAAAGAGTACTGAAATATGGCACATTTTGATATCCAACCTGCTCAGAGACTTCATAAATCAACAAATTGCCTTCTAAGAGAAGAGCCTTCGCTTTCTCCAGTCGGACACGAATGACATAGTTMATAAAGGTTTCCCCTGTCACCTTTTTAAACAACTGATTCAAATAATTTTTCGAGATAAATAGCTGTCCCGCCAACTCATCCATCGTAATGTCTTTCGCATAATGCTCATGAATGTAACCGAGCATGAAATCGACGGCTCCTTTATGCTTCTGGTTAACGCTTGGCTGTCGCTTGAGTCCAATGCTCTTCACCTTGGCTTGCAGGAAGCTCTCTACATCCGCACGATGAATAATCGTATCCGTTGACGTAACCAACTCATTCTCATCCGTAGGGGTGATCGACATGTCAGCTTGCTGTGCTGCATATTGCAGCAACGTCCAAATTTCCGTAGCTAAGACACGATAGAATAGCTTGGGATCGCCGCCTTTGGCTGACGCCTCTTGCCGGTTAATGAAGCGCTGAATATGCGACCACAGCTCTTCTTCACTGCTTTCCTGCAAAGATTGGGACAGGTAACGAACCAGATCCACCGCACCTTGTCCTTGTTCAAATGCTTGTAATGATTCGAAAGCAACATCTGCTGACTTTTTCAAATCTTCCCATTTACTTATGCGTTCACCTACCGCCGCTTTCACCGTTAAACCCAAATACCGCAGCATGCTGCTTGTTAAGGTCTCTATGAAGCGAGCAGATCGTTCAAGAGATTTCTCATCTGCTTCGCTGCGAGGAATGTGCAGAACAAGTGCTGAATACGGCCCGAATAACCAAATAAACGCTGATTCCGGCCATTCCTGCTGCGTTAATTCCTTCGTAATATTGGACATGGCGAAGCGAAATAAATGCCAATCTGCCACCGAGATATCCGTAACTCGGTCTGTCTTCACTAGTTCAAGCACGACGACCTGTTGATCATAATCTGTCCAGTACGCTTCGACATGGGGAAGCTTCATGTCAGCCGAATTAGGCTGAAGAGTACCATTAAGCAGAGCGGCTAGCTGCTCATCGGCCATTTGTTTCTCATAGTTTTGAACAAAACGAACAAGCCGCTTTTTCTCCATTTTTTCCAGATAGAAATCTTCTAATTGTCCAATCGTCCGAAACAAAACTTCGCGAATTTGTTCAATCGTTATTGGTTTATTCAAATAATCGTCGACATCCAGTCGAATCGCTTGCCTCGCATACTCAAAATCAGTATAACCGCTATGAATAATAAATCTGCCTTGAAAACCTTCCCCCCGCAGTTTCTCAATCATTTCAATACCGCTAATGCCAGGCATATATAAGTCCGTAATGACGATATCAGGCTCCACTTCACGGATTAACTCGAGTCCACTTTCTCCGTCAATCGCCTCTCCTGCGAATTCGGCATCCAGCTCAGCCCAAGGTATGATATGCCGTAAACCTCGCAAAACCTGAAAATCATCATCCACTATCGCTATTTTCCACATGCTCGTGTACTCCCTTATGTTATAAATATGGTTATTCGTCTGATAGTGGGAATCGAATGTCAACTTGAACGCCGCCTTGCTCCCGGTTACTCAGTTGCAAGCTATATTGCTTGCCGAATAGGGCATCCAGCCTTTCCTTCACATTACGAAGTCCATAGCCTCCGCGCTTCCTAGGCTTGTTCTGCCAATTAACACTGAGCCCCTTGCCATTATCCGTAATGGTTACATATAAGTTGTTCTCATCTCGATTAATGTCTATACCTATCTCAGCTTCGGAAGCGCCATGAAAGCCATGCATAAACGCATTTTCTACGAACGGCTGTAGAAAAATCTTCGGCATCAGCGAGTTCTTACAACTCTCATCCACTTTAATTTGATATGACATTTTATCTTCCCAACGCACCTGCTGAAATTTCAAATAGTGTTCAATGTGCGCGACTTCCTCCGTCACAGCCACTAGACTGTTCGTATTAGATAGCGCTAAACGAAACATACTCGCGACTTGCGCGAGCATAGAGCTGATCTTATTCTGCCCCGCCTCGATCGCCGTCCAGTTAATCTGATCAAGCGTATTATATAGAAAATGAGGATTGATCATCATTTGCAACGATTTCAGCTCTGCTGCCCGCTGCTGCACATGCTGCTCCCGCAGAGATTCATAGAGGTCTTCGATACGTTGTGTTAACTTACGATACCCATGAAATAATTTCCCAAACTCATTCTTATAGTCGGTTGGTAAACCTTGATCTTCCCCTGGTGAATACTGCCCCATGGCTCGAATCAATTGATTCATCGGTCTCATGAATCTGCGGGATAAGAATAAGGTAAGCAGCAGCACGAGCACAATCGAGGTAGCTCCAAGAAGAAGGAAGAGCTTCGCCATGCTTTTACTGCCTTTGGTCATTTCACCCCAAGAGCTTGCCTCAAAGAGAGTCCACTGGGAATCTGGTGATTTGGCCCAAACGAAGAAATCATCCTCCACACGTAAGGAACCGCTTGGCTTATCCAACTCCCCCTTCAATGTGAGTGTCGCTTGCTGCAATTTGCTGCTGTTGCCAGAATGCGTAATCAATCTGCCTGCTGCATCAAGTAACGCCATATTGGTCGTATCGTCTTCACTTGAAATCAGATGCCGAATGCTCGATACTTTAATATTGAAAACCATCAAGCTGTAATACTGGTTGCTATTATTGATGACCTTACGGGCGAAACTTATCACCGATTCTTCTCGTCCATTGGACATGATTTTGTGCTCGCCAAGCCAAGCGCTGTCCGTGTCTAGAATACTTGGATACCATGCTTCCTTATCTAATTGCGACATCTGGAAGAACGTAACAGGACCTTGGGTGTCCGATGTAAACGGGTAATCCGAATAGACATGGATCGATTGCAGAATTGGTGTGCCGAAGACAAGATAGTTCAATTGACTCTGCAGATCCGTCTCGATTTGCAGGCGCTCATAAGCGTCCTTATCTCGTAATCGGCCGTATAGGAGATCGACATTCTTAGCCGAGGTTCCCGAGGTCTGCTCAATACCAATTAAGCTTGTGCTCATTTTTTTGCTCAATTCATTCAGCAAGCGCTGCTGATAAAAAGAAGTATTGGAAGCAATTTCACTCGAAGTCCCCGAGTAACTAACGGCAATAACAATGCCGATCAGCATGGCAATAATGACGGCTGAGCTGAAGAAATAAACCGCGATAATGCGATATGTTTTGAATGGATTTTGCAGCATGTCTCTGCCCTCCGTATGATTCAAACTAAGCTCTTATGCAAAGAAAGCCGCAGCAAATGCAGCAGCTTTCCTAGTCAATCCTAAGCTTATCCTTTTAAAGCACCCGAAGCAATACCTTCGACGAAATGCTTCTGAGCGATGAAGAAAATGATCACGGCAGGCATAACAGAGACTAAGGACATGGCTAACATTTGCCCCCACGGCACCGTTCCTGCAGAATCAATGAACAGCTTCAAGGCTAAGTTAACCGTGTATTTATCGACGGAATTGATATACAGTAATTGACCAAAGAAATCATCCCAGTTCCAAAGGAAACAATAAATGGCGACAGTAACCAGTGCAGGCTTGGTCAATGGAATGATAATGCGCCAGTAAATTCCGAACCAAGAGCATCCATCTATTTTCGCAGACTCATCCAACTCTTTCGGAATGGAACGAATAAATTGCACTAGCAAATAGATAAAGAAGGGGCCTCCCACGCCGCCTGCGAGCAAATGAGGGACATAGAATGGTAAATACGTATTAATCCAATCAAATTTACTGAATAATACATACTGAGGTACGATCGTTACTTGCGTCGGAAGCATTAACGTCACCAGCAGGATACCGAACCAGAGCTTACGAAGCGGGAAGTCTAGTCGGGCGAAAGCAAACGCAACTAGTGAACAAGATACGATACTTGTGAATAATACGCCAATAATTAACTGAAAGTTATTGATATAAAATACACTGAAGTCATAGTTAGGTACTGATACCCAGCCTTCGGTGTAATTAGCCCAACGGAATGTTTCGGGAAATAAATTCGGCGAGCGCATCTCATCATTCGTTTTGAGCGAAGCGCCTAACCACCAGAAAACGGGATACATCATAATGATGCTTGAAATTAGTAATAAAAGATGGGTCAAACCTTGGCGTCTTGCCATCATTTCCCCTTCCCTCCTTGCGTCTCATAGTAAACCCAGTATTTAGAGGTTGCGAAAATAAGCGCGGTTACCGCTGCAATAATGACCAGTAAAATCCAAGCTAGCGCTGAGGCATAGCCCATTTGAAACTTCGAGAACGCTCGCTCATACAAGTACATGACGTATACATACGTTGAATTTACTGGCCCCCCATTGGTGATGATAAATGCCTGTGTAAACATCTGGAAGGAATTAATCGTTGATTGCACAAAGTTGAACAAAATAATCGGAGACAACATCGGCAGCGTGATCGTGAAAAATTGTCGTACCTTGCTAGCGCCATCTACAGAGGAAGCTTCATACAAATCCGTTGGAATTTGTTTCAGTCCGGCAAGGAAAATAATCATGGCCGATCCGAATTGCCACGCAATAAGAAGTACTAGTGTCCCTAACGCAGTGTCAGGGTCAGCAATCCATGACTTCCCTTGAATGCCAACAAGTGCTAAGGCTTGGTTAATAAAGCCGTCTTTGCTGAAAATATTTTTCCATAGAATCGACACTGCGATACTCGTCCCAATCAATGATGGGAAGTAGATCATCGTCCGATAGAAGGAAATCCCTCTGATTTTCTTATTCAGCAGCATCGCCACCAACAGAGCTGTAACGAGCTTCAGCGGTACGGAGAATACGACGAATAGTAAGGTTACCTTGATGGACTCGCGGAAGGTATCATCCTCCATCACGATATGCTTGTAGTTCTGTGCCCCAAGCCAATGCGGTGCATCCAGCAAGGAGTAGTCCGTAAACGAGTAATACAAGGACATCAAGATTGGCCCTAGTGTTAACAGGAAAAAACCAATCAGCCACGGGGACAAAAAGAGGTATCCGGCCACGGGAGACTCCCATCGGCTAAGAAACGGGATTTTCTTTTTCTTCGGTTTTGCAAGCAAACGGTCTGTTTGCTCCACGGTGCTTTCCATTAATCATTCCACTCCCTGTTCAAAGCGCTACGAGATTCGCTTGTTATCTTATAGGTTTATTATAAAAGGCATCTCCGATTAGTTACATTGCGCATCGAATGAAGTTCTTTCACTATTTCACAGTAAAAAAAGAAGACCCAGAGCACTTTCGCCCTGGGTCTTGCCTCTATACGATTACTTATTCACTACAATCCGATGAATCAGAACCGCCGCCTGTGCGCGGGAGAGCTCCTGCTTCGGATGAATGCCTGTTTCATCACCTTGAACAAAGCCTTTGGCGGTAAGGGCTGCAATGCTGCCTTTGGCGTAGTCAGAAATGTCGGAAGCATCTGTGTAGTCTAGTTTTACCTCTATTGAACTTGGACGACTAGGAAGCTGCTTACTTACTTGAAGTGCCCTTGCGGTCAGTACCATCGTATCCTCACGCGTGATCTGTTTCGTCGGTTCAAAAAGGTTATTTCCTGTACCCGTTGTAATGCCATATGCCTTGGCATTGGTGAGCGCATTGAAATAATAGTTACTGCTGTCAACATCTGTGAAGGCATCTACTGTTCGCGCTGAAAGATCTAGTGCTCGCATCAATAGAACAATGAAATCTGCTCGTGTAATGCTGCTTTGTGGGTCGAACTCCTGTACATTTCTACCTTCAATAACTCCCTTGGCTGCAAGTGTTTCAATCGACGCTTGTGCCCATTTCACTGAAGCTAGATCGGTGAAAGTCGGACTCTTATACATAATTGTATACTGACTAAAATGTTTAGTAGTAAAGATGACTTGACCTGACTGTACGTCATAATGCCCATTCGGTACAGGGATCATCTGTCCTTGTGGATTGACATAAAAAACGACAATGTGATCCGGATTCTGCTTTTCTTCTCGTGAAGGCAAATAAGGAATCTGAATCGTTACTGGTGCTTCTGGATTATGCCAAGCAATCGACTCTCCATTCGCTAGCAGCTGTATGTCGTAAACAGGATGATTATCAATCGAGTTAGCTTTCTTTAAGCGAATTTCCACCATGTCACCTAGATTGTTGAGACCATTCAGCATTTGATCAGAGATCACAATAGTGCCTAACTCCGATTGAAGCTTAAGTTCAAATGCATGCTCCTTCGCCTTCAACAGCTCAGCTGAGAGCAGCAGGCCAAATTGATCTAAGGATGAGTTGTTGGATTTCAAGTTAACAACGATCACTTTTTTGCCATTGGAATCATCTTGTGTAGATTGAATAGCGCTTTCTAAGTTAGCTTTCGTAAGCATAGCAATCCCTTGGTCGTTCGACTCTAACAAAAGTTGGGACGGGTCTTTCGTCGTATTCGTTCCCGTGTCTGGCTTCGTAACCGGATCTGGATCTGGTGATGGATCTGTGGTTGGATCTGGATCTGGTCTCGGATCAGGATCTACAATCACTACCCGTTTGATCTCAAGCGCATGTTCTGAAGCCGTCGCTTGAAATAGATCTCCCCGACCATTCGTTACATCTGATTTCGCTAATCGGATTACTGTTTCACCTGCGGGAGCTAAGTCTTTTACCTTCCACTTTACAACGAAGAGATCGGTATCAGGCGGGATAGCTTGATTGACATCCGCCATCAACACTTTTATCGTAAGTGATCCCTCAGTTGCTTGATCAGCCTGTATTATTTGCAATTGCGATGAGCTTGGAAGTGTGGATATCCACTGCAGCTTTGTTGAATCAAAGCCCACGATGAGGTCAACCGAATACACGGCCGAGTACACACTGCTCGACACATTGTTAATTTGGAAAGTAGATTGCATCGATTGGCCTGGTGTCGCTTCTGCGACGCCTGTTAAAGATGCAATAGCTCCGTGTGCTTGCAAGAACATTGCGTTAACCAACGTAGTCTGTCCAACTGTCACAGTGACATTCCCCGTCGTAGCTTCGTCATAGCCTGCTTTTTGTGCTGTAATCGTATATTCTGTATCAGGCACCACGTCAGAGAAGGTAAATGTACCAGACGCATCTGTTATCGTAGTTCTTGAGTCGCCAAGTTTAGAAAGCGTTACATGAGCACCAAATACATTATGGTTACTTTGATCCTTGACTGTTCCTGATATTTGACCATAAGGACTATTGGCCCTGTGAACGCCAATCTCATACGTTTCGTTTGCAGTTCCATCAGGTGAAACTACATAAACGACAATGAGATTTTGTCCTTCCACTAATGGAATTACTTCTGAAGTTGCACCACTTAACACCGTTTTTCCATTGATCGTGATATCCGCTTGGCTGTTGCCTGCAGTCGGAACGAGTGTGAGGCCATGAATGTCATAGGGTACATTGATTTGATATAGCGTTATGTTCGGATCAAAATCAGGTGATAATGTACCACCATTCACAAGTAGTCCTTGTAAAGATGCATCGACCTGAGCAGAGATCCGATGAATCGAAACGGTATAGGTTGCCGTTGTCAGATTATCTTCTGCTGTTACAACAATGGGAATGTCCGTGTCATCTCCAGTTAAAGCAATGGAATCAGAGCTATTACCACTTCCAACAGGTACACCGTTTACAAGAATTGATTTTACATTAGGACTGCTAGCTACAGGTGTCAGATTCACCTGCTCCACATTACTCGGCACTTGTATCGCGTAATGTGTTTCATCCAGACGTGTTAATGTTCCTGCATCACTCGATAACTCTGCAAGGGTTGCGTCTGTCTTCGAGTAACCAATCCCTTGCGTGACGCGGACATTATCGATATACACACTGCCATAATTGGTACTGTTCGCATAAAAATCAATTTTCTTAATATCCGCCATGGCGATTCGGTATGGGGCACGGTCTACTATTTTAAGACCATCGATGTATAGATCGAAACTCTGTGCAGCCATGTCGATCACCATACGCATGTTATACCATTGGCCAACAACATACTTCATAAAATCAGTCGTCGTTGTACCTTTATATCCCTTCATTATGCCTTTATCAAAAGCAAAGCTAATGCCAGGGTTCGTTAGATTCGTACTGCCATACACATAGGGCAAGCTAATCCAGTTATTCCCGTTAACATACGTGTCTTTTCGTTTCAAATCGGCTTCAATGGTGACAATCCCTGTTAGTGGTGTAGCAAAAGTTTGAGACAAACTAGTACTTCCAGAGTTGCTGCTTCTCGTTAAGAGGACACTTTTATCTGACACACTAGGGACCTCAGCGACCTCAACACTTCCGCCACTGGCGCTGATTGTCAAATTATTTCCCGAGCTCAATGTTCCTGTCGAAAGACTATTAAATGTATGATTGTACAGCACTTGCGGTTGTTTGCTCGATAGCAGCACTTTGCCAATATCCGTGAGACTCTCCGGTGTAATGCTGACATTACCTTTGAAAACCGTAAAGTAACCTGCTTTCGAAAGCACAATTGTGTAATTCTCGCCGATCGGCACCTGACCTAATTGCAAAATGCCTGTATGATCGGTTGCTCCGCTTGCAATTTCCTCACCTTCATACATGACTTTGGCAGAAACTCCCTCAAGAGCGGACATCTTCTCATCCAAAATGGTTCCACGTAGACTGCCATAAGGACTTGTGGAAGTAATGACAATATCCAACGTCGTCATATTCGGTGGTTGAATCGCGATTGTCGAGGTCGTCGTCGTATAACCCGTTTTTTCAGTTTTAAGCTCTACTCCCGTAGCTAACGGTACATCCGCAATCACGAACGAGCCTTTCGCATCACTGGTTGCCGTATAACTCACCGTATTAACAACCATGGATACCTTCGCTCCAGCAACTGCTTTGCCAGAACCATCCTTTACTTTTCCGTTCACTGATTCTGTTGGGCTGTCTGCTTCTGTGTAATATTCAAATGCCCCGATATCCGGGAGTCCGTTATACAGCGTTTTACCCGCATAGTCTTTCGAACCGTTGTTCGGCATCGCCATTCCGGCATTAATCATCGCTGAACCTGATTTTGAACGAAAACCCAGCGCTGAATCCAACCTTGGTCCTGTTTCGATTGTTCCAGAGGGGCCACTCACCGTGCTAACAAATTTAGGATCTACTTGTAGGGCCTTGGTATCACTAGTAGGAATCATTAATCCAGTACCAAAATAGTTGTTATTCTCGTAGAACGTTGTTCCACTAGTAGTTATTGTCGCTCCTGCACGTGTCGTGTACAGATTATTATTACGAATGTTGTAGGTTGCGTCTAAGGAAGTGCCATAGCCATAGATCAAATAATTACTTTTATCATTATAAATGGTGTTGTTATACACCTCGGCTATCGCCTTCTTATCTGAATGCAGATATATGGGGTATCTGGTGTTGCTTTTAATCACATTGTTACGAATCACGGTATCGCCGAATGAAAATTGGCAGATTAGAATGCCATCTCCATTATCATGAATATAATTATATTGAATGAGTATTTTTGTTGTCGCTTTATCCGGATCAATCCCATTGGAATCGGCTCCGCCCGCTTTTTGCGTAGTCTCATAAACCTCATTGTGCTGCACGACGATATCATCTGCATAGTACATTTCAATCCCTGAGGTTCCTGCCTTATAGACGACATTATTTTCAACAAGTCCGCCTCTTATATCTGTCAAATACATCGCATTACAGCCATATGCCGTATCTTTCTGCGTTATATAATTGTCTCTAATTATAATATTGGTATGCGGTGTGAATTTCGGATCGGTCCCATTGGCACGCTCGCCCCAGCCCGTTGATACGGCAATGGTATTCCCATCCGCATCCTTTCCATCCCCTGTGTATTGCTTAAATGTAATACCCGCAAAAGAAGTATTCGTAATTGTGGATTGTTCCACAATTACATCATTAATAACAGTCGCTTGACTAGGGGGACTAAATATATTCGGCACAGTTGTGTCGAACACGATGCCTCCTGTTTTTTTGGAGCCGTCCCAGCCTGTTTTAAAACGGATGCCTGGCTGTGGTGGAACTGGCTGTGTACCGCTAATCCAGTTGATTTGTCCTGTTACATCATGAACATCGACAGCTACGATACGGAAATAATCCAATGTTGAACTATTATCACCAGAGATATGAATGCCCCTGTAATCACCAAGGTTCTCACCTGGTGTAGCCGTTGCTGGCTTAGCATTGGATACGTCTAAATGATGAATCTCCCAATACTCCTGATTGAATAAACGAACCGCATCTTCTACCAAGCCTTTCCCTTGTATGGCAGGCTTACTCCCGCTGCCATATTGATCAACGATAATCGGCTTGCCTGGGCTACCTGAGCCCTTGGGCCATAACTGACCTTCCCAAACTTCACCTGATTTAAGCAAAATCTGATCCCCAGGTTGAAAAGTGGTAGCGTTTACTTTTTCTAGCGTTTTCCAAGCTGTGCCTTCACTTGTACCTGTATGCGAATCATTACCTCCTGTCGCATCTACATAGTAGATCATCCCCGTGACGGGTGACGCCTGAACACGAGATACCGGAAGCAGAGAACTTACAATTCCAAACACGAGTACAATGGCGAGGATCAAGGATGACCATTTCAATCTTTTGGGCTGAAGCAACATGTGTGACCTCCTCTTAATTTCGATATGCCATATTATAAGATCGATTTTCCCATCAATACCAGTAGGTAAATGAACGATTCTCTTTCACTATTCCAATCATTCGGGTTCACTTCGCACAAAAAATCCCAAATCACCGTCTCCGGCAATTCGGGATTTCAACAATACTAATCGTTATGGCGTATATACTTTTACAATGTCTACATTCGTTGTGCCCGTTTGTGAGTTATCCGCATAGAATTCGATCTTTGACACATTCGCTACTGCTGCTCTCATTGTTGCTTGGGATAGCTTCAACGTGCCATTAACATAGAAATCAAATTTATCGGTATTCGTATCTAGCACGACTTTGAAGTCATACCAGGTGTTCGCCGTGAAGGCTTGAATGTTCGTCCAAGTCCCATTAACGTTCGCTTTGATATTCCCTGTATCCATGGCGATCGATTCAGCTACGACACCAGTGCTGTCATAGAGGTATGGCAAGCACCACCATGACGTAGTTTCACTTCGTTTAACTCTAGCCTCCATCGTGATTGTACCGCTTGTAGCTCCAAACGATTTGGACATAGAGGTTTTGGCCGATGCTGTCGGCTTGCTGATCTGCACGCTCTTATCGGTTGCACTTGGCACGGCTTGCACGGTAATTGCATTCGGACTCGTGCCGTTGGCAATGGTCCAACCTGTTGGAGCACTGCCAGTAGCCACAGCATCGAACGTATCATTTACCAAGTAAGTAGGTCCAGTACTGCCACCCGTAACCTGTGTTTCATCAGCACCAATATCTGCTGCGCCTGTGTATAAGGTATCTCCCCAGAAATCAAGTCCACMGTTGGACGCAATCGTAACGCCTTGATTGATGATCGGAGAACTCGTTTGAAGCTTATAGCCACCTAATGTGCTCATTGCGGGTCCACTCGCTTCTGTTCCCGTTCCGCCAGTTCCTGGATTCACTAATTTCGGATCACCTGTTTTCGGATTCGCATCTCCAGCTGGAACCGTAAGCCCAGTCCCATAGTAACTATTCGTATTATAGGCAATCCCTCCGCCAGTTGTTAGCACCGCTGAACTCTGTGTCGAATCCAGAATATTATTTCTTATATGATAGCTAGCATTAATATAGGACCCGTAACCATAAATCAAATACGTGCTATTCGTATTGTAGATCGTATTATTATAAATTTGCGAGGTCGCAGCCGAATCGGAATGGAGATAAATTTGATATCTCGAATTACCTGTAATCACATTGTATCGGATGATGGAGTCGCCAAAGCTGAATTGACATAGCAGGATCCCATCCCCATTGCCATGAATGTAATTGTATTGGACGACCTGTTTCGTCGTACCTTTATCCGTATCGATGCCGTTGTAATCGGCACCACCGGCTTTTTTTACCACACCATACGTCTCATTCTTCTGAATAATAACATCATCCGCATAGTAGGTTTCAATCCCGGAAGTTCCCGCAGCCGCAACGACATTACTCTCAATCAACCCTCCTTTAACATCTGTCAAATAAATACCATTACAACCATAGATCGTGTTGGCTTGGCTAATGAAGTTATTCTTAATCGTAATATTCGTAAAAGGAACCCAATTCGTATCCGAAGCGGAGCTGCGAACACCCCAACCTACCGAAACGGAGGTATTCCCATTGTTATCTTTTCCATCCCCCGTATATTGCTTGAGAATAATCCCCCCAAAAGAAGTGTCCTTAATGGAACAATTGGAAATGATCACATCGTTGAATTTGCTCTTTACGGTTGCTGCGGCCGGAGCAAGCACGTTCGATGACATATCGAATACAATGCCGCCAGTTCGCTTGGAACGATCCCACCCTGTCTGGAAAGTGATGCCTGTTGCATTATCGGCCACATCGCCGCCAATCCAATTGACTTCACCACTTACATCATGAACATTGAGCCCATCTAAACGGAAGTAATTGAGCGTTCCAATATCTGCTCCTGTAATATGTACACCTCGAAGATCACCTACGAAACCGGTTGTTTGGTTACTAATATCTAGATTGTGAATTTCCCAATACTGCTGATTGTACAAATATACGGTAGCCTTCACCGCACCTTGGCCCTGAAACTTTGGTTTGGCTCCTGTGCCATACTGATCAATGACGATTGGATTCCCTGATATACCCGAGCCTTTCGGATATAACTGACCCACCCAGGTATTTCCGGCCTCAAATAAAATACGATCGCCAGGCTGGAACGTTGTGCTATTTACTTTCGTCAATGTTTTCCACGCCGTTGCCGTACTTGTGCCATTGTTTGAATCACTGCCGTTGCCAGCGTCGACATAGTAAGTTGTATTTGCAGCAAATACGGTTGCCGGTACAAGCATTATCAATAAAGAGAACATCATCATAATGGTTATGACGAATGCACTTAACCTTTTACCCTTTTTCATAAATAATTCCATGATCCTAGCCTCCCCCTAATTGTAAGCGCTTAACTTTTGTGCGAAAATAAAACGACTTACTTGCATGTGTGCTCAATAACAATCCAACTTCCTTGCCATCCCTCCCTTTGTCTCAACAGCCTGGCATCTCGCTAGTATATTTACTCATGTTGTATGTGCCCGCCAATTCAATTTTGAGTTCAGTATAGTTGACAATGGGGGGAGAACATAGAGGGGGATTGAACAAATTTCTTTCATTTTATTAGGAAATAAATGGATAAGATACAGTTATTTTCACCTGAAATCTTGAATAATTCCATTTAACTGTAAAATATACATGTAATTCGAATGGAATACTTCGAAACCACTCAAATCCTGAGAATTAGCTGTACATTTTCCATTAAAACTTAAAAATTAGGCTAATAACTGAAATATAGATGGAGTTTTTCCAGTTATTTGGATGCCCCCCCCCCCTAGCAGCACCTGCCAGAAGCTATATCGAAAAAAAGCGATTGCCACTTGGCATCGCTCGGGAAATATCTACTTTTTACATAATTTGATCAATCTTGAGAATACTAGGCAGCCAATTTCCCTGAACATTTACTGCTGATTTTTGAATGGCATTCATACTCATAATAGCCACTAGCCCAACTGTAAATGTGAGTACGAGTACAAGGATAAATCCTGCTAATAATTTCATTCTAATTGTTGCCTTCATCATTAAATCCCCCTAAGTATTGGTTACATGTCTTTTAATTGAATCGCTGAGAACACAAGATCAATGATTTCCCCACGTGCTTGATTTAAAAAACCTAATGATGTTTGTTGTAAATTTTCAATCGAGATACAGGATGTTAAAAGAATCTTATCCGTGAAATAATACATAGAAAGCTCGTAGGAAGAAGATACACTCTTAACAACTTCACTTATATTCGTGTTCTTGTATTTCTCAGGAAGTTCAATGGCATACATTAAGTACAATGTTTCATTTGGCATTTGTGTCATCTGAAAAAATTCTTTATACATATTCGTCGTAAACGCGTTCCATCGAAATCCTAATTGATAAAATGGCTCCTCCTCCCAATTCGGCTCGAATTGTGATATTAATTCGAGAAATTGCTCGCGATAGTAGTGGATTAGATTCATTGTTGTAGGTCCCTCGCAATTCCCTAACAAAATTTTTTACTTCTCAATATCCTAATCTTACCGATGAATTGTTGTGAAACTTCTATTTCGGATTTTAGCTAAACATGTTTTTTACTAATAATTAGCTAATGATTGTCAGAATTTTAGGTTAAAGTGATTAGAAAAGTCCTAATTTGTAAGGATTTTATCACGAAATTAAGTCTTAAGACCTAATTTTATCCTTGCAAATACAAGACTTTTAACCCAGTCACATTGAATATCCACGTAAAAAAGCGAACAAAAAAACGCCCCTCCTTCTGCTAAATTCAGCGAAGGATGAGCGTACTTCTTTATGTATTATATAGCTCTGCGTATGGCGTCCAGAACACGATCACCTTGAAATGGCTTGACGATGAAATCCTTGGCTCCAGCCTGAATTGCTTGTACGACCATGACTTGCTGCCCCATGGCTGAGCACATCACAATTTTGGCATTCGCATCTTTTTTCCTAATTTCCTTAACTGCTTCTACGCCTTCCATCTCAGGCATCGTGATATCCATCGTTACTATATCCGGTTTAAGCTCCTGATACTTCTGGATAGCTACTAGACCATTTTCCGCTTCACCAACAACATCATGTCCGCCTTTCGTCAAAATATCCTTTAACATCATACGCATGAAAGCTGCATCATCTACGATTAATATTTTTGCCATGATCCCTCACTCCTCTTATCAATACTCTTTCATTAAAACGACGCGGATATCTCCAACTGTCTGAATGGAAATGGGCAGCATCAGCTTGTTAGTCTGAGAGTCAAAATGGTAATTTTCCTCCAATAAAGACGGTGGCGTAATATCCAGTGCAACACCTTGTTCACCAAGGATCGTGGTGGTTCTGCCTGCAATAATATTGGCAATTTCGCTCACACAGCTATCCAGCATTTCACCTTCCATGTACATTCCAAAAATCGCTTCGCTCATTCGACTAAATACGACACGTTGCCCATCTAAAATCATACAATACTCACTATTCGTGAAATTGATGGAGACGCCAATTTCATCCTTACGGATCGGTTCATTACTTATACGAACTTCGGTTTGATCTAATGATTGCGGTAGCATGTTGCCAATTGATACTCGGACGCTGTCCAGTAATAAATTTTGCAAGTTCTGAGTCATACTTCTCTCCCCTATCCAGTTGGTTGTAACCGGTTATAACTTCGTTCAATACACTCACTTTAGCCTATAATTGTTAGGTAACTACAATCCTAATTGTTAAAGATGTATGTGAAAATGGAAAAAAAACGGAGCTCGCTTATCGCGATGCTCCGTTTTTAAACGTTTAAGACGCTAAGATAAATCATGTAATAATTGCTGGAATGCTGCGGCATCTGTTCTAAATTGTTCAACTGTGTCCCCCATAACAAACTCCATTAACATATAGCGGTCTTCATGGCTACCAATCTGCGCCAAGTACTGAGACCACTCGTGAATCCCCTCAGCAAATGGTCTGCGAATATCGCCTTCCCAATAATAAGCGTGAAGGTTTAACAGCTTCTTTCGCGCCGCTAATTCATGCAGACCTTCACAACGTTCCTTTACGGATAGCTCCGGTGTTGGCTGCCACAAGCAATACAGATTGGCATGATCTGCCTCATCCAATAGCCGCATAGACGATTGATTCGTGTCCGTTAGTGTCCCTCTATGCCACTCAAGCGCAACTTTTATACCTTCTGCAGCAGCCATTTCAGCGATATGTGTAGCTTCTTTAGCAAGGCGAGCATAATAATCGGAGTCAGCTGCCGAAGAGGGTACTGCTCCTGCCCAAATGCGAATGAGCGGAGCATGCAAAGCTTTCGCAGCAATCAAACTCTCTCGAAAAACTTGCTCAGGTTGTTGGTTTGCAAGCAATCGAAAATAAGAACCATATGCGGCTACCTGCATGCCGGAATCGATTGTTCTTGTGTACAGATTGTGTGCTTCGACCTCATCCCCAGGTTGAACATGCGCATTCTCCGACCATTCAATTGCTTTTAGCCCACATTGGCTGCTTAATTCGAGTATTTCAATTGCTGATCTTTCACGAAATGTCACGGATACAATTCCAGGTAAAATCATAGTTGCTTCCTCTCATTTTAACATAGTCTCAACTTACATAATTCCCTAAACGATTGCATTTGTAAAGAAAAAAAAGACGCCAGATCACCCGAGTAGAAAGAGTGATTGATGTCTTTTTAAACTTGCCTATAACCAATGGTCTAGCGGTTGAAGCCTTGCAGTTGTTGTTCAGCGATTTGTACTAGTCTCTTCGTGATTGTACCACCGATTGAACCTGCGTCGCGTGTAAGAAGATTTCCATTATAACCATTTGGCTGCAAGGCAATCCCTAATTCTTGTGCAACTTCATATTTCAATTGATTTAAAGCGGCTTTAGCCTGTGGAACTAGCAATGTGTTGCTTCTGCTACTGTTGTTGTTAGCCATTCGTAAATCACTCCTTCTTGTGGTGTAAACTTAGGATGTGGAGTGTAAGGAAATCTTATACATTCAAATATTTATTTTTCATGTTTTAATGGAATGACGATGGAGAACGTTACGCCAGTCTCTTGCGTTGTGAAATCAATACTTCCTTTATAGCGTTCAATTAACTGCTTAATAATATGAAGGCCAAGACCTTTATTGTTCTTTCCTTGTTTGGTCGAGAAGCCTGATTCAAATATTCTTGTGTGTATGTCAGGAGTAACGGGATTACAAGAATTCTGTACCTGAATCGTGAGTTGGTTAGCTTGAACAATCCCTTCCACATTGATTTTTCTTTCGTTGACAGGCAACTCATTCGTCGCGTCAAATGCATTATCGATTAGATTGCTTAATATGCGGACTAAGTCAGTGGTTTTAATCGTCGTGAGTCGCAAATTTTCCATATTTTTAAAATCCACCTGCATGTCAATGTTATGCACTTCGGATTGTGCCAACTTCGCTTGGATAATTCCGCTTAATGCTGGAATATTAATTTCAACCGCTTTAATTTTGTTATCCATCATTTTCGCTTCTTGGATTAGAGGATCTATGTAGTCTTGCAGACTTTCATATTTCTTTAATTTAATCATCCAGGAGATGGTCGTAATATGGTTGATGATATCATGACGCTGTTCTTTGATCGACTGAACAATCGAATTGATATTCGCCAGATACACATCTTGAACTGTTTTCACAGCTCCTTCATTCTTCTTCCGCGTAATCGAATACAGAATGATAATAACAACGCAGACTAGCAGCGTGACAATGCTCATGAATATAAAAACTTCACGAAACTGCTGATGTAACGTTTTTTCGATCTGTGTGTAATCGGTTGCAACCATAACCACTTTGGGTAAGTCATCACGCTTATATTTCAGATTGGTTGTGACCATCGGTGTAAAGCTTTTCAGAATGTTCGTTCCATTAATTACAACATTGTAAAACACCGTACTGTTCTTGGTCAGCGCTTCCTTGATTTTACTCTCTTCAATGCCGTCTCTATACTTATAGCTGCCGTTTAATAAGAGTCGCTCTGAATACCAGCTAGCCCTATTATTTGGTGTTGGCGTTTTATCAAAAATCTTTTCCGGATTTAAGACGCCAATCTCAATTAAATTTCCTTTATTGTTTTCTAGGAGCTCTTGAATACTTGCATCAACACCTACTTTTTGCCGATAGTGTTCAAGACTGCTTGATACGTCCAAATAGGGATTAATAACATAATTCGTCGTTCCGTCGTAATATTCTCCCCATTTCCTGATATTTGTAGCATCCGTCGAAGCTGTATCAATGGGGCCACTCCAGAAATTTTCGAGGGTCAAGCCGGTACCTACGTCGACACTTTTGCGATCCGTTAACTGCAATTGGGCGGAATACACGATTCCCCACGTTTTCGAGCTTGCGTTGATTTCTTTGGGATCCGAGGATCTTACCCCAATGAAATCATCACCTCGTCTCTCGAATAATGTAATCCCTTCTATATTCAATTCCTTTGCTAAGGTGACCAGCTGTTCGTTCGTGACTTGGTGAAAATCAGGATGTAAAGTCTTCTGAATCACAATCGAAGCGGTTCGTAGTTCATGACCCAGCATTTCATCATAAGTTGCCTCTACTTCACTTTGCTTTCCAAGTTCGGCAGAAATCGTAGAAGTCACTAGTTGTATTTTCTCTTTTTGATGATTATTTAAAAGCACTTTCGAATGTTGAAAATACGTTAGATTCATACTTAATATGGCGATTAAGAAAATTAATATTGTTTTTAATGGGAACTTGTCTAATGATGAAAACATGCTTACGACTCCCTCAACAGCATTTTGTATCCTCATTATAAAGCAATTTTGTCGAATTTTGCAGTTTTTTTAAAAAAATTGTCCATTGGTGTATTTTAGATAGCTAAGAACGATTTTTAGAATCTCAAGTGTTTCCTTATACTGCTGTAAAAGGGCTGATTTCTCAAATCTTTCATGGGCGATATCCTCTTCTATTAAAAGTAACAGCCAGACGGAATACAGCGCACTGTATTTGTGATAATCCGTAATGAAGTTACCTTGTGTAGGCGTTTGAAGGTTCTCACGAACGGAGATATATCTAGCAAGAATTGCGATACGTGACTCCTGCTGGATGACCAATCTCCTATATTGAGGGCTCGTAATGTCCATCAACGTATACAGATCCCAGAATACGCTATTCGTATGAGCGTACTCCCAATCAAAAATATAGACTTGATTATTCACTTCGGCGATGTTTAACGGATACAAATCTCCGTGCGAAATGACGATTTCATTTTCAAGATGATCCTGGTGTAGAATATCCTCATAAAAGTAAGTGATATGCTCATCTCGAAATCCTAAACGCTCGAATAATTGCCTCGTTTGCATATCCTTAGTCAAAATATAACGTTGAATTTCCTGAATTTTCGGAGTGTGACCCTCAAAATCTTCTGGTAGAAGTGATGTCGGCAAGAGATGCCAATAAGGGATAAACTCTGATGTTTTCAACATCATCTCACTGCTGAAGTTATGCTCCAATTCGCCCAAATCTTCGAAAACCATCCATTCCTCTTCCGGCTCCAGCGCTTGAGAAGCAAAGAGGATCTTGGGGATGTTCACCTCAGGAATTCGTTCGAATAAATTCGCTTGCAGCCATACTTCTTTTCCCTTATTGGGATAGTTCGTAAGTGGTTTATAAATAAAACTCGTTATCGTATCATCTACATTCGCCTGAATCCGCTCAACTTTCTGACCATTACGACCCACATAGATAACTTCTCTTACATGCGGAAGACCATCACGAACCTTGCCAGATTCTAAGAAGATTCTCTCGTTCATTGCTGTCATTATTTCTCACCGTCCTAGTCCTGCTMATTATCTTAATTTACMATATCACAATTGTTAATAGGCATGATATCCACGAAAAAATATGATATATTTTGCATATATAGTTAATTCATAGTCGCCATGGAGGCTTACTTATCATGTTACATGTACTTGTAGACGAAAATGATCAAACAGCGTGGTATCCCAATTATCTCAGCGGTTTAAAAAAAGGACTTGATTCCGCGGGTGTCCCGTATTCCTTTTCCCCTCAACTGCCGGAGGACCCACAGACTCCCGTATTGATCACACGCTTCACGCTATTTGATATGATCAAAGAAGCAAGTCCAGTTCCCCAGCATCTGTATATTCAAGAACATGATGTCTGGAACCCTTTTACGAACGTGCTAGACTTAGAGTCATTATGGATTTTCCGTCATCCTTCATTGAAAGCTATTTTCTATACGAATCCTAGCATGGTGCCTTGGGGCAAACGTTGTCTGCCTGCCGGATCACAAGTCGAAGTCATCGCAGCGGGCTTTCCTTATGACCATGACTATGTGAATGCCACCTTAAATGGCATCACACCTTCAGATGAGCGGGAGAAACTAATTGTTTTCCCAGGTCGCATGAATGAATTCTATCAGCCTTATCTCTCTGTCCGCTTGGCGTTTGAATTTATGGAGTTAGGGTATCGCGTGGTAATCGCCTCGCCTGTTACACCTTTGTCCCATTATCCAGTTGCCATGTGGAGAGAATTAGGCATTGAAGTGGGAAGGCTGCCGCATGCTGAGTATTATCAACTTTTATCCAAAGCAACAGCAGCGGTATCTGTCACGATCGGCGGTAGTCTCACTTTGGCACTCTACGAAGCTCAATTGCTAGGCGCCACGCCAATTGCTCCAAAGGGAAGAGATGATCTGCCTCCGTTCACCGAAATGTACAGCCCTAGATATGATCTGCTGCATCCAAGAGAAGCTATTGACATGGTAGAAAATAAAGTCCCTGTTACCATAGATACGCGCTGGTTTAGTATTGATGCCTATGTTCGAACCTTACTGGATACAGTTTCCAACCATTAAATTATGACACGTACCTGCGAGATATGGAATAGGTTCCACCATAGCTAACGCCAATAAGACTTAGTTACTCCTAGTAAATAGTAAATAAACCAGTTAACTTCCGCTTTTGTAGATGTTAACTGGTTTTTTATGTGCACCAAATCGCCACTAATAGCTTCAAATTATGTATGAACTGGAAAATCTACAGCTATTTATGAGAAATTCCCTCAAAAATTCGAAATAACTGGAAAACATGTAGGTAAAACTGCCTCTTTTATTCAGATCGGGCAAAAAAATGACAAAAAACGCTCACTCCATGGGAGTGAACGCTTCGATTCAACCACTAGACACTAAGGAAGAACATTTCCCGCGGCACGATATATCTCATACCATTCTTGACGAGTCAACTGAATATCGGCAGCTTTGGCGCAATCGATTAATCGATTGATATTCATTGTCCCTGTAACAGGTTGCATCCGCGCAGGATGACGAAGAATCCACGCAATCGCGATTGTCGTATTGGATACTTCATATTTCGCTGCGATTTCATCAATCTTCCCATTCAACTCTGGGAATTTCTCGTTATCAAGAAAAATACCTTCAAAGAATCCGTATTGGAAAGGAGACCAAGGCTGAATCGTGATATCATTCAATCGGCAGAAATCTAGAATGCCGCCATCACGGTCCACTGCAGAATCATTCAGCATATTCACATTGATACCATTTGAAATCATCGTTGCATTCGTAATGCTTAATTGCAATTGATTCGCTACAAGCGGCTGTTTGACCGATTTCTTCAGCAATTGAATTTGCAGAGGCGTCTGGTTGGAAACACCGAAATGTCTGACTTTCCCTGAGCTTTCCAGTAAATCAAACGCTTCAGCAACTTCTTCAGGCTCTACTAAAGCATCTGGACGATGTAGTAGCAGAATATCTAAGTAATCCGTTTTGAGCCTTTTCAAAATGTTGTCAACCGATTCCAAAATATGTTCTTTGGAAAAATCGAACATTCCTTTGCGAATACCGCATTTGGACTGCAGAATGATCTTCTCTCGTACATCATCGTTCATTTGGATGGCATCCGCGAAAATTTCCTCACAAGTCCCTCCACCGTATATATCCGCATGGTCGAAGAAATTAGCTCCAATATCCATAGCCCCTTGTACGAAGCGTTCAGCCTCAAGCTTGTCCAGCGAGTTAATTCTCATACAGCCTACTGCAATAACCGGAACTTCTAAGTTACTTGTTCCAAGTTTCATTGTTTTTATCATAAAATAATTCCTCCTTCAAAACTGCATCACTTACTACTTGTTCCTGAGTTACCTCTCCTATTGTCACACATTGCTAACTCATATTCAAGAATCGCGATCCCTGACATGTAGAACGAAGCAAAAAAAACCATCCACACAATAGACAGCCGATTAGCTGTTTGTGCTAGATGGTTTACACACGTTACCATATATTGCTTATCACTTTTTCAAATACAAGATTGCCGCATCATTCGCGACCACGTTCACACTCAAAGTCCCATTCGAAATGAACGGACTCTTCCAGATCCCTTTGCGTCAACACATGTTGACCAATGAATCGTCGAGATTCCMGGAGATGAATGCCATCGGTTTACCCATATTTCTTGCTGTAAATAACAGCGAAGAAGCGAGACAATACGTATCGGCTACTGCCCCAGCGAAAGACTCTCCATATTGCTCAGAAGACTCACGTCCTGTCGTGAATCGCGCTCCTGCTTCTTTGCCGAGACGGCCATCTCCCGTACAATCCATGAATATGTTCGCATAGATTTCGAAGCTATGTTCCGTACTTTCCCTCGTTGCCCAAGCTGACACAATGCGATTTCCGCCCATTCGCACACCAATAATGGCCGTATTCAGCATTAGCGTCAGGTTGGGTTCCGCTCTGCACTTTTCATATAAAAGGAGATCCAGCATCGAAGCGCTTCGCTGTGGATTGCGAGCAGCGCACTCCAGAAGAATTTCTTCCAGGATGCCACCTTCTCTTGCTTCTGTTTCTAATGCTGTCCCTCGTTTGGAATGCGCCGCCCCGACAATATGCATACGGATCTCGGAAGAGGCATTGCCTCCCAGTACCGAGCGATCCTGACAAAGCGAAACCTTTGCACCGTTCCTCGCAGCCGCAATGGCAGCTACAACACCAGAAATGCCGCCTCCGGCAACCAAGATATTTATATAAACCTGTTGTTTCTTGCTATCTCCACTTATCATTCCTACTCTCCCTCACGATCTTATTTAGAATGACAGAATGATTTCGTAAGCGCATACAATCCTGCAAGAATGCCTTTCTTCCCATTGCCAGAATCGGTACATATACCTTATTTTTCATAGTAACGCTTTCCTCTAGTATAGTATAATTTTTTTTACAAATATATTGTGAGTATGGACGATACGGATAACGCTTCTGGTACCAAATAGTTCGAATTTGCCAAATTAATCTTACTATCCGCCTCATTTTATTGTGTTTAGTCCGAATTAACCCAAGTAAATACACCAATTAAGCCTCCGAACAAGGATAGTCGGTAAATAGTTCGGCAGAATCGGACTATGGGTCTTTTTTACAAGTAATCCTCTTTTTAATTCGGAAATTTCGGACTAACGCAGTCTCCGCCCCTGCTACACAAAGAAAACGCCGCTAGCTCCAGTAATAAGGAACTAGTGGCGTTTCTAGCTTAAGCGTAATGCCAACTATTATTTCGGGCGCGCAGCGACCCCTGCCAAGAAGCTGAGCATGAACTGTACTGCTAGTCGCGAGGTCACATTACGCACATCGATGGTCGGATCGATGCAGACGAAGTCCAGACCCTGCACCTGCGGCAGCGATCCGAGTCGGTAAAGGGCATCCAGGGCATCCCACGGATTCATCCCACCCGTACCGATCGCAGGGCAACCTGGTGCATAGGCCTGATCAATTACATCTACGTCGAAACTCACGTACAGCACATCCGTGCCGTTCCCCGCGTGTTGAAGCGCCTGGTCGAGTACCTGATCGATGCCCATCCGACGGATATCACGAGATGTATACACATGTACCCCTTTACCCTTCACGTAATCATGGTACGGTTTCGAATTCATGAAGCCTCGAATGCCTATTTGTACGATGTGATGTCCCTCTACCGCACCTGATTCGAGGATACCGCGGAACGGCGTACCGTTGGTGACGCCACCGTCCTCAAAATTACGGACATCATGATGGGCATCAAAATGAATAATACCCACTTTTTTCCCAGGATGACGACTCACGAAAGCTTTGATCGACGGGCAGCTCGTCGAATGATCGCCGCCGAAGATGATTGGAATTAAGCCCGGCTGATCGATATATAGCGCGCGCAAGCTTTCCTCGATGCGGCGGTGACATTCCGCGATGTCTGTCACATGCATTTGGATATCGCCGAGGTCGCGAACGGCTAAGTCTTGCAGATCAA
This sequence comes from Paenibacillus sp. 2RAB27, assembly GCF_052115445.1. Taxonomy (NCBI): domain Bacteria; kingdom Bacillati; phylum Bacillota; class Bacilli; order Caryophanales; family Paenibacillaceae; genus Paenibacillus; species Paenibacillus sp. 2RAB27. The sequence goes on from NZ_JBFRGR010000001.1 coordinate 622,335, forward strand.
CACCATACTCCATCGAGTATGTCGTAAACGACTTGAAAGCTGCACGCACTGCCGCCGGTGTCGTCGAAGCACCTGAATGCGAAATCGACGACTTAGACAGCGGGATGCCGATGATCCCTGCAAGCAATGGCTCTTGACCGTCCCATTGGCGAATCCAATGGGCAACCTTGGTTTCCATGTGATCTCGGAATACAGCTTGATCAGGTAATTTGAGAAAAGGGATTTCGTGGCTCATCGTGCCCCCTCCTCCTTACCTGACTCTTCCATCACAAGGATACGGTCCCATACGATCACCTTTCCGTTTTTGATGACCCCAAATGTATGATTAATCCCGAAATGATACGGCAAATATGCCAGATTCGGCGCATCAAATATGGTTAAATCCCCACGCTTTCCCACCGCAATCGAACCGATACTTTCCCCACGTCCGAGCGCGTTAGCCGCGTTGATTGTGCATGCTGTTAAAATCTCCTCCGGCGTCATCTTCAGGTTCAGCGATGCCAGCATCATGACGAGCTGGATCGACTCGGTCGGACAGGACCCTGGATTATAGTCCGTTGCGAGAGCCACCGGCAGTTCAAACGTATCGATCATATCGCGTGCTCGCGCATGTTTGGCCAAACCTAGGTTGAACGAAGTGCCCGGCAAGAGCACTGGAATCACGCCTTGTTCCGCCATGGCAGCGAAGCCTTTGTCGGTCGCTGCAAGCAAATGTTCAGCGGATATCGCACCGATTTCACCTGCCAGTTCCGATCCGCCAAGCGTTTCTATTTCGTCTGCATGTATTTTCGGAAGCAAACCGTACGCCCTACCTTTCAGCAGAATTCGGCGTGACTGCTCGACGGTAAATACACCCTTCTCACAAAACACATCGCAAAACTCCGCAATCTCCTCTTCCGCCACCATGGGAATCATTTCATTGACGATGAGGTCTATATATTCCTCGGTACGACCTTTATACGCCAGCGGCACCGCATGTGCCCCCATAAATGTCGAGACAATTTCGACTGGGTGATTATCGTTCAAATGTTTTGCCACACGCAGTTGCTTCAATTCATCTTCCAGGGTGAGTCCGTAGCCGCTTTTCGCCTCAACCGTCGTGACACCATTCAACAGCATCTCGTTCAAACTTCGATGCGCCTTATCATAGAGCTCCTGCATACTCGCTGCGTGTGTACTTTGCACCGTGTTAAGAATGCCACCGCCCTGCGCCAAAATGTCCAAGTACGAGACACCCGACCGCTTCAGCGCCAGCTCATGTTCACGGGAACCGCCATGAACGAGATGGGTGTGCGGATCGACCAGCCCTGGCGTGACCATACGTCCACCAACATCGATGGTTTCTTCAATTTCTACGCTTGCAAGGAGACTCATGACGTCTCGTGCTGCTCCAAACGCCACGATTCTTCCTTCGCGAATAGCTATCGCCGCGTCCGTGATTACATCGACTTCCTTCATTTGTTTCCCGCAGCGTGGTACATTCCCAGGAGGGGTAACCAAACGGCCAATCCCCGTAACGAGCACATCAATCCGCTCCATCTCCTCACTCCTCCCTCACTGTCCCTGCTCACGCATCGGGATGCGAATGCCGTGCTTCTCCGCTGTCTCAATCGCTTCGTCGTAGCCCGCATCCACATGGCGGATAACCCCCATGCCGGGATCAGAGGTTAGCACACTGCGGAGACGCTCATCTGCCCCATCCGTCCCGTCTGCTACGACCACCATCCCTGCGTGCAGCGAGTAGCCCATCCCGACGCCACCGCCATGATGGACAGAAACCCAAGAAGCTCCTGCAGACGTGTTGATCAACGCATTCAGGATCGCCCAGTCGCCAACGGCATCGGAACCGTCTTTCATCGCTTCCGTTTCACGGTTTGGCGACGCGACGGAGCCACAATCTAAATGATCGCGACCGATCACAATCGGTGCTTTCAACTCGCCGGTTCTCACCATGTCGTTTAATGCTAGACCGAATTTTTCGCGTTCACCATAGCCTAACCAGCAAATACGCGCTGGGAGACCTTGGAACGCGACACGCTCACTTGCCATCGTAATCCATCGGCGCAGGTGATCATTTTCCGGGAACAGCTTCATCACAAGTTCGTCTGTTTTGCGAATGTCTTCCGGATCACCGGAGAGCGCTACCCAGCGGAAAGGTCCTTTCCCTTCGCAAAAAAGCGGCCGGATATAAGCTGGAACGAAGCCGAGAAAATCGAAAGCATTGGCAACACCTTGGTCGAAGGCGACTTGACGAATATTGTTGCCATAATCGAACACGACGGAGCCCATTTGCTGTAGGTCAAGCATCGCTTGCACATGGGTTGCCATACTGCTTTTCGAAAGCTTCACGTATTGCTCAGGGTCCTTCTCACGAAGCAACGCTGCTTCGGCCAACGTAAATCCAATTGGAATATAGCCAATTAGCGGGTCATGAGCCGACGTTTGATCTGTCACGAAATGTGGCTTAATGCCGCGACGCACGAATTCGGGATATATGTCCGCAGCGTTACCTAGCAGACCGATGGCTAGCGGCTTATTCGCTTCCATAGCTTTACTTGCCAGCTGCAATGCTTCATCCAGCGTTTCAGCTAGCACATCGCAGTAACGGGTTTGGATTCGGCGCTCAATCCGTATTCGGTCAACTTCAACTGCAATGACGACCCCCTCGTTCATGGTGACAGCTAACGGTTGAGCGCCGCCCATCCCGCCAAGGCCTGCGGTCAACGTCAATGTACCTTTGAGCGAACCACCTGTATGTTGGCGGGCCGCTTCGGCAAAGGTTTCATACGTACCTTATAAAATCCCTTGCGTCCCGATGTAAATCCAGCTGCCCGCGGTCATTTGGCCGTACATCATCAGCCCCTTCTGCTCCAGCTCACGAAAATGCTCCCAATTCGCCCATTTGGGCACGAGTACAGAGTTAGAGAGCAGCACGCGTGGTGCCCGTTCATGGGTTCTGAAAACACCGACCGGTTTGCCGGATTGAATTAACAATGTTTCATCGCTTTCCAGGCGCTGCAATTCGCGGATGATGGCATCGAAGGAAGACCAGTTACGAGCCGCTTTGCCGATGCCGCCATACACAACGAGATCTTCCGGTCGTTCTGCGACATCCGGGTCAAGGTTATTCATCAACATACGCATAGCCGCTTCCTGTACCCAGCCTTTGCAAGTTAGATCAGTACCGCGAGGGGCGCGAATTTCTCGCTTCTGAGAATTGGCATTCATCATAGTGATCTCCTCTCATGTCAAAATAGCGTGCCAGTCACAGCCTCAACCGCTTGTAGCCACTCGCCTTCCAGTAAAGCAGTCGCCACGCTTTCAATATCACGGGAAGTAGAGCGGTCCTCCACAACAGGGGGAACGAGCGCCCTCAGCTTGTCGTACAGAATCCGAGTCGCCGGAGCAAGGCCCTCAGCCCCTACAAATTCAGCAGCTTCCGCTGCACAAATCAACTCGATCGCCAGCACCTTGGACACGTTGTCGATGACCTGAGCGGCATGGCGCGCTGCTGTTGTTCCCATCGACACATGGTCCTCCTGGTTCGCTGAAGACGGTATCGAGTCCACGCTTGATGGGTGCGCCAGCACTTTATTTTCCGAAACGATTGATGCACTTACATATTGCGCGATCATCATGCCCGAATTCATCCCTGGATGATGGCTCAAAAATGCAGGAAGTCCACCTGAAAGCGCTGGATTTACCAGTCTTTCAGTACGGCGTTCCGAAATGTTCGCGAGCTCGCTCATGCCGATTTCCAGAAAATCCATCGCGAATGCGATCGGCTGACCATGGAAATTACCGCCGGAGATGACGAGACCTTTCTCCACGAATAGCAACGGATTGTCGGTCGCAGCGTTCAATTCTATTGCAATCTTATCCTGTACATAGGCAAKAACTTGGCGTGTCGCACCATGCACTTGGGGCAGACAACGCAGTGAGTAAGCGTCTTGTACGCGAAGCTCTCCTTGGCGTGTCGTCAACTTGCTGCCTTTCAGAAGGTTGCACAAGTTCTTCGCTACGCCGATCTGTTCTGGATAAGGGCGTACCTGATGCACCTCTTCCGCAAAAGCTTCAGGAATACCGCGCAAGCATTCAACTGTCAGTGATGCGATCACATCTGCGATTTTCGCAAGTCGTTGTGAGTTGATAAGCGCCAGCGTACCAATGGATGTCATGATCTGTGTGCCGTTAATAAGTGCTAGCCCCTCTTTTGCCTGTAAGCTGATCGGTTTGAGGCCTGCTTTTGCGAGCGCTTTCTCACCCGACAGCCGTTCACCTTGGTAAAATGCCTCCCCCTCGCCCATCAGAACCAGTGCCAAATGTGACAGCGGAGCCAAGTCCCCGCTAGCACCAAGTGAGCCTTGTTCTGGCACGACGGGATGTACGCCACGGTTAATGCAGTCGATCAACAGCTGCAGTGTTTCGGGACGAATGCCGGAATGTCCTTTGGCCAGCGCGTTTGCGCGCAGCAGCATCAATGCGCGAACCGTAGGTTCCGGCAGCGGTCTGCCGACGGCGCAGGCATGGCTGCGGATCAGGTTAACCTGCAGCTGGACAGCGTCTTGCGGTGAAATCGTCACGTCGCTGAATTTGCCGAACCCCGTCGTGACCCCATAGACCACTTGGCCAGTTGCAACCAGTTCCTCCACCATGTTGCGGCACGCAATCACACGCTGGTGCGCCTGTTCATCTAGTCGGACCGGCACATGATCATAAACAACCGCCGCGACTAACTCAGGTATCAATTGCTCCCCGTTTACTAACACTGGGATCGCTTCTAGGCTATTTTCCTGCTGTTTGTATACCGTCGCCATGACAACTCAGACTCCTTCCTTTCTCGCTTTACCAAAAGAAAGGGACCGTACGGAAGTTATTAACTTCCATACAGCCCCTTTTTTTAAATAAGAGGGTTATATGCGATTGTTCGGTATCAAGCTCCAGCCGATCCTTCATCGCTATCACCACTTTATCGTTTATTCTGTTTTTGCCTAATCTTACCTAATCTTATTTTCACACGCTGGTTCGCGAGCTGTCAAGATGGCTATAAGCCCAGTTGTCGCCGCTAGTCTTGTCGATTTTCGTATCACCGCTTAAGGATCGGCTTCAATTGGGCAATGATGTCTTCCATCTGCTTCGAGCATTGCTCGTACATTTCCTTAGCCTGTTTATTCTTCGTGGACAGTCCATACAACATTAAGTCACCTTCGCATTTTTTTAATGTTGCAAATAGTGTAGCTTTTTCCTGTGGGACCGGAACCATGATTTTGTCATCATACAAATCCACAAACAGTTGGCCGTAGGAATCTACTTGACCTAGAAATACATTTTCAACTGTAACACCTATTTTAACTAATTCGGTATTCAACCATGCTCTGCTATAACCTAGTGTAGCCAATGATTCATCCATGATGACACCATCCATGATCACCGCTTGGGGCTCTTTCTCTGGTGCAACCTTAATGCCTAAATGTTTGGGAGTCAACGGTAAATTCTCTCGCGTTAACAGGACATTAATCTCTCCGCTTGGTTCCATTATAGCAAACTCGACATCAGCAACTTTAAATACCGACCTCTTGCGCAATTGCTCCATGAGTTCATCTGTGGTAAGGCGTTCTTTCTTTAAATTATCTTCCATAATCTTGCCTTCACGAATGAGTATAGTTCCTTTACTATCAATGAAATCCCGCGCTTTTTTACTTTTCATCTGCAGAAACTCAATGCCTAACGTACAAGTCACCCATACACCAAGAGAGACCAACCCCAGATACCATTTCGTATCGATGTCCAGCGATATGGACGCCGCGAGATTACCAATTGAGATCCCGGTTATGTATTCGAAGAAGGATAGCTGGGTCACTTGCCTTTTACCTAACAGCTTAGTCATAAAGAACAGAACCACAATTGATAAAAATGTGCGTAAAACAATTTCAACCCAATCTAACACATGGGATCCTCCTCAGTATCAAATAAATTCCAATTGTATTCAATTGTTTGTTGAATGCGTGAAATTTATTCAAATAAAAGGAAATTATTCCAATGCTTATATGAGCGAAAGAACCAGCTCTATGGCGAGCTGGCAGTTTCCCATCTGCCCGGTCTTAATATCGAATTCCCAAAAAAGCCATGGGCAATGCACGATCCCCCCTTCCCGTTCAAAGCAATACTCTTCACCAGGGCCGTTCGATGTGATGAAAGCCGTCGTAATCCCTTGCCTTCGCATAACGACGCACTCTGATGCGGACAGAGATTGCGAATGGCGTAATATTCTCCGCCCAAATTGTATTCGCCAACGCTCCGCCCACCAGCTTCGATGATCTTCTTTAATCTTGGCGTAAGCTCAGCAATCGTCCCTCCCACATAACGACATTCATCCAGAAACTATCCGGGAGTGGATTAGGGAGCACCGTGACACCATCTAATCGCTAAATATAAGGGAATATGGCAACATTAACTGTATTTTTTACAGTTATTCGATGCAACTAACAAAAGTCCGCTGCCTCCCAATCAGGAGACAGCGGACTTTCACTTCCTACATTAATTTAATTCCCTTTCATACCAATACCCCGGAACCCCACGAACAAGCCGCATTAACGCCTCCATGTAGAAGTAATCTCCCCATATGACGAAGTCATCTGGCGACATGCCTCCTCGTACATGGTAGGAACCATGCCGTAGCAAGCCTTCTTCATCTGGATCGTCGCTCGTAAAGTAGTTCTCCGTCAGTGACTTCATGCAGCGATTCACCGCTTTTTCGAATCGCTCGCGATCTGGGTCTCCTTCCGGCAAGCAGTCCACGAGCTCCAACATACCGCAGCAAGCAATCGCCGTAGCCGAGCTGTCCCGTGGCGTTCCCGCGTCAATCGGTACGTCAAAGTCCCAATACGTCACCTGATCCGCTGGAAGACGCGAGATGAAATAATTGGCCATTCGGCGCGATACTTCCAGATACACCGGATTCTTCGTATATTTATACGAAAGAATAAATCCGTATATGCCCCAAGCTTGTCCACGCGTCCACGTTGAACCGTCATTATAGCCCTGGTGCGTACCGCCCCCAACCGGCTCACCGTTCTCCTGGTCAAAATAGAAGGTATGATACGAGGAATCATCCCCACGTACAAGATATCGCCGGCTTTTCTCTGCATGGGCAAGTGCAACTTCTAAGTACATCTGATTACCCGTCTTTTCATATGCCCAGTACAAAAGCGGAATGTTCAGCAGGCAGTCGATGATGATGCGACCGCCATTCTTGGGATCGCCAGCAGGTCCCCAAGCCTGAATGTATCCTCCAGCTGGACGCCATCTTTTCACGAGTATATCCGCTGCTTCCAGCCCCAGCACCTTGGCCTCTTCCTCACCTTCCAGCATCCACCACGCCACCGCTGACGGCAAATAGAGAAAGCCAATATCATGGTGATCCAACACCTTGAACGTATCCAGCCGTTGACGGAAGCTATGCACAGTACGCACTGCAGCATCCCTGAACGTCTGGTCTCCAGTCGCTTCATAGCTGAGCCAAAGCATTCCTGACCAGAAACCCTCAGTCCAGTCCTGGTGATCACTCCTTTTATAATCGCCGCCATCAAGTCCCGTCCAAGGGAAAAGATTCTCGAATTTATCTATATTTCGCCGTGTTTTCTCCACAGCATGCGTTAACGCTTCTACCCACATCGTCAAGCACCCCTTTTCAATGGATTAAACAACTACCCTTTCACAGCCCCAACCATAACGCCCTTAATGAAGAAACGCTGAAGGAACGGATACACACAAAGGATAGGTAAGGTCGCTACGACAATCGTAGCGTATTTGATCGTCTCCCCAATCTGGAACATATCGCCTCCCGTCCCTGAGGACATGCTGTCGGTTGAGTTGGAAATGAGGATTTCACGCAAAATAATTTGCAGCGGAAACAGCTCCCGATCTTTAAGAAAAATTGAAGCGTAGAACCACCCATTCCATTTGTCGACTGCATAATACAAAGCAATTACAGCAAGTGTAGGCAAGGACAGCGGGATAATAATGCGGAATAACAGMACAAAATGATTCGCCCCATCGATCTTCGCCGACTCCTCCAAGGCATCCGGAATGGAGGCAAACGCCGTCCGCATGATAATCAGATTGAATGTACTAACAGCAAAAGGTATGATCACGGACCACAGCGAGTCCAGCAGACCTACGCCTTTGACAATGAGATACATTGGGATCAACCCACCGCTGAAGAACATCGTAAATAAAATGGCGAACATGATCCATTTGTTCCAGAACACGTTTTTGCGGGAAAGCACGAAAGCGCCAAGTGCTGTCAAAAGTAGATTAAAGGCAACACCAACAATCACGATAAACAATGTATTTCCGTACCCAACGATAATCGCGGAATTTGAAAAAACGAGTTTATAAGCCTCCAAGTTAAAACCAAGCGGCCGCCATAATATCCCTTCATGGGCCACAATTTGATCGGCGTCGCTGAAAGAGGCGAAAAGCACATGAAGCAGCGGGTAAATCGTGGCCGCCATTAACAAGGTCAACACAGTATAGATGACGGCATTAAAAATCCGCTCTTCCCACTTCGATTGGATGGACATCCGGGCACTACCTTTCTTTGTAAAATCAAACCAAACAGCAACCTGCCTGGCAAGTTACCATAAACTATTGTCAGTCACTTTCTTACTAAATCGGTTCGCCGCTATAAGCAGCAACAAATTCAGAACAGAATTAAACAATCCGACAGCCGAGCTGTAGCTCCAGTTAAATTCAAGTAAACCTTTACGATACACAAAGGAAGAAATGACGTCTGAAGTCTCGTACACGACTGGATTGTACAACAGAATAATTTTTTCAAAACCGACATTCAACAAATTCCCGGACCGCAGAATAAACATAATGACAATGACTGGCAATATACCCGGCAGGGTAATGTTCCGTATCTGCTGCATGCGGGACGCACCATCGATACGCGCCGCCTCGTACTGCTCCTGATCAATGCTCGTGAGCGCAGCCATATAAATAATGGATTCCCAGCCGATACGTTGCCAAATATCCGAGATCACATAGAGGGATCGGAATAGTTCCGGCTTTTGCAGCATCGCCTGACCATCCGTACCCATCACCGAAACGAAAAATGTATTAATAAAGCCGCCACTGTTCGTAAAGTCCTTAATCATCCCGCAGATGACGATCATCGAAATGAAATAAGGCATGTACGTAATGGACTGTGCTGTCTTTTTKAAAGTTTTGTTTTTCACTTCATTCAGAAGCAGGGCGAGCAGAATCGGCATCGGAAATTCAAACAAAAGCGAGTACAAGCTAATGAGAATCGTATTTTTAAAAATACGCCAAAAATAATAGCTATTAAAGAAGCTCTCAAAATGGGCAAATCCGACCCATGGACTGTCCAAAATGCCTTTCATCGGCGAGTAATTTTTGAAGGCGATCATTGCTCCGTACATTGGGGCATAGTGAAACAAGACGTAATAAGCAAGCACGGGTAAAATCATCAGATACAAATATTTATTCGTAATAAAATCTTTCGCAACGGTTCTACGTAAGGAACCGGCACGGGACGGAGCAACGGGGGCAGCAGTAGTCTGCAGGTTCCGGTTCATGCACAGATCTCCTTTATTTATAAGTGAGGAGAGGCTTTGATTTTGATGAAAGTCATCGCCTCTCCTTATGCAACGGATTAACGTTTGTTGTAACGATCAAGTGCCGCTTTCTGAATCCCGATAGCACGTTCGATCTTCAGCGATTTGATTTTATCCACATACTTGTCGAACGAATCGATCGGCTCTGAGCCCAAAATAATTTTCAACGACATTTCATCCACTAATGTTTTCACGTCGTTCATAATCGTCGCGAATTCCGAACTCTCATCAGGCGTAGGCGTAATTGGCGGCAGGAGGTATTTGTCTGCATCCGTTTTCGACCAAACCGTGATCCCGTCTTTTTGCTCCGGCATCGTCAAATATTGCTCGATATATCGTTTATCTTGTACGAAAGGACCGTTATAACCGCTGCGTGCATACATCGCCAGTGCTTGCGCAGGAGCCAGCTTATCCGGATTCTTCATGACAAGATCCGTGTATGTTGGATAGCCGTTTTCCATTTTATAACTAACGCCTTCGATCCCGAAGTTAAAGAAGTTGTGACCTTCTTCGCCATAGGCATAATCAAGCAAACGTACGGCTGTTTCCACATTCTTAGAATTGGCTGTAATCGCAACCCCGCCTGTTGTCACAAAAGAAAAGTCTTTTTGCCCGAACTTTGGCTTGTCACCACTCTTCAGAACTGGATATGGCGCTGGAGCGAACTGAGCTTTCGGTTCTTTCTCCTTGACGATCGGCTGCCATTTGCCGATGCCCGCACCGGAATTCCATACCGTTGCCCCACTCTTGCTTGAAGTCATGTTGGAGTCCATCGTCTTGGTATCGACTGTGGCTATGTTTTTATCAATCAAACCCTCTGCATACCACTTTTGCATCGTTGCTAAGAATTGTTTATACCCAGGCTCCATAGGGCCGTATTTGATTTTCCCGTCTTCCTGATAGAAATTCTTGATGACCCCGAACGCCCCAGTGAATGCACCGCCATCCAAGCCAAACAGTGCCGTAGGCATACCTAAGAAGGTAAGCGGAGCCGCAACGCCTTTCTTCTCTTTAAACGCTTTGAGTACATTGTACCAATCGTCCATCGTTTGCGGCATCGGGAGTCCCAGCTCATCCAACCAGTCTTTCCGAATAATTGGCCCTTGGTATGTTTTCAACAGATCGTCTCCGCGAATGAACGGAAAGGCATAATAGCTGCCGCTGTCGGTTTTAATTTGCTTATCAACTTCAGGATGCTCTTTCAAATATTTCTTTAAATTCGGCGCATACTTATCCATCGCATCATTTAGTTTAAGGATATAGCCGTCGTTGATCGCCTTTTCTGGACCACCTGGGAAGCCAGAGCTCCATACATACTCGATCATATCCGGAAGCTCGCCTGAAGCCAGCAACACGTTCAACGCTTCCTTCGCTTGATTCGCAGGCGGTTGAATGAATTTCAAATTAACGCCTGTCCGCTTCTGCCACTCTTGAAAGAAAGGTACCTCTTGGAACGTCGGCTTTACGCTTCCGATGTTTCCATTGAGCTCCGCCCAATAGGTGAGAGTTTTATCCGTTTTCATCGGATAGCTGAATGTGCCGGCTGTGGTCGCAGGTGTGGGACTTCCCCCATCCTTCGGTTGTTCGGTTGCCGTCTCCTTGGAACAACCAGCGATAACGGAGCCTGACAGAGCTAGCAAAGTTGCCAATGTTACGATTTTTTTATTAACTTTCATAACGCTTACCTCCCTTTTCATTTAACAGCGTCTATGTAACGCCTCGGTCCTTACAGCCTTCATATTGCCGCTTGCGATCACAAAAAGATATATCGAAAAGTTCCAATTTCATTGTTAAAACAGGCTGCAACATGCACAAAACCGCCAATTCCATGTCATTTTAATACGGAAAACGGGCAACCACTTCGTGGCCACCCGTCTACCCCCGCAGCTCACGAAATTTGCCCGGCGTAATGCCTTCGAACTTTTTAAATACCCGGATAAACGACGCCGCTTCATTAAAACCAACCTGCTTACCGATTTCCACGATCGCTTGATCCGTGAAGCCCAGAAGTGCTTTGGCCTGCTCAATTCGAACGCGGTTAATATAATCGAGCAGTCCCTCGCCTGTTTGTTCCTTATATAGTTTGGACAGGTAGCTCGCTTTTAATTGAAACTGCTCGCCCAGCAGTCCTATATTTAAATCCATATCCTGATAATGTGTTTCTACATAGACATTTACTTTGAAAATCAATTCCCGCAGCGATTCCGAACGTCCTTTCAAAATACTTACGTCCAGTTTGGCTGCTGTGTACTCACACACATCTTCCAATAGCATGTTAAGCTGCTCAACCATTTCCTTCACCGTATCACTGTTGGCCATCGTCTCCATCCAATTCGGATGCTGGGCTAGGAAGCTTTCATCAACTTCCCCAAGCTCATGGATTGTTTTCATCATCGTGGAGATCAAATTAAACATAAGCGTACGAACCAGTGTTACGGAGGTCACCGATTTGCCGTAATTGCGCTCGATAACCTCGTCTAGCACTTCTCTTGCGCGCTCCAAATCGCCGATTTTAATAAAATTCATCAATCGCTGTTCAATCTGCAACGGGTAGTAAAAGCCCGTCATAGGTTCCTTGTGGAGCTGATCATAGGCAATAATTTTCTGCTTGCCCAGTATGAGCTTATATTCCATGGCATCCAGCGCTTCTTGATAAGCTTGCGAAATGCCAGCGATCGTCGCTTGCACTCTCGAGATCGATAACGTGAGTTTCATCCGGTACCTCTCCAGTAGAAACTGTTGCGCCTCTTCGGAAATCGAAACGAGCTGTTGCATACGACCTTCCTCGTCGTCTTCAGCGAAATTCACAATGCAAGCCAACATATCGCCAACTTCCGCTACGTACCCGCGATGTCCACGCATCCCAACCAACTCTTCCACTACATTCGTTAAAATGAACTGCCCCAATCGACTTTTCTCATATGGTCCAATAGATGAAATGCTGATATTGACTTCTTCAGGCGCTTCCATAAAAAATAATAAAACGGCAAAATGGTCGGAATGCAACTCAATTTGATGTGAAAACAGTGCCTCTTGGAGCGGAATAGGTCCATCAAGCCGCCCTTTGAGCAGACGCGCGAGCATATTAGAACGCAGCATATTATGCTGTTGCTGCAGCTGAACCCGTATCGCTTCTTTTTCACTGAGCGTATCGGAAACGGCACGATGAATGAAGCTGAGCTCATTCACTTCTTGTTTGGCTTCATTGCCTCTTGCCGCTTCTGCCCCGGCTAGCACTTGCACTAATCGCTGGATCGGCGAGTAATTCCTGCGCATGAAGAAGAGCGTTAAGAAGGCCGCCCCGACGAGACTAATCGCGACGCTAATGTACATCACATTGCGGACATATACGGCTTTTTGCCAATACAATTTGCTTGGAATAACCGATATATAAGTGAGTTTAGAGACTTCAGAATGGAGATAATAGATCTCCGATTGCTCGTCGCTCGTTTTGTTATAAATAACGCCGCTCTCCCTTGCCCCTAGTTGATCCAAGATCGAAGCAGGGAGGCTCGTGCTCGTATTCGACAGGAGCACTTTGTTCGCTTCATCCAGCAGGTATACGTCCCCGCCGCTAAATGATTGCACCTTGGCAATCGCTTTATTGAATCGCTCCACGTCCGCCATAACAACTACAGAGCCCGTCGGTCTGCTGATCGCCCCCGCAGGTAGGCGCGTAATAAGCGCCAACGCTTGCTTCGAATACATATTGTCTTTGCGAGGCAGCATTGTAAATGTCGTGCTTCTATTCTGCTTTACCAACTTCAACCAATCGGCATAGCTGATTACACCTGTCTCATGAATGGTTTCGAAGCCCGCTTGATAATCCCGGGAACTCCCTGGCAGCAAAACAGTATTTTCTCCCTCCCAAGTTACATAAAATTGGTCCACAGAGGCATAGGAAGTCTGATACAATTGAAACTCTTTGGCAACTTGATACGCCGTATACTGCTCATCACTGCTGGACATCCGCGTATAGATCAAGCTCTGCACGCGTGTATTCCAGGTAAGCTCCATGCTGAGCCGCTGCATCATCTCAATCTGAGAATCGATGGTTTCCCTCACTTGTTGGAGCATGGTATCGTTAGCTCGATGAATTTCCCCACGCAACGTGTCGCTGGATTCCCTATATAAAATTAAGCTCATAAGAATCGGAATGATAAAGACAGCGCTGTACGAAACGAGCCATGTAAAAATGACACTTTGGCGCTTCTTCCATAGATTGATTTTGATCGGCATGCGCTCTCTCCTTTGGGGTGTCGTCTTGTATGTAAGCATTCCGTTCATTTCCCCATACTTCGTATTCTCACATATTGCTAAATAGCCGTTATAGTGTGGATTTCTGGCAATACGACTCCCTCCATTATGACGGTTTTCCCCTAAGAAAGGGAATGACTATTTTGTCCAATTACGTTGTTAAAATAATTACGTTTAGACGAGAAAGAGGGAGCCTTGGGCTCCCTCTTCTGGATTTAGTTCATGAAGTTCACGTAAATCAACAATCTGTTCAGCACAACAGCCGCTTCCGCTCTTGTTGAATTAGCAGCTGGCGCGATCTCATTGTCGGATCTACCGTTCATTAGTTCAGCTTGCAAAGCTGCTGCCAGTGACACTTTGGCCCATGGGCTTATGAGCGATTGATCCAAGAAATTCTTGCGTGTGTTTTGGCTCGCATCGCCTTGCACCTGTTTGCCTGCGAGCTTCATCGCTGACACGATCATTACAGCCATCTGCTCTCTCGTGATGGGCTGATTCAGCATAAACATATCTGAGCCGATGCCTTCGATCAGCTTCGCCTGCACCGCCTCCTCAACCACATCATAGAACCAATCGGTCGGCGCTACGTCGTTGAACGTAGGTTGACGAACCGGCTTCGCTTGGTAGCCAAGTGCGCGAACGAGCATTGCAGCGAACTCTGCCCGCGTGACCGATGCTTCTGGCACAAAGCGTCCCTCCGATTGGCCTTGCAAGATTAGCTTGGAGGCTAACTTATCAACATCGGCTTTGCTCCAGTGACCGACGAGGTCATCAAATGTTGTATTGCCTTGAATGACCGTGTAAATGCTCGTGCCGTTTCTTTTTATGCGCACTTCCGTTTGTCCGTTAGGTAGTGTTATGAACACCGCTGGTACAAAGTTCAGATCGCCAGTCTCCGGATCATACCGTACGGCAGTTGCCGTATTCGCATTCAGTTTAGCTGGAATGAAAAGGGTACGCTCCACGTAGAGATTCCCGAATTGCGTTACCGGTACAACCGTACCCTCTTGCTCCAATGTCACCTTATAATCCACAATCTGACCTACTACTGAAACGTTGCGAAGACCTGAAGCATTCTTCACGCGATCTTCCATCGAAGAATCCGCTTTTTCAATCGTGACGGACAAGGTACTTGCCGAAGTTTGCGACAGATTCGCCAAGGCACCGCCAAGCATAAACAACGCCAATGGCAAGGAGATCTCGCCTTGCTGTGATCGAATAATAACTACACCTGCTGGTGTTGTCTCCGATGCTTTTTGAAGGACGTTAGCCGGAAGCTTCACAACGAATGAACTGCTGCTAACTGGCGGAGCAATGACGACTGCCGACGTTGTCGGAGACCATGCTTGCTTAAGGGCATCGGCATCCACGATAACCGTTGTAACTTCTCTTCCTTGGCTGTCCTTGCTTGTTTGGATGGAATCATCCGATAGTTTCAATGGAATGATGCTATCTTTGGATCCAGTACTTGGTTGTGTCACAGGTTTGGGTGGTTCGCCAGTGGCGGAGCCAGATTCAGAACCAGATCCAGCCCCTTCGCCTGTTGACGGGTTCAATGAGACGAATCGCAGCGTCGTCACTTTCCCTGCAGGTGCGCCAGTGGACTCATTGGCCGCCCAACGGACAATAAGTTGGTGAGGTCCGTTAAGATTGATGAGCTTGAAAGCTTCTACATCGTATAGTGAATATTCACTGCCATCCAGGCTGAATTCCAGCCCAGCAGTCATCCCCGTCACCGTATTCGCAGCGTCATCCGCTGTAAGCTCAGGTGCCTTTGGAACCACATACACAGTGACAGCAGTTTGCAATTCGGCGTGAGCTGTTGTTGCTGTAATGATCGCTTTGCCAGGCTGCTTCGCTGTTACCAAACCGCTGGCATCGACCAATGCGACCTGCTCGTTGGAGGAAATCCAGCGAACAGTCGTATCATAAGCGTTCGAAGGTGTCACTTCCGCGCTAAGTGACACACTTGTCTGCTCAGCCCCTCCAGACGGCTGATCCAAAAACACCGCTTGCTCCACCGTACTCAGCTCCAATCCTCGCGGTTGAACTGGCTGCATATAGGTGTACAACTTCACATTGTCGATCCACATTGGTGCATCCACCGCCCCATAAGACGTATAGATCCGGATATTATCGATCGATGACGACGATTCGTAGAAGCTGAGTCCCGCCTTCTGCAGTACGTCGTTTAAATAGACATTGACCTTCTGGTTTGCAACATCAACTTCCAATCGGATATGATGCCATACACCCGTTGGAACAGATCCAAGCGTATCCACTTTGCCATCCTTGTACAAATAGCGCAGCGTACCACTGGTTAACAAACGGACAACCGTTTTCTCACCTTGCCGCAGTTCATAGAACGGTGTTTTACCGCTATTTTTTTCTTTCAAATCCCATTCCGCCACGAAGGTGCCGGTTTGCTCCGCAAACGATTGCTTGATCGAAGCACTAAACTTGTTGTCATTATCATTCAGCAGGATGCTCTTATTGTTCAGATTCGGATCGTCCACTACCTGTACAGGGGCCGTTGTACTTTCAGCAACTTGCCAGGAGCCACTGCCTGCATTAAACGTACTATATACCAGCGTCTGCTCGCCAAAACGATACACAGAGATATCATCAACGTACAGGATCGCGTCCATCTGCAGCTCATCCGTTTCGAAGCGAATGCCGCTGATCGCTGTGACTGGATTTGCAAAGCTTGCGCCAACTGCCGCCAATTTACCGTCCACATAAACATCATATTTGTTGTGCGGAATATCGATCGTCAGTCGAATTTTCGTCCAAGTTGCTGCCGAAACGGGTTGAATATAATGCTCAGCACCCTGTCCGTCAAGCCAATAAAGCGCTCCCGAACGTGTCATTAAGCGAATGGCTGGCGTTTCGCCGCTGAGCAGCTTGAATTCTTCACCTTTGGGACCATACGGCTCCGCGAACGTCCATTCCACTTCGGCTAGCTCAGATACCGATGGAAACAATCGGGTAGCGACGGCCGAGGCTTGATCGCTCATATCCAGCAGGCGTAGGATGTTGCTCGACTCCTCCGGCAACCGTTCGAGCGTCACAATCGTTTGCTGCGCGCTACTAACACTCCATCCACTTGGACCTCCACCGATGGCTTCCAGTCCATTGCCTTCGTTATCGAAGGCCGCGTACAGATTAGTCGAATGGTCTAGCTCACTGTTTACACCTCTCGGATTGACGATGGCTGGAATCGGCGGATGATCCGACGGTCTCGGCTTTGCAGGATCGGTGTCGAACACCACATGGAACGTGCGTCCTACTGATCCGTTCACACGGACTACCAATCGAATCGTCGGGTATAGCTGTGTGACCATAATTTGCGGATCTGCCTGCAGCGTGCCTGCAGCGGAGCGATCCAGCTCAAGCTCAATGGCACCTGAATTCTCCAACGTAGGATCAGAGACAGCGACCTCTAGACGATTATTCTCMTCCTTAATCATAACCGCAGCTTGTCTGGAGCTCGTCACCAAATCCGCCTTCACTTTCTGATCCTTCCAGAAATTCACAGCTGTGAGGCCAAGCCCTTGATGTCGAACCGCCTGCGCCTGATCATTATTCACCAGTACCTCATAGGGTGGGTGTTCTGCGTATTGCTTTACTTGGTCAGCCGTTTTATTCGGTAAAATGGCATAGCTGTACGTTTGCCCTTGCGGGCTTTTCCCGTGGTCCAACCACAGGCTCAGGTAGTTGCGAGATACCGGTGCGGATTGCGCCACACTCTGATTCACATCGCTCCAGCGACCCGTCCGCTGTTCCCGGAGCCCATTTATCGTCGGTCTATCAGGGAAATAATACCCGATATCCGATTGCGCACCGTTTCCGCTGAAGTGCATCCACTGCACGCCTGACATACGCTCGGTCCAGCCTAGTCCGGAGGACTTAGCTTGCCCATCAACAATCAACGGATTGTCGCCACTTGCATTCAGCTTGCGCTGTTCCACGATCGTCTCGATCGTCCGGTTATCACTGCTCGAAATGCCAGATCCCAGCGCAACAATCTCGTCTCCGAACATAAACCACGATTTATTCGCTTGCAGCGTGGTACCAATCTGTTTCAGCTGCATGCTGGAGCTGCCGTAGGAGCCCATCTCAACACCGCCTGCCCATGCATTGGCCGGCTTGCCTTCACCGTCACCGTTTTGGTAGTTATCAAACACACGCGGTCTTGTATCTACCGTCGTGCCCGGTAAGCGGTAACGGTTCGCGGTTGCCCAATAGTCTTCCATATACTGTGACTGATCGCCATTATATAGGTAGGTCATACCGTCACCGGTATACCAGCCTTCGCCGTTTTCACCATTGTTCAGCTCATAGGTCTGGATGCGCTTCGAGCTCTTACTGACGCCGAACGAATAGTCATCCCGAATTTGCAGACTTCTAGCCATACCCGCGAACTCATAATAACCTGCAGCTTCTCTATCCGGCACTATTGTTGCGTCGCTCACCCATTGCTTTACAGAACCTATCAGATTCATAGACGATAAGAAATTATAGTAGTTAAACTGAGTCTGATCCTGCGTAATCCACGATTTCAGCATGCTCTTCAGTTTCTGCGCATCTTCCGCTGGCGCATTTAGCGCAAGCCTTGCGAGTGCTGACATGATGCCTGCTGCTGTTTTCTGGGCATTATCGGATCCGCGAACAATAGATCTGCCATTCACCATGTCCATCGTCATTCCTTTATAAATCAACGGGGCAACCCCATCATAGATCCATTTATAAAAGTTGTTCACATTCGGATCGGTAATCGGCCAAGGACTGCCGTTCAACAAATACAACAGCTGACTGACCCCTTCCAACATGACCGAGCCGTAACTGCCCGTGTAGGCGACGGAGGTATGCATCACGAAAGATCCATCATCGTAAAAGCCATCTCCTGATGTTACATAAGCAAACAAGGGGGACATTTCAGATCCCACAGCGCGTATGCGTGACTCTGATTTCAACAAAATAGCATCCACAAGTTTATACATTAAAATATCGGAACGATTCGCCCCTGTATAATAAGAACTCGTATCAAACAAATTCGATTGGATATCTGGGGTATAATGATCAATCGCTGCGATATAGCGGGCGATTTGCTCCGATGTCAACGCATCGTACATCATCACGATGATATCTGTCATTTTAGCCGGAATGCCTATCTCGAAATTCCACCAGTTACCAAAAGCCGTCCCCGTCTCGTTATATTGCTTGACGTACACCCACTCCAGTGCAGAAACAATATCGCTTTGCAGTTGCTGATTGTGGTACAATGCCCCGCCTTTCGTGGAGTAAGCATACGCCATCTCGCGAATTCGCGAAATGTTGTTATGGATGGCATCTGAATTGCCGCTGCTCACAACGGAATCCATCCATAGCACTTGGCGGTCTGCCGCTTTCTGCATAGTCGACCAACGCGTCTGTCCATTTGTCGTAAGTGTCGCTACCTTAGCCAACACATCGGTGTCTGCCGTATCTAAATTGTCACCGCCATCAAGACCCGATTTGCGTTTCAATCTTAATCGCTCGAATTCATCGGAAGCTGCTGCTTTCTCACTAACTTTGATCATGGTGCTTGCTGTTTTACCTCCATCCACACTAGTCGCTGTAAGCGGCGTCTCGCCAAGTTTAAGACCAGTCACTACACCTGCCGAATCGACAGAAGCAATCGTCGCATCGCCAATCGACCAGATGACCTGCTGATTGCTTGCTTGTGCCGGCTGGAAAGTCGGGACTAGCGTAATCGTGTCTCCTTTTGTTACAGTTACCTGGCTTGGCAAAGATATCGAAGCCACGCCCGGCGGCAGCACGGTCACATTCGTCGTCGCGTTATAACCGCCATCTTCACTTCGTGCGGTAATCATGGCTTGCCCCGCCGATTGTGCGGTGACCAACCCTTGCACGTCGACTGTTGCGATCGCCGTGTTGTCACTTGTCCATGTGACCTTACGGTTCGTAGCGTTTGCAGGCGTAATAACAGGTGTTAGCTGCGCAGTTCCCCCTGCTGCTACCGTCTGCCTAGCTGGCAAAGCAATGCCAGTAACCGGCACGTTATTGGAAACGGTTATAATGGATGAGGCTACTTTCCCGCCATCCAATGTCGTTGCCGTAATCCGTGCGGTTCCAACACCCACACCTGTAACCACGCCATACGTATCGACGGTCACCGTTGCTGGATTATCCGAGCTCCAAACCACACGCTGATCCGCAGCATCTTCAGGCACTATCTGAGCGGAAAGAACTTGCTGCTTACCCACGCCAATCGCTGCCGCATCAGGCATCAGGGAAATGCTTTCAACTGGTGCATACGTATACACTCTCACATCGTCCAAATATGAGCTTCCTGGCAGCGCCGTTCCTGTCTGCGTAAATTTAAGCGTGTTGATCGTATCCCAGGTCGCCCCTAATGTGACACCGGTTACAACTTGAACATCATTCAACAGCACATCCGCCTTTTTGCCGGTCTGATCGATGATTGCTTTGACGCGATACCACGTATTCGGTGTATACGTCCCTAAAGACGTATTCAAGATGGACATTTGCCCTGTTTCCGTCAGTGTGAGAAAGTTCTTCCATACGCCGCTTGTACTTTTTACATCTAGCAATCGGATATGTCCAGTGTCTTGTGCCCGTACTGACGCTTCCAGCACCACCTTGCCTGCGAGGTTCAAGCCGAATTTACCCGTGTACAGTTGGGTGCCAGCAGTACCTGACACCAGCTTCAAACTGAGATCACTCCGACCGTAAACAGCTTCCCCAACCGTATAATCCGTTCCAGCTTTGGCATTATATAACCCCCAATTCCCTCCTACTTCCGCTGTTGGGCCTGAGGTTGAGGGCGCCGTAGGGTACGTATTGAAACTTGCAGCCACATAATTAGTTACTGCTGCCTGTGCCGTGATCTGGCCTGCCATACTGAATGGTATGAGCAGATGACTTGCCATGGCGGCAATGAGGATGCAAGCACTCCTCCTTTTGTTAAACATGAACATCTCCCCCTCTTGATTCGATACCTACACGCTCATTATAGGAGCTATGCAGCTACTGTTATATTTCCATTTCATCCAAAGGGCTTAACAAATTATTTACACCATGTACAATATGTCCACTTCGATTAACAATACTGTTCGCTTGTGTGCCGAAAAAAAAGGAGCTAAGCGCCAACACCCCGCTTAGCTCCTTCTATATCACATCACTGCAAAATCAACTGCGCTACCGCCGCCAAATCCTCAATATCGACAATATGATCGCCATTGACATCCATTTGCTTGTATTGCTCCCAATCGGAATCAGCCGACGTTTTACCGTAAGCCGCAGCGACTTGGGCCAAATCACCGACTGTGAATCTGCCATCGGTATTAATGTCACCAGGAGTTGCGCTTATGACACGGGATAAGAAGTGATTCAAGGCAGATTGAAGCACATTCACGGCTTGAGCGACTTGCTCAGTCGTTGCACCTGCATTGTCAGCTACAACTGTTGCTTGCGCAATGGCTGCTTGAAGATCCGCTTTGGCGCCGATCGGATATTGGCCAGCAAGGCTTCCCTCAACCGCCTGATCATGTTTATGTTGCGCATCGGTAATCAGATTTTGCAAGGCTTCTTTATTAACTAGTCCAGTGATTTGAACAGGGAAGCTGACTTGATCAAGTGTCTTTTCTTGACCGGCTCCATTCGCAAGCACGGCACTAGAAAGTAGGACTGTCGCATTCGCAGTACTTGTCAACGATTTGGCCTTCCAGTTCAACTTAAGCATACTTCCATTCACATCAGCCACACCGATATTCGCCATAATTAACCGAAGTTTCCCTGGTGTCACGGCTTTATCCACCACAGTAACACCTGCATGCAGTTCTTCTACTGAGACAAATTCGAGTTGTGTTGGATCATACGTCACGGTCAGATCTTCCGCGTATACAGCTTCCGTAACCGAGCCAAGACTTAATGTCACACTGAATGGCTGCCCGCTGGAAACAACAGGTGGGCCTGCAAATGTGAAAGTCGGCTGATCCACAGCAGGACCTACCGAGAAATAATCAATATCTACAGGGATGGACGTACCATCTGTTGCTGACATCGCATAGAACCCTACTTTGACATTCGATAAATTGACTGTCATCGGATCAGCCGCCTGCTGCCAAGCGGTACCATTCCAGAAGGATGTCGTGTAGACATTGCCTACCTTCGCTATCATCAGGTACACCGAATCTGTCCCCGGATGCTTTGCAACATTGGTTGCTTTCGTGTATACGGCGTTTTTCTCAAATGCACTTTCCAGATTTTTACCAGTAGCACCCGTCGTATCCCACACATGCCCAATTCGCACATAGTTATCTTCGTCTTGCCAAACGAGCAAACCGCCTTGCTCATAATTCTTATTCACCGAACCTGTGATTTTGGTGGTAACCACGAAATCTCCCGCTGGTGCGTTTTGCAGGAATACGTTCTTACTTGCATTGGAGTTCCCGAACATATCCCCAGCCAAAGATTGCAATCGGAGACTTCCCGGATTCGCTGTCAGACTCCATTTGCTGCTATCCTGACGGAAGATCGTCCAACTAGGCGCGAGCGTTGTGGAATCAAATGAATCTGTTGTAAAACCGTTAGGTATGGGCGCATGCACGGTAGATAAGATCTGCTGATGTGCAGCTACCAAGCTATCTAGTGCCCCTTGAATTTGACTTACCGTTGCGTTCGCATCTTGATTAACCGCCTTAGCCGCATTCAGTGTTGTCGTAAACTGATCGACGGCAGCTTGCGGATATGCGCCCGGTTGAGAACCGATACGAATGGCACCAAGAAAGCTTTCTTCTACGGCAAGTTGCGCATTCAAATCAGCTTTATTCGCTGTGCCGATCAACTCTCGGTGTGCTTTGGCGATTCGGTCAAAATCTAGCTTTTCAACTTTACGATCATACGTAAGCAGTCCGTTAATTTCATACTCAACGTCTGTAATTTGCGTATAAATCGCTGCGTTCAGACCATTCGCCTTCTGCTGTTTAAGGGAGTCGATAAAACCAATATATTTATCGGTTATTTCCTTTTTGCTGCTCATTAATTGATAGGAGAAGGTCAGCGGTGTCCATTCATGCCCTGTCACGTGCAAACCAAGTCCGCCGTACTCGCCAATGACAGATGCTCTGTTCGCTGATCGAGCAGGTGAAGTAGGTGCCGGATAACTGTGCGCGTCGTTCAGATCGCCTACACCTGTATCCCACCAACCGCTGCTGCCGTTAATGAGGCGCGTGGAATCCCAGCTTTTTACTAGATTCACGGCATCTTTGGATAATTGGCCACCTTGATCGAATTCCCCCCAGCCCTCATTAAATACTGTCCACGTCACGATCGAAGGCGTGCTTCGAAGCTGGTCGACCATTTCCTTATATTCTTTCAACCATTGTGTTTTGGCCGCTTGGGAAATATCGCTACCTTTATTCCCTTGGCGATCCTCCAAGCTAGGCATATCCTGCCAGACCAGCAAGCCCATTTTATCTGCCCAGTAATACCAGCGTGCCGGCTCAATTTTGATATGCTTGCGCACCGTGTTCATGCCGATACGTTTAATCGTTGCCAAGTCGAATTGCAGCGCTTCTTCAGTAGGCGCGGTGTAAATCCCATCTGGGTAGTACCCTTGATCCAGCGGTCCCATCATAAAGACGGATTTGCCGTTCAACAGTGTACGCATGACACCATCAACCAGACCTGTCTTGATTTCTCTCATCCCAAAATAACTATTTACTTGGTCAACGGATTGCGTTCCGTTCTTCAAAGTCACTTGCAGATCATAAAGAAACGGGTCGTCAGGTGACCAGAGTCTTGCATTCGGAACAGGAATGGCAATGTCCGTTCCTGGAGCTCCTGTCGCTGTGCCAACAACTTGCCCATTGACGCTAGCCTTCGCTTCTACGGTTTCACCTTGGACACCTGAAGCAGCTACTTTCAGTTTCAGCACTTGATTGGTGATATCCGGCACCATGTCGAGCTTGTCAATATGAGCTGAGGCGATAGGCTCCATCCAAACCGTTTGCCAGATACCCGAACTTGACGTATACCAAATGCCACCAAGCTTCTTCACGGTTTGCTTCCCTACCGCTTGATCTTCCCCAGAATCCGTGTTGTCGAGCACGTTCACGATCAATTCATTTTGTCCCGCCTTCAATTGATCTGTGATATCCAGGCTAAATGCTGTGAAGCCACCCTTGTGACTTCCTACAAGCTGTCCGTTGACATACACAGTAGCCAAATAATCAACAGCCCCGAAGTTCAACTTCACCCGTTGACCACTCCAGCTGTCAGGAATCGTAAAGGATCGCTTATACCACATTAAGCTTTCAGTACGGTGAATCCCAGAAAGAATCGACTCTGCCGCAAACGGGACGAGAATCTTCTCTTTTAAGGTTTGACCCGTCGGAAGTGTATCGCTAGCTTTAGCAGCCTGGAACTCCCACTCACCATTAAGATTCATCCATTGCTCACGGGCCAGCTGTRGACGAGGATATTCAGGTAACACGTTATTAGAGTCCAGTTGTTCCGCCCATGGTGTCATGATTTGATACGTTGAGTCATTTTTCAAAAATTTGGAGAAAGTGCCAACGGAACTTCCGTCCCCATTGAGCAAACCGCCATTACCGTCATAACTAATCCCCACCTGTGAAACATCCTTGGAGTAAATCGGATTCTCAAAGGTGAGTACGAGAACATTGTTATTCCCAGCCTGAAGTGCCGCCGATGCAATAGGCCAGCTCGTTCCAGCAACATCCACCTTTAGATGCGTGCCGAAACCACTTGCAGGCGGTGTGGATAACGCGTTATCGAAGTTAATCTCTGCCTTCGTTCCATCCGCGGAGATGCGGCCTGCGGATTTATAACCAGCAGGTGTGAACAACGCTTCTGTTGGAATCGCTTGTTTGGCAAGAGAAGGACTCGACCATCTCACATGCAGATTAGATCCGCCAGTTGCCTCGAAGTATTCGAGCTTGAAATCAACTTTCTGGCCTGCAACCAGAGCGATAGGCGTTCCCGTTTGCTCTTTATCCCAATCATTGACCCAATGATCAAGCACAAGTTGGTTATTCACCCACAAGCGGAAACCATTGTCACCAATGATGGAGAATGTATAATTTTCGGAATAGGCAGGAACGATCGATCCCGTCCATCTCACATTCACATTATCACTTTGCCCTGTCATCAGCTTCAATGCGGTTTCCAAGGAGCTAAAATCCAAATTTGCATCAACCGTTGTCGCTTTGAAAGTTCCAAAATTAAAGCTTGGTGAGCCTGAGCTCGTATAGTAGTCACCTTTCAAGCCATGTGTTTCAGCTTCTGCAGCCTGAACGTGATGTGTAATCGATAGGGAAGGAAGACACAAACTGACAACCATGACAAGCATTAAAAGCATTTTCTGCACGTCTTTGAACTTCATGCTTGAACCAACCTCTCTTATTTTGGATGCATAACGTATCAAATTCGGGGAGGCCTTTCCTAGCTATGTAAAGATTCATGTTGGTATATTCAGTCTCCTCGCGCTACCTCCTTCCTTTGTTTATCCATGTTAGAACTTCTTTATTATAGAAAAATACAGCTGGTGTTGTATTTACATTAATAGGCTTTTTTATACAAAAATCCCACATATAACGATACATGTCGTATCGTCAATATGCGGGATTCCGATGATCTATGTTTTACTGCGAAATCATTTGCGCCATGGCTGCAAGATCAACAAGATCAATTTGACCATCATGGTTAAAGTCTAGATTTTTCAGTTGCTCCCACGAGGCACTATTCGAAAATACACCATAGAACGCAGCTAAAATATCTAAATCATCAGTGGAATATTTGCCATCATTGTTGAGATCACCTAGTAAAGGTGTAGGAGTAGTTGGTTCCGTGTTATCTATTGGGTCCACGTGGTCGACAAGAACCGTTAGTTGCATCGTGTGTCCGACGGCATCTAACGTTGTTTCTGTCCCATGTTGATCCGCAATGATAACGTTCGCTAAGGAGATGACGGTGTTCGCTGTGTAGGGAATAGACTTGGCTTTCCATTTCAGTTTAAGCAAGGAACCATCCATGTCTAAGTTACCTACTTTTGCCATTAGGAAATGCAATTGAACTGTCGACTTCGATTCGCCAACCAGTGCAAATCCTTCTGTCAAAGCCTCTGCACCTACATATTCGACTTGGCTTGGATCATAAGTCACCGTTACATCCTGTGCATACACACTTTGGGTAACATTCGAAACACCCATCTTTAGATCGAAGGTTTGATTCACTTGAACCACATCAGGACCCGTCAAGCTAGCGACGGCAGGGAGCGTAGGTTCAGGCTCTTTTACTTCCAGAGGTCGAACTACCACATAGTCTAGCTCATAGAAGCCCTCGCTTTTCATAAACTTGATGGTGTTCGTTCCTTCTTGGAGATCTACGGTTAGTGGGATGGCCATGAAGCGCCCCCAGTTTTGTGTACCCTGAAGTTTGATCAATTGTTCCTCGCCGTTAACGAGAACTTTTCCCGTAGCCGCAGTAAAATCGCCGCCATTGGCAAACCAGATATCCATGTTGTATGTACCAGCAGCAGGAACTTGAACGGAGTTGAAAAGGACATAGCTGTCTGGATAATCGATCTCTCCGACATAGCTGCCACCTGACGCACGATTATTATTTGTATTTATTTTCGCATGCCCAATTTCAGCTTGTTCCGCTTCATATTTCATGGTCACGGCCTCTTCGGCTTGTTCCGTCACCTCAGGGAAATAGGTAACTCTCAAGTTCTCAGCACCATAAGGTACTAAAGTAATATCCTCAGTCGGCTCAGTCGATAAGATTGGCCCTACAGGAGGTTCGGTCGCTTCGACGTTATTAGCCGATTTCCCCCATGTCGGAATTTTCTTCGCTTTCGCAATTAATTTAATTGGACTCGTTGCTTGGATGAAAGGATTCTCAGGCATAGCCCCTCTCACAATTTCAATGGAATCCTCCGGATGTTCTCGATCAATCACTAATCCATAGTTCCATGGACTGCTAGATGACACACGATATTGACTATAGCCAAGAGCGCTTGCATCAAAGCCTGGAATTGCCGCGATTGGATTGGATTGAACCTGCCAATTTTCTTGAATTTGCAGAGAGAACACAAGCGGTCCGCGTTCAATACCAACGGAATTGTTCACCCAAGTTGATGTTTTCAATTTCATTGGCACTGTCAGCACAACACGGTCACCTGTCGTCCAAATTCTATCGATCGTCATATACTCGCCAGCGATAACGCCTTGCTGCGCTTGACGATTTACCGTTACCGTCGGTTGATTCGCCCATGCGGGAATTCTTAACTTGAGCGGGAAGCTTACAGCTTCTGACGTAGTCACATCGAATCCGATTTGTTCCTCGAATGGATAATTCGTCGTTTCATCAATGGTGACGTTGGCATTTTTAATTTTGGTTGAAACCCGGTTTGGTCCATACGCGATAATACCGAGTCCACCCTCAGGTGTGGCGCCCCACATATTCTTCACAAAATACGGCCAGCCCATATGCATATTAAATCGGCAGCAAGGGAAACCCGATGTTGGAGATGGCATCGTCCCATTATCATAATTCTGTTTAAAACCATGATCTGCTATATTGCTCTCAACCTGATTCGGTAAGGAATAATACTGATGGTTCTTCAACTCTTTATCCATAGCGCCAGGCAAGGAGTTGAAGGCAATTTTCTCAAGCGCATCGCCAATGTGCGGATCACCTAGAATCATTGCGGCCTCTTCGTTACTTTGCATCCGTTCTGTAATGGCACACAGTTCCACACCTTGCGTCGCTCCAATACCTGCCAACATTTCAGTGCCGGATTGCATCCCCGTGATCTGTTCATGCTTAGCCAAATTGCTGACGCMTTTTTGGAAAGCATCACGATCTTGTTCATCATGCGATCTTTGATAGTAAATGGTTGGCATTTTGATCGCTTCATTCACATTGACGGCATGGGTCGGTTGGAAATCATTGCCGAAATTTTGAAACTCATCTTTGGCATAAATATCCGAAATCGGATACCCTTGATCAGCCAATGTATCTGCTAATTGAAGTAGAAAGGCATCTTCCGTCCGGTTATACAACCAGAGCACCGTGTCAATATTGTCACCTACGCGTATTTTGCCCCAATCTCTTAACGGCCGATCAGGCAATTGAGCCACTTGATAATGAAAATATTTCGTCATGAACGGAAGCACGCGCCCATCATTGGTTGCTTCATAATAGTCTTTCATGACATACAGTGCGACCATGCGAGGCCACCAATCATCACTGCTCTCAGGTCCGAAGGAGCCATCCGCATGCTGACTGGCGAGTATTGCTTCAATCCATTTCTGTGATTTCGCAATGAGATCCTTGTCTTTTAACGTGTAGGCCAAGGGAACAAGCCCTTTCAAGTAGTAGACCGGACGCTCCCAATCGGAATCTGGCGCTGTCCCACCAAGCCAAGCCGCGTTGGTGCCAAGCTCACTGTACAAATCCTCTGCGTATCCCGTAGAATTGTCGCGCTGCAGCTCAAGTTGCTTTAGCAGCCAGCCTTTCGCCTCGATGGAACCTAGTGGAAGCGGAGTGAATGGCGTTTGCACAAGTGGACTTTTATTCGCTACAGGTGCGACGAAAGATGCGTCAGGCACGGTATATTCACTCGCAATATAGTTATCGAATTGCGGTACGGAACGATAACTTCGCAAACCGATACCACCCTTGGTGTACTTATCCGCGCTGTCATCGATAAAGTCAATGATCGGCTTTTGCGTATCATTGACATACACTTTGATTCGATTCTGATCGGTAACAACCTTCAAGTGGTAAGACCGGTTCGCATCAATGCTCGGTAGCGCTTTCACTGTCTTCAGCGCCTGCCAATTGTTGTTCATTCGGCCGAGAATAACCGTACCATTATTGCTTAATCCTGCGTAATAGCCACGGACGTTGTCCGCACCAGGTGCAGCACTTTGCGTTTTGAACAGTACACCCGCATCGCCAGTTCCTGTTCCACTAGGCTGCTTGATATCAGTTTCGAGGGTCATATCCTCAAATTCCTTATCTTTGACAAGCGCTTTATAACCATCGCCGCTATTCACCGTTATCGTACCAGCCTGCAGCTTCCAGCTGCCATCAATTTGATTCCACTGACCAAGGCTTTGCTCGGCCTGCGTTTCGAAAGTATCTTCGAATAACGTGCTTCCCTCGGTAGATTTTACTACGAGATTATCGTAAGTCGGCAGTGAATTGTACATCCTTACACCAATGTTACCCGATGTGTAGGTACTGTCGGACTGTGTAAGTACTAATACATCGT
This sequence comes from Paenibacillus sp. 2RAB27, assembly GCF_052115445.1. Lineage (NCBI taxonomy): Bacteria > Bacillati > Bacillota > Bacilli > Caryophanales > Paenibacillaceae > Paenibacillus > Paenibacillus sp. 2RAB27. The sequence continues at coordinate 651,570 of NZ_JBFRGR010000001.1, forward strand.
TCACATAGACGTTGATTAGATCACCTACAGCAGATACTTTCAGATGGTAACTTGTATTCGGATTAATCGTAACTGAAGCTCGTTTGAGCTCGGTCCAGTTATTATTCATGCGACCAAGCGTAACTACACCTGTTCCGTTTGCACTAATTCCTGCGTAATACCCTTTTACATTGTCGGCACCTGGTGTCGCACTGATTGTTCTGAATAATACGCCCGCATCACCGGCTCTATCAGCCAAGCTGATATCGCTCTCTACGGTCACATCACCAAATGACTGTTCTTCACTCGTTATGGCCTTATATCCTTGCCCTTTGGCGACAGTCAATTTCCCTGCTTCAATCGCCCAAGGTCCTTCAATCACATGCCATTTGCCATCAATCGTCACCTTATCGAAATGATCAGCAAAGTAGCCTGGCAGTGCTTCTACCTCTGCCGCTTTGGCAGGAGGGTATGGCGAAATAACGGTCAAATACAAGGCAACAACTAATAATTGGACGATAAACGTCTTTATTTTCATCTCCGTGAAACCTCTTTCCTTTATGAATTGGTATTTGTTATTTAACGCTTGGCTAAACGTCCAACTTTCTCTTCTAGCTCAAGCTGGTCAACCATATGAAAGGTATCCACAATGTATCCATTCGTATCTATCATAAAAACAGTCGGCAGCGCATGAAGTTCATAGAGATCTGCTGCATGCTTATGCTCATCTAGGAGTACCGGGTATGAAATATGATTCGTAAGCACAAACTTTTGAATATTTTCTAGTTTTTCTTCTGTTGCAACATTAATCCCTACAAAATCAACTTGATTCTTATATTGCTCATAGAGCTTCCTTAACGTTGGCACTTCGACGGAGCATGCTTCGCACCAACTCGCCCAGAAATGAACAACGAGCGGTTTATCCCTCTTGCCGCCAATCGTCGAATAAGAGCCGTCTAACGTTTTCAGTGTAAAGGTTGGTGCTTTCACATCATTTGGTCCAGCTTTCCCGCGTGAACTCGCTAAATTCACGATACTTTCCAATTTATGGACATCCAGCCTCTCACCCTCACTCACTATGGGATCTGTGCTCTTATGCGAGAACAGTAAATATAAGGGTAGACAACTTAGTAGAATAATGCCGCAAATCAGTATATAATTTTTTCTCATGTACAGCTCCCCTTCCGTTACTAACATTATAGTAATCTCGAAAATAATCGTCTTTACACAATACAGATATAATGTACGTGATTCTGATAAATGTTTACGCAACTGTGTTCAACAATCTCAGATACTGCGCCTTCGAGGACGTATGCGTAATGCTGACGACACGAACCCAAACTAACTGGAAAACCTCCAGTTAATTTCGGAAAAATCCACATTTTTCAACGATTAGATGGATTTTCTCAGACTGTCGAGAAAGTCTCGACAGTCTTTATTATTTTCTTTTTAGTTCATCACATTACCGCGTTAATTTGGTATAATATAAGTATACTCTTGAAAGTGGTGAACCTCATGCTTCGCTCTAAAC